>JAGTRJ010000004.1 GCA_018261755.1 Burkholderiaceae bacterium
ATCAGGTCTTGCGCACTCAATCCGCGCTGTCGCTTACGCGATGCCGCATTCATTGGAACGACCATGAAAAAGTTTAGCACAGCCGCCTTGATTCCCGCTCTTGCTACCTCGTTCGCGCTGTTGTTTGCGCCTTCCGCGCTTGCAGCCGGCAAGGGCAAGTGCGAATTTCTGCAGAATGCGCCCGACAAGCACACCGTGGTCAAGGGCGACACGCTGTGGGGCATTTCCGGCAAATTCCTTGAGCATCCGTGGTGCTGGCCGCAGGTGTGGGGCATGAACAAAGCGCAAATCAGGAATCCGCACTGGATCTATCCGGGCCAGATCGTCTATCTCGACCGCGCCGCCGGCCGCCTACGTCTGGGCACGCCAGCCGGTTCGAGCGCTCCGCGCGAACCGCAGGACGTGCGCCTGTCACCGCGCATCCGCACCTCGCCGCTGGACAAGGATGCGGTGCCATCGATCCCGGCGAAGATAATTGAACCGTTCCTGACGAAGCCGCTGATTGTCGATGAAAAGGAATTGAACGGCGCGCCGCGCATCGTCGCCACGCAGGAAGGCCGTGTCTATACCGGCAAGGGCGATCGCGTGTATGTGCGTGGCGATTTGGGCGGGCATGAAGTATTCCAGGTATTCCGCCCCGGCGTGGCGCTGAAGGATCCGGTGGACAAGAAAGTCATCGGCTATGAAGCAGTGCATCTGGGCACGATCAAACTAGCGCGCGAAGCGCAGGCGAACAATGAAGCCCATGCGTTCGCCGTGACCGAAGCGCTGCAGGAAATGGGCGTTGGCGACCGGCTGCAACCGATGCCGCCAACCGAAACCATCAACTATGTGCCGCATCCGCCGGAAAGCGAACTGGAAACCCGCGTGGTATCGATTTACGGCGGCGTGACCCATGCCGGCCAGAACCAGACGGTGGCACTCAACAAGGGCAAGAATGCCGATATCGACGTCGGCACCGTGCTGACGCTGTACCGCACCGGCGAAACGATTGCCGACCGCACCGACAGCCAGCGCAAGGTCAAGCTGCCGGATGAAAAATACGGCACGCTGTTCGTGTTCCGCGTATTCGACCATGTGTCCTACGCGCTGATCATGGAAGTCACCGATTCGGTTCAGGTCGGCGACACCGCGCGCACGCCGGAATAACGGTGACCCCGAGCGCGCCGGCTGACGAACTGACGGCCTGGCTGCGGCTGGAGCAGACCGAAGGCGTCGGTCCGGCGACGGCCAGGAAACTGCTGGCCGCGTTCGGCCTGCCGGAAAACATTTTCGCGGCCTCGCATGCCGCGCTATGCAAAGTCGTGCCGGAACGCATCGCGCAGGCACTCAAATCGCCACCTGCGGCCGGGATGCAGCAGCAAATCGAGCGCACGCTCGAATGGGCAGCGCAGCCGGAAAACCGGCTGCTGACGCTGGCCGACGACTATTACCCCAAAGCGCTGCTCGACATTCCCGACCCGCCGCTGTTGCTGTACGCAAAAGGCCGGGCCGAACTGCTGAACGCGCCGTCGCTGGCGATCGTCGGCAGCCGGCAGGCGAGCGCGCAGGGCGTGAAAAACGCCGAACACTTCGCCCGCGCAATGAGCCATGCCGGGCTGGCGATTGCATCCGGGCTGGCGCTCGGCATCGACGCCGCCGCGCACCGAGGCGGGCTGGATGGTGCAGGCTCGACCATCGCGGTCATCGGCACCGGGGCCGACATCGTCTACCCGGCCAGGAACAGAGAACTGGCGCACCGGATCGCGTTCGATGGCGGCTGCATCGTCAGTGAATGCCCGCTCGGCACGCCGGCGGTGGCGGCCAACTTCCCGCGCCGCAACCGCATCATCAGCGGAATGGCCAAAGGCGTGCTGGTGGTCGAAGCGGCGGCGCAATCCGGCTCGCTGATCACCGCCCGCATGGCGGCCGAACAGGGGCGCGAAGTGTTCGCGATTCCGGGTTCGATCCATTCGCCGCTGGCCAAGGGGTGCCACCAGCTGATCAAGCAGGGGGCGAAACTGGTCGAATCGGCGCAGGACGTGCTGGAAGAACTACGGCTACTGCCCGCGCCGGCGAATGCCTCAACAGCCACATCCGCCGCCGCACCAGCTGAAGTACCGGCCGATGCACCAGCCGCGCACCTGCTGGCCGCGATCGGCTTCGATGCCGCATCGGCCGACCAGCTGGCCGAACGCACCGGGCTGGACGCGGCGGCGCTGGCCGCGCTCTTGCTGATGCTCGAACTCGAAGGCCGGATTGAGCGCTTGCCCGACGGCAGTTACCGCCGGCTGGCCGGATAGACGCACACAGGGTTCAAGAAACAGCTCCAGCGGCTCCGGGCCGTTCGCGCACCGCTGCCGTTGCCAGCCGCCAGCGCAAAATAATACTCCATGGTGTATTTTAAAAATGCCTAGAAAAAATTGGCACAAAGCGAACTTTTTACCACATACCCCCATGAAAAGCTGGAATTTCGCCCCTCGGGCGGCGCAAGCCCGGCTTGAACTGGCGGCAACATCCCTGTACAGTAGCAACCATGTTTGATGTCCTAGTCTATCTTTACGAGAATTATCACCACCCGGAAGTCTGCCCGGATCCGGTGGAGCTGGCCAAATCGCTGTCCGAAATCGGCTTCAAGGAAGCGGAGATCCGGGAGGCGCTGGCCTGGCTGACCGATCTGGCTGCGCGGACGCAAGGGTTTTCCAGCAGCAAGTCGGATGAACGCGCGTTTCCGGCCAATGCGCATCGCGTCTATGCGCCGCAGGAATATACTGCGCTCGGCGTCGAGGCGATTGGCTTCATCGAGTCGTTGGTCAATTCGGGCGTGCTCAAGCCGATCGAACGCGAAATCGCCATCGAGCGCGCGCTGGCGACACAGGAATCGCCACTGACGCTGGAAAAATTGCGCATCGTCGTGCTGATGGTGCTGTGGAGCCAGGGCGACGACCCGGATGCGCTGCTGCTCGACGCGCTGTTTCCGGACGATGACGGCGACGAACCGCGCCTGCCGCACTAGCCTGTTTCTGCTTGTTCCTGCCCGTTCTCGCCCCCATTTTCTTGCGTTTGCGCAACAGCGCTTTGCACAGGCCGCTTGCACGCGGCGCGAATTTGATTACACTATCCGCAATTTTGCCCATAAAACGTCGCTGCCCGACAGGCCGCACGGAAACTGAATATGTCGAAAACTCTCATCATCGCTGAAAAACCATCGGTCGCGAACGACATCGCCAAATCGCTCGGCGGCTTCACCAAGCATGATGATTATTTCGAGTCGGACCAATATATATTGTCGTCGGCGGTCGGCCATCTGGTCGAGATTGCCGCGCCGGAAGAATATGAAGTCAAGCGCGGCAAGTGGACTTTCACCCACCTGCCCACCATTCCGCCGCACTTTGCGCTGAACCCGATCCAGAAAACCGAATCGCGGCTGAAGCTGTTAAACAAGCTGATCAAGCGCAAGGATGTGTCCGAAATCATCAACGCCTGCGACGCCGGGCGCGAAGGCGAGCTGATTTTCCGCCTGATCGCGCAGCACGCGAAGGCGAAGCAGCCGATCAAGCGGCTGTGGCTGCAATCGATGACGCCGGGCGCGATCCGCGACGGTTTCACCAAGCTGCGTTCGGACGAAGAGATGCTGCCGCTGGCCGATGCCGCGCGCTGCCGCTCGGAAGCGGACTGGCTGATCGGCATCAACGGCACGCGCGCGATGACTGCGTTCAACTCGAAGGAAGGCGGCTTTTACCTGACCACCGTCGGTCGGGTGCAGACGCCAACGCTGTCGATCGTGGTCGAGCGCGAAGAAGCCATCAAGCGCTTCATCTCGCGCGACTACTGGGAAGTCAAAGCCGAATTCGTCTGCGCCGGCGGCGTGTATGAAGGCCGCTGGTTCGATCCCAAATTCAAGAAAGACAATGCCGACAGCGAAAGACGCGCCGAGCGGCTGTGGAGCAAGACGGCGGCCGACACCATCGCCACCGCCTGCCGCGGCAAGCCCGGCGCCGTCAGCGAGGAATCGCGCCCGACCACGTCGATGTCGCCGGCGCTGTTCGACCTCACCAGCTTGCAGCGCGAAGCGAACTCGCGCTTCGGCTTTTCGGCCAAGAACACGCTCGCGATTGCGCAGGCGCTGTACGAGCGGCACAAGGTGCTGACTTACCCGCGTACCGATTCGCGCCACCTGCCGGAAGACTACCTCGCGACCGCGCGCGAAACGCTGGAAGCGCTGAAGGAAAGCAACAACTACCAGCCATTTGCGGCGCAGATCCTGAACAAGCAATGGCTGAAACCGAACAAGCGCGTGTTCGACAACAGCAAGATTTCCGATCACTTCGCCATCATCCCGACCACGCAGGCGCCGAAGAACCTGTCCGAAGCCGAACAGCGGCTGTACGATCTGGTCACGCGCCGCTTCATGGCGGTGTTTTTCCCCGCGGCCGAATTCCAGGTCACGACCCGGATCACCGAAGTCTCCGGCCACCAGTTCAAGAGCGAAGGCCGGGTGATGACCAACCCCGGCTGGCTGGCGATCTACGGCAAGGAAGCGCTCGACAAGGACGCGGAAGGCAGCGGCGGCATCCTCGCGCCGGTGGCAAAGGATGAAAAAGTGCTGACCGACAAGGTGAACGCGAACGCGCTCGCCACCCGCCCGCCGGCGCGCTACACCGAAGCCACGCTGCTGACCGCGATGGAAGGCGCGGGCAAGCAGGTGGAAGAAGACGAATTGCGTGAAGCGATGGCCGGCAAGGGGCTGGGCACGCCAGCCACCCGCGCCGCGATCATCGAAGGCTTGCTGACAGAAAAATACCTGCTGCGCGAAGGGCGCGAAATCCAGCCGACCGCGAAGGCATTCCAGTTGATGACGCTGCTGCACGGTCTGGGCGTGGATGAACTCACGCTGCCGGAGCTGACCGGAGAATGGGAGTACAAGCTGTCGCAGATGGAAAAAGGCCAGATCAGCCGCGACGAATTCATGCGTGAAATCGCGCAGATGGCGCAGGTGATCGTCAAGCGCGCGAAGGAATACGACGAAGACACAGTGCCGGGCGATTACGCCACGCTGGCCACGCCCTGCCCGAACTGCGGCGGCGTGGTGAAGGAAAACTACCGCCGCTTCGCCTGCACCCAATGCGAATTTTCGATCAGCAAGATTCCCGGCAGCCGCCAGTTCGAGATTGCCGAAGTGGAGCAACTGCTGAAAGATCGCACCATCGGCCCATTGCAGGGCTTCCGTTCGAAAATGGGCCGGCCGTTCGCCGCCATCCTGAAGATCGTGCGCGACGAAGAACAAAACAACTACAAGCTCGAATTCGATTTCGGCCAGCCGCAGGAAGACGAAGACGGCGGCGAGCCGGTCGATTTCAGCACCCAGACGCCGCTTGGCGCCTGCCCGAAATGCGGCGCCAACGTGTATGAAATGGGGCTGGCCTACGTATGCGAAAAAACGGTGGCCAAACCGAAAGGCTGCGACTTCCGCAGCGGCCGCATCATCCTGCAGCAGGAAATCCTGCCGGCGCAGATGGCCAAACTGCTCAACGAAGGCAAGACCGACCTGCTGCCAGGCTTCATCTCGCAACGCACGCGCCGCCCGTTCAAGGCCTTCCTCGTGCGCGGCAAGGACGGCAAGGTCGGATTCGAATTCGAGGAACGCAAGGCAGGAGCGAAGGCTGCGACCAAAGCAGGAAGCAAAGCGGCAGCTAAAGCCGAAGACGCGGCAGACACAGTGGCAGAAACGGCGGTGAAGCCTGCGCGCAAGACGGCGGCCAAAACCGCCACCAAGGCAACAGCCGCCAAACCGGCTACGAAATCTGCCAGCGCCACGGCGAAAAAAACCACAGCGAAGAAAACCGCTGCGACCAAAAAACCAGCTGCAAAGAAAGCCACGGCGAAAGAGTGATGCCACGCGCCGCCAGCGGCGCGTTTCGCCCGAACTGCCGGCGGGGGCAAAAATGACTGCACCCCGCTGGCAATTTCGTTCAACAAGGCCAAAATAACTGACTCACACGCCATTTCCAGTCAGTTAGGCCAAAAAATATACTCCCGCCAGTATTTAAAAACAGCCAGCAAAACTGTGGCCAAGCGGCATGTTTTGGCTATATACCCCACTCATTTTGTGTCCATGCCGCAACCGGTTGTTGAATGGCTGCGGGGACAAATCACTATCGTCGCCCCAGCGCAAGCACTACGAGCGAGAACGTGCGTCGTCCTATCTGAAAGGTCTCAAGTCAAATACGCATAGCCTATTTTGAACCGATTCCGGAATGACCAAACCAGGCCAGAACCGCTGGCATCATCAATATCCATCCGGATTCGTGCTCTGCCAGCGCCAGGCATCGCGGCACATGTCGTCCAGCGTCTTTTCGGTGCGCCAGCCAAGCAGCTTTTCCGCCAGCGCCGGATCGGCGTAGCAAGCTGGCACGTCGCCGGCGCGGCGCGGCGTGATTTGATGCGGAATCGTCCGGCCGCACGCAACCTCAAACGCGCGCAAAACTTCCAGCACGCTGTGCCCGCGGCCCGAACCGAGATTCACGGTAAACCCCGCCGGCTGCGCGAACAGGCGCTCCAGCGCCGCCACATGGCCGCGCGCCAGATCCATCACGTGGATGTAATCACGCACGCCAGTGCCATCCGGCGTCGGATAATCGTTGCCGTACACTTGCAGCCGTTCGCGCCGGCCGACCGCCACCTGCGCGATGTATGGCATCAGGTTGTTCGGCACGCCCTTCGGGTGTTCGCCAATCAGGCCGCTCGGATGCGCGCCGACCGGGTTGAAATAGCGCAAAATCGCGCATTGCCAACTGGCATCGCTGCGCACCAGATCGCCCAGCATCTGCTCGATCACCAGTTTCGTCCGGCCATACGGGCTGGCCGCCGACAGCGGCGCGTTTTCCGCCACCGGCACGGTGGCCGGATCGCCATACACGGTGGCCGACGAACTGAAAACGAAACGGCGCACGCCGGCATCGGCCAGCGCCTGCAACAAGGTCTGCGTGCCGCCAATGTTGTTATCGAAATACAGCAGCGGCTTCGCCACCGATTCGCCCACCGCTTTCAGCCCGGCGAAATGGATCACCGCATCGACCCGATGCTGGCGCAGCACCGCATCCAGCGCGGCGCGGTCGCGCACGTCGGCTTCGATGAAGGGCGCACTGTGGCCCGTGATTTGTTCCACGCGCTCGATGGCCACAGGCGAACTGTTGCTCAGATTATCGAGCGCCAGCACGCTGAAACCGGCTTGCAGCAACTCGACGCAAGTGTGCGAACCGATGTAACCGGCCGCGCCGGTCACGAGTATGGTGTTTGACATGGCATTCCCGTAAGCGCCCGCCACTCCACGGGCATCAATGCGCGCCATTCTGGCACAAACCGGAGCCATTCACGAATAGTTCCCGCCATTTGCAAGGAAACAACGCTTGTTTGACTTTACGCACAAGAACGCGACCCGCCATCACATTTTCATGCATCACGCATTATGCTCATATTGTCAGCCGATGCTCAATGGCCATGCATGGCATTTCGCTGTTTCAGCTCAGGCGGCTGCCAACAATTGGTGACAAATTTCGTCAACCGGACTGTTCTGATAGCCAAAAAACGTCAACAATCTGCCGTTTTACCTCGCCAAAGGCCTGAAATTGAAATGGCATGAATTGTGCGTAACAGGCATCGAGCAGATCCTCTGCTGTATACCTACCGATAGGAGAGCAACATGAAAGCACGTCAAATGAAACACGCCGTCCAGCGCGGCTTCACGCTGATCGAATTGATGATCGTGGTTGCGATCATCGGTATTCTGGCCGCTGTGGCGCTGCCGCAGTACCAGAACTACACCACTCGCGCGAAGATTTCGGAAGTCGTACTGGCGGCATCTGCCTGCCGTACCAGCATCACCGAGACCGTCCAGTCCACACAGAACTCCACTCTGCCGGCTGCTGGCTCCTGGGGTTGCGAAGTCGCTTCCACGTCCGGCACCAAATATGTTCTCTCAGTCGACACGACTAATGCTGGCGTGATCACGGTCACCACCACTGCCGACACTTCGCTGCCGTCCGATGCACGCAGCGCAACCATCACGCTGACCCCGTACTTGGATACGGCCCTGACCTCCGCACTGACCAATACCAGCGTCGGCACTCAGATCGCTGGCTGGAAGTGCACCCCGGGAACGACTGGCACTGCAATGCCGACCAAATACCTGCCTGGTTCGTGCAAATAATCGCCAAACCTGAGCTGGATAAAAAAAACCCCGCACATGCGGGGTTTTTTTATTTCGTCTGCTCCCAATCCAAGCGCTCAGCGCTGCCACGCCATCTGCCCGCAATCCAGTTTAACTTCACCGCGTTCAAACGCCGACACAGTGCCAAGAACCCGTACAGGACTGCGCGGACGCTTCAGCACGATGTGATCTTCGTCATCAATGCCAATCCACAGGTCCGTATTCATGTCGCTGCGTTCCCAAGCATTATTGCTGCGAAAGACAGCGGGGCTGGTCGCGGCAAATTTTGCCGGACATGTTTGCTGCACCTTGTCCAGAATGGCTGCTGCGCGAGTGCGCGCGCGCTCAATTTCGGGGTCAATCGACGCTGGCTTCAAACCACAGGACATGATCTTTTCATAGAGCTCGGATTCCGGAACCTGTTCTGGCTGCACGCCTGAGGCGAAATGCACATTCAGCAAAGGCCGGTGTTCGATCGGCAGGCAATCCGTTTCATCAATGCGCAAGCCGAACTGGTTTAATTGCTTGTTGCGCATGCCATAATAAATTTTCCGCAAATTGTCCGACGAGCCAATCGGCAACTCATATTCAAAAATTACCCGTGTCCTGCCTCGATATTCGTCCAGCAAACGCTGCAGCCGTTGGCCGCCAGGCGTGGTTAGCGAGAGCGAGTTTTGCCCGACAATGTTCACGAAACGCGAATCGGAATGGTAAAACACCGCCAGAAAGGCATTGCTCAACACATTCATGCTGAGCGAAAGATGTGGTTCGGCTGTCAGTTTCTGCGGGATAATCAGCTTGAACCATGGGCCGTCCCAATCCAGCGCCACATTGAAACGACGCTTGCCGGCGTAATAGACTTGCACCATCTGCACGGCCAGCAGCAGCACCAAGATCAGTTTCACATATCGCAATGGCAGCAGACGCCACAGCAAGACGCCGCACCCCGGCCCAATCAGCAATAGCAATGGAATCAGGTAACGCCCGTTTGAGGATACCAGCGCCCAGAGCAGCCAACCGACGGCAATATATGCCACAAATACCGTCTGGCTCCCCGACAACGCCTTCGCCCCCAGCCATTCATGCACGACCGACACATGTTTTAGCACCGCAACAAGCACCAGCGACGCACACGCGGCGAAAAACACGGCAAAGCGCATATCCGGCGCAATGATTTCCGCATACACCCAGGCAACCGGATCAACCATCCGGAATGGCAGTGTCATCACGTCTGTCAGCGATTCTGGCAAAAACCTCGCATGCTGATGATTCGCCGCAATGAAATCCGGCGAACGGAATACTTTGTTCAAGAGCGGGAAAAACGGATTGCCGAATTCCCGGTACAAGATCCAGCACCAGTGCCCCGCCGTCAGCAGCCCACCGATAAGGCCACTGGCACCCAGTACCGCGAAAAATTTCACCCGCCGCTGCAAATGCAAACCCGGCAGAAAACCGAAAACACATGCAGCCAGTGCGAATGGCGCATTCGTCAGTTTCATGCCGGTCGCGGCGCCCAGCAAAATACCCGCGACAAAAGTGTAAAGGAGCAGCCTTTCCGGTTCATCCCCCCCCTTGAGCAGTAACAGCACCGCCGCCAGCACGAACACCGACAAACTGATATCGGCATATGACGCGCCAAGCTCCATCAGGAACAGTACGCTGAATGTTCCCAGCAACAGACACAACAACGCCAACACCCAGCGCCCCAGCGGCGAGTCATTGGGCACATGCATGACTCGCTTGCATATGGCCCAAAGAAAAAACAGGTTTAGCGCGTGAAATGTCGCCAGCACAGAGCCGATGACCAGACTATGCCAACCCGCTTTCACCATCAAGTAAAACGGCACATAAGGCAGGGGATTCAAATAACTCTGGAAACTGCCTGCCATGAAATCCTTGCCAATCAGGCCATTCAGGTATGCATGCGGCCCATACAGGTAGTAATTGCGCAAATCCCAGTTGTAATCCGCGCCGGCATACCACGATAACGCCAGGCACAATGCCAGACTTGCGGTATAAACCACCCCATCAAGAATTTTCTTGTTCATTGTCTATCTGCGCGAAGAATATACAAATCATCAGTGGATTCTACTGTGAAGACCCTTGCCAGGACTTGTACAGCGACAAGCAATCGATCCCGGCCTCGCCTCGCTCGAAGGCATCCCGCGAAGCAATAACGTATCCCGGTTTTCCTGAAAATTGCGCATAAATATATTCCCGATCCACGCGCAGCCAAATCTCGGTGTTCAAATCAAAACGTGCCCAAGCATGTCGGTCTCGAAACACCACCGGACTGGTTGCCGTGAACCTTGACGGGCAGGCTTGCTGCACTTTGTCCATGGTCATGGCAGCATGTATCCGATCGCGTTCGATCGCCTGATCGACCGATACAGGTTTGACGCCGCAGGAAACAATCTTGACCGAGCGCTCCGCATCCGTCAGCGGCCGACCCGAGACATTGCCTGGCGGCAGATCCATCGGCACGCCGGTATGCACAAATGAAATGCAATCCGTTTCATCAAGGCGCAAGCCAAAACGATTTAACTGCATGTTGCGCATGGCTTGATATTTCTCGCTTATTTCACCGGACACCATTTCATTCTCAAACACCACCCTTGTCCGACCACGGTATTCCTCCAGCAGCCGACGCAAGCGCTGTCCACCAGAGGCATCCAAATCCAGCGAATACTGCCCGACGATATTCACAAAACGCGAATCCGGATGATAAAACGCGACCAGAAACGCATCCGGTTGGACCCCCATGCTGAGCGACAGATGCGGTTCATTTTTCAGCTTTGCCGGAATCTCCAGTTCGAACCAGGCACCGTTCCATGGGCGCGCCACGCTGAAGCGTGTGCGCCCCGTGTAATGAAATTGCACCAATTGGAGTCCAATCAGCAACACCAGCGTCAGCATCGCAAGGCGCTGCGGCAGCAAGCGGTTGAGAACGGCACCGCACCCGACGCCAATCAGCAGGGTCAACGGCATCAGATAACGACCATTCGAAAACATCACCATCCAGATCAGCCAGCCGACAGCGATATAGGCCACGAATGCCATCTGGCTGGCGGTAAACCCAACGGCATCTAACCTCTCTCTCAATGCTGGCCACCATTTTTTCAGCGACACAAGCAATACCAGCAATGCGCCAACACCAAAAAATATGGCGAAGCGCATCTCCGGAGCAGACAGTTCCGTATAAATCCAACTGTAAGTTTCGATAATGCGAAATGGCAGTGTTAATGCGTCGCCCAGCGATTCCGGCAAAAAGCGCTCATGGCGGTGCGACACCGAAATAAAATCCGGCGAGCGGAACACGCCATTGAAAAACGGAAAAATCGGGTTGCCGAATTCGCGGTACAACAACCAGCACCAGTGACCTGTTGCCAGCAAACCGCCAGCGATGCCGCCCACAATGAGGCTGACGAAGAAACGGAAGCGGCGCATCCATTGCATTCCAGGCAAAAAACCAAACACGCAGGCAGCCACTGCGAACGGCGCATTCGTCAATTTCAGCCCAGCGCCTATTCCCAGCAGAACACCACCGGCGAGCGCATAGCGCATCAGGCGTGCGGGTTCATCTGTTCCCATTATCAGCAGCAGCACACCAGCCAGCACAAATACCGACGTGCTGACATCGACATAGGTTGATCCGACTTCGACCAGAAATAACGTGTTGGCCACACTCAACAGCAGGCAAAGCAGCGCCAGAAAATACCGGCTGCGCGGCGCGCCTTCGGCTGCATTCATCATGCGCTTGCAGATCGGCCACAGCAGAAATAAATTCAGTGCATGAAACGCCGCCAGCAGCAACCCGATTATCAGGCTATGCCAGCCGGCTTTCACCATCAGATAAAACGGCACGTAAGGCAGCGGATTCAGGTAGCTCTGAAAACTGGCGCCCATGAATTCCGTGCCAAGCTGGCCATTCAGATAAACATGCGGCGCATACAGGTAGTAATTGAACAGATCCCAGTTGTAATCACGCCCGGCATACCAGGTAAAAACCATGCAAAACGCGAGGCTGGCGGCATAAACCGCCCAATCAACTATCTTCTGGTTCATGATCGGCCAGTAAAAACGAATCTCCGAAGCAATGTGTAGTTGAGCACAGGCACGATGACGCAGGTGACGAAAAACCCCAGTACCGGCATGAAACCGAGCACTGTATTGAACAACCACGGAAGAAAGGTGTATAGCAACAAGCCAAGCAACGAGGACGCGATGAAACGCGGGAACTCCACTCGCCGCGACCCGGTGGATTCAAACGTCAGCCAGCGGTGCCCGAGATATACCAGCGGCACGATCAGCATGAAGGCAATGAAACCGCTAGTGGCAGAAGACAGGCCGCTTGCTTCCAGCCATATGCCAACAGCCATGTATGCCAGCGAAGTTACACCGCCAACCAGCAGATAGAAAAACAGGCGTCGCCATTGCGCTGGAATGCGTTTGAACATGCCTCGCTGCCTCAGCGGATTGTCATGTGCGCTCGCCCTTGGTCGGCAACGTCAGGAAACCGATAATCAGCGAAGTCATCAGCGTGATGCCACCAACCAGCATCAACACCATTGAGAGGCTAATCTGCCGCAGCAGATCACCCGGGGTCAGAGCCCCGAATCCCGCCGCGCCCCACTCGGACAGGGCAAGAAAGCCCGGTATCAGCCCTGCCAGTGCCAGCAGCAAACCGCTGGCGCCGCCAAGTTCCAGCACCGGCGATTTCCGCAGCCGCTCCAGCACCGCATACTTTTGCAGCAGCCCTTCGCGAATGCCGAACATCTGGATGACGATGCCAATGGATACCGCCAGATAGCCAAGCACCAGCCCGGTGCCGGCGAAAAACAGTGTATGGACATCGAACGTAACCGCGCCGGCCTTGATTGGCCCCAGCAGCAACGCGAAATAAGCCACCAGACTGACCGCTGACAGCACCAGCCCCGGGATGATGAACAGCCAGCGCGGGCAAAACAGCAGCATGAAGCGCAAATGACGCCAGCCATCGCGCCACGGGCGCAGGTGCGGCGGACGTGAGCGCCCATCCTTCGACAGCGTGGTCGGCACTTCGGCGATTTTCATGCCGAACAGGTTGGCCTTGATGACCATTTCGGATGCGTATTCCATGCCGGTGGTACGCAAATCCATCCGCAGGAAGGCATCCTTCGTGAAGGCGCGCAAGCCGCAATGAAAATCCTGTGCCGGGCAGTGAAACAGCAAACGGCCAATCCAGGTCAGCACCGGATTGCCGATATAGCGGTTTTTCCACGGCATTGCGCCAGGAGCGATACCGCCGCGAAACCGGTTGCCCATCACCAATTCATAGCCTTCACCCAGCTTTTCCACGAACGCGTCAAGACGGCTGAAATCGTAGGAATCGTCCGAATCCCCCATGATGATCCATTTGCCGGCCGCTTCCACGCTGCCGCGAAACAGTGCCGCGCCGTAACCGCGCTCCTTGACCGGCACAACCCTCGCGCCCAAAGAACGTGCGATGTCTTGCGAACCGTCGGTGCTACCGTTATCCGCGATCAACACTTCCGCCTCTATGCCTGACTGCTTAATCCAGCGATTAGCCTTTTCGATGCAGATACCCAGCGTTTCCGCTTCATTCAGGCAAGGCATCAGGATGGTCAGTTGAATCCCTGCCATACGTTACCTCTTTTCAAGTAAGTGAAGGCAATGCAGCGTTCCACCAAAAACGAGGTCGAACGGCATCGGGTAGATTGCAAGCTTCCGGCTATGCTGAACGCTGCGCAATCCAGCTTGTTCAAAGGCGGCATCCCAACCCGAAGAAGACAGATAGTTATACGGCAAAACCACGCCGTGCGCCCGGTTCCCCACCCAGTCCATGAATCTGAGCATCACCCGGTCATATGCGCTGTCGCATACATGATCCTTGATGACCACCCATTTGCTGGCCACGCGCGCGCATTCCCGCAGCACTGCCACCGGATCATCGCAGTGATGCAGCACATCGACCGTCATCACCACATCGATCGAATCATCGTCAAAAGGCAACCGTGTGCCATCGTATTCTGCAACCGGAATGAAGGTTTTGGGCCGCACGAAAACGTCCACACCCGAAACGGCCAATTCAGGTCGAAACCGGCTGACAGCCAGCGCCATTTCCCCACTGCCGGCACCAACATCCAGCAAGGTGCTTGCTCCCATGGGAATGATTTCGGCAATTAAGCTGGACAAGCGTCGAACCCGCCGGTTCATTACCAGCGATCTGTGCGCCAGTATCGCTGCATTCTCGTCATGCTGCGTTAATTTCGGGTCGCTATCCATGTTTTCTTTTATTGTAATAACCGTAGCGGCAAGCCAGCAAAGTGGTTGCTTGCCGTCAATGACAGCTAACAACCCTATCCAATCCATGCCACTGCGTCAAGAATATCGACGGCGTATGTTGTTTGTATATCGCGGCCGGCATTTTTCATCAAATTGCAACAATCCTGTTATTTAGAATATTCAGAACAAATCTGTGGATAACTTTGTGAATAAACGGAATCTTTTTTCTATTTGGCAATGGACTCTATCTCAAGCATTTTTGAAGAAACATGCATGAAATAATTTTCCATATTATTTTCAACAGCTTACAAGCCACTTGTCATAAATGACATATTAATTACATAAATCACTAATTTCACCAAACTGTGGATAGATGGCTTTGTTAACAGGCAAGATAACCAGAATTCCCTTCGGTCAACCCGCAACCAGCATCGCTGGGCAGCACTTGCCATTGTTCTCATTCATCTTGCCTGCACCGGAACGATGCGCGTACCATCGTTGTTCTGTCCATGTCCGATTCCGGCCTCTCGTTCTGGCCGTTGACCGCACGTTATAGTGAATTTTTGCATGATTGCATCTGACCCATCCTCTCCGCTGGCATCTGCATCGATTGTTCCCGTTTCGAAGCTGAACCAGGCCGTTGCGCGCCTGCTCGAACGCAGTTTTCCGCTGACCTGGATTTCGGGCGAAATCTCGAATTTCACCCGCGCCGCATCCGGCCACTGGTATTTCACGTTGAAGGATGACGCGGCACAGGTGCGCGCGGTGATGTTCCGCTCGCGCGCGCAACTGGCCGGCTTCATGCCGCGCGAGGGCGACCGGGTCGAAGTGCGCGCGCTGGTCACGCTGTATGCGCCGCGCGGCGATTTCCAGCTCAATGTGGAAGCGATCCGCCGCTCCGGCGCGGGCAATCTGTATGAAGCCTTCCTGCGGCTGAAGGAAAAGCTCACGGCCGAAAGCTTGTTCGATGCCGCGCGCAAGCGCGAGCTGCCGGTTTTCCCGCGCGCCATCGGCATCGTCACCAGCCCGCAGGCAGCCGCTTTGCACGACGTGCTGACCGCGCTGGCGCGCCGCGCGCCGCATGTGCGCGTGATCGTTTATCCGACGCCAGTGCAAGGCGATGGCGCGGCGCTGAAAATCGCGCAAACGATTGCGACCGCCTCGCGCCGGGCCGAGTGCGATCTGCTGCTGCTGTGCCGTGGCGGCGGCAGCATCGAGGATTTGTGGGCGTTCAACGAGGAGCCGGTGGCGCGCGCGCTGGCCGCCTGTTCGATGCCGGTGATTGCCGGCGTCGGACATGAAACCGATGTGACGATTGCCGATTTCGCCGCCGACCTGCGCGCGCCGACGCCAACCGCGGCGGCCGAACTGGCCACCCGGCCGCGGGCAGACTGGCTGATGGCGCTGGAAACGCAGGCCAGCCGCCTGCAACGTGCGATGACGCGGCGCATGGCCGATGCCGCGCAATCGGTGGACTGGCTGTCGCGCCGGCTGATCAGCCCCTCAGCCTACATCGGCCGCGAACAGCTGCAACTGCAGTCGCTGTCAACCCGGCTGACGCATGCCGCGCGCGCGCCGGTAACAGGCTCGCGCCACGCGCTGCTGCATCTGCATACGCGGCTGACAGCGCAGTTGCCCGACACGGACACGCCGCGTGCCGCGCTGGCGGAGCAGGCGCGCCGGTTTGGCCATGCGATGTCAGCCGGCATCGGCGGGCAGCGGCAGGCGCTGACGTCGCTGGCGGCACAACTGGAACTGCTGAACCCGCAGCGCACGCTGGAACGCGGCTATGCCATCGTCACCGGCGCGGATGGCCAAATCGTGCGCTCGCCGGCGCAACTGCACGCTGGCGATGCGGTTGGGGTGCAACTGGCGCAAGGCAGCGCGCAGCTTGAACTGGCGCGGGTGAAAGCAACAATGGAAGCAAAAAACTGAGCCGGGCCAGCGGCGCCTCAGGAATTCCAGGGGTATATAGTCAAAACCAGTCGCCGGGCCACGATTTTGCTGGCTTTTTTCAAATACTGGCAGGAGTATATTTTTCAGCCTAACTGACTCAAACGGCGAATCCAGTCAGTTATTTTTGGCTTATTGAACGAAATTGCCAGCAGGGTCAGTTATTTTTCCGATGCCCGGATGCCGTTCGACAATCGCGCAGCCACTGTCGCGCCGATCGTCACAGCAACCGGGCCGGCAGCCTACAGCCCTGTGAAGGCGAAATTCACTTCCGGCCGCTTGCCGGAAACGATGTCGGCTATCGCGCGGCCGGAGCCGCAGCCCATGGTCCAGCCGAGCGTGCCGTGGCCGACGTTGAGGAACAGGTTGCCTATTTTCGAACGCCCGATGTACGGGATGTTCGATGGCGTCATCGGCCGCAAGCCGCTCCAGTAGTTCGGCTGATCCCAGTCGCAGGCATCGGGGAACATTTCGCGCGCACGGATTTTGAGCTGTTCGCACCGCACCATGTTAAGTTCGCGCCCGTAACCGTTCATTTCCGCCGTACCACCGACGCGCAGCCTGTCGCCCAGGCGAGCGAACACCAGTTTCTTGGCCACGTCGATCAGCGACACATACGGCGCCGCATCCGGCTTCAGCACCGGGAACGTGGCCGAGTAACCTTTGGCCGGATAAATCATCAGCTTGATGCCCAGCTGCTTCAGGAACGGCGTGGCGAAGCTGCCCATCGACACCACGAACGCATCCGCCTGCAGCACCTGATACTTGCCGCTGGCATCGATCACTTCAACCCCGGTGATCTTCGCGGCCGAGCCGGCGCCTTCGGTCAGCAGGCGCGTGGCGGTGGTGCTGTAGCGGAATTCGACCCCCGCTTCGGCCGCCTTTTGCGCCAGCCCGACGGTGAAGTTGTGCGCATCGCCGGTTTCATCGGTCGGCGTGTAGTCGCCGCCCACGATCTTGTCCTTGATCGGCGCCAGCGACGGTTCGAGCCGGATGACTTCATCGGTGGAAATCATGTGGCGCGGACAGCCGAGCGAAGTCATCAGCTGCGCACCCTTGGACGATGCTTCGAAATCCTGCCGGTCGGTGAAAAAGTGCATGATGCCGCGCGTCAGGCAATCGTATTCGATGCCGGTTTCAGCCCGCACCGCCTGCACGGTCTTGAGGCTGAAATCGGCCATCGCCAGGCATTGGCGGATGTTGTACGCGGTACGTGCAGCCGTGCATTCACGCAGAAAACGTACACCCCACTCCCATTGCAGCCACTCCGGCCGAAAGCGGTACAGCAGCGGCGCATCTTCCTGCCCAAGCCATTTCAGCACTTTCATCGGCGCCGACGGATTTGACCACGGTTCCGAATGCGAAACCGAAATCTGGCAGCCGTTGGCGAAGGAGGTTTCCTGCGCCGACCCCGGCTGACGCTCGATGACTGTAACGTCATGCCCTGATTTATTCAAAAACCAGGCTGAAGTCGTGCCAAGAATCCCCGAACCCAATACGATGACTTTCACAATTTTCCCCGTTGTTGTTAGAGTAGTTCTGTAATCAGTAACCTGCGCCGAATCACTTCCTTGCCTGCAGTCGCGCAATCTCCTGCGCAATGGCGCGTGCGACGATGTCGGCCAGCGTGGCTTGCAAGCCGCGCCGGATTTCGACGGTCAATTCCTCGCTCACCTTTTGCAGCACCTCGGCCAGCCCGTCCTTCACCCGGTGTTCCAGCACGAAATCAATCCGCCCCTGCATCTGGCGCAATACGCGCTCGTTCAGCACGCGTTCGATCTGCGCCCATTCCTCGCTGGCCGATTCCGCGCTGGCGGCGGCGGCCAGCCCGGCCGGATGGCCCGTCTTCACGTCATCCGACGGGCGTGCCGGCGGCTTCGGCGGCGGCGCGTCAAGCACCTGCGTCAGGACTGGAATGCTGGCGTCGGATGCAGGAATATTCATGGCTGGCTCATGTCGTGGTGGGACAAAGGATAGCCGCGCTGACGATAATGGGCGTAACGCTGGCGCCCGGCATCGACCTCGCCGGCTTCGGTCGAAACAATTTCGATCATCCGGCCGAATTGCGCAAAGTGCGCCGGCACCGCGCCCGACAGGTTGATCAGGATGTCGTGATGCGGCAATTCGCTCTGGTCGCTGTCGGTCAGAATCACTGGCGACTGCGCGGCAACCGGCTCGTTCACCTCGGCGTGCGGCAGGAAATCCTGCGCTGAAAAAGTCCACAGCGCCTGATCAAGCGCCGACAACTGGCGCCGATCCTGCGTCAGGATCACGATGCGGCTGTCGGCCGCCTGCGCACGCGCCTTGCGCACCAGACGGCAGATATGTCCGATCCGGTCGGCGACATGGGTGTGGAAATCAATCTGCGTCATCGCTGCTGCCGCTCCTCAGAAGCGGAATCCCGGCGTCGCATTGCCGTTGGTTGGCTGTGGACTGCGCGGCTGACGGACTGGCGGCTTTTCGGCTTCCGCCGCTTTTTCGACTGGCGGCGCGGCGGATTGCGGCGGCGCGTAACGGTAATTCGCCGGCAGCTGGCTGGTTTCCGGATAACCGGCTGCGGTCAGCGCCGCATCCCAGCTGCCCGCCTCGAAACCGGCCTGCGAATTGCGGCCCACGGTCAGAAACGGCAGACGGCCATCGCCACCAGCCTGCTTCATTCGCTCGGCATCGGCACTGTTATTGATGGTTTTTTCGACAAACGGAATGCCGCGGTTCTTCAGCAGCGTGCGCCCTTCGTCGCACGCGCCGCAACCGCTGGCGGAATACAACGTGACCGGGTTGTTCTTCACCGCCTGCGACAGCGAATACGTCAGCCCGCCGTCATCGCCGCGCCCGGCAACCTTTTTCTTTTGCGCCTTGACCGAGGCCGGCGGCGGTTGATCGCTGTAGGTCACGCGGCCGGAGGAATCAACCCAGCGGTACATCTGTGCCTGCGCGCCAGCGGTAACAGCGGTAAACAGCAAAAACAGGACTAGCCATCTGGTTTTCATCTTGCCCCCTTCCTGTTCTTCAAACCATCACCTTTCAAGCAACCATGCCATTATGCCGCAACAAGGCGTCGATTTCCGGTTCCCGTCCGCGAAATGCGACAAAAGATTCCATCGCCGGACGCGAACCGCCAACCGCAAGAATTTCGCGCAAAAACCGCGCGCCAACTTCAGCCGACAGAATGTTGCCGCCGGCATCATGCGCTTCCTCGAACGCGCCGTAGGCGTCGGCCGACAGCACTTCGGCCCATTTGTAGCTGTAATAGCCAGCCGCATAGCCGCCGGCAAAAATATGGCTGAACGAATGCAGGAAGCGGTTGAATGGCGGCGGCACCACGACCGCGAAACGCCGCCGCACATCTTCCAGCACGGAAGAAAACGGTTCGCTGCCATTCGGATCGTAATCGCAGTGCAGATGCATGTCGGTCAGCGAGAATTCGATCTGGCGCAGCATTTGCAGGCCGGACTGGAAATTCTTCGCCGCCAGCATTTTGTCGAACAGCTCGCGCGGTAACGGCGCGCCGGTATCGGCATGGGCCGTCATGTGTTGCAGCACATCCCATTCCCAGCAGAAATTTTCCATGAATTGCGACGGCAGCTCGACCGCATCCCACTCGACGCCGGAAATGCCCGATACCGCCAGTTCATCCACCTGCGTCAGCATGTGATGCAGGCCGTGGCCGAATTCATGGAACAGCGTGATCACGTCGTCGTGCGTGAACAGCGCCGGACGCCGCTGCCCATCCTTTTCCACCGGCTCGGAAAAATTGCATATCAGGTAGGCGGCCGGTGTCTGCACGCCATCGGCCAGCTTGTGGCGACCGCGCGCATCGTCCATCCACGCGCCGCTGCGCTTGCCGTTCCTGGCATACAGATCGAGATAGAACTGGCCCACCAGCTGCCCTTCCCGCTCGATGCGGAAGAATTTCACATCCTTGTGCCACACGGGCGCGGCGTCGGGCAGGATGCGCACCGAAAACAGCGCCTCAATTGCACGGAACAGGCCGTCAACCACTTGCGGCTCAGGGAAATACTGCTTCACTTCCTGTTCGGAAAACGCATAACGCTTTTCGCGCAGTTTTTCCGATGCATACGGGATGTCCCACGCTTCAAGCGTGGCAAGACCGAGTTCTTCGCTGGCGAACGCGCGCAGTTCCGCCATATCCTTTTCGGCAAACGGCCGCGCGCGCGCAGCCAGATCCTCGAGGAATCCGATCACTTGCTGCGGGCTTTGCGCCATCTTCGGCACCAGCGACACTTCGGCATAATTGCGGTAGCCGAGCAGCGCAGCTTCATCTCTGCGCAAGCGCAGCAGCGAACCGATATTCTGCGTATTGTCCCAATCCGCTTTATCGCCCAGTTCGGACGCGCGAGTGACATACGCACGATACATCCGCTCGCGCAGCGCGCGATTGTCGGCATACTGCATCAGCGGATAGTACGACGGGAAATGCAGCGTGAACTTGTAACCTTCCTTGCCATCGCGCTCGGCCGCGGCGCGCGCCAGCTGCAGCGCATCGTCCGGCAAACCGGCCAGTTCATCCTCGTTTTCGATCAACAGACCGAATTCGTTGGTGGCATCAAGCACGTTTTCCGAAAAGCGCGTACCGAGCGCAGCCAGATCTTCCTGAATGTCGGCAAACTGTTTCTTTTGCTCGTCCGGCAATTCGGCACCGCCGAGGCGGAAGTCGCGCAACGCATTGTCAACGATCTTTTGCCGCACAGCGCTGAACTGCTCGAATCCGGCGCCGGATTTCAGCGCCTTGTATTTGTCGAACAGCGCCAGATTCTGCGACAGCGCGGTCCAGAACTCGGTCACCTTCGGCAGGTTTTCATTGTAGACAGCGCGCAGTTCAGGCGTATCCGCGACCGAATTCAGATGACTGACGACGCCCCACGCGCGCGCCAGTCGTTCGGTGGCATCTTCCAGCGGAACGATGAAATCGTTCCAGCTCACCTGCGCCATCGGCGCTTCCAGCCGCGTGACCACGGCGCGTGCATCGTTCAGCAGCGATTCAATCGCCGGCGTGACATGTTCAGGCGCAATCACGTCAAATCGCGGCAGACCGGAAAAATCGAGCAGGGGATTTTGCATGTGTACTCCACTCAGGAAGCGGTTGACGATTGCTGCGCCGGGGGCCTGGCGCCCCCGGGTGATGCGGGTTTATTGCTGCTGACGCGCCTTCAGCCGGCGCTCGGCAGCCTCGATCGTGTTCACCAGCAGCATCGTGATCGTCATCGGACCAACGCCGCCTGGCACCGGCGTAATGTAACCGGCCACATCCTTGGCGTTGGCAAAATCGACATCACTGTACAGCTTGCCATTCTCGTCGCGCTCGACGCCAACGTCAATCACGACCGCCCCGGGTTTGATCATGTCAGCCGTGATGATGTTGCGACGGCCGGTGGCGGCGATCAGGATATCGGCCAGACGGGTATGGAACGCCAGATCACGGGTCTTGGAATTGCAAATGGTGATGGTGGCGCCGGCCTGCAGCAGCAGCATCGCCATCGGCTTGCCGACAATGTTCGACGCGCCGACCACGACCGCATGCGCGCCGCGCAGCGGATAGTTGATTGACTCCAGCATTTTCATCACGCCATACGGGGTGCATGGGCGAATTACCGGATGGCCGACCATCAGGTTGCCTGAGTTGACCACGCTGAAGCAATCCATGTCCTTTTCCGGATCGATGGCTTCGATCACCTTGCGCTCGTCAATGTGATCCGGAATCGGCAACTGCACCAGAATGCCGTGAATCTTCGGGTCCTTATTCAGCGCGTCAATCCGCTCCAGCAAGGCGGCTTCGGTGAAATCGGCATCGTACTTTTCCAGCACCGAATAGATGCCATTGGCGTTGCATGCCTTTTCCTTGTTCATTACATACACCATTGATGCCGCGCTATCACCCACCAGAATGACAGCCAGGCCCGGCTGTTCGCCCTGAGCCGTGAGTTCGGCCGCACGTTTCGCGATGTCTTCGCGAATCGATTGCGCCAGAAGATTTCCGTTAATAATTTGAGCGCTCATGTTATACGTCAACAAAACGAGTAAAAAACAGGATTATAAGTTCTGGCAGCCGGATCCGCTGGAAATTGCCTGATTTCGCCACACATTTCAGCCAATTTGATCATGTAATTTCATATTATGAAAAGCAGCATCACATTTTGCAATGCACGTTTTTTCGCAATCGAATACACTGGCCAAACTTCGACCTACCAGCGAAGCCGATGGCCAGCGTGGGCTAGCGCGTGCTTTGACCGAAAGCCGCCGGAATAATCCATTCCCCACGACGGCCTCTTCCAATAACAAAATCAGCCCCATATCAGGTGGCGAAGATCAACGGGAGACACACAATGTCCGAACAGCTTGACCAGATTTTGGCTGCCGCCGGCAGCGATCCAGATATCCAGGAAACCAGGGAATGGCTCGACGCGCTTGAGTCGGTGCTTGAAAACGAAGGCCCTGAACGCGCGCATTACCTGATGGAACGACTGGTTGATCTGGCGCGAAGGCGCGGCGCGCATATCCCGTTTTCCAGCAATACCGCTTACGTCAACACAATTCCGCCTGAGCAGGAGCAGCGCTCGCCCGGCAACATCGAGATCGAGGAACGGCTGCGCTCCTGGATGCGCTGGAACGCAATGGCGATGGTGGTGCGCGCGAACCGCCACGACGGCGATCTCGGCGGCCACATTTCCAGCTTCACTTCGCTGGCGACGATGTTCGGCACCGGCTTCAACCATTTCTGGCATGCGCCATCGGAAAACCACGGCGGCGATCTGGTCTATTTTCAGGGGCATTCGTCGCCCGGCATTTACGCCCGCGCCTTTTTCGAAGGCCGCATCAGCGAAAACCAGTTGATCAACTTCCGCCAGGAAGTCGATGGCAACGGCCTGTCGTCGTACCCGCACCCGAAACTGATGCCGGATTTCTGGCAATTCCCGACCGTGTCGATGGGCCTGGGCCCGATCACGGCGATCTATCAGGCGCGTTTCCTGAAATACCTGCATGCGCGCGGCATTGCCGATACATCCAACCGCAAGGTATGGGTGTTCTGCGGCGATGGCGAGATGGATGAGCCGGAATCGATGGGCGCGATCGGCATGGCCACGCGCGAAAAGCTCGACAATCTGGTGTTCGTGATCAACTGCAACCTGCAACGCCTGGACGGCCCGGTGCGCGGCAACGGCAAGGTGATTCAGGAACTGGAATCGGATTTCCGCGGTTCCGGCTGGAATGTGGTGAAAGTCATCTGGGGCTCGAACTGGGATCCGCTGCTGGAAAAAGACCAGGACGGCATCCTGAAACAAGTGATGATGGAAACCGTCGATGGCGAATACCAGAATTACAAGGCAAAAAACGGCGCCTATGTGCGCGAGCATTTCTTCGGCAAGCATCCGAAACTGCTGGAAATGGTGTCGCACATGTCCGATGATGATCTGTGGCACCTGACTCGCGGCGGCCACGATCCGCACAAGGTGTTTGCCGCATTCAAGGTGGCGCAGGAACACAAGGGCCAGCCGACGGTGCTTTTGATCAAGACCATCAAGGGCTTCGGCATGGGCGAATCGGGTGAATCGCGTAATACCGCGCACCAGACCAAGAAGCTGGACAATGAAACCCTGCGCCGAATGCGCGACCGTTTTGCGGTGCCGATTCCGGATGAGGATCTGGACACCGATGAAATCCCGTTCTTCAAACCGGCCGAGGATTCGCCGGAAATGGTTTACCTGCATGAACGTCGCCAGACGCTCGGCGGCTACCTGCCGCAGCGCCGCATGAAAGCAGACGAACAGTTGCCGGTGCCGCCGCTGTCCGCATTCCAGGCCGTGCTCGATCCGACCGCCGAAGGCCGCGAAACCTCGACCACACAGGCATTCGTGCGCATCATCAACACGTTGTTGCGCGACCAGAATCTGGGCCAGCGCGTGGTACCGATCATGGTCGATGAGTCGCGCACCTTCGGCATGGAAGGCCTGTTCCGCCAGATCGGCATCTGGAGCCAGCAGGGCCAGTTGTACGAACCGGTCGATATCGATCAGGTGATGTACTACCGCGAAGACAAGAGGGGCCAGATCCTGCAGGATGGCATCAACGAAGCTGGCGGCATCAGTTCGTGGATTGCCGCCGCGACTTCGTATTCGACCAACAACCGCATCATGCTGCCGTTCTTCACCTTCTACTCGATGTTCGGCCTGCAGCGGGTGGGCGATCTGGTGTGGGCGGCGGGTGACATGCGCGCGCGCGGTTTCCTGATGGGCGGAACCGCCGGCCGCACGACGCTGAATGGCGAAGGCTTGCAGCATGAGGATGGCCACAGCCACATCCTCGCCTCGACCATCCCGAACTGCCGCCCGTACGACCCGACCTTCGCGCACGAACTGGCGGTAATCGTGCAGGATGGCATCAAGCGCATGGTCGAGGATCAGGAAGACGTGTTCTACTACATCACGATCATGAACGAGAGCTATCCGCAGCCGGGCATCAAGCCGGGTCAGGAGGAAGCAATCCTGAAAGGGCTGTATCTGCTGCGCGAAGGCGGCCAGACCAAGCATCGGGTGCAATTGCTCGGTTCCGGCACCATCCTGCGCGAAGTTATCGCCGCCGCCGATCTGCTGCAGGCGGACTGGGGCATCGCGGCCGACGTGTGGTCGGCACCGTCGTTCACCATCGCCGCGCGCGAAGGCCAGGATGCCGAACGCTGGAACCTGCTGCATCCGACCGACGAACCGCGCGTGCCTTACGTCACGCAATGCCTGGACGCGAGCAGCGGCCCGATCGTCGCCTCGACCGATTACATGCGCTCGTTCGCCGAACAGATCCGCGCCTTCATCCCGAAAGGCCGCAGCTACAACGTGCTGGGCACCGACGGCTTCGGCCGTTCCGACAGCCGCAGCAAGCTGCGCGAATTCTTCGAGGTCAACCGACACTATGTGGCCATTGCAGCACTGAAAGGACTGGCCGACGAAGGCGCGATCTCGCGCTCGGTGGTGCAGCAGGCGATTGCGAAATACGGCATCGACGTCAACAAGATCAATCCGGTGCTGGCGTAAAGGAGTGAGACGATGAACATGATTGAAGTGAAAGTGCCGGACATCGGCGATTTCAAGGATGTCGAAGTGATCGAGGTGCTGGTCAAGCCCGGCGACATGGTGACCGTTGATCAGTCGCTGATCACGGTCGAATCCGACAAGGCCAGCATGGAAATCCCGTCCAGCCACGCCGGCATCGTCAAGGAAATGAAAGCCAAACTCGGCGACAAGGTGTCCGAAGGTTCGCTGGTGCTGCTGCTCGACAGCGATGCCAGCGCAGCGGAGCCGGTTGCCGCACCTGTCGCCACGCCTGCCACCACACCGGTCACTACATCCATCGCGGCGCCGGTCGTGATTGCCGTGCCCGCGCCCGTGCAAACCGCACCGGCTCCGTCAGCCCCAGTGCCGCCGCCAGCCGCCGGCAAGGCGCATGCATCGCCATCGGTACGCAAATATGCGCGCGAACTGGGGGTCGATCTGTCGCTGGTAGACGGCTCTGGCGCTAAGGGCCGGATTACGCATGAAGACGTGCAATCCTTCGTCAAGGGCGTGATGAGCGGCGCGAACGTGCTGGCCTCGTCCGCGGCCGCCGTGCCGGCATCATCATCCGGCAGCGGATTGAACCTGCTGCCGTGGCCATCGCTCGATTTTTCCAAGTTCGGCCCGACCGAATTGCTGCCGCTGTCGCGCATCAAGAAGATGAGCGGCCCGAACCTGCATCGCAACTGGGTCATGATTCCGCATGTGACGCAATACGAGCAGACCGACGTGACCGATCTCGAAGCCTTCCGCGTGGCGTCGAACGATTCGCTGAAGAAGGATGGCGTGCGACTGACGATGCTCGCGTTCGTGATCAAGGCCGTGGTCACGGTGCTGAAGCGCTACCCGGATTTCAATGCCTCGCTGGACGAATCCGGCGACAACCTGATCATCAAGAATTACTGGAACATCGGTTTCGCCGCCGATACCGTGCACGGGCTGGTGGTGCCGGTGGTGAAGGATGCGGACAAGAAAGGCGTGGTCGAAATCGCACAGGAAATGGGCGACCTGTCGAAGCTGGCACGCGAAGGCAAGCTCGGCCCGTCCGACATGCAAGGCGCGAGCTTCACCATCACCTCGCTCGGCGGCATCGGCGGCACCTATTTCACGCCGCTGATCAATGCGCCTGAGGTGGCGATCCTCGGCCTGTCGCGGCTGTCGATGCAACCGGTGTGGAATGGCAAGGAATTTGTGCCAAGACTGATTTTGCCGCTGTCACTGTCGTATGATCACCGTGTCATCGACGGCGCTCAGGGCACGCGCTTCACCACCTACCTGGCGGAAGTGCTGGCCGACATGCGCAAGATCATTTTGTAAATTCCGGAGAGAATGCCATGAGCATCATCGAAATCAAGGTTCCAGACATCGGAGATTTCAAGAATGTCGAAATCATCGAAATCCTGGTCAAGGCGGGCGATGCGATCAAGCTGGATCAGTCGCTGGTCACGGTCGAATCGGACAAGGCCAGCATGGAAATCCCCGCCAGCCATGCCGGCACCATCGTTGAAATGAAATGCGGGCTGGGCGACAAGGTATCCGAAGGCTCGGTTCTGCTGATGCTCGATACCGCCGAATCTGTCACCCAATCTGCCGCGACCACCGCTACGGCTGCTCCCACAGCCGCAGCCGTAGCGGCCGAAGCGCCGGTAACCGTCAGCTTCACCGGCGAAGCCGACATCGAGTGCGATGCGCTGGTGCTCGGCGGCGGCCCAGGCGGCTACACCGCCGCCTTCCGCGCGGCCGACCTCGGGCAAAACGTGGTCATCGTCGAACGCTATGGCGCGCTCGGCGGCGTCTGCCTGAACGTTGGCTGCATTCCGTCAAAGGCGCTGCTGCACGCGGCGAAAGTCATCACCGAAGCGGAAGAAATGTCGCATTGCGGCATCCAGCTTGGCCAGCCGCAAATCGACCTCGAACAATTGCGCGGCTGGAAATCCGGCATCGTCAAGAAACTGACCGGCGGTCTGGCCGGGCTGGCGAAGGCGCGCAAGGTGCAGGTGCTGCAGGGCGTGGGCGAATTCTCGTCGCCGAACACGCTGACGGTCGAAACCGATGGCGGCACGCAAGTCGTACGCTTCAGGCATGCTGTCATCGCCGCCGGTTCGGCAGCGGTGCACATCCCCGGCTTCCCTGCTGGCCACCCGGCGCTGATCGATTCCACCGGCGCGCTCGAACTGCGCAAGATTCCGAAACGGATGCTGGTCATCGGCGGCGGCATCATCGGGCTGGAGATGGCATGCGTGTACGATGCGCTTGGCGCGAAGGTCACGGTGGTCGAATTCGCCGACGGTCTGATTCCAGCCGCCGACCGCGACGTGGTGCGGCCGCTGCAACGCCGGATCGAAAAACGGTATGAAGCGATTTACCTGAACACTAAAGTGACCCGGCTGGAAGCGAATGGCGACGAACTGCTGGCAACCTTCGAAGGCAAGGGAGCGCCGGTCGAGCCGCAAAGCTACGACCTGGTGCTGCTGGCGGTCGGCCGCCGGCCGAATGGAAAACAGGTCGGCGCGGAAAAGGCTGGCGTGTTCGTGAACGAACGCGGCTTCATCCCGGTCAACAGGCAGCAACAGACGAACGTGCCTCACATTTTCGCCATCGGCGACATCTGCGGCGATCCGATGCTGGCGCACAAGGCCAGCTACGAAGGCAAGATCGCGGCCGAGGTGATTGCCGGCCACAAGGCGGCGTTCGATGCGCACACCATCCCGTCGGTCGCCTATACCGATCCGGAAATCGCGTGGATGGGGCTGACTGAAAGCGAGGCCAAGGCCAAGGGCATCGCCTTCGAAAAAGCCAGCTTCCCGTGGGCCGCCTCCGGCCGCGCGCAGGCAATGGGGCGCGATGAAGGCATGACCAAGCTGCTGTGGGAACCCGGCAGCCGGCGCATCCTCGGCGCCGGCATCGTCGGCGTGAATGCGGGCGAACTGCTGGCGGAAACGGTGCTGGCGTTCGAAATGGGCGCCGACCTCGACGACATTGCACATACCATGCACGCGCATCCGTCGCTGTCGGAAACGCCGATGTTTGCGGCTGAAATGGGGCTGGGCAGCATCACCGATTTGTACCTGCCGAAAAAGTAGTCCGGCGACGCATTGCATCAAATGAAAAACGGGGGCATGCCCCCGTTTTCTATTTCTTGTTATCGAACGTCCTTTTCATCCGATCCTTGCGCGCCTGCTCCAGCGATTCATCCGCCCGCCGCCGATCCAGCCCCAGCATTTTTTCGCCAAACTCGAACCACAGGAATGCCACTGCGAACAGGCCGACAATCCACCACCAGGACAGATTGGCAAAAAAACCGACCTCGAAATAACGCAGCGCGCACAGCGCGACGATGAGAATGATCAAAACCATGCAAGCCCCCTGCGATGAAATACGTCCCGATGTACGCCCGCTGTTTTACACCGGCATACGATAACACAGAGCCGTTCCTGCCTATGGCCATTTTTCAGCCGCCATCCAGTCCGCCAAGGCAAAAATAACTGACTGAAATGAACGGCAGGTCAGTAAGGCCGAAAAATATACTCACCCCAGTACATAAAAACCGCCTCAGAATATGTGGCCCAGCGCATTCATTTGACCACATACCCCGTCAATTCCGAGCAAAACCTGCCACACAGCATTACTTCCATTGCCGAAAAGGATGCCTAACTAGGCTGGCATTCGCATAGCGCCCATCTTGCGTCACTTCATCGCCGACCCATTCCGGCCTGGCGAATGGCTGCGTCTCGGATGCCAGTTCGATTTCCGCCACCACCAGCCCGGCATTCTCGCCCAGGAATTCATCCACTTCCCACGTCATCCCCTGATGCTCGATCCGGTGGCGGTATTTTTCTATCAACGGCTGTTCGCACAGGCGATCAAGCATCGCCTGTGCATCTGCCAGCGGGATCGGGTATTCCCATTCGCTGCGTGTCGGGCCAACATTACGTCCCTTGATGGTCAAGGTCGCCGATTCGCCTTCGATCCGGACGCGCACGACCCGATCCGGCTCGGAAGAAAGAAAGCCCTGCCGCAACAGCGTGCGCGGCCCGGCCGACCGCCAGCCATCGCCGCGCACCAGAAATTTCCGTTCGATTTCCAATCCCATGCATCCTCCTGAATCATTGACCGCGCGCAATACGTTCGCACAGGAAAATCCGCGATTCGCCTCAATGCCTGGCATTAAAAATTGCGCCCGTGAATTGTAATGCCGCCAGCAGCAAATCGCGCCCGAATTACCACCTGCTCTGCTATAATTGTCAGTTCGTCGGGGCGTAGCGCAGCCTGGTAGCGCACCTGCATGGGGTGCAGGGGGTCGTGAGTTCGAATCCCACCGTCCCGACCAATAAAATCAACGGGTTAGCGAAATTTAACGCTGCCCGTTTTTCTTTTTCAGGTGTTCGTGTTCGAATCCTGTCCGAAATATCAGCTTAACTTACTCCATATGAGTGATTAAAAGTTTCTGGCGCTTGATGCACGCAGAGGTCGACCGTGATCTGCTCTCCGTGCCAAGTAGATTCATAGAGTCATCAACGTCTTAAAACTCAGTCATTGCCACACGGTCAATAAGTCAGTAAATTATTTCTTTGTTTTTGGAAGTAAAAGTTTGGCCTATTGTGAGATGTATTTCCAAAGTGCGGGTAACCGCCAGAATTTAAACAGCATTACCTGGTGGGCGAGGTCGGAACATTACTTCAAATGACTCAATACACATAACGTGAAGAATGTTCCGAACAAACACCGCCTAGCAGGCAACAAGTGACAAGAGAACAAAAACATACGCGGATTAGAGTTCTGTCAGACCTGCATTTGAACAATAAAGGTTGGCAAGCCCCTTCAGTGCCCGCAGACATTGTTATTCTCGCTGGGGACATTTCCAATGGTGCTGCAGGTCTGCATTGGGCACGACAAGCTTTTCAGGACACCCCTATTGTCTATGTGTCAGGTAACCAAGAACTGTACGGCCATAATGTCGATCAGCTGCTACCTGAAATGCGCACGCTGGCGCGTCAATTAGGAATCCATTTCCTGGAGCAGGATATAGCAAGCTTTAACGGATTGCGGATTCTTGGAACAACGTTATGGACCGATTTTGATCTTTTTGGTCAAAGCGCAAGATGGCTTTCCCTCAACAGGCATAGACGTGATGCTCCACCTGACCGCAAGGACATTCGCACCCAATATGGCGTTGTAACGCCTCTTCTGAAGCTTAGATGGCATGACACTGCTGTGGCATGGCTGAGAAATGAGCTTCAAAAAAATTTCGACGGTCAAACAGTGGTTGTTACGCACCATGTTCCGACAATTCGTGGTTTGCCGGATCGATATATAGACGATTTGTCCTCAGCTGCCTTTGCATCCAATCTTGACTGGATGTTGCCGTTCGCTGACCTTTGGGTTTGCGGACATACGCATACGGCGGCAGACTTCCAAGCAGGTAGATGTCGCGTTGTAATAAACCCGAGGGGCAGAACGTTAAGTGGAAATAACGGGTTTGATCCTGAACTGGTCATCCGGGTTTAGCGTATTAATGCCAGCCCTCTCGCTTCAAATAGCACTAAAACGGCCACAGATCACCATTAAAAGCGACACAGAATCATCTATTATATTTTGTGCTGCAATGGCGCATTAAACGAAGGCCAAACAAAAGGAGTGGGATGTCTGACACTTAATCTTAGATATATCAGGTTTTGCCTTGTACTCTAAATTTGAATAAACGATACGGAGAGACGGAATGAGAAAAATAAAATGGCTAATGACGGGTTTGGCCTTTGTGTCGGTCACAGCTACGGCACAATCTGCCAATTTTGACGGAGTGCATCTGGGTTTGGGAGTGGCAGTGATTCAGCCTACTGTTCGTTACACTGATGCTGATGGTAGTCTATTAAAATGGGAAAAAACCACAGCCATGCCCGAAATTGATCTTTCATACCATAAAGCTTTAAATAACAAATTTTTGCTAGGCATAGGCATTAACGCAAATTTTGGCAAAAGACTGGATTTAGGAACTGAGTCTGAAGATTATGGGCGAGTTAGCGCATGGATGAGTCGGCATTATTCTATCTACATCCAACCGACTTATGTGTTAAACAACTCCACGGCTGCATTTGCCAAGTTGGCCTACCATTCCGCAAGAGTGAACGCTGTAGGACAACCAGGGGCAGATTGGATTCCCGACCGTTTTAGAGCACATGGTATTGGATACAGTCTGGGTGCCGTGAAAAATATTGATAAGAATTTTTATATCCAGGGCGAGCTTCAATATGTCAAGTATAGTGACAGAAATTTTGTGAACGAATACGACTTTCACTGGAAATTCAATCAAAGAACAGTCGGGGCCATTTTTAGTGTTGGATATAAATTCCAATAAAAATTGTGGCAGCCCTAAATGCGCTCTATAAACCTATTTGAAGCATAAGGGCTGCTTCAATTTATTTTCGCCGTGCAAAGCCTTGCGGCAAAACTCTAGGCAAGGTGGCTATAGGTCTCATACCAGACCATATCTACTAATTAGACAATATCCGGTTCGGCCGAGTTGCTGTCGTTGTCTAAACGCACTGAATGACCGCTCCGAGCTGGCACCGCCGCGGCATAGAGCTTCCGCAATTGGCCGATTACCGCCTGTTAGTCGCATTACTTAACGGTCTGCTTTGGATCGTGAGCAGACATTTGCAGTTCGTAAAAATGGGCGATTTACCCGGCATAGCCTCAAATTGTTGGTATAAATTGGTTGTAACTTGGCAAAACCACGTCCCCATTGATTTTTCTAGATGGATTGGATTCCGACTCCCGTTCAAGGAGTCGTGCAGCTAAAGCTTGCAGCAGAATTCACGTCGCCTGTGCCGTTATATCGTGGATACTGCGGATGCCGACAAACCGGCAACGTGCGCAGCACAGACCCTGTCGATTTATCGCGCTTGTTGTACACCAGTTGTTCCGGCGCCCGATTGTTTTCAACCCAGTTTGTGATGGCATCGAACCAATTTACGTCCGTCAACTTCTCGCCATCTGTGTGACTTCCGCCGGGAACGACAAAGAAACGGGTGTGGTTTGACGGATCCGTCAGGCCCAGTCCGGCAGTCATGCCAATCATTGTGGAATAATTTCTGACGTGATCATTAAACGATGTCAGGTTGTCGGATCCGTCGTGCCAGGAGATCAATTTCCGGCCGGACGCAATGTAGGCGGCCACCCGGCTTTTATCTGGAGCCGCGCCGATGGTGCGCATTCCGTATTGAAAAATCGGGTAATCATGATTCAGGTTGAACGACTGCTGCTTTGCCAACTCGCTAAACCATGACGGATCGCCCGTTGCCAGCACGGCATTCCCGCCGCCCAGCACGCCAAAATACACGACGTGCGGATACCAGTCCGTCCAGTTATAGCCCGAATAGACCGTTGTGTCATCCGCAAGCTTTATATCCGAAGTCACGGCTTTAACCGTCTGCACTTGTTCTGCGGTCAAGCATTTCGCCGGATCCGAATCCGCGGTCGGTTGACCGCACTGCAACGAGCCCACATCGAAATGGCACGCAGACTGGTTGGCAATCATTCCGTCGGTCACGCCGTCAAGTGCATCGCACGCGGCAATGGCAGCCGCAGTAACAGCTTGCCACTGCGTTGCGGAAGGCATCGCCGTCGTCCCGTTGCGGGAACCCAAATTCATCCAACCCACCGTCTGGCCCGTGACGTCCATGCCCATGCAACCCGAAACGATCCCGTCATATTCGTCAGGCCAGCGATCTGCGGCCATATAAGCATTTCGTCCACCGTTGGAGCAACCATTGAAATACGTCCGCTCTGGAAATTTTCCATAGAATATTTTTGCCAATTCCTTCGCCAGCTTGCGCGTCGTTTCAAGCGCCTTATATGCATAGTCTTCGGCTGACGCGACACCCTCTTTCGTTCCGTCGGCCCACACCAGTGGCGCCGCCTGCGACGGAACGGATGAACGATTCCCGCCATTTGACGCGGCATACACAGAAAGCCCGTCCTTCAGGGCGATATTCATGCTGGCGATCGCGCCGGTCGCTGCATCCGTTGTGATTGCAGACGTAATCTTTCCATCGAGCCCGCCTCCGCCTTGCTGCCAAAGCCTACCGGACCAATTCGCCGGAAGATCGATCTCCATGTCCAGATAGGGAGACCGGGTTGCGCTCACCTGGCAGAAAGCGGGATAGCCTGCCGAAGCGTCGTACCACCGGGTCGATGTAATGGTCACGTCGTCTATGGTTGTGCCATTCAGACTGGCGCAGCTTGCCGCGAGCCGCGTCGGATTGGTCGAGAAGCTGCCGCCTCCGCAGCCCGCCATCAACAACGAGCCGATAAGCGCAGCGCCTCGCATCAACCGAACTGTCCAATGCCTAGCGAGCCGGGCGGTTTCAAGGTCATTAATGATGTTCGATGATTTCATGGCTTTCATGAGGAAAATGGTTCCAGACTCACTATACAATCGCCGTAGAAAAAGCGCTATGAGAAAACTGTGGTCCGCCCCTTATTGTACCCGCCAGATATGCGTATGAGAGTCGTGGTATCAATAGACTATTTTTCGCGCAGGTCGCCGCCACAAACACCGCAGGATCTTTCTGTGCACAACTGCATCAATCTGCGACTGCCAACGTATGGCAGCTTTCTTCCGTGGGAATTTGAAAAAGAAAAGCAAGAAGATGTCGTGCAGGGGGTAGTGAGTTTGAATCCAACCGTCCCGACCAGAACAGTCATGCAAGGGTTGGTGATAGCATTCACCAACCCTTTTCTTTTTTGTCCCGACGCATGACTTCCAGCCAGACTGGTAATGCGCCGCTCATCCTGTTCGGCGCATTCGATCGCCATAACTTCGGCGACCTGCTGTTTCCGCATGTTGCCGCGGCACTTCTGCCGGGCAAGAATCTGCTGTTCGCCGGACTAGCGGAACGCGATTTACGCGCGTATGGCGGCCATCGCGTGGCTTCGCTGGCCAGCGTGCTGGCCGAATTCAATCACCAGCCAGTTGACCTGATGCACGTCGGCGGAGAAATCCTGACCTGTAGCGCGTGGGAAGCGGCGGCGATGCTGCTGCCGCCGGAAAATGCGCAGCTAACCATCGCGCGGCTCGATGCCAGACCGCACGAAAGGCAAGCGTGGGCGCGGCAAGTGCTGGCAACGGATGCAATGGCGCCGTATTGCCTCTCGCGTGCGCGCTGGCCGCAAATCAAGCGCGTGGTTTTCAATGCCGTTGGCGGCGTTGCGCTGGATGGCTTGCCTGACGACATGCGCGCGGAAATCTTTGCCAGCCTGAATGCGGCCGATGCCGTTGGCGTGCGCGAGCGACAAACGCTGGCACATCTGTCGGCGGCGGACATCGCTGCGCGGCTGATGCCAGATCCGGCGGTGATGGTGGCCGAACTGTTTGCTGCGCATATCCTGCAGCGTGGCAAACAGCATGAAGTGGCGCGAATTCAGCAACGATTCGAGCACGGCTATCTCGCGCTGCAGTTCAGCGCCGATTTCGGCGACGATGCAACCCTGTCGGCAATTGCCGCACAGCTTGATCAAGCGTCGGCGGAAAGCGGGTTGGGAATCGTATTCTTCCGCGCCGGCGCCGCGCCGTGGCACGACGAACTGGGCGTTTACCGACGCTGTGCAGAACGCATGAAAATCAAGCAGACGGCGATTTTCGATTCGCTCGATCTTTGGGACATTTGCGCGCTGATTGCAGCCAGCCGCGGCTTTTGCGGCAGCAGCCTGCACGGCCGCATCGTCGCCACCGCGTTTGCCTTGCCGCGCGTCAGCCTGCTGCGCGATGCCTTCGCCGGTCACCGCAACAAGCAGGCAGCGTATGCCGCCACCTGGGAACCGCGGACGATTGCCGGCATCACCGGAACGAGCCATCTGGCACAACATCTGTCACAGGCGTTGACAACCAGTCGGACGCTGTTGCAACAGACGGCCGACCGGCTGGCCGCCGATTATCGACAAAGATTCAACACGTTGCGTGCAGCGCTGTCAGGCTGAAGCGGGCCGGCAACATTACGGCAGGTATTTCAACTTCAGTTTTTTCAGCATTTGCTGAAGTTCCTCATGGCGCCCCGACCCAATATCCGGATTTCACAACCATGAACTTGCACGTCAATAATTACATCGCCTCGCCACTGTGCTTCAGTGAAATCTGAATCCCGGCACAAAAAATTTCTAACCGTCTGGATGCCGCCTGAACGGCAAGCCACGGTTTTACTCGCTTGACGCCTGGCGAAGGCACAACGTCCATATGCGAATTCATAAACTGAATGATTGTTCATAAAATGTCGTGACGTTATCCGCAATACCGGCGCGCTAACTGCACGCAACCATGCTCTCGAACCATCTTTACCGTGAAATGGGAAAAACGCATGTCGAACATCACGAACATCACACAACGCACGACGACCTACCGTTTGGGCGATCGCATTGTGAATCGTCTGGGCTATGGGGCAATGCAACTTTGCGGGCCGGGTGCTTTTGGCCCGCCTTCGGACCCAGATAAGGCGCGTGCCGTTTTGCAGGCAGCCGTGGCCGGCGGAATCAACCACATTGACACCTCCGACTACTATGGCCCGCACGTGACCAACCACCTGATTCGGCAATCACTCGCGCCGTATCAGGACGACCTGGTCATAGTCACCAAGGTCGGCGCCAAACGCGGGGCGGATGGCTCATGGCATCCTGCGCTTTCGGCGGCAGAATTGACGCAAGCCGTGCACGACAATTTGCGCCACCTTGGGCTGGAAGCGCTGGATGTCGTGAACCTGCGCAGCATGTTTGGCATGCTGGGGCCGATGGAGGGATCACTGGAACAACCGCTCTCGGTGCTGGCCGAATTGCGGCAACAAGGATTGGTGCGCCATATCGGCTTGAGCAATGTCACGGCTACCCAAATCCGGGAAGCGCGCCAGATCGTTCCGATTGTCTGTGTGCAAAACCTGTATAACCTGGCGCACCGCAGTGACGATGCATTGATTGATGCGCTCGCCCAGGACGGGATTGCTTATGTACCCTATTTTCCGCTTGGCGGCTTCAACCCGCTGCAATCAGCCATTCTGACTTATGCCGCACAGTGGCTCGACGTCACCACCATGCAAGTCGCCCTGGCCTGGTTACTGCATCGCGCTCCCAACATCCTGCCCATTCCAGGCACCTCTTCTCCGCCCCATTTGCAGGAAAACATCGCGGCCGCAACACTCGAACTGCCGGAGGATGTGCTAGCCTACCTGGATGGCATTGCCAGCGCTGAACCACAGGACTCGTCCTCAGCTTGAAGCAAAACGCAAGACCATGGCATTCGTTCTGGCATGCAACATTGACCTGATACCAGCACTCCTGCCGCATGTATCCGGGCCAAAACAGCAATACTTTCATGGTCCACATCGGGCGTGAAGTTCCTTCGCTTCTGCTCGACTTGCCGGCCAATGCCATCGACAAGGATTTCCGCCCACTTACCGCGCCTGGCGGTATTGCTTCACGGTGCGCCGCGTTCCCGCGCCACTGCCTGCAGGTAGCCGCGGCACAGCGTCAGCAGCTGGCTGCGTAGCACGTTGAGCCTCCTTTCCTGCATTCCCAATTCGAACACCGCCCTCGTGGTGCCATTCATAGCAGTCAGCAGGGTAAATGAGACATCCGGCAAATCATCGAACTGCGCATCGGTCGCGCTGGCCAGCATCGCAGTGCAGGCGTCTTGCAACTGGCTGGCTGTGCTGATGCGCAACTCGTCTGTATCCAGTTCTGCCGCGATTTTGTATAGTGCGCGCGACAAATCGGGGTTGCGGATCTTGATGTCGATAAACGCATTCACCATTCCCTCGGCCATTACCGCCATGGATGCGTTGCGCAACTGTCTGCATGCCGCATCAAATCCGCTCACAAATTCGGTTAAATGCTGCTGAATCACGGCATACAGCAAAGCCCGCTTGTGCGGAAAATACTGGTACATGGTGCCAACCGATACCCCGGCCCGCTCGGCCACGCGGGTCGTTGTCAGCCGATGCTCGCCATCTGTCAGCAAAACCTGAACGGTGGCTTTGAAAATGGCATCCACCGTCACTTCCGATCTGGCTTGGCGCGGCGTCTTTCTTGGCTTGAGAGCTTCAGGGTGATCAATATTCATATGCGAATCTGGAAACTGAATAATTATTCATATAATACAACGACTGCCATCGCTACCGCTAAAACCGATTCGCTGCCACGAATACATTTCAGATTACCCCCACCTTTTGAAGGAAACGCAATGCCTGCCCTATCCTCGCGCATCAAGCTTCTGTTAATAACAATCGCTACATTCTTGCTGCCCACCGCGGCTTCGGCGCAAAAAGTGCTGCGCTACTCCGACCATGAACCTCTGGGCGGAATGCGCACCAAGTTCATCAAGGAAGTGTTTTTTACGGCCATAGAACAAGAATCACAGGGCCGTCTTAAAATACAGGACCACTGGGGCGGCAAGGTTGCCGGCGCCTATGATGCCTTGCGCATCGCCGGGGAAGGCAACGCTGCCGACATGAGCATCGTCGTTCCCGAATACACGGCCAAGGAACTGCCTTTGCACCAGATTTTCAAAAGTTTCCCCACCGGGCCTAGCGGCAACAGGCAGCTCGACTTTTTCCGGCGCGTGTACGCCGAAGTGCCGGAGTTCGCCGCGGAACTGGAAAAAAAACAACGTGGTGCCCGCATTCATCGGCACCGGATACCCGGTTGCCTTTTTCAGTACCGAGCCACTGCGTGGCCTGGATGATATCCGCGGACAGAAATGGCGCTCGGCCAGTTTCTGGCACCGTGATTTCCTGCGCAACGCCAGCGCCACCCCTGTTTCGATGCCATGGAGCGTAGAAATCGTCAACGCTCTGCGCGCCAACAGCTTGAACGGCCTGATGGTCAACGTGGATAGCGGCTACATGCTCAAGGTGCATGAAGTCGCGCCCCATGTCCTGCTATCGAAGGAACTGTGGCTGGGGCACGTTTATTTGCTGGTCATGAACCGCGACACCTGGAACGCGTTGGCGCCAGCCGATCGGGATGCGATCCAACGCGCAGCCGAGCGCGCCTACCGCACCCTGGGCCAGGTGATGGATAGCAGCTTCGATGAGCAAGTGGCGACCTTGAAGCAACATGGCGCTACCGTCCGCATTCTGAAGGCAGCCGAAGTGCATGACTGGCAAACGGCCACCCGGCATCAGAAAGTTCAGGCTGACTGGGCAAAGAAACAGGAAGAGCAAGGCGGAAAAATGGTCGCAGCCGTGCTGGCAAAAGTCAGCGCCATCCTGCGTGAAAGCATGCCGCCAGCGCCGCACGCAGCGGAGTAACCAGGCTGACCGGTGCTGGCAACCCTCTGTTCCGGGCAAAGCGGAGCAAAGGGGAAGCAAAAGGCGCGATAATGGCCCATCGCCCTCACCCAAGGCATGGCATGAAAACCGGAATCCCTGGCCGACTGCTCGTCGCGACCCAGTTTGCGCTCATAGGGCTGATACTCGTCAACTGGCAGCCGGCATACAGCTTGTCATGGCCGGGAATGGTGGCGCTGGCAGCCGGTGCCGCGCTTGGTATCTGGACGCTGTTTTTCAACCGCATCGGCAATTTCAATATCCGGCCCGAACCAAAACCGGGCAGCCATCTAATCACCAACGGCCCTTACCGCACCGTCAGGCATCCGATGTATACCGCCGTCCTTCTGCTGTGCGCGGCGCCGGCGCTATCCGTTGGCACGCTGTACCAGGCAGCGTGCTGGCTGCTCCTGCTGGCGGTACTGTGGAAGAAATCGTCGGTCGAGGAGGATTTGTTGCGGCAGCAGTATCCGGACTATGCCGCCTATGCGGCCACGGCTGGACGTTTTTTGCCGCGTATGAACCTCAGCCGCAAAAAATAAGGCGTTACCAGAACAGCGGCTGTTCGCGCAGATGGCCGCCGATGTAATGCGTGACTTTCGGCGGCCGTTCACCGATGTGGAAGGCGCGTGCCTTCTTGTAGATGTGCTTGTCGGAGGCGATTTCGCGCTCATGCTGGCGCAGGTGTTCAAGCCAGGATTCAATCATGAAGCACTCGACCACCTTGCCCGGCTCCTCGGAATCGGTGAACATTTCCCACATGAATGCGCCATCGCGCCGGCGCAGGCGGCGCACCTGATGCAGTGCATGGGTAAACTCTTTCAACTTGTCCGGTTCGATGATGTATTCGATCATCACCATTACTGGCCCGCGATCCATCTCGCTCTCGTCACGGAAATGCGGCGTGGTCCAGTGCACTGTCGGCGTCAGGTCTAGCACTTCCAGTTGGCCAATGCGGAATTCCCAGGTCGCCGCCATGCCAACCATTGCGCCGATGGCCGCAAGCGTGAGCGACATCGGGATGCCGATCCAGGATGCAACCTGGCCCCAGATCGCGCTGCCGACCGCCATCCCGCCCATGAATACCACCCAGAAGAATGCCAGCCCACGCGCGCGCACCCAGGCCGGCAAAGCCACCTGCGCCGCTGCCATCGACGATGAAATCACGCTGATCCACGCCATGCCGGAAAAGAACATGGCCGCGATGCCGGCCGCAATGCTGCCGCTGTGCGCCAGTACCAGCATGGCGCCGGCAAACAGCGCGGTCGAGCCGCGCAACAGCTTGTCGCGCGATATCCGCAGCCGCAGATGCGGCAGCACGAAAGCGCCGGCAATGGCGCCCGTGCCAAGCGCGGCCAGAAACAGGCCGTAAGTGTCTGCGCCGCCACCGAGGCCATGCCGCACCAAGAGCGGAATCAGCGCCCAGGAAGCGCTGGCAAAAATCACAAAGGCGCCAACCCGTACCAGAATTGTGCGCAATTCCGGCGCATTGCGCGCATAGCGCATGCCGGCGCGCAATGCGCCCACCAGACGCTCAGCCGGCAGTTCGCCGTCAGTCGTCTTCCGGTGCCAGCCATACAGCGCGACGATAACTGCGCCGAAGGAAATGGCATTGAGCACGAATACCACCCCCGGGCCGGTCGCGGCGATGATCAAGCCTGCCAGCGCCGGGCCGACCGCGCGCGACACATTGACCCCGACCGAATTCAGGCTGACCGCGCCCTGTATTTCTTCGCGCGGCACCAGTTCGGGGATAATCGCGCCCCAGGCCGGCATCATCATGCCGGAACCGATACCAAGCGCAAACGTGAATACCAGCAATATCGTGGCATTGGCGGCGCCAGTCAGCGTGAACAGGCCAAGGAATCCGGCTGCCAGCCCCATCCAGATCTGGGTTGCGATCAAATAGGTGCGGCGGTCTAGGATGTCGGCCAGCGCGCCCGCCGGCAGGGCCAGCAGAAAAACGGGGAAGGTCGTGGCCGCCTGCACCAGCGCCACCATCAGCGGGTCGGGCGCGAGCGAGGTCATCAGCCAGCCGGCGCCGACTTCATGCATCCAGGTGCCGACATTGGAAAACAGCGACGCAATCCAGATCTTGCGGAAGATCGGATGGCGCAGAGGCCACCAGAGCGCGGTGTTGGCGATTGGTCTTGGCTTCGTCATGCAGTCTGGCAAACGCGTGAATTGAATGCTTGCAAGTGGCTCGCGGCTTATAATGCGATGAGTTCCATTTTACCTTCTGGAGATGACAGAATGAACGCCGCCATGCAAGTTTTGCTCGCCCACCGCAGCTATCGCGATTTTACCGACCAGCCCGTCAGCGATGCCGATCTCGATGCGATCATCGAGGCGGCCCAGCGCGCGCCCTCGTCCATCCATGCGCAAGTCACGTCGCTGATCGTGGTGCGCGATCCGGCCAAACGGGCAAAAATTGCCGAAATCGCCGGCAATCAGCCGTGGATTGCGAAAGCGCCGGTGTTCATCTGCCTGGTGGCCGATTTCGCCAAGACCAATGCGGCGGTCGAATTCGCCGGCGAAAAACAGGTGATCCATGAAAGCCTGGAAGGCTTCGCCGCCGGCGCGATCGATGCCGGCCTGGTGCTGATGACGCTCACTACCGCCGCGCGCGCAATGGGGCTGGGCGCGGTGATGATTGGCGGCATCAGAAACGATCCGCAGGCGATGATCGACCTGCTCGGCCTGCCGCCGCTAACCTTCCCGTTCATCGGCTGCTGCATCGGTCACTTTGCTTCCGAACCGCCGCTGAAACCGCGCCTGCCGGTGAAAACGTTCCGCCACGACGAGCAATGGCATGGCGTGCCGGACCAGGCGACGATGGAAGCCTACAACGCGGAACTGATGGGATACTGGAATTCGATCGGCCGGCCGGATGGCTTGCCGTGGACGGACAATACCGCCAAGCGCTACAGGCAGGTCTATTTCCCCAAGACCAAGGTGGTGGCAACCAAGCAGGGCTTCACCGTTGACAAATGAGGGTGTGAACCACCGTCGCAAGGCGAAATAATACTGGTGGGGGTATATTAAAACAGCCGCGGGATATCCGGCCCAGTGGCGTTGTTTGTTCATATACCCCCAAGCATTCAACATCGTCGCTTGCGCCTGCGCAAAGCATTTTCTAAAGAAAGCTGCCATGCTGCCGTTGAATCAACGGTGTCACTGCTCGTCCGCCCCGGCGCGAAGTGAAAAGCCGGCAGCGCCGTTCGGGCAGAATTGCTGTTCTTTATCCACTTCGCCCAATACCAACATGAAAAAAACTGCCGCGATCCTGATGGGTGCCTGCATTGTCGCCCTGTCCGGCTGCCAGACAGTCGGCTCCTCCGAATATCCCACTGACACCCAGGCCATCGCGCCGCGCGTGGTCAAAATCACCGCTGTCGGCCATGGCGCCACCAGTTCGTTCGACGCCTACTCTACCGGCCAGAAAAGGCTGATGGCGATGCGCGCGTCGAAACTCGATGCCTATCGCTCGCTGGCGGAGCAAGTCTATGGCATCCGCCTGACCGGCAACACCACTGTCGGCGCGATGATGGTGCAAAACGACAGCTTCCGAGTGTATATCGACACCACGCTGCGCGGCGCGCGCGTCCAGTCGATCACGCCGATGGCCGATGGCAATTACGAAACCGTGGTCGAAATGGACTTCGATGAAGCGCTGGCACGCGAATTCGCCGCACGCCAGCCAGCCGCAAAATCGGTTTCCGCTGCCGGCATGACTTCCGGCCACATGCTCAGGGGAATGAGCGGTCCTGGCCCGGCTTACGGTACCACGTTCTATTATGCGGAATAAGCTCGGCCGGTTCGCTGTCCTGGTTTCAGCCTGCGCAGCCGCCGCTTTGCTGACGCTGCCGGCGGCTGCACAGGCGGAGCCGGTTGAAATCGAAGGCATCGCGCAGATAACGGATGCCGGCATCGAACAGGCAAGGCAGGAAGCGATCGGCAAGGCGCTCAAGCGTGCAACCGAACTCGGTGGCATCACGCTTGAATCATCCGAACGAGTGTCGCCATCCGGCGAACGGCTGGAAAGCAGCCGCCTGCGCGCGGCCGACGCACCGCCGGAATACGCGATCGTGCATGAACGGGTCGAGGGCAAGCGCGTGCATGTGCGGCTGCGTTTTGAAAACCTGAATGCGCCAAATGAACGCGCCGCGATGCCGTCGTACAAGAAAAAGATCGTCGTCACTTCATTTGCGTCACAGACCCCGGCGCAAACCGATACCAGCTACCGCGATTTCGCCAACGAACTGATGTTCCGGCTGGAAAAATCGAACCATGTGCTCGCCCGCTTTTCCGAATACGCTGTTCCGGCCGCGAGCAGCGGCGAAACCGAACGTGCCATCCGCATGGCAGTGCGGCGGATTGCCGCCAGATACGACAGCCAGTTCGTCGTTTCAGGCGAAGTGCTGGAAAGCCAGTCGCCGGGCAAATTCCTGTGGCTCGGCAAACACGGGCACGGCAAGCGGCAGTTCGAGGTTCGCGTGGCCGTGTATGACGGGCTGACCGGCACGAAACTGATGCAGCACCGGATAGACCGTTTCGTCGATAATTCGGGCGAAGTCGGCAGCGACAAGCCTTTCGGCTCCAGCGATTTCTATGCCACCGAATATGGCGCGAAGGTCAGGGAAACCATCGAGGCCACCGCAGCCTCGATACTGAAGGGGATCGAAAACATCCCGTTCACCGCGCGCGTGGTGCGCACAAGCGGCAACCGGATCTACATTGACGCCGGCGCCACCTCGCTAATTGCACCGGGCGACAACCTGGTTTCGTATCGCGCGCAGAGCGAATGGGAAGCGGCCGACGTGCATTCGCACTACGAACCGCCGGTGGCTGAATCGCCGTTCGCATCGCTCACCATCACGCAAGTCTATCCGCTGTTTTCAATCGGCGAACTGCGCGCGAACCAGAAGGGCGTCAAGGTTCAGCCGGGCGATCTGGTGCGGTTCGACCACAAGAAAAACAAGGAAGAATAATCCGCCATTACGAAAGCAAACATCATGAAAAAACTGCTGATATTGCTCGTCGTTTCGATTGTCAGCCTGTCCTCGCTGGCACCGGCCCATGCGGCCAAACGCAAGGCCAAAGCCAAGCCGAAAGCAACGCGGCTGGAAAAGAAAGTGGATGCGCTGGCGAAAAACCAGCAGCGACTGGTTGCGCAGCAGGATCGGCAGGCAGGCGCGATTGAAGGCCTGCAGCAACAGCATCAAGCGAATGCCGCTGTCAGCAAGGGGAAATTCGAATCGATCCCCTACTCCTATCCCTGAATGAATCATCTTGGGGCGGTGCGCAACAGCGTTGACGCAACCGCCCCGAGTGCTGGCTGGACTAGAGCGAACCTGGCGCGGCCACGGGAGCGCTGAAGAATAGGTGAGCGATGAGATACATTCAGTGTTTCCTAGATATGCAGCCAAGCCAGCGCGCCCAGCACAATGCCAATCCCGCCGACACCGAGCGACGCATACTGCATCCACAGCTTGCGCGTCAGCAAGGCAATCGCGGCCAGCGCAATCGCGACCTGGATGGCGGTGGTCGATTGCGCCCAGCGGTGGTGCTCATGCATCCGGCCATCGGAACGCTTGTCCCACTCGGCTGAGGCCGCTTCCAGCTTCTCGGCTTCCAGCTTGATTTCAGCCTTTTCCACCTTGTAGCGGTCAACCTCGGCCTTGTACTTGGCCGGATCGGCTCCTGGCAACACCATCGCCAGTTCGGCCAGGTTCTGCTTGCTCGATTTCGCCTGATAGTAATTCCACTGGTTCGAGGCTTCGGTTTTCTTGATGGCGGCATTGTTCTTGAACATCGCCGCATCCGCCTGCGTGGCGCCGCCCATGTAGCCGAACAGCGCGCCGATGGTGGCCAGAATGGCGGTCATGACCGCAATCTTGCTGGCGAACGAATCGCTGCCGTGCGCCGCGTGTTCGAGTTCGTGGTCATGCGGGCCGTGAACGTGAAAACCATGATCGGACATATCAACTCCTTCAAACTGAATGAATAAGAAAACGGTTCGGACTAGCGTCGAATCCGGAAAAATCAAGCGCCCTGTAAAGATGGCCTAGTGCCGGCGCGTAACGCGGTTGCGTATCGGCGAGGCAAGCTGCGGCCGCGACTTGAAATAATCGACCAGCACGTCGAGGTCGTTGCCGCCCTCCTGCCGGTTCTTGCCTTCGGCGAACAGCCGGAAATTATCGCCGCCAGAAGCGAGGTAGCTGACCGTGGTCACGCGGTAAATCCGGTTCGGCTCAAGCGGCTTGCCGTTCAGTTTGACCGAACCGGCAACCACCCGCTTGCCCTTGCCTGGCGCCGCGCCTTCCGGCTGGCTGGCATCCCACGCATAACTGAAGCCATTCGACACCGACAGGATGCGCCCGCCCTTCGGCTGCGGCTGCTCCCACTGCTGTTCCAGCAGACGCACGATCTGCTGCCCGCTCAAATCCATCGTCACCATGTAATTGCCGAACGGATGCACCTGATACAGCAGGCCGTAAGTCACCTGCCCGCTCTCCGGTTCGAGGCTGCGGCGCAGCCCGCCCGGATTGATGAACGCGATTTCAGCCGGCTTGCTGCCATAGGCGGCGTTCGAAGTCGCCGCCAGATAGGCATCGGCCACCACGTCGCCGAGCGTGCTTTCGCCCGCCTTGTTCTGCTTGCGCTTTAACGGCGCATCAATCGCGCCAACCACCACCTCGGTCCGCTTGGCCACCAGCGATGCATACCTGCCCACCAGCGCCTCCTGGGCCGCATCCTGCGGCAGCGCGCGGTATCCGGCCGGCATCGGCACGGGCTTGCCATCGTCATTGGTGGCAACATCGCGGTTCACCGCAACATGCGTCTGCGCCACCTTGCGCACCACCTTGCGCTGCGCCGGGTCGATGGTCAGATCGATCTTGGTCGCCATCCGGCCATAGCGGCCAGCCTGCGTCATCAATTTGCCATCCGGCCGCGTGCAGACGTATTCCTCGTGCGTGTGGCCGGTCACCACCACATCGACCGCCGGATCGAAACGGTCGACGATGGCAATCGCCTCGCCGCTGAAACCGGGACAGGATTGGTTGTTGATATGCTTCGCCTCGGTCGCCGCGCCCTGATGCATCAGCACCACGATGGCCGCCACGCCCTGCTGCCGCAATTCCGGCACCAGCCGGTTGACCGTCGCAGCCTCGTCCGCGAATTGCAGCCCGACCACGCCCGCCGGCGAAACCACCGACGCCGCCTCCTTCAGCGTCACGCCGATGATGCCGAGCTTGACCCCGCCGATGGTTTTCACCGCATACGGCGCAAACAGCGTGCCGCCGCTTTGGCCGTCGATCACGTTCGCCGCCAGATAGCGGAATTTCGCGCCCTCGAATTTGCCATCGTTCATGCAGGTATCGACGCCGACGATACCGCGCGTGCCATCGGCCGATGGCGGAAAGCAGCCGCCGTTTTGCAGCCGCAGCAATTCGTCGCGGCCGTGATCGAACTCATGGTTGCCGACGGTCGAGAATTCCAGCCCGAGCAGGTTCAGTGCATCGATGCTCGGCTCGTCATGGAACAGGCCGGACACCAGTGGCGACGCGCTGACCAGATCGCCGCCGCCAACGACCACCGTATTGGCCGGGTTCTGTGCCTTCAACTGTTGCACCAGCGTCGCCAGATGCGCCACGCCGCCGGCCGACAACTGCGTCACTTCGCCGGTGCGCGGATCCTTGACCGCGACTGGCATCGCCGGCGGTTGCAGATTGCCGTGGAAATCGTTGAAGCTGACCACCGACACCGTCACCGGCGCTGATGGCGGCGACTCGATGCTGGCGCAAGAGGCAAGCAAAACGCTAGTGGCAAGCGCCAGCAGGCGCGCGAAGGACCGCATGAACGGCGACATGTGAACTCCCGGTATTGGTTCTGAATGGCCGCATTATGCCGCAAGCGGTTGTGTTTTTGCTTGTTGCTGTGCCAATATTCAGCCATCCGTCATCCGCCGCAACCAACGCCATCCCAATTCGCCCAAGGAGCCTCATGAGCCTGACCATCACCTCCCCGGAATTCAAGCACAACCAGACGATGCCGGCGCAATACACCTGCGAAGGCGACAACATCTCACCGCCGCTGGCATGGAATGCGCCGCCGGCCGGCACCCAAAGCCTGGTGCTGATTGTCGATGACCCGGATGCGCCCGATCCGGACGCGCCGAAAATGACCTGGGTACACTGGGTGCTGTACAACCTGCCGCCGGTAGCCGGCAGCCTGCCGGCCGGGATGCAGGAGTTCGAACTGCCGGGCAAAACGCTGGTCGGCACCAACGACCGCAAGAATGTCGGCTACAACGGCCCCTGCCCGCCGGTTGGCACGCACCGCTATTTCCACAAGCTGTACGCGCTCGATACCGTGCTGCCGGATCTGCATGCGCCAACCAAGGCCGAGGTGCTGCGACACATCGACGGCCATGTGCTGGCGGAAGCCGAGCTGATCGGGCTGTACCGGCTGACGAAATAACCCCAAACGCAGGGGTATACAACCAAAACCATGTGCCGGGCCACAATTTTAGTGGCTGTTTTTAAATACTGCCAGGAGTATATTTTTCAGCCCAACTGACCGGAAGCAACATTCCGGTCAGTTATTTTCCGCCCTCACCCCGACCCGCACAACATTCAGCCCTGCTTGCGCGGCCGAGGCTTCGTCCGCGGGCCGACCGCCAGCGCAGCATTCACCGCCTGCTCGACCGTATCGAGCCAGACGAACTGCAGCTGGCTGCGCGCGTCTTCCGGAATGTCTTCCAGATCCTTCTTGTTGCGCCGTGGCAGCATCACGGTGGTAATGCCGGCACGCAAGGCCGCCAGCACCTTTTCCTTGATGCCGCCGACCGGCAGCACCAGCCCGCGCAGGCTGATTTCACCGGTCATCGCGTGCGCTGCCGACACCGGCCGGTCGGTCATCAGCGAGGCCAGCGCCATGAACATCGCCACGCCGGCGCTCGGCCCATCCTTCGGGATCGCGCCCGCCGGCACATGGACGTGGATGTCGTGCTTGTCGAACATGGCCGGCTCGATGCCAAGTTCGGTCGAATGCGCCTTCACCAGCGTCATCGCCGCCTGCGCGCTTTCCTTCATCACGTCACCCAGCTGGCCAGTCAGGATCAGCTTGCCATTGCCCGGCACGCGGCTGGCCTCGATGAACAGGATGTCACCGCCAACCGGCGTCCACGCCAGCCCGGTGGCCACGCCCGGCAGGCTGGCGCGCAGCGCCAGTTCGCCCTCGAAACGCGAACCGCCGAGTATGGCTTGCAAATCTCGCAGGTCGATTTTCACCTTGCTGGCTGCACCTTCGGCAATCCGCATCGCCGCATGGCGCAGCGTGCTGCCAATTTCGCGCTCCAGATTGCGCACACCCGCTTCGCGCGTGTAGCCGCCGATGATTTCGCGCAAGGCCTTGTCGGTGATCGTGCATTGCTTGGCCGTCAGTCCGTTGGCTTCGAGCTGTCGCGTGACCAGATAGCGGCGCGCAATCTGCATCTTTTCTTCCTCGGTATAACCCGGCAGTTCGATAATTTCCATCCGGTCGCGCAACGGGCCGGGAATCGTTTCCAGCATGTTGGCGGTGCAGATGAACAGCACACGCGACAAGTCGAACGGCACCGCGAGGTAATTGTCGCGGAACGACACGTTCTGTTCCGGATCGAGCACTTCCAGCAGCGCCGCCGATGGATCGCCGTGCACGCCGCCGCCCATCTTGTCCACTTCATCCAGCAGCATCACGCAATTCCTCGCGCCCGCCTTCTTGATCGCCTGGATGATGTTGCCCGGCAGCGCGCCGATGTAGGTGCGACGGTGGCCGCGCACTTCGGCTTCGTCATGCACGCCGCCGAGGCTGACGCGCACGAACTCGCGCCCGGTGGCCTTAGCGATGCTTTGTCCGAGCGAGGTCTTGCCGACGCCCGGCGGCCCGGCAAAGCACAGGATCGGGCTTTTGCCCTGCGGATTGAGTTTGCGCACCGCCAGATATTCCAGGATGCGGCGCTTGACCTTTTCCAGCCCGTAATGGTCTTCATCCAGAATCTTGCGCGCGGCGGCAATGTCGATCCTGTCCTGCGTTTTGATTTCCCACGGCAGTTCGGTCAACCAGTCGAGATAGGCGCGCAGCATCGGGTATTCGGCCGACGATTCGGACATCCGCTCCAGCCGCTTCAGTTCCTTTTTCGCGTGCGTCAGCACTTCATCCGGCATGTTCGCGCCGTCAATCGCCTTCGCGATTTCGGCCGTTTCGCTTTCTTCCTCGTCCGTTTCGCCCAGCTGTTTCTGGATGGTTTTCATCTGCTCGCGCAGCAAGGCTTCGCGCTGACGGCCAGTCAGCCGCTCCTTGGTCTGCTGGTCGATATCGCGGCTGATACGCAGCACTTCGATCCGGTGCGTCAACAGCGCCAGCACCTTGTCCAGCCGCTCGCGCAAATCGAGCGTCGCCAGCACATCCTGTTTTTCCGCCGGTTTCAAATCGATCAGCCCGGCAATGAAATCCGCCATCATCGACGGTGACGTGATGCTCTGCACCGAAGTGGCCAGTTCTTCCGGCACCTGCGGAATCAGCGTGATGATTTCCGCCGCCCGCTGCTTGATCTGCACCATGCGCGCCTCGATTTCCGGCGCACTGCCCGGCTGTTCGTCGAAACGCTCGACCCGCGCCGCCAGAAACGGATATCCGTCGATGAATTCGGTCACGCGAAAACGCTGCTCGCCCTGGCAGACCACATGGTGCGCGCCATCCGGCGTGGTCACGTAACGCAGGATATCGACTGCGGTGCCGATCGGGTACAGGTCATCCGCCGCCGGCGTGGCCGTTTCCGGATCGCGCTGCAGCAGGATGCCGACCTGCCGTTCGCTGCGGATCGCTTCCTGTGCCGCCGCGACCGAGCCTTCGCGCCCGACCGTGACCGGTACCACCAGCCCCGGGAACACCACCAGATTGCGCACCGGAATGATGATCAGCGCATCTTCGGGCAAATCCGATTTGCCCGCCAGCATCTCATTGATGTCGTTGTTTTGCTGTTCGGTATTCATGCCATCCTCCTCAGGCCAGCTTGCGCAGTACCAGCCGCAGGCAACCGTTGTCCAGCGTCCGTTCGCCAATGTCGAAATGGCCTGGCGGCAAATCGATACGCCGCTCGAACCGCCCGTAGGGAATTTCCAGCCGCCGGATGGCCACACCATGCGGCGCCGGCATCGGCCGCTCGCCCACGACATACAGCGTGCCGCCATCGATCACGATTTCAACCTCGTCCGGGTTCACGCCCGGCAGCGCCACCAGAATTTTCAAGGCTCGGCTGGTTTCGAACACATCCGCCGGCGGTTCCCAGGTCGGGCCGTGTTCGCTGCGCCGGCCAGGATGAAAAAATTGCCGGTACAGCCGGTCTGAACGCTCCATCATTTCCAGCGCTCTGGCCCACATGGTTCTGCCCGGTTCGCGAAATGTCATTGCCATCCTCCCGTCAGGTTGCTGCATCGTTGGTTTGCGGCCTCAGTCAGTATCACACAGGTCATATGGGGCAGTTTGCGCAAAAACAAAGCTCCTCTGTCGCAAAAAATGCGTCAGCGGAAAATTTCCCTGCGCCGCACGCTATATAATGGTGCTTTGCATGAACCGTTTCTGACCGGAGTCATATTGAATAACTACCCGCACCCCATCATCGCCCGCGAAGGCTGGCCTTTCCTGGGCATTGCCGTCGTGCTTGCCGTTGCAGCAACCTGGTTCTGTGGATGGTGGTCTGTGCCGCTGTGGGTTATCGCACTGTTCGTGCTGCAGTTTTTCCGTGACCCGCCGCGCGTGGTGCCGTTCAGCCCGAAAGCCGTGCTGAGCCCGGCTGACGGCCGCATCGTCGTGGTCGAAAAAACGCAAGATGAATTCACCGGCCGCGAAGCGCTCAAAATCAGCGTGTTCATGAACGTGTTCAATGTCCACTCAAACCGCTTCCCGGTTGACGGCAAGGTCGAGGCGGTGCAGTATTTTCCAGGCAAGTTCGTGAACGCCGATCTGGACAAGGCATCGACCGAAAACGAGCGCAACGCAGTCGCCATCACCGCCAGCAATGGCGAAAGCGTAACTTGCGTGCAGGTCGCCGGCCTGATCGCGCGCCGCATCCTGTGTTACGTGCAGCCCGGCGACAGCCTGAAGCGCGGCCAGCGCTACGGCTTCATCCGTTTCGGTTCGCGGGTCGATGTCTACCTGCCGCTGACGGCGACGCCGAAAGTGGCGGTCGGCGACAAAGTGCGCGCCACTGAAACCATCCTGGCCGAATTTGCATAACAAACCGTCTTAACCATGTCGCGCAAACCCAGCTCGAGGAGGCTAGCATGAACCAGCCGGCACCCGACAAACCAGAATCCGACAATATCGTCGTTGTGCCGCTGCGCCCTTCGCTGCGCCGGCGCAGCGTCTATCTGCTGCCGAATGCCTTCACCACCGCCGCGCTGTTCTGCGGTTTTTTCGCCATCGTGATGGCGATGAACCATCGCTTCGACAGCGCCGCCATCGCCATTTTCATCGCGATGATCCTCGACAGCCTCGATGGCCGGGTCGCCCGCCTGACCAACACGCAAAGCGAATTTGGCGCGCAGTACGACAGCCTGTCCGACATGGTGTCGTTCGGCGTCGCGCCGGCGCTGGTGATTTATGAATGGACGCTCAAAGGCATGGGCAAGCTCGGCTGGATGGCCGCCTTCGTCTACTGCACCGGCGCGGCGCTGCGTCTGGCGCGCTTCAACACCAACCTCAAGGTGGTCGATAAACGCTACTTCCAGGGCTTGCCCAGCCCAGCGGCGGCGGCCATTGTCGCCGGTTTCGTGCTGATGATGGATGACCTGCAGTTGCCCGCCACCGGATTTACCTGGGTGGCGTGGGTGCTGACGCTGTTTTCCGGGCTGACGATGGTCACCAACGTGCCGTTCTACAGCTTCAAGACGGTCAACATCCACAAGCCGGTGCCGTATGCCGCCATCATCCTGCTGGCGCTGGTGCTGGTATTCATCGCGATCGATCCGCCGAAAGTGCTGTTCAGCCTGTTCCTGCTGTTCGGCCTCTCCGGCTATGCGGTCTATCTGTGGCGACTGCTCAAGGGCAAGCCGGTCAGCATCGTCGAAACCAAAACCGGACCGTGCGACGATCAGCCGCAACAGTAAACAAACTAGCGACGAATTGGGGCGCGAGGAATCGGGTGCAAAAGAAATCGGGGCAAGCCGCCGCGTCCCCATCAAATAACTGCCCCCCACTGGCAAGCCCATTCAATCAGGCCAAAAATAACTGACCTAAATGAACAACGGGTCAGTAAGGCCAAAAAATATACTCCGACCAGTATTTAAAAACCGCCAGCAAAAATGTGGCCCAGCACCATGTTTTGGCTACATACCCCCACACGCTCAGGACTCTGAGTGATTTGCAGTAGGTAAATTTCCCGTTTGATATGTTTCCAGCACTCGCTATGGATGAAGTGCAAGCAGCTGGGTTGTCGCTGCTCATCCGCTTGCGACGCTGCCGCTGGCGGGGAGCCCAAAGCGGATCAGAAACAAAAGTTGTCTGAGCGCAGCGAGTTTCTTTTGTTTCCCGCTTTGGGCTTCTCGTCAGCGGGGAATTCAGCGGCGTTGCGGTCGCCTTTTTTGGCCTACCTTTTTTGGCGACGCAAAAAAGGTAGGTAGCCGCCGGGCTACCCCCGGCAAGCCCGCAGAGCTGTAAATACCAACTTCTTGCCAACGCCATACGCTTGCGCAAAGCGCCTCGATGCCGCCCGCTAGCACATGTTGCCGCGCCCCAAAATGCAAAAAGGCCGGCAATGCCGGCCTTTTCTCAGTCCTGACAACGGAAGCTTTGTTTACCCTGCTTGCCCGGAAGCGCTGCCGAGCATATCGAGCAGGTAACGACGCTTGGCATCGTCCGCGCTCGCGATGGCATGGTTCAGGCCGCTGAAGACGGCCAGAATCGATGCCGTCAGGATGTTGGCGTGAATCCCGACGCCATAAAAGCTGCCTTCCAGCCCATTGAGCGTAACTTCAACGTAGGCCACCGCCTTGGCATCGGCTCCCTTGCCCATCGCATGTTCCTCGAACGATTGCACCCGCAGCGGCAGGCCAAAGGCAGCCACCGCGGCATCGATCGGACCGTTGCCCACGCCGCTGAGCTGGCGTTCAGCACCATCAACGGCGACATTCAGGCGCACGCCTTGCGCATCGTCCTGATCGAACACGCGATAGCTCTGGTAGGCAATGGTCGGGTGGGCGGTAAGGTAGGTCTGCTGAAACAGGTTCCACAGCGTTTCGCCCGTGGCCTCGCCACCGTGTTCATCGGTCCATTCCTGCACGATGCGGCTGAATTCAATCTGCATCCGGCGCGGCATCACGATGCCGTAATTGGCTTCGAGAATGAAGGCAACGCCGCCCTTGCCAGACTGGCTGTTGACCCGGATCACGGAATCGTAGCTGCGCCCGATGTCGGTCGGATCGAACGGCAGGTAAGGCACGTTCCACAATTCGCCATCGCGCTTGGCCAACCCCTTCTTGATCGCATCCTGATGGGTGCCGGAGAAGGCGGTAAACACGAAATCGCCGACATACGGGTGACGCGGATTGATCGGCATCTGGGTGCAGTATTCCGCCGTGCGCGCGACTTCGTTCATGTCCGAAAAATCCAGCCCCGGCGCAATGCCGGCGGTGTACATGTTCATCGCGAGCGTGATCAGATCGACGTTGCCGGTGCGCTCGCCATTGCCGAACAGGCAGCCCTCGACCCGTTCCGCGCCGGCAAGCAGCCCAAGCTCGGCCGCCGCAACCGCGCAGCCGCGATCATTGTGCGGGTGCAGACTGATGATGACCGAATCGCGCTTGGCGAGGTTGCGGTGGATCCATTCGATCTGGTCGGCATAAACGTTCGGCGAAGCCATTTCGATGGTGGCGGGCAGGTTCAGGATCACCTTGTTCTCGGGCGTGCCGCCCCAGGTATCGACCACCGCATCGCACAGGCGCTTGGCGAAATCCATGTCGGAACCGCTGAAGGTTTCCAGGCTGTATTGCAACACCCATTCGGTTTGCGGGTAGCGGGCGGTCGATGTCTTGCAGAACTTCACCGCTTCGCACGCCATATCGATCACCTGCTCCTCTTTCATGCCATAGACGATGTCGAGGAACGGCGGCGAGGAGGCGTTGTACAGATGGATAATGGCGCGTTTTGCGCCGCCGAGCGAATCGACTGTGCGCGCGATCAACTCCTGCCGCGCCGGCGCGAGGCAGCCAATCGTGACATCAGCCGGAATGTGATTGCCTTCGATCAGGCTGCGCACGAAGTCAAAGTCGGTCTGCGACGCGGACGAGTAGGCCACCTCGATTTCCTTGAAACCGATGTCGACCAGGAGCTTGAACATGCGCATTTTGCGTTCGCCGTCCATCGGTTCGAGCAATGCCTGATTACCGTCGCGCAAATCCGAACTGACGAAAACGGGCGCCTGGGTCAGCACCTTGTCCGGCCAGGTACGGTCAGGCAATGGAACGCCGCGAAACGGACGATATTTCTTGGAAGGGTCTTTGAGCATCATGGTGTGGTCTCCGATTGCGATTTTTAACAGGTCGTTGCGGCGACATCGCTGGAAAATGAAAGGTTGCCGGACTGTCGCTTGCTCAAGGCCCGGCACCCGCATCGCAGTCGTAGCGGGCTGGTAGAGCGAAGGGTGTATCGGCATCGGTTCATGATGATTAACTCCGGCATGGAAATATCACAAGGCGTCCATCGGCTGGTCGCAAACTGATTCGGATTGTGGGAATAGGGAATCTAGCGCGCTTTAGCGAGCTAGTAGCAGGAACGGTAGCAAGCCGCAGATCGGGCTGCTGTTCAATGCGGCAACAGGAATTTGGAGGTTCTGATACATACGACCAAACTATAAGCCTATTCTGAAAAACGCGCAACCAACCCCACGGCTTGCGAGAGCGAATCGTCCCCTCTGCTGCTGCCCATTTGATACCGCAACCAGCCCGGCCATCAACCCCGCTCCGGCCCGATTCATCGCTGCTCACGGCTTGAGCAAACGGATCGAGCACGGATAACGATACACCGTGTTCGGCCCCGACTGGATGGCGGCCACGATGCACAGGATCACGTTGGCCACGTACAGCAGCCACCACAGCAAAATGCCGATCAGCACAAAGGCCAGAATGAAACAGACGATGCCGCCAAGGATGACCGTAATCTGCCAGTTCAGGGCTTCGCGCGCGTTGTCCTGCAGGCATCCCGGCTCATCCTTGACCAGAAGAAATACAATCAGCGAAGGAATGAAACCAAAGAAAATACCCCCTAGATGCGCAATCAGAATGTAAAGCTTGCTGGCATCCGACGAGGAAATCACCGGGTTGCCAGTCGCCCCGACCTTGCTGCCGCATTTGCTGCAGAAAGCAGCGTTTTCCGGCAATTCATTCCCGCATGAAACACAAAACATACGTGCTCTCCAATTTAAACGATGCGCGACAGGATTGGGCCACACTGCCGCCAGCCTTTGGGGCAACGCGGAAATGGTTGCGCGGGTGATGCCGCATTACCCGGCCATCCACTCAGATTCCTGCGCTCAGGGCGCCTTGCAACTCATCCCACGCATCTATACCGTCAACGCCTCCTAGCGCCCCCGGCCACCCCGGCCGCTACGGCTACTCTCGCCCGGGTCGAACATCGGATCGCGCCCGTTCTGCATCTCCCGCACCACGCCAGCGCGGTCGAAATGCACATGCATCAGCGAATCCCAGACCCCGCCTTCCTTGTAGCGATACGACCAGACTTCGAGCTGGCGCAATGGCAGCCAGTCGGTTTCGGCCGGATGCCCGAACATGCGCTGGATGTCGGCCTTGCTGGTCACGCCAACCTTGACGGTCGCGAATTTCTCGACCGTCAGCACCTGCTCCCACGATACCAGCCGGCCATCCGGGCCGAGCTTGACCATGTGCGTCGTCTGCCCCCACGGCCCCTGCGGGTATTCGAGCAATTGTCCATCCGCCACCGGATAGCGTCCGGCCGGCTGGCCCAGCTTCGCAATCACTTCCTGCTCGGAAATGCCGGATCGCAGATTGTCGGATGAAAAAGTGACGCAGGCTGTCAGCGAAAACGCCAGCAGCAGCGAAAGAACGGGTTTGACCATTTTCATGCGTATCCCCTTGCGCCGGCACAGGCGCATTGCCTGCCACGGCAATTGAATGGAAAAGAGTTTTGCGCTATACTGCGCGCTTGGCCTGATTCGGCCATGTCTTTTTGATAATCACGGTGCATGGGGTCGCGACTCCACACACCGCATGTGAAAGGTAATTATATGTCTATTGCAAAAGAAGCCAAAGCGGCCATCGTGGCCGACAATGCGCGCGGCGCCAACGACACAGGCTCCCCGGAAGTTCAAGTCGCATTGCTGACCGCCCGCATCAACGATCTGAATTCGCACTTCAAGACCCACGCGAAAGATCACCACTCGCGTCGCGGCCTGATCATGATGGTCAACCGCCGCCGTAGTCTGCTGACCTACCTGCGCAACAAGGATTTGAACCGCTATCGCGATCTGATTGCCAAGCTCGGCCTGCGCAAGTAAGCCTTTGCGCCAACCGATTCAGGCTGATATGCAAAATTGCCTGCGCCAGATATCTGACGCGGGCTTTTTTGCTATTTGCAGGCTTTGAAATTTGCAGTTTCCAAGCAGCAAAGCGGCATACGCCGCTGTAACGAGGTGAACGACAGCGCCTGAAAATCTGTCGGCTAACAAGAAAGGAACACCCATGTTTAACAAAGTCACCAAAACCTTCCAGTACGGCCAGCACCAGGTCACGCTTGAGACCGGCGAAATTGCCCGCCAATCCACCGGTGCCGTGCTCGTGTCGATGGACGACACCGTCGTGCTGGCTACTGTCGTGGCGCAGAAAAACACCCGCCCCGGCCAGGACTTTTTCCCGCTGACCGTTGATTACATTGAAAAAACATACGCCGCCGGCAAGATTCCGGGCGGCTTCTTCAAGCGCGAAGGTCGTCCGTCCGAAAAGGAAATTCTCACTTCCCGCCTGATTGACCGCCCGATCCGCCCGCTGTTTCCGGAAGGCTACTACAACGAAGTGCAGGTCATCATTCACGTACTGTCGGTCAACCCGGAAATCGATCCGGACATCCCGGCGATGATCGGCGCTTCTGCCGCGCTGTGCATTGCCGGTATCCCGTTCAATGGCCCGCTTGGCGCCGCGCGCGTCGGCTATGACAATGGCCAGTACATCCTGAACCCGACCACGACGCAATTGAAAACGTCGAGCATGGATCTGGTCGTCGCCGGCACGGAACAGGCGGTGCTGATGGTCGAATCCGAAGCGCAGGAACTGTCCGAAGACATCATGCTGGGTGCGGTGGTTTATGGTCACGAGCAGATGCAGGTCGTGGTTAATGCGATCCACGATCTGGTCGAAGAAGGCGGCAAGCCGGAATGGGACTGGCAGCCAGCGCCGAAGAACGAAGCACTGATCGCCGCCGTGACCGCCGTCGCGCAGCCGCTGCTGGAAGAAGCGTACCAGACGCGCCAGAAGCAGGCTCGCACCGACAAGCTGCGCGCCGCGACCGCCACCGTGCTGGCCACGCTGACTGAGCAGGCCGCCGCCGCTGGCGTCGCCACGCCGGATTCGGTCGAAGTCGGCAACATCCTGTTCGACATGGAAGCGAAGATCGTCCGTTCGCAAATCCTGAACGGCGAACCGCGCATCGACGGCCGCGACACCCGCACCGTGCGCCCGATCACGATCCGTTCCAGCGTGCTGCCGCGCACGCACGGTTCGGCGCTGTTCACCCGCGGTGAAACGCAGGCACTGGTGGTGGCCACCCTCGGCACCGCGCGCGACAGTCAGAAAATCGATGCGCTGATGGGCGAATTCACCGACAGCTTCATGCTGCATTACAACATGCCGCCGTTCGCCACCGGCGAAACCGGCCGCGTTGGTTCGCCGAAACGGCGCGAAGTCGGCCACGGCCGTCTGGCCAAGCGCGCGCTGGCAGCGGTGCTGCCGTCCGCGGACGAGTTCAGCTATTCGATGCGTCTGGTATCAGAAATCACCGAATCGAACGGTTCATCCTCAATGGCATCGGTCTGCGGCGGTTCGCTCGCACTGATGGATGCCGGCGTGCCGATCAAGGCGCACGTTGCCGGCATCGCGATGGGCCTGATCAAGGAAGGCGGCAAGTTTGCCGTGCTGACCGACATTCTGGGCGATGAAGACCATCTCGGCGACATGGACTTCAAGGTCGCCGGCACCGCCAACGGCGTGACCGCACTGCAGATGGACATCAAGATTCAAGGCATCACCAAGGAAATCATGCAGGTGGCGCTGGCACAGGCGAAGGAAGGCCGCGTGCATATCCTGGGCAAGATGCAGGATGCAATGCCGAACTCCAAGTCCGAGCTGTCGAACTTCGCGCCGCGCCTGATCACCATCAAGATCAACCCGGAAAAAATCCGCGACGTGATCGGCAAGGGCGGCGCTGTCATCCGTGCGCTGACCGAAGAAACCGGCACGCAGATCGATATCACCGACGAAGGCGTCGTCACCATCGCGTCTGTCGATGGCAAGGCGGGCGAAGAAGCGAAACGCCGCATCGAGGAGCTGACGGCGATGGTCGAAATCGGCAAGATCTACGAGGGCACCGTGCTGAAACTGCTGGATTTCGGCGCCATCGTGCAAATCCTGCCGGGCAAGGACGGCTTGCTGCACATCAGCCAAATTGCCAACGAGCGCGTGAACGAAGTCAAGGACTACCTGCAGGAAGGCCAGACGGTTCGCGTCAAAGTGCTGGAAACCGACGATCGCGGCCGCGTGAAGCTGTCGATGAAAGCGGCTGCAGCAGAGCAGGCAACCGAAACCGCGGCACAATAATCAGCCAACCTGACCTTGGCGCATCGATTTGATGCCCAAGGTCAATTCCTTGTGTTGAAGTTGTCGTTACAATCTCACCCGCGCCATGATGGACGGGTGAGATTTTTTGCATAACGCCTGGCGCCTTCTCACGAAAAAAAACAATCATGCGAGCAATAGAAATCATCCCGGATGGCGCCAACAGCGTTTTGCGGGCCTGCGAACGCGCCATCCCCACACCCGGTGCCGGCGAAGTCCTGCTCCGCGTTCATGCGGCCGGCATCAACCGGCCAGACGTGCTGCAACGCATCGGCCGCTATCGGGTGCCCGATGGCGTGACCGACATCCCCGGCCTGGAAGTGGCCGGCGAAATCATCGGCGGCGATCTAGGCCACGGCGGATTCAAGCTGGGCGACATGGTGTGCGCGCTGCTGCAGGGCGGCGGCTATGCCGAATACTGCACCGCGCCGGTGGCGCAATGCCTGCCGATCCCGAAGGGCTTGAACGCCATTCAGGCCGCGTCATTGCCGGAAACCTATTTCACCGTCTGGAGCAACGTGTTCGACCGTGGCCGCCTCTCTCCGGGAGAAACTTTCCTTGTGCAGGGCGGCACGTCCGGCATCGGCGTGGCGGCGATCCAGATTGCCACCGCACGCGGCCACCGCGTGTTCGCCACAGCGCGCACAGAAGAAAAATGCCGTGCGTGCGAAGCGCTCGGCGCGGTGCGCGGCATCAGGTACACCGACGAGGATTTTGGCGAAATAGTGATGTCGCACACCAATGGCCGAGGCGTGGATGTGATTCTCGACATCATGGGCGGCAGCTACCTGCCGCGTGAAATCAACTGTCTGGCCGATGATGGCCGACTGGTGTTGATTGCGCTGCTCGATGGCCGCCGTGGCACGCTCGATATGGGCCAGGTGCTGCACCGCCGGCTGACGGTCACCGGCTCGACCCTGCGTCCTCGTCCGGTCGAATTCAAGGCGGCGATTGCGCAAAGCCTGTTGCGCGAAGTCTGGCCGATGCTGGAATCCGGCCAGGTCAAGCCCGTCATTTACCAGACTTTTCCGCTCGAACAGGCCGGCGAAGCACATGCGCTGATGGAATCAAGCATGCATGTCGGCAAAATCATCCTGCAAGTCGCCTGAAAATACTCCCACGGGTATTTCTAAACTACTCCGGAAATAGTGGCGCAACGGCGGTATTTCACCACATACCCCCGGCTTTCTTTCATTCCTGATGGTAGCTGGTGACGCGTTCGACTTCATCCTTCGAGCCGAGAAATACCGCCACCCGCTGGTGCAGTTTTTCCGGCTGCAAATCAAGAATCCGCTGGTGGCCATTAGTGGCCGCGCCGCCCGCCTGCTCGACGATGAAGGCGATCGGATTCGCCTCGTACATCAGCCGCAGCTTGCCCGGCTTGTCCGGTTCGCGCTTGTCAGCCGGATACATGAAGATGCCGCCGCGGCTCAATACGCGATGCACGTCGGTCACCATTGACGCAATCCAGCGCATGTTGAAATCCTTGCCGCGCGGACCGGTCGTGCCAGCCACCAGTTCGTCGATATAGCGCGTGACCGGCGGATACCAGTGGCGCACATTGGAAGTATTGATCGCGAATTCCCTGGTTTCATTCGGAATTCTGATATCGCGCGCGGTCAGCTTCCACGCGCCCATTTCACGATCGAGCGTGAAGCAGGCAACGCCGTGGCCGCAGGTCAGCACCAGAATCGTCTGCGGGCCATACAAGGCATAGCCGGCCGCCACCTGCTTCGCGCCCGGCTGCAGGAAATCCTGCTCGCTCGGCGCAGCCATTCCTTCCGGCGCCTTCAGCACGGAAAAGATCGTGCCGATCGACGAGTTCACGTCGATGTTGCTCGAGCCGTCGAGCGGATCGAACAGCAGCAGGTATTCGCCCATCGGATAGCGGTTTGGAATCGGATGGATGGTTTCCATTTCCTCGGATGCCATTGCCGCCAGATGCCCGCCCCACTCGTTCGCTTCCAGCAGGATTTCATTCGAGATCACGTCCAGCTTCTTTTGCACTTCGCCCTGCACGTTCTCGCTGCCGGCGCTGCCAAGCACACCCGCGAGCGCGCCCTTGCCGACCGCATGACCGATGCTCTTGCAGGCGCGCGCCACCACTTCGAGCAGCAGCCGCAATTCGGATGGCACGTTGCCATGCTGGCGCTGTTCTTCCACCAGGAACTGGGTCAGGCCGATACGTTTCATGTTTCTCCCATCTATTGTTTCGGATTGTTGTTGCTACCGGATTGCAATCATTCCGCCAGCGATTTCGATACCACTTCGCGCACGTCGCGCGACAGTTTTTTCGCCTTCGCCACCAGCTGCAGCGCCTTTTTCATTTTCTGCTGCAGCGCCGGCGTGAATTTGCGCCAGCGATCGAGCGTACGCGCCAGCCGCGCGGCGACCTGCGGATTCAAGGCATTGAGCGCAATCACCTGCTCGGCCCAGAATGCATAGCCGCTGCCGTCCGCCGCGTGGAATTGCGCCGGGTTGCCGTTGCAGAAACTGAAGATCAGGCTGCGCGCCCGGTTCGGATTCGACAGCGTGAAGGCCGGGTGCTGCATCAGCTTGCGCACCGCCGCCACGTCGGTCAACGGCGATGCCGCCTGCAGCGCGAACCATTTGTCGATCACCAGTGCTTCCTGCGCAAATTCACGATAGAACTGGCGCAGCGCCTTGTCCGCCGCCTTTTTCGCCACCGGCGTATCGGCATTCACCAGCACCGCCAGCGCGGCCGCATGATCAGTCATGTTGCCGGCGGTATCGAATTGCACCTGCGCCAGTTGCGCGGTGGTATCGTCCGGCCACGCGAGCAGATAAGCCAGCGCCAGGTTTTTCAGGCTGCGCTTGCCGGCAGAGACCGCATCCGGCTGATACGCGCCCTTGATCAGGCAGGCTTCGTAGGCAGACAGGAATTCGGCCTTCAGCGCCTGTGCCAGCGATACGCGCATGAACTGCCGCGCCGCATGGATCGCGGCCGGATCGACTTCTTCCATCTGTTCTGCAATCACGGCTTCGGACGGCAGCGTCAGCGCCAGCTCGCGGAAAGCCGGATCGAGCGATGCATCGGTCAGCGTCGCGCGCAGCGCATCGATTACCATCGGATCAAGTTCCAGCGGCTCGCCATTCTTCACCGCTGCCGTCAGCGCCAGCAGGCGGCGCATCATCAGCCTCTGCCCCGCTTCCCAGCGGTTGAAATGATCGCTGTCGTGCGCCAGCAGGTGCGCCAGTTCGGCATCGGTGTAGTCGTATTCGACCACCACCGGCGCAGAGAAATTGCGCAGCAGCGACAGCACTGGCTTTTCGTTCACTTGGGTGAAGGTGAAGGTCTGCTTCGCCTTCGTCAGTTCCAGCATCGCGCTGCCGCCAGAAATCGCTTTTTCATCCAGATGCAGCGGCATATCCTGACCGTCAGCGCCAACCAGCCCGAGCGCAAACGGAATGTGGAACGGCTGTTTCTTCGGCTGCCCCGGCGTCGGAGCGCACGATTGCGCCAATGTCAGCGTCAGTGTTTTCGCCTTTGCGCTGTAGCGCGTGCTGACATGCACGCGCGGCGTGCCAGCCTGACTGTACCAGCGTTCGAACTGCTTCAGGTCGCGCCCATTCGCATCGGCCATCGCAGCGCGGAAATCATCGCAGGTAACCGCCTGTCCGTCGTGACGTGCAAAGTACAGATCCATCCCCTTGCGGAAACCGTCGATGCCCAGCAGCGTCTGGTACATGCGCACCACTTCCGCCCCTTTTTCATACACGGTGACGGTGTAGAAATTGTTGATCTCGACGAACGAATCGGGCCGCACCGGATGCGCCATCGGGCCGGCATCTTCCGGGAACTGCATCTGACGCAGCGTGCGCACATCCTCGATGCGTTTGACCGCACGGCCGGACGACGTGCCCACCATGTCGGCCGAAAATTCCTGATCGCGGAATACCGTCAGCCCTTCCTTCAGCGACAACTGGAACCAGTCGCGGCAGGTGACGCGGTTGCCGGTCCAATTGTGGAAGTATTCATGCCCGACCACCGCTTCAATGTTGGTGTAATCGACGTCGGTCGCGATCTTCGGGTTGGCCAGCACGAACTTGGTGTTGAAGATGTTCAGACCCTTGTTTTCCATCGCGCCCATGTTGAAATCGCCCACGGCGACGATCATGAAACGCTCCAGATCAAGTTCCAGCCCGTAGCGCAATTCATCCCAGCGGATGCTATTAATCAGCGAATCCATCGCGTGCTGGGTCTTGTCGAGATTGCCCTTTTCGACCCAGACCTGCAGCAGCGCGCGACGGCCGGATTTCAGCCTGATTTTTTCTTCCTGACAAACGAGTTTGCCCGCCACCAGCGCGAACAGGTAAGCCGGCTTGTTGAACGGATCTTCCCACTTGGCGTAATGGCGACCACCGGGCAATTTGCCCTGTTCGATCAGGTTGCCGTTGGACAGCAGCACCGGATATTTTTTCCGGTCGGCACGCAGCATTACGGTAAAACGCGTCAGCACGTCCGGCCGGTCAGGGAAGAACGTAATCTTGCGGAATCCCTCTGCTTCGCACTGGGTAAAGAAGTTGCCGTTCGACACATACAGCCCCATCAACGACGTGTTCTGCGCCGGATGGATCACGGTTTCGATTTCCAGCGTGGCGATGTCGGGCGCGTTGAAAATGCGCAGGTTGCCGTCTTCCAGCCGCCACGCATCCCTGCCCAGCGTGACGCCATTCATCCGCAATTGCGCCAGCTTCAGGTCATTGCCGTACAACAGAATGTCGCGCGCCTTGCTGCCCTCGCGACGGATCAGCGTCATCTGGTTCGCGACGTGGGTTTCATCCGGAGCGAGATCAAAACCGAGATCGATGAAATCGACCAGGAAATCCGGCTGCTGGTAATCCTTGCGGTAAACCGCCTGGGCGAGTGTGTTTGGCATGGACAATCCGTTCGTCAGTTATTGTTACAGACCGCTGGCAGAGATCAGACGTGGCCGATCACCGGATGCGGTTGGTACGACGCTTCCAGCGTGGCGATTTCCTCGGCGCTCAGGCGGACGCTGATCGCGCCCAGTGCCTGCTCCAGCTGCGGCAGCTTGGACGCGCCAACAATCGGCGCCGTCACGCCCTTGTGCAGCAGCCACGCATACGCGATCTGCGCATTGCTGACGCCCTTCTTCTCCGCCAGCGCCGTCAGCGCATCGACCACCGCGAAATCGGCTTCGTTGTAGTAGTAGCGCAATGCCAGGTCGTCAGTCTTCGCGCGCGACGTGGCCGAATTGTTTGCGCTCACGTCCTTGTCTTCCGGCTTGCGGTTGCCGGCGAGGAAGCCGCGCGCTAGCGGGCTCCACGGAATCAGCGCCACCTTCTGGTCATGGCACAGCGGTATCATTTCGCGTTCTTCTTCGCGATACAGCAGGTTGTAATGGTTCTGCATCGATACGAAAGGCGTCCAGCCGTTTTCCTTCGCCACCTGCTGCGCCTTGGCGAACTGCCACGCCCACATGCTCGACGCGCCGATGTAACGCACTTTGCCGGCCTTCACCAGATCGTGCAGCACGGCCATCGTTTCCTCGATCGGCGTGGCGCGATCCCAACGATGGATCTGGTACAGATCGATGTAGTCGGTGCCGAGCCGCTGCAGCGATGCATCGACCGCGTGCATGATGTGCTTGCGCGACAGGCCGCTGGCGTTCGGATGGAACTTGCCCGCCATCGTCGGCGCATCGATGCTCATGTCGTCGGACACGCCGAAATAAACCTTGGTCGCGATCACGACTTCGTTGCGCTTCGCGAACTCTTTCAGCAGCTTGCCGGTAATGATTTCGGACACGCCGTTCGAATACATGTTGGCGGTATCGAAAAAATTGACGCCACCTTCGATCGCGCGGCGCACGAACGGACGCGCCGCTTCCTCGTCCAGCACCCATGGGCGCCACTGCGGCGAACCGTAAGTCATCATGCCGAGGCAAATGCGGGAAACCTTGAGGCCGGTCGGGCCGAGATTGACGTATTGCATCAGAGTTCCTTTCTGTCAGTAAGCGTGAGGCGAATCCGGCAGGCGGATATCCTCTGTCATGGTGAGCAACGACGCATAAGGCGGTCGCGTCAGGAAATCCCGAAAAGCATCGAGATGCGCCGCATTCGCCAGGCCGATATACAGCCTGGCTGGCGGCTGGCGCAAAATCCGGTTGAGCGTGACCTGCATCGTCAGCCGGCCGGTACAGCAAGGGCAACCTGGCGCAATGCGGATCAATCGCACCGCCGGATTGAATTCTGTCTTAACTGCTGGCGAACCTTCGAATATCAGCGCCGTATCATCGGCTTGTCCGCCAGACGCGATGGCCGCAGCAATCGCCGCTTCACGCGCTTGTGCATCCTGACCCGCAACCAGCGTGGTCAGTGTCATTCGCCTTTTCTCGTCGTCTTCAACGGCTCGACACCAAGCTGCTTCAGCTTGCGGTAAAGATGCGTCCGCTCCAGCCCGGTTTTTTCGGCCACGCGCGTCATGCTGCCGCCTTCCTTGGCCAGATGATGCTCGAAATACACGCGCTCGAAAGTGTCGCGCGCTTCACGCAACGGCAAATCGAACGACAGGCTGAAAGAATGGATAGCGGACACCTGCTGCGCCGCCATGATGGCTGCCGGCTGGGCGCTTGGCGGTATCGACGATACCGTCGCCGCCGGCGTGCTTGACACGACACGTTCTTCCGGCTGCGGCGCCACCACTCGCAGCGGCACCGGCGCATGGCGAGGCGGCTCCGGCGTGCGTGTCAGCCCTTGCTGCACCGCCTTCAGCAGCTTTTGCATCGCAATCGGTTTTTCCAGGAAATTCAGCGCGCCGATGCGGGTTGCCTCGACCGCGGTATCGATCGTCGCGTGGCCTGACATCATGATCACCGGCATCGTCAGCAAGCCGTCGCGCTGCCACTCCTTCAGCAGGGTCACGCCATCGGTATCGGGCATCCAGATATCAAGCAATACCAGATCGGGCGCACCGTTTGCACGCGCCTGCCGTGCCTCACGCGCGTTTTCCGCCGTCTGCACGACGTGTCCCTCATCGCTCAGGATTTCCATGAGCAATTCGCGGATACCCATTTCATCATCAACTACCAGGATATTTGCCATATCTGCCTGCCACTAACCGTTACTAAGAACAATTATCCACCATATCAAGCCAACTTCAACAACAAAATTGCCACTTTCGCGCCGCTGGCATCCTTGCGGTTCTCGATATCGATGCGCCCGCCATGCTCATCCACGATTTTTTTCACCATCGCCAGACCCAGGCCGGTGCCGCGCGCCTTCGACGTGACATACGGCTCGAACGCCCGCGACAGTATCTTCGACGCAAAGCCAGGGCCATTGTCGGACACTGAAAAACGTACCGCCTGGCACACTTTCGCATCGGCATCTTCATAGCGGATCACTTCGGTCAGCACGTCAACCTGCGGCTCAATCCCTTCTGGCCGGCGTTCGCCAACCGCATCCTGCGCATTTTGCAACAGATTATGGATAACCTGGCGCAACTGGGTTTCGTCGCCCATCACCCGCGGCAAATCCGGCGCCAAATGGCTGCGGATCGCGGCCTTCGCCTCATCGCCGTTGTACAGATGAAGGATTTCCTCCACCAGCGCGTTCAGATCCAGCGGCTGCAGCACCGCTGGCGGCGTCCGGGCGTAATCGCGGAAATCGTCCACCATGCGCTTCATCGCCTCGACCTGATTGACGATGGTGCTGGTGCTTTTTTCAAGGATGGCCGCATCCTGCTGCGGCAGCTTGCCTTCGAGCTTCATCTGCAAGCGTTCGGCCGACAACTGGATCGGTGTCAGCGGATTCTTGATCTCGTGCGCCAGCCGCCGCGCCACCTCGCCCCAGGCAATCGAACGCTGGGCCGAAATCACATCGGAAATATCATCGAACACGACGATGTAGCCGGTGCCATTCCTGACCGGCAGGCGCGAACCGCGAGCCAGCAGCGTCACGTCATGCCCTGCCTCGTGACCATCGCCAATGCGCGGAATTTCAATCTGCTGCTGCCAGTGCTTACCATTCGCTTTGTTGCCGCCGGCCGCCGATTGCGCGCTTTGGCCGGAAAACTCCTGCACAATCGCTTCCGCCAACGGCGCCAGGCCTTCAATCGATGCCAGCGGGCGCCCGATATGCGGGTTGAAATCGCGTTCCAGGATGCGCTCGACCGATTCATTGCAGCTGACCAGGCGGAATTCGCCATCGAGTACCATCACGCCGGCCGACATGTTGGCCAGCACCGATTCGAGGTAGATTTTCGCGTTCTCAAGTTCGGTCCGCGTTCTGTCGCCGGTACGGCGCGCATCGGCCAACTGCATCGTCATCGTGTTGAACGATTGCGTCAGCAGGCCAAGTTCATCCGGGCTGGCAACAATCGGCCGCGGCGACAGGTCGCCTTCGGCCACCGCTTTCGTTCCCTGCGCCAGCAGCAGCAGCGGCCGCGCGAAATTGGAGGCGATCGTAAACGCGGCCGCAATCGCGGCAAAAATCGCCAGCAACAGCGTCAGCGTCAGCGTCACGATGTAAATCTTGCGCAGCCCGGAACGCGCGAGCGAACGCGTCTGATATTCGCTGTAGGCGATGCGCAGCGCTTCCGCGTTTTCGGCCAGATTGCCGGTAACCGGCTGAATCAATTGCAAAAAGCGCGCCTCGCCCTTGAGCGACATGCCATCCGCGCCGCCAATCGCGACCACGACGCGCCACCGCAGCGGCACATCCTTGATCTGGTCTTCTTCATGCATGTCGGTGCCACCTTCGATCGTGGCAAAGCCCGATGCCAGGCGCGCCTGGTTCAACATCGAAGGCGTTGGCAGTTCGGGCGCGAGCCGCGTGATGTCGTTGCTCGCGGTAGCCACAATCTGGCCGCTGGCGGTGACAATCAGCGCATCCTCGAATTGCGCTTCATCGCGCAAGCGCGGCAATTGCGTAATCTGCGTCGCGGGCGACATTTCAGCCAGGCTGGCAGCCATCCGGCGCGCCTTGGCGCTCATGTCGGCCAGCGACGCATCGAGCACCGTGCGGCCAAGATTCACGCCGGATTCGAGCGCAGATTCGACTCGCACATCGAACCATGATTCAATCGAGCGCGACATGAATTGCACCGATACCGCATAAATCACGATCCCGGGCACAATCCCCATTGCGGCGAACATCAGCACCAGCCTTCCGGTCAGTCGCGTGCCGAACTTGCCGCGCCGGTAGCGCTGCAGGAACCGCCACAGCATCACACCAATCACTGCCAGCAGCGCCAATGCGATCGCCACATTCAGCGCCAGCAGGAGCGAATAGTTTTGGTCGAAAAAATCGGAATTATCGGAAGCTGATGCTTGCAGAAACAGCAGAATGCTCATGACGGCGACGCCGACCACCATCATGTAACGAAGCACCCGTGTCACTTGTCAGCCGTAAAAGAAAACCGTTTCCAGTCCGATGAAAGACGCCAGCTGCGGTTGTTGATCGCGTTTACCTGGAACGGTTTCGGCAACTGCGATACATCCAGCATCATTCGCACGGCAACCGTATATGCCTCTCCTGCCACCAGCTCGCCGTAATCGGCCACGGTCCAGCGCATGGGCCGCTTCACCAGCGAAAGCGCATCGTCCAACGTACGGTAGTTCTGCTGCAGACTGCCAATCACCGACGCATTGTATTGCCGGGTCAGCACATTGTATGAAACGCGCGTGGTCTGCTTGACGAAGATCGAGCGCTCGGCGAACCAGAACAAACGCGGCCGGCTCAATTCGACTTCGGTGGTGAAATACAGCGGAATGCCGCGCGCCAGCGCTTCCTCCAGCCCACGGTTCAGTTCGAACTGAAAACCGGCGGCCAAACGATAGCCGGTTTCGCCTGCTTCGATGCGCGCCTGCGTGATATCAATACTGTTCGCCTGCGCGACCAATGGCAGATGCACCAGCAATGCCAGCAGACCACAGGCTAACCAATGAAATAAACGTCGCGTCACGGACTTACTCGAAAGTCGGTCGTTAAAAATCTGTCATGCCTGATTCTTTTGAAACAGCGCGTAAAACAAACCATCATGATCCTGCTGCACATCCGCTGACGGCAGAATCTGGCCGGGCGCTTCCAGCCGGATGGCATGGTTGCGCAACGCAAACGCCGCCGCCTGCTGCTCAGATTCCTGCGGCCACAGCGAACAGGTTACAAAGAGCAATTTACCACCAGGACGCAACATCTGCCAAAGATTGTCCAGAATTTGTGCCGAAAATGTTGCAAGCTGGCGTGCATCGCCCTTGCGACGCAACCAGCGGATGTCCGGATGGCGCCGCACGATGCCCGATGCGGTGCAGGGAACGTCGGCCAGAATCCGGTCGAACGGCTGGCCATCCCACCAATCGCTGTTCGCCGCATCTCCCACGCGCACCTGCGCCTGCAACTGCAGCCGCTGCAGGTTTTCGCCGATGCGCGCCAGCCGGTTTTGATCGGCATCGAGCGCCAGCAAATCGATGGCCGCCATTTCCAGCAGATGCCCGGTCTTGCCGCCCGGCGCCGCGCACGCATCGAGCACGCGCATGCCGTCATGCACGTCGAGCAATGACGCCGCCAATTGCGCCGCCGCATCCTGCACCGACACGATGCCGTCAGCAAACCCCGGAATCTGCTCGACCGGCACCGGCTTTTCCAGCCTGACCGCGGCCGCGCCGATTTGCGTTGCCGCCATGCCGCTGTCCGCCAGCAGACGCAAGCAGGCGGCGACCGTGGTCTGCTTCAGATTCACGCGCAAGGTCAGCGGCGGCGGCTGGTTGCCCGCCGTCAGAATTGCCTGCCAGTCGCGCGGATACGCAGCCTTGATCGCATCCAGCCACCACTGCGGGTAATTCCAGACCGCGACCGGATTCTGCCGCGCCTGCGGCATCAGCGCCTCGCGCTCGCGCAGGAAGCGGCGCAGCACCGCGTTCATCATCCCCTTGCCATGCGAAATCGACGAATCGGCCGCCGCTGCCGTCACCGCCTGATCGACCACGGTAAACGCATCATAGGTTTTGGCGTCGGAAGCTGATGCCAGTTCGGCCAGCAGCGTCAGCGCGCAGCACAGCAAACCGTGCAGCAGCGCCGGTTCAGGCGCCTTGCTGGTCATCAGCCCGATCAGTGTTTCCGCCAGTCCGAGCTGGCGCATCGTGCGGTAAGCGATGTCCTGCATCGCGCCGCGCATCGGCGGCAACGGTTGCTGCTGGCCAAACACCCGCGCCAGCGCCTGCGGCAGCGCAGTGCCGGCCTTCACCTGCGCCACCGCCTCGGCCGCGCCGAGCAGTGCCAGCGCGAGCGAATCGGCCTTCAATTCCTGCCGCACCGGCAGAGTGGCAGGCTGACCGGCCGGCCGGCTGGCAGGCTTGCCAATAAACGAGCTGTCCGGCCGACTGGCATGGCCATGCGCCGGTTTGACCGTTTTTTGCACCGCAGTCTGTTGTGTCGCCGGCTGTTGCGTTGTCGGTTTTTGTGCTGCTGGTTTCCCGGCGAGCGCAGGCCGTTTTGCCGCCGGTTTCGCTGCCGGTTTCGACTTGGGCTTTGGCCTGGACTTGAGAGTAATGAGAGGACGCTGTGACATGGGAACGAATGGTACGGCAGAAACGGCGCTGCGTCATGCGCAAACGCAAAGCTGGCGCATCGCAGCAGCGCGGTGGCCCGACGCCGACCACAGAAACACGAGGGTATACATCAAAAACAATGCGCCGGGCCATATTTTTGGTGGCCGTTTTTAAATACCGGGTGGAGTATATTTTTTGACCTTAATGACCAAGAATTCATTTTGGTCAGTTATTTTTGGCCTGTACTACCCACCTTGCCCGAGCGCCGCAGCATGTTCAGCCAACAGGCGACTGAAAAACGTCGCGACGATGGTCCGATGCAAGGCGCACCTGAGCAGGCGCGCAAGCGCACTGCGTGCGTTGCTTGTGCAGCAACCGGACAACAGCCGCTCGGCGGCTCGTTGCGGCGCAGGGTAACTCGCCGAAGGCGATGTTATGCCGAAGCCAATGTACATGAAGTACATGAGGATTCCGAAAACGAAGTTTCGACGCAGGCTAACGTGAGCGAAGCGAACGTTAAGCGAAGCGGCCGCAGCCAACACCGCGCGGCAGCCATCCATCGCAGCAGGTTTTTGCTAGAAATCGCTGTCCAGCCCGTCCTGCACCTGCTCCGCCGCCCGCAACACTGCGCGCGCCTTGTTTTCGGTTTCCTGCCATTCGGATTCCGGCACCGAATCGGCGACGATGCCGGCCGCCGCCTGCACGTGCAGCATGCCGTCTTTCAGCACGCCGGTGCGAATCGCAATCGCCAGATCCATTTCGCCGCTGAATGACAGGTAACCGCAGGCGCCGCCGTAAATGCCGCGCTTGACCGGCTCCAGTTCGTCGATGATTTCCATTGCGCGCACCTTGGGCGCGCCGGACAGCGTGCCGGCCGGGAACGTGGCTTTCAATACGTCCATGTTCGACATTTCCGGCTTGAGCAAGCCTTCGACGTTCGACACGATGTGCTGCACATGCGAATATTTTTCAATCACCATCTTGTCGGTGACTTTCACGCTGCCGATCTCGGCGATGCGGCCGATGTCGTTGCGCGCCAGGTCGATCAGCATCACGTGTTCGGCGATTTCCTTCGGATCGGCCAGCAGTTCGGTTGCCAGCTGTGCATCCTTTTCCGGCGTCGAACCGCGCGGACGGGTGCCGGCCAGCGGCCGGATGGTGACTTTCTTGCCGCCTTCGGGCGTGCTTTCGTTCCGGACCAGAATTTCCGGCGACGAACCGACTATCTGCATCTGGCCGAAGTTGTACAGATACATGTACGGCGACGGGTTCAGCGCGCGCAACGCGCGGTACAGCGACAGCGGCGAATCGGTGAACGGTTTTTTCAGCCGCTGGCCAATCTGCACCTGCATCAGGTCGCCGGCGGCAATGTATTCCTTCGCCTGCAGCACGGCCTTCAGGTAATCTTCTTTCGCGAATTCACGTAGCGTTTCGGTGCGCGCGCTGCCGCCGATCGGCGGCGCTTCCACCGGCTGGCGCAGCAGCTTGCGCAATTCCTTGATGCGATGGCGCGCGCGGAAAAACGCTTCCGGCTGCAACGGATCGACATAGACGATCAGATACAGCTTGCCAGACAGGTTGTCGATCACCGCCAGCTCCTCCGTCAGCAGCAGCTGGATGTCCGGCAGGCCGAGGTCGTCCGGCGGCGCGGTATCGGCCAGCCGGTGCTCGACGCAGCGCACCGCATCGTAGCCGAAATAACCGGCCAGCCCGCCGCAGAAGCGCGGCAGCCCCGGCGTCAGCGCAACCTTGAAGCGCGACTGGTAGCGCGGAATGAAATCGAGCGGATTGCCGTCGTCGGTTTCAATCACCACGCCATCCTTCACCACTTCAGTACGCATGCCGTGCGAGCGCAGCAGGGTCGAAGCCGGCAGGCCGATGAACGAATAGCGGCCGAAGCGTTCGCCGCCGACGACGGATTCGAGCAAAAAGGTGTTTTTGCCGCCATCCTGGCGCTGCGCCAGTTTCAGGTACAGCGACAGCGGCGTTTCGAGATCGGCGAAAGCTTCCGCGATCAGCGGGATGCGGTTGTAGCCTTGCGCGGCCAGCGATTTGAATTCGAGTTCAGTCATGTTTTTCTCCATGCCGCAAGAAAGGGTGGCGCGGCGAGGTGCTTAAAAAACCTGCCAACTACGAGAGTCGGCAGCCAATCATCGGGTCAGTTGGACCAGGATTGCCAGCGTCGCCAAGGCCAGGCCTCAAGTGAGCCTGTTTGCGCAACGATGAGTTTTTTATCGAGAAACATGGAATTTTGGAAACGCTCGGAAAAACGTCAGGTAAGCCGGTTTGCTGCAGCCAGCAAGGTTTCAACTATACCATCCGAATCAATCTCCTGTACAGGCCGGCCGTGGTTGTAACCATACGGCACGCTCCATATGGCGCAACCTGCGGCGCGCGCCGCCTGCGAGTCGTTGACCGAATCGCCAATCGCCACCACCTCATTCGGCGCCAACCCGAAATCGGCGAATACGGTTTGCATCGGCAACGGATCGGGTTTCATTTTCGGCAGCGAATCGCCGCAATAGATCACGTCGAAAAATGCGTGGATGCCCATCTTGCGCAGCAGCGGCTGCGTGAATTCGGTCTGCTTGTTGGTCACGCACGCCAGCTTCAATCCCTTGTCACGCATCACCTGCAGGCCGGGAATCACGTCTGGAAACAGCGTGCTGTGTTCGCCATTGACTTCCGTGTAATGCTGCAAAAACGCGGCGAACGCCTGCGGCGCCAGTTGTTCGACGCTGTGCTCGTCCATCTCGGTCGCCAGCGTGCCGCGCACCAGATTGCGGAACCCCTTGCCGACATAACGGCGCACGATTTCGATTGCCAGCGGCGGCAGCGCCAAATCCTCGCGCGTGCGGTTGAGCGCAATGTGAAAGTCGAGCGCGGTATCGACCATCGTGCCGTCGAGATCGATGATTGCGGCGCGGATGCCGCTCAATGCTGCTGCCATCATTTGCCCACCGTCGCCAGTTCCTGCCGCATCGCATCGATCACGGCCTTGTAATCCGGCTTGCCGAAAATGGCCGAACCGGCTACGAAGGTGTCGGCACCGGCGCGCGCAATCTCGGCAATGTTGGCCGGATTCACGCCGCCATCGACTTCGAGCATGATTTCGCGCCCGGACGCATCGATCATCTGCCGCACCTGCGCAATCTTTTTCAGCGCGTGCGGAATGAACGACTGGCCGCCAAAACCGGGGTTGACCGACATGATGAGGATGATATCGAGCTTGTCCATCACATGCTCGAGCACATGCAGCGGCGTGGCCGGATTGAACACCAGCCCGGCCTTGCAGCCGTGGTCGCGTATCAGTTGCAGTGAGCGGTCGACATGCTCGGAGCCTTCCGGGTGGAAGGTGATGATGTTCGCGCCTGCCTTGGCGAAATCGGGGATGATGCGGTCAACCGGCTTGACCATCAGGTGCACGTCGATCGGCGCGCTCACATGCGGCCGGATCGCCTGGCACACCATCGGCCCGATGGTCAGGTTCGGCACGTAATGGTTGTCCATCACGTCGAAATGGATGATGTCAGCGCCGCCGGCGATGACGTTTTTCACTTCCTCGCCCAGACGGGCGAAGTCGGCGGACAGGATGCTGGGAGCGATGCGATACGTGGTCATGACGTCACTTTCAAAATCAATCCGCTATTTTAACCCTTTGCCATGTTTTGCTTTCGTCGCCATTTTTTGGTTCAATGCCAGCTTGCGAACCTTAACCGGAAACTTGCATGTCCATTTCATCGTTGCGCGCGGCAGCAATAGCTGCCACGCTCGGCATCGCGCTGGCGCTGGCCGGTTGCGGCACCGTCAAACTCGACACGCCTGAAGCGAAACCCGAAAAACCGCTGCTCCTGAAACCGGCCGATACGCTGACCGCGCCATCCTTCGCCGATCTACCCGGCTGGCAAGATGACGATCTGCGCGCTGCCTGGCCCGCCTATCTCGCCTCGTGCCAGTCGCTGGCCAGAAAACCTGACTGGAAAGCGCCCTGCTCGGCTGCGCGCAGGGTCGATCCGCATAACGGCGACGCCATCCGGCGCCACTTCGAACTATATTTCACGCCGCGCCAGATTATCAACCCGGATGGCACCGATACCGGCATGGCCACCGGCTATTACGAACCGCTGCTCAACGGTTCGCACAAGCGCGGCGGCCGGTTCCAGACACCGCTGCACAGCCCGCCGGGCGATTTGATCGCGGTCGACCTGAGCGTCAGCTACCCTGAACTGAAGGGTGGCCGGCCGCGCGGACGACGCGACGGCAACCGGCTGGTGCCCTACCTCAGCCGGGCCGAAATCGCGCAATCGAAATCAATGGCAAAAAACGTGTTGCTGTGGGTCGATGATCCGGTCGATGCATTTTTCCTGCAGGTACAGGGATCGGGCCGCATCCGTCTGGCCGACAGCGGCGAAACGGTGCGCGTGGCCTACGCCGACACCAATGGCCATCCGTACCGGTCGATTGGCCGCCATCTGGTCGAACGCGGCGAATTGACGCTGGAGCAGGCATCGGCGCAAGGCATCAAGGGATGGTGCGCGCTGAATCCTTCGCGCATGCAGGAGTTGCTGAATGTGAATCCGTCCTACGTTTTCTTCCGCCTGGAACGCCTGCGCAATCCGCAACAGGGGCCGAAAGGTGCGCTCGGCGTACCGCTGACGCCGCAGCGTTCTATCGCCATCGATCCACACTTCGTGCCACTTGGCGCGCCGGTGTTCCTGTCCACCACGCAACCGGGCAGCGGACAGCCGCTGAACATGCTGGTGCTGGCGCAGGATACCGGCAGCGCAATCCGGGGCGCGGTGCGGGCCGACTATTTTTGGGGCTTCGGGCATGAAGCCGGCGAACAGGCAGGCAAGATGAAGCAGCGCGCAAAAATGTGGCTGCTGATGCCTCGCAACAGCTTGTAAAACCGAAGAAAAGGCGGGGTATATAACAGAAACACCCCGCCAGGCGACAGTTTCCGGAGCTATTCAAACAGACTGACAGTAGTATATTCCGGACGCAACAGCCGCAAAAACAGCCGGGCAAACAGCAACGGAAGATTATTTGTGTACCAGCACCGGCACGGTCGATTGCGCCAGCACCTTTTGCGTTTCACTGCCGAGGAATAGGCGGTTCAAGCCTTTCCTGCCGTGCGAGGCCATGAAAATCAGGTCGCAACCGTAATCCTTGGCCACGCGGACGATTTCGCTTGAGGGGCTGGGCGATTTTGTCACCAGCACTTCGCACGGCACGCCCGCCGTATCAGCCACGGCTTTCAACATGCCGACATATTTCTGTGCATGACTATCCAGATGTTTTTCATGTTCCTGCACCGTGGCCGGGCTCATGCCATCGAATGGCGAAAAGTGAATCGGCACAATCACGGAAAGACCGAGAATCTGACACCCCGGAATTGCGCGCGCGAGGTCAATTGCGGCCGCAAAAACATCTTCCGACAAAGGCGTGCCATCAGTGGGCACCAGTATTTTCTTGTACATGCATCCTCCCGGTTAAATGGTTTCATCATACCGGGACACAATAAAGCCCCGCTTTAAACTGTGTCAAGCAACCGCCAGATCGCGCGGCACAAATGGAACACTTCACACGGCAGTAACAACTGCGCTATGCTGGCGACAATTTTTCCGCCCTCTTTCCCCTATCCGCATGACGCGCTTCGCCCCATTGCAAAACGATCTGCTGCTGCGCGCGCTGCTGCGGCAACCGGTTGAGGCCACGCCTGTCTGGCTGATGCGTCAGGCCGGACGTTACCTGCCGGAATACCGCGCCTTGCGCCAACGCGCCGGTTCATTTCTGGCGCTGGCAAAAAATCCGGCGCTGGCGACCGAGGTCGCGCTGCAGCCGCTGGAACGGTATCCGCTCGATGCCGCCATCCTGTTTTCCGACATCCTGACTATTCCGGATGCGATGGGGCTGGGGCTGTTTTTCACCGAGGGCGAAGGGCCGAAGTTCAGGCACCCGCTGAACGATGAAAAGGCAGTGCTGGCGCTCACGCCCCCCGATCTGGCGCAACTGCAATACGTGTTCGATGCGGTTACCCAAACCCGTGCGGCACTGGGCGGGCGCGTACCGTTGATTGGTTTTGCCGGCAGTCCATGGACGCTGGCGTGCTATATGGTCGAAGGCGGCAGTTCAAGCGACTTTAATCGCGTGAAAATGATGCTGTACCAGCGGCCGGATTTGATGCATCACCTGCTGGCAACCAATGCCAGCGCCGTGGCGGCCTATCTGAATGCACAAATCAAAGCCGGCGCGCAGGCGGTGATGCTGTTCGACACCTGGGGCGGCATTCTGGCCGACGGCGCGTACCAGCGGTTTTCGCTTGGCTACATGCGCCAGGTCATCGACCAGTTGCAGCGTGAACAGGATGGCGCACGGATTCCCATCGTGATCTTTACCCGCGGCGGTGGCCAATGGCTGGAAGACATCGCCGCCAGCGGCGCCGATGCCATCGGACTGGACTGGACGGTCAGCCTGGCGCAGGCGCGCCGGCGCGTCGGGCAGCAAGTTGCGCTGCAAGGCAATCTTGATCCGGCCGTGCTGTTCACGCCAGCGGAAGTGATCCGGGCAGAAGCGCGCAAGGTACTGGCATCGTTCGGCCAGCCGGAATCCGGCTTTGGCCATGTGTTCAATCTGGGGCATGGCATACCGCCAAACGTGCCGCCGGAAGCAGTATCGGTGCTGATTGAGGCCGTGCGGGAAAACAACAGCCAGACATTTGTTTGATGTTGCGCAAATGACGCATTCAAGCCTGTTCCACTAACAGATCCGAATATATTTATACACAAAAAAAATTTGGTTCCCTCATTTTGAAAAAAATTTTTTGCAAAAAAAGCGTTTGCGTAACACATTGATTTTAAAAGATTTATTTTTTGCATCCGGTTTGAGCAATTTGTTGAAACCCGCATGAAATCAAGCGATCCGGGGAGTCAACCGGCATTTGCCCACAAAGTTATCCACAGGATTTGTGGATAGAGGAAAAAAAGCTTTCGACGCGAATGTTTAGCTTATTTCTTGAAGGTTTACATTAAGTTTATGCATTGTCGTTTTGTACAAATCGCGGTTGATACCCCACTTGACATTTTTTTCGATTACCGCTGGCTCGGCGGTGACGATGCCGCGTTGCCAGCGGTTGGCCAACTGGCGCTGGTGCCGCTGGGAAAACGCGAAGTCATCGGCTTGATTGTCGCCGTCAGCGAACAGACCGACGTGCCACCGGAACGATTGCGCGACGTGATCGCGCTGCGCGCACAAATCCCGCCGCTGCCGGAACCCTGGCTGGCGCTGTGTCGCTTTGCCGCCGGCTATTACCAGCGGCCGCTGGGTGAAGTCGCGCTGCCCTGCCTGCCGAAAAAACTGCGCGAGCAAAAACCCCTGGCGCTGGAACGCGCGCTGAAGAAACTGGCGCAGACACAGGCATCGCCGTCCACCGTCGCCAGTGAAGCACCCACGCTGAACCCTGCGCAGCAACAGGCGGTGGACGCAATCGCCAATGCCGACGGTTTTACCCCGGTTCTGCTGCATGGCATCACCGGCAGCGGCAAGACAGAAGTCTATCTGCAAGCCGCCGCTCAAATCCTGACGCAATCGCCCGCCGCGCAAATCCTGATCCTGGTGCCGGAAATCAACCTGACGCCGCAACTCGAAGCCGGCATCCGCGCCCGCTTTCCCACTGTGCCGGTGGCCACGCTGCACAGCGGGCTGGCCGAAACCGAACGGCTACGACACTGGCTGAGTGCTCATCTCGGCCAGGCGAATATCGTACTCGGCACGCGGCTGGCGGTACTGGCGTCGCTGCCGCAACTGGCGCTGATCGTGGTGGATGAAGAACATGATCCGTCTTACAAGCAGCAGGAAGGCTTGCGCTATTCGGCGCGCGATCTGGCCGTCTGGCGCGCTAATCAGCTAGGCATTCCGGTCGTGCTCGGATCGGCCACGCCATCGCTGGAGAGCTGGCAGCACGCGCAGACAGGCCGCTATCGCAAAATCGAACTGACTGAGCGCGCGGTGCAGGACGCCGCGCTGCCGGCCATCCGCCTGCTCGACAGCGGCCGCAACCAGTTGACCGACGGCATGACCGCCGCACTGATGGCCGCGCTCAAACTGCGACTCGAACGCGGTGAACAATCGCTCTTGTTCCTGAACCGGCGCGGCTATGCGCCGGTGCTGTCGTGCGACGCCTGCGGCTGGGTCAGCAACTGCCCGCGCTGCACTGCGTTCATGGTGCTGCACCTGTCCGAACGCAAGCTGCGCTGCCATCACTGCAGCCTGGAAATGCGCATTCCGCGCGCCTGCCCGGATTGCGGCAACATCGATCTGCAACCGCTGGGGCGCGGCACGCAACGGGTCGAAGAAAGCCTGCTATCGCATTTCCAGCAAGCGCGCATCCTGCGCATCGACGCCGATTCGACCCGCAAGAAAGGCAGCGCGCAGGCGGCATTTGATGCCGTGCATGAAGGCGAAGTCGACATCCTGATCGGCACGCAGATGGTGGCCAAGGGGCACGATTTCCAGAACCTGACGCTGGTCGGCGTGCTGAATCCGGACACCGCGCTGTTTTCGCACGATTACCGCGCCAGCGAGCGGCTGTTCGCGCAACTGATGCAGGTGGCCGGTCGCGCCGGGCGCAGCGCGCAAAAGGACGACCACCAAAGCGAAGTGCTGATCCAGACGCGCTATCCGCAGCATCCGCTGTTTGCGGCACTCAAGGCGCATGATTACGGCGTGTTTGCCACCGCCTTGCTGGAAGAGCGCGAGCAGGCGTGCCTGCCGCCATTCTGCCATCAGGCGCTGCTGCGCGCCGAGGCGCGGGAATTGCCGGATGCACTCGCGTTCCTGCAGCAGGCGGCGTTGCTGCTTGCGCCCGAGGGCGTGACCATCAACGATCCGATCCCGATGGCGTTAACGCGCGTGGCCAACGTCTGCCGGGCGCAACTGCTGGTCGAATCAGCCTCGCGCCCAGCGCTGCAGGCGTTCCTGCGTGAATGGATGCCTGCGCTGCGCACGGTAAAAACCCGCGTGCGCTGGACGATGGAAGTCGATCCGGCTGATATTTGAACGAAAAAAACGGGGGTATCAATCAGAATACCCCCGCTGGGCCACCTATTCCGGGGCCGTTTTAAAATACTGCCACCAGTATATTTCGACCTCAAAACCGCCTGAATTACCCCGTCACCGTTACCTCGTGACCGGCTTGTAGCGCAACCGCTTCGGCTTCGCCGCCTCTTCGCCCAGGCGCTTTTTCTTGTCGGCTTCGTATTCCTGATAGTTGCCGTCGAAGAATGTAACTTGCGAATCGCCCCGGTCGAGGAACCAGCGGTCATGCGAAATCACCAGCACGCTGCCGGCGAATTCCAGCAGCGCGTCTTCCAGCGCACGCAACGTTTCAACGTCCAAATCGTTGGACGGTTCGTCCAGCAGCAGCACGTTTCCGCCCTGCAACAGCGTTTTCGCCAGATGCAGCCGTCCGCGCTCGCCGCCTGAGAGGCTGCCGACGTTTTTCTGCTGGTCCGATCCCTTGAAATTGAAGCGGCCAAGATAAGCGCGCGCCGGCATTTCGAACCGTCCGACAGTTAGCAAATCCGAGCCGCCGGACACGTCCTCAAACACGTTTTTGCTGCCGTCGAGGTTTTCGCGCGACTGATCGACGATCGATACCTTGACCGTCGGGCCGATATGAACTTCGCCGCTATCCGGCGCTTCCTTGCCAGTAATCATGCGGAACAGTGTCGATTTGCCGGCGCCATTCGGACCAATCACGCCGACAATCGCGCCCGGCGGAATGCGGAAGCTGAGATTATCGATCAGCAGCCGGTCGCCATAGCCCTTCGACACGTTCTTGAATTCGATCACGTCATTACCGAGGCGCTCGGCCACCGGAATGAAGATTTCCTGCGTTTCGTTGCGCTTCTGGTATTCGTAATCGGACAGTTCATTGAACCGCGCCAGACGCGCCTTGCTCTTTGCCTGTCGCCCTTTCGGGTTTTGCCGCACCCACTCCAGTTCCTTCGCAATCGCCTTTTGCCGTGCGGATTCGGATGCTTCTTCCTGCTTCAGGCGGTTTTCCTTCTGTTCCAGCCACGAGCTGTAATTGCCTTTCCACGGAATGCCGGCGCCGCGGTCAAGTTCAAGAATCCACTCGGCCGCGTTATCGAGAAAATAGCGGTCATGGGTAATCGCAACCACGGTGCCGGGGAAGCGCAGCAGGAATTGCTCCAGCCAGTCGACCGATTCGGCATCCAGATGGTTGGTCGGCTCATCCAACAGCAGCATGTCCGGCCGCGACAGCAGCAGACGGCACAGCGCGACGCGGCGTTTTTCGCCGCCGGAAAGCACGCCGATCTTCGCCTCCCACGGCGGCAGGCGCAGCGCATCGGCCGCCATTTCCAGCTGCTGTTCCAGGTTGCCGCCATCGGATGCCGCCAGAATCGCTTCCAGCCGCGCCTGCTCGGTTGCGAGCGCATCAAAGTCTGCATCCGGCTCCGCATACGCGGCATAAACCGCATCAAGCTTGGCGCGCGCTTCGAACGCATCGCCCAGCCCGCTTTCAACTGCCTGCCTCACCGTCTGCTCCGGATCGAGTTCCGGTTCCTGCGGCATGTAGCCGATTTTCAAATCCGGCATCGGCCGCGCTTCGCCGATGATGTCCTTGTCCACACCCGCCATGATTTTCAACAGTGTCGATTTGCCGGCACCATTCAGGCCGAGCACACCGATCTTGGCGCCAGGAAAAAACGACAGGGAAATATCCTTCAATATCTGACGCTTGGGCGGAACGATCTTGCCCACGCCGTTCATCGTGTAGACGTATTGAGCCATAAGTTTGAGGTCTTTAATGATGGTTAAAATGCCGAAACCGCAAGGATAACTGATGGCACGTTCAAGCTGTTGTATTTTTCCCGTTTCAGTCTGAGTTTACGCAGATCATTGCCGCATTATTCTTGCGTTTTCAGAAAGTTTGGCCTATTGTCCAATGCGCATAAATAACCAGCAGGACTAACTTGACCACCAGACAAACCAGTCATAGCGGAATCGCTGCCTTGACGCTTGCCGCCATCGGCATCGTCTACGGCGATATTGGCACCAGCCCGCTGTATGCACTGAAAACCGTGTTTGAACCGAAACACGGGCTGTCGCTGACACCGGCTAACCTGCTGGGGGTGATTTCGTTGATTCTGTGGGGATTGACGATTGTCGTTACACTGAAATACGTGACGCTGATCATGCGTGCCGACAACCGCGGCGAAGGCGGCGTGATGGCACTGATGTCGCTCGCTCTGTCGTCACTGCCGAAATCCTCACGCTGGAGCTACCCGCTGATGCTGCTGGGCGTGTTCGGCGCCGCCCTGTTTTATGGCGACAGCATCATCACGCCGGCTGTTTCCGTTTTATCTGCGATTGAGGGTCTGGAAGTTGCCGCGCCCGGCATGAAACCATTCGTCGTGCCGATCACTATCATCGTGCTGATCGGACTGTACGCTTTCCAGTCAAGAGGCACCGCCGGCATCGGCCGCTGGTTCGGTCCGTTCATGCTGCTGTGGTTTGCGATCCTGGCCGTCATGGGCGTGATCAACATCTTCCGTGCGCCGGAAATCCTGTCCGCGCTCAATCCGCTGCATGCGTTCTCGTTCATCGCACGCAACAAGCTAATCGCGTTTATCGCGCTCGGCGCGGTCGTGCTGGCTTTCACCGGCGCCGAAGCGCTGTACGCCGACATGGGCCACTTCGGCGCGCGACCGATCCGCATCGCGTGGTCAATGATCGTGTTCCCGTCGCTGGCACTGAACTATCTCGGCCAGGGCGCACTGTTGCTGTCCGATTCGGCCGCAATCTCGAACCCGTTCTTCCACCAGTTGGGCTCATGGAGCATTTACCCACTGGTCGCGCTGGCGACTGTCGCCACCGTCATCGCATCGCAGGCGACGATTTCCGGCACCTTCTCGATGACCAAGCAGGCTATTTCGCTCGGGCTGCTGCCGCGGATGAAAATCATCCACACTTCGGATGCCGAAATCGGCCAGATTTACATGCCGATGGTCAACTTCATGCAACTGGTCGCGGTAGTCATCGTGGTACTTGAATTTGGCACCTCAGATGAACTGGCCGCCGCCTACGGCATTGCCGTCACCGGCACGATGCTGCTAACGACCGTACTGTCCTTCTTCGTGCTGAATTTCCACTGGAAATTTCCTCTGCCGGTCGGGCTGGGAATTTGCGGTGCCTTTGCCGCCATCGATCTGGCACTGTTCTCGGCCAATCTGCCCAAAGTGATGGATGGCGGCTGGTTCCCGCTGCTGCTGGGCCTGAGCCTGTTCACAGTGATGATGACTTGGCGCAAGGGACGGCAACTGGTGACGCAGAACCTGAAAATGCACGCCATTCCGCTGGATGGCTTTCTCGAATCGCTGTTCCTTGTGCCGCCGGTGCGAGTGCCTGGCACGGCGATCTTCCTGCGCGGCGAAGTCGATGGCGTGCCACATGCGATGCTGCACAACCTGAAGCACAACAACGTGCTGCATGAACGCGTGGTATTCCTGACGATCTTCATGCAGGAAGTGCCGTGGGTACCAATACAGGAGCGGGTGCACGTGCAGGATTTCGGCCATGAGTGCTATCAGGTCAATATCTATTATGGCTTTCTGGATGAAACCGATATCCCGCAAGTGCTGTTGCAATGCAAGCTGTACGGGCTGGAATTCGATCTGCCTTCAACCTCTTTCTTCATCTCGCGCCAAACCATCATTTCGACTCCGGACGGCGGCATGAATCCGTGGCGCGAGCATCTGTTCGTGCTGATGTCGCGCAATGCGCGCGGCGCAGCCGATTACTACCGGATTCCGCCCAACCAGGTAATCGAGCTCGGCACGCAGATCGAAATCTAGCCGGCACCGTTCGTTTTTTGCCTTTGTGCGAGGCATCAAGCATAATAGTGCGCCCCTTTACAGGGAAGGCTGAAAATTCCATTCAGCCCATCCTGTATTTCTTTCTGACTGCCGATGATTTCTATCCTGGTAAGCTTTCTGGTCGCGCTGGTGAGCACGCTGTTCATCATCCGCCTTTCCCGGCAGCATAAAAACATCCTTGATCACGTCACGCATGATGTGCAGCGTTTTCACTCTCGCCCGGTTCCGCGCTTCGGCGGGCTGGGCATCCTGATAGCCGCGCTCGTCGGCGCTTCTGTTGCATGCTGGCGTGCGCCACCCGTCGGCCAATGGCTGCTGCTGCTGTTGCTGTGCGCGCTGCCAGCCTTCGGTTGCGGCATCGTCGAAGACTATACGAAAAATGTCAGCGCAATGCGCCGCCTGATGCTGACGATGGCCGCAGCCGCCATCGGCTACATCGCCCTCGATGCCGCCATCACCCGCATCGATCTGCCGCTGGTTGACGGTTGGCTGAAATACGCTTGGCTATCGCTGCCGTTCACTGTCTTTGCCGTCGGCGGCATCGCCAATGCGATCAACATCGTCGATGGCTTCAACGGCTTGGCCAGTGTGGTCACAATGTTCATGCTGCTGTCGATTGCCTACGTCGCGTGGCAAGTCAACGACACCTTCATCATGACCGCAGCTTTCATCATGGTCGGAGCGATTGCCGGTTTTTTCGTCTGGAACTTCCCCTACGGCTTGATTTTCCTCGGCGACGGCGGCGCCTATTTCATCGGTTTCATGCTGGGTGAATTGACGGTTTTGCTGATTGCACGCAATCCGCAAGTTTCCGCATGGTATGCATTATTGCTGCTGATATATCCGGTATTTGAAACGCTTTTCTCGATTTACCGCAAAAGATTCGTGCGCGGCGGATCGCCCGGTGTACCTGACGGCATTCATTTGCACATGCTGATATTCAAGCGGCTGGTGCGCTGGACGATAGGCCGGCGTGATGCGCGCGCACTCATCAAAAGGAATTCGCTAACCTCGCCCTATTTGTGGGTGCTATCGCTGATGGCGGTTATTCCAGCTACGCTTTTCTGGCGGAATTGCTGGATTTTGATTGGATTCTGCCTGTGTTTCGTTGCCGCCTACGTCTGGTTATATATGCAGATTGTGCAGTTCAATGCCCCCCGCTGGATGATTATCAGAAGGCAAAAAAAATAAAGCCGCGGCAATACGGATAATTACCGTCATTTATTTTCATATGCCCGATACGGCTGACGCATATTTTGATTAGAATATGCCATGACATTTTCAGAAATAAAATGTCAACCAACGAATTACCAGGAGGCCAACATGAATTTATCCGAACTGTCTGTCAGCGAATTGCGCGCTTTGCAGGAAAAAATCAAGCAGGAAATCAAAAAGCGCGAAGAAAACGAAATTGCGGAAGCAAAAAGGAAAATCCAGGCGATAGCGCAAAGCGTCGGATTGCCGCTGAAAGATTTGCTGACTGCATCGGCGCGCACCGCTGGCGGCAAAGTTCCGCCGCGCTACCGGAATCCGGGCAACGCCGAACAGACCTGGACTGGCCGCGGACACCAGCCGGTATGGGTGCGAGAATGGCTCGCCAGCGGCAAATCGCTGGACGCTCTGCTCATCAAATGACCGGGGTATCCTGTAAAATATAGCCACTCGGCCAGGTATTCCCTGGCCGTTTTCAAATACTGGCAGCAGTATATTTTTGCATCAAAATCGCTCGCACACGCGCCGCACACATCGGAAAACCGGCTTTCGCCTCATTCGAATCACACCATGCTCCCCCTCTCCAAAACCATCTTCAAGGCTTACGACATTCGCGGCATCATCGGCAAAACACTAGACGCTTCGATCGCACAACGCATCGGCCACGCTTTCGGCTCGGCCATCCGCGCCCAAGGCGGGCAAAAAGTCGTCATAGGCCGCGATGGCCGCCTGTCTGGCCCGGAACTGCTGACATCGCTCGCGTCCGGCCTGCAATCGGCTGGGGTGGATGTGATCGACCTCGGGCTGGTGGCGACGCCAATGGTGTATTTCGGCACCCACGTGCTGGAGGCGCAATCCGGCATCATGGTCACCGGCAGCCACAACCCGCCGGACTACAATGGCTTCAAGATGGTGCTCGAAGGCGAAGCGATTTACGGCGACACGATTCAGTCGCTGTACTCTGCCATCGAAGACGGAAATGTCGCACAAGGCAGCGGCAACTACCGCACGCACGACATCCGCGCCGCGTACATTGAACGCATCGCCAGCGATGTGAAGCTGGCGCGGCCGATGAAGATCGCCATTGATTGCGGCAACGGCGTTGCCGGCGCAATCGCGGGCGACCTGTTCCGCGCGCTCGGCTGCGAAGTGATCGAGCTGTTCTGCGACGTTGACGGCCATTTCCCGAACCATCACCCGGATCCGGCGCACCCGGAAAACCTGCAGGATCTGATCCGCTGCCTGCAAACGACCGACGCCGAAGTCGGCCTCGCGTTCGACGGCGATGGCGACCGCCTGGGCGTGGTGACGAAAGATGGCCAGATCATATTCCCCGATCGGCAACTGATGCTGTTCGCCAAAGATGCGCTCACCCGCCACCCGGGGCGCGAAATCCTGTACGACGTGAAATGCACCCGCCATCTGGCGCCGTGGATTGCAGCCAATGGCGGCCAGCCGCTGATGTGGAAAACCGGCCATTCGCTGGTGAAGGCGAAACTGCGCGAAACCGGCGCGCCGCTCGGCGGCGAAATGAGCGGCCACATCTTCTTCAAGGATCGCTGGTACGGCTTCGACGACGGCCTGTATGCCGGCGCGCGGATGCTGGAACTGCTGTCGCGCACGGCCGATCCGTCAGCGCTGCTGAATGCGCTGCCGCAGTCGGCCAGTACGCCGGAACTGCACCTGCAGCTGGCCGAAGGCGAAAACTTCGCGCTGATCGAGCAGCTACAGCGGGATGCAACCTTCCCCGGCTCGACCGAGATCATCACCATTGACGGACTGCGGGTCGAATATCCGGACGGCTTCGGTCTGGCGCGCTCATCGAATACCACGCCGGTGGTAGTGATGCGGTTCGAGGCCGAAACGCCGACGGCGCTGGCGCGCATCCAGTCCGAATTCAAACGCGTGATCCTGGCAGCGAAGCCGGATGCGCAACTGCCGTTCTGACCGCCGCATGAAAGTCCTGATCGTCCGCGTGTCGTCGCTCGGCGACGTGGTACACAACATGCCGATGCTGGCCGACATCAAGCGCCACTACCCGGAGGCGCAAATCGACTGGGTGGTCGAGGAAGCGTATGCGGATCTGATCCGCCTGAACCGACATGTGAACAAGGTCATTCCGTATGCCGAGCGCCGCTGGCGCAAGAGCCTGCTGTCGTCGGCTACGCGCGCCGAAATCCGCGCCTTCCGCGCCGAACTGAAACGCGAAGCATACGACGTGGTGTTCGACACGCAAGGCTTGCTGAAAACCGGCATCGTGATGGGCATGGCGCGCATTGCGCCGGGCGGCAAAAAGGCGGGGCTGGCCAATGGCACCGAAGGTTCCGGCTACGAAGGCATGTCGCGCCTGTTCCATACAATGAGCGTGCCAGTCGATTCACGCACGCACGCGGTGCTGCGCGGACGGCTGGTGGCAGCCGCAGCGCTCGGCTATTCAATCGATACGCCGGCCGATTTCGCGCTCACCCCGCCCGATCTGCAGCCGGACTGGCTGCCGGCAGAGCCGTATGCAGTGTTCTTCCACGGCACCGCGCGCGACGCCAAGAAATGGCCACAGGCGAACTGGACCGTCATCGGCCAGTTTCTGACAGAACGCGGGCTGCCAATACTGCTGGCCTGGGGCTCGGACAAGGAAAAACGGGAGGCGGAACAACTGGCGGCATCGCTACCGAATGCGCGCGTACTGCCGCGCCTGCCGATGCTGGAAGCGGTGCTGCTGGCAGGCAAGGCGGCACTGGCGGTCGGCGTGGATACCGGCCTGACGCACATCGCCGCCGCCTACAACCGGCCGACGGTGGAACTGTATATCGATTCGCCGCGCTGGAAGACCGAAGGCAACTGGTCGCCGAACATCGTGAACCTCGGCGATGGCGGACATCCGCCATCGGTCGAAGACGTCAGGTCAGCCGTCAGGGTGTTACTGAATTAACGGTAACGCCGCTATCCGGGTTGCCTGCCGGCGCAGGAGATGCAGGAGAAGCAGACGATTCGGAAACCGGTGCGTTGGCCGGCCGGTGCGTCATCTGCCGCAATTCGTCTTCAGTGATGTAGTCAAACACTTTCACCACCCGGTGTACGCCTGAAACGCCGCTGGCGATTTCCGCCGCCCGCGCGCCTTCGCGCTGTGTCACGCGCCCCATCAGATAAACCGTGCCGCGCTCGGTGACGGTCTTGAGCGCGCTGTTGAACACATCCTTCGCATCGATGAAGCTAGCCACCACCTTGCTGGTGATGTAGCTATCACTCGAACGCGACGAGAAATTCGACACCGGCCCGATTTCCAGTTCATTGACCACCGACTGCACGCCTTCGATGCGGCTGATTTCGCGCTCGACCGCTGCGCGCATCCGCTCATCCCGCACTTCGCCGGTCAACAACACCTTGCGGTTGAAGCTGGTGACGTTGACGTGGCCATAATCGCCGGCAATTTCAGAAGCGCGAACCTCTCCCTTGACCATGATGCTCTTGTCTTCGGTCTGCGCCCCAACGGTGCGGCGGTCGCTGGCGGCGAAAGTGCCAACCACAGCCGCGCCAACCACCATTTCGACGCAGCCCTGGAGGCCGATCATCGCTGCACCGCACAATACCGCCGTCGCAACCGGACGTTTGATTCGCTGCCAGTCAATCATGGATATCTCCTCCGAATAGCGCGGCATCGATGCCGTCGCAAATACTGTGTATCGCCAGCAAATGCACTTCCTGAATGCGCGCTGTACGCTCATGCGGCACGCAGATGTTCACGTCTTCTTCCGTCAGCATGCCGGCAATCTTGCCGCCATCACGGCCGGTCAGCGCGACAATGCGCATCTCGCGCTCGTGCGCGGCTTCGATCGCCGCCATCACGTTTTCCGAATTGCCCGAAGTCGAGATCGCCAGCAGGATGTCGCCGGACTGGCCGAATGCCTGCACCTGCTTGCTAAAAATATCGCGGAAACTGTAATCGTTGCCGACCGCAGTCAGAATCGAGGTGTCGGTCGTCAGCGCCATCGCCGGCAACGACAACCGTTCGCGCTCGAAACGGCCCACCAGTTCAGCCGCGAAATGCTGGCAATCGGCTGCCGAGCCGCCATTGCCGCACGCCAGAATCTTGTTGCCTTGCGACAGTGCGGCAAACATCATGTCCGCCGCGCGCGCAATCATCGGCGCGAGCAGTTCGGCGGCATTGGCTTTGAGTTCGGCACTTTCCTTGAAGTGCCCAAGTATGCGTTGGGTTCTCATAATCGTTGCATTATAGCTTCATGGCCGCGCAATAGCGGCTCAAATCACGTTTTTCAGCCAGGACAGTCGGCTGCCTTCCTTCGGGCCACCATCAATCGCGACCACATCGAAACGGCATGCCGGCTGCGCCGGATAGCGCAACAGGAAAAACTGCGCCGCGCGAATCATCCGCGCCTGTTTCGCCGGCGTCACGCTGGCGGCAGCGCCACCGAAAGCCATGCTGCTGCGCTGCCGCACTTCGACGAACACCAGCGTAGCACCGTCCTCCATCACCAGATCGATTTCGCCGCCCTTGCAACGGAAATTGCGCTCGACCAGCGTCAGCCCCTGTTGCGACAGATGCGCCAGCGCTTCATCTTCCGCCGCCTGGCCGCTACGCTGGCGCGCGGTCTGGCGGTCAGCGAAAGGATTGAACCATGCCACCCGACGTCCTTTCCCCCAACATGTAATTGAAGCGGAGCATTGCCAGCAACCGCGATGACGCGCACAATGCACCATCGCCCACTGACCTAAGGAAGCGCAGAAGAAATCGGTGAGCGGAATGAGATGCAAGGCGCACGGTGCGCAGGAACCGGAATGTACATACAGGTACATGAGGTTTCCGAGCACCGCGCAACGCAGCAGATCGTCCGCGCAACCATTTATTCAGCGTTTCCCCAACACCGCAATGCCAGAGTCCGCCACCTCGAACAGCACTGTCCAGCGCCTGATGGAAGACATCTCCCGGCAACAGTTTCCCGCCAGCGCATTATATGTGACCGCCACGCCGATAGGAAACACTGGCGACATCACGCTGCGCGCGCTCTACCTGCTGATGCAGGCCGATGCGATTGCGTGCGAAGACACGCGCAACACCAGCCAGTTGCTGGCACGCTACGGCCTGTCCAAACCGTTGATCGCGGTGCACGAACACAACGAGCGCGAACGCGCGGCGCACATCATCGAACGGCTGCACGCCGGAGAGCGGATTGCGCTGGTGTCGGACGCCGGCACGCCTGCGATTTCCGACCCAGGCGCGCGGCTGGTGGAAGCGGTTGCCGCCGCCGGTTTGCGGGTGATTCCGCTGCCGGGCGCATCGGCCGCCATAACCGCGCTATCTGCCAGCGGGCTGCTCGATAACGGTTTCCGCTTCGTCGGTTTCCTGCCGTCGAAGGCCGCGCAGCGCGATGCCGCGCTGCAGGATTTGTGCGCGCTGTCGGCGACGCTGGTGCTGTATGAAGCGCCGCACCGGATTGAACAGACGGTGGCAGCACTGGCATTGGCATTCGGTGGTGAACGGCGCATCGTCATCGCGCGCGAGCTGACCAAGCTGTTCGAGGAAATCCACCGCTGCCCGCTAGCCGACGCGGCCAACTGGCTGGCGGCCGACAAAAACCGGCTGCGCGGCGAATTCGTGCTGCTGGTCGAAGGTGCGCCAGCGGTGGCCGATACCGGTGAGGCCGAAGCGCAACGTGTGCTGGAAATCCTGCTGACCGAATGCACGGTCAGCCAGGCCGCGTCGCTGGCGGCGAAAATCACCGGCCAAAAGAAAAACCGGCTGTATGAACGCGCGCTGCAACTGAAAAATGGCGCTGGCTGATTTGCCGTTGGTCACGCCGGCGTTTACGCAAACAGCAGGGGTATATAGTCAAAATACCACGCTGAGCCACGTATTTGCTGGCCATTAAAAGATACTGCCCAGAGTATATTTTTTAACCTTAATGACCCGAATTTCATTTAAGTCAGTTATTTTAGGCTTCCGCAGCCAACCAATCCGGATTTTTAGCGCGAAATTGACAGGGTATAGCCGGAAAACGGCGGCTGCGCCACGTATTTACTGGCTTCTCAAATATACTGGCGGCAGTATGCTTCCAGCCCGCGCGAGCGCGAAACGCCCGCGACAGACAAATTTCCGCTTCCCTGCCGGCATTGATTACAATAAGCGCCATGCAGACGCACGAAAGCCATCGAGCGATTGGATGACTGCGCCGGCATCAGCGGCCGGAACCGGCAATGCCGCTTCCAGCCATTTTGCATGCGGCATCTTTTGAATGTGACCATTTGGATACCATCCCGTTGTGGGCGCAAATCGCCGCGCTCGCGCTGCTCATCTGCTGCTCGGCGTTCTTTTCGATTTCGGAAACCGCGCTAATCGCGCTCAGTTCCTACCGCGTCAAGCATCTGGCAAAGACCGGCAGCAAGCGCGCGCAAACAACGCTGTGGCTGCTGGCGCGCACCGACCGCCTGCTGTCGCTGGTGCTGATCGCGCAAACGCTGCTGAACTCGCTCGTGACCGCGCTGGTGACCGCGATTGCCATCGCCTCGTTCGGCAGCAACCAGACCGTGCTGACGATTGCCACCGCCACCATCGCCTTCCTGCTGATCATCTTTGCCGAAATCACGCCGAAAGTGATCGGCGCGACCTATCCGGACCGGATCGCGTTGCCGGCCAGCCCGATCCTGAAGGTGCTGATGGTGTTTGCGCTGCCGGCGATCTGGTTCGTCAACCTGTTCGTCAACCTGCTGCTGCGCCTGCTGCGCATCAAGACCGGCGCCGACGCACACAAGCAGCGGCTGTCGCCGGAAGAATTGCGCACGATGGTGCTCGAGGGCGGCGCGTTCATCCCGCAAAAACATAAGAGCATCCTGCTCAACCTGTTCGATCTCGAATCGATCACGGTCGAGGACGTGATGACGCCGCGCACGCAAATCGAAGCGCTCGATCTGGCGGTGCCGGTCGAAGACATCAAGCGCCAGCTCGTCACCTGCTATCACAACAAGCTGCCTGTGTATGAAGGCGAGATCAACCGCATCATCGGCATCCTGCATGTGCGCAAGGCGGTCGCGCTGCTGAATCAGGATGAAGAACTGACCGCCGAACATTTCCGCGAGCTGCTGTCACCGCCGTATTTCATTCCGCAGGAAACCGGCGTGTTCACCCAGTTGCAGTATTTCCAGGAAAACCGCGAACGGCTCGGCATCATCGTCGATGAATACGGCGAAGTGCAGGGACTGGTGACGCTGGAAGACATCATCGAGGAAATGATCGGCGAATTCACCACCACCATGCCCGGCAGCGCCCGCCCGGATGCGCTCGGCTGGAATGAACAGGGCGAATGTCTGGTTGAAGGCGGCACCTCGTTGCGCGACATTAACAAGCGGCTCGGGCTGAATCTGCCGCTCGATGGCCCGAAAACCATCAACGGCCTGCTGCTGGAAGAACTGGAAGACATTCCCGACGCGAACGTCAGCGTGAAATTCGCCGACTGTGTGGCCGAAGCAGTGCAAGTGCAGAACCAGGCCATCAAGGTGGTGCGGCTGGTCCGCTCCGGCGCGCGTGAAAGGGTTGCCGACTAAGTTGACGTTGCGCAAAAGCCTCAATGGTCAACCTGTTTACTCTTTACAAATGATTTGCCGCTAGGCATCATCCAAAGTGGCGCCCGATACAGGGCGCCGATATCATTCATCACCGATTTCCCGCATATGGCCGTAGCACAGACTGATCCGACGACCAACGGTTCCCCGATGCCAGGACTGGCACGCGCCCTGATGCAGGCGGGCCGCATTCCGCAGCAAGCCGCCATCGCCATCAGCAAGACCGCGGCCAATGACAAACAGCCATTCATTGATGCGCTGCTCAAAAGCGGCCAGATTGATGCGCGTTCTCTGGCCGCCTTCTGCGCGGAAACCTTCGGCTACCCGCTGCTGGATCTGGACGCAATCAAAAGCGACAATCTGTCGGACAAGATCATCGATGCGCGGCTGATGCTGCGTTTGCGTGCCGTGCCGCTGTCAAAACGCGGCAACCGCATCTTCGTCGCGATTTCCGATCCGACCCAGCCGCAAACACTAGATCAAATCAAGTTTCAGACGGCATCGACGGTCGAGCCGGTCATCGTACCGCACGACACGCTACTGCAACTGCTGGAAAAGCTGACAAAGAGCAGCGCGCAAGCCCTGAACGAAATGAGCGAAGATTCGCTCGATTTCGACCTGCTGTCCGAAGAACCGGACGCTGCCCAGGCCGAAGCCGACACCAGCGAAGTCGATGATGCGCCTATCGTCCGCTTTCTGCAAAAGACGATGCTCGATGCCATCAACGGCGGTGCCTCGGATATTCACCTGGAACCATTCGAAAAGTTTTACCGCATCCGCTTCCGCGTCGATGGCGAACTGACCGAATACGCGCAACCGCCAGTCGCGATCCGCGAAAAACTGGCGGCGCGCATCAAGGTGCTGTCGCGGCTCGATATTTCAGAAAAGCGCGTACCGCAGGACGGCCGGATGAAACTGGTGCTGTCGCCCACGCGCGCGATCGATTTCCGCGTCAGCACACTGCCAACGCTGTTCGGCGAAAAAATCGTGATGCGTATTCTCGATCCGTCGCAGGCGCAGCTCGGCATCGATGCGCTCGGTTATGAACCGGAGCAGCGCGAAATGCTGCTGAATGCGATTCAGCGCCCGTACGGCATGGTGCTGGTGACCGGCCCGACCGGATCCGGCAAGACTGTGTCGCTCTATACCTGCCTAAATATCCTGAACAAGCCCGGCATCAATATTTCCACCGCTGAAGACCCTGCTGAAATCAACCTGCCCGGCATCAACCAGGTCAATGTCAATGAAAGAGCGGGCCTGACTTTCTCGGTCGCGCTGCGCGCATTCCTGCGCCAGGATCCGGACGTGGTGATGGTTGGTGAGATTCGCGACCTGGAAACGGCTGACATCGCAATCAAGGCGGCGCAAACCGGCCACATGGTGTTTTCGACGCTCCACACTAACGATGCGCCATCCACGCTGGTGCGTTTGATGAACATGGGGGTGGCTCCGTTCAACATCGCATCATCCGTCATCATGATCACCGCACAGCGCCTCGCGCGCCGTTTGTGCACCTGCAAAAAGCAGGCAGAAGTCCTGGACGAAATTCTGCTGCAGGCCGGCTTCACGCCGGAAGACCTCGACGGCAGCTGGAAACCTTATGAACCTGTCGGCTGCGAACGATGCGGCGGCACCGGTTACAAGGGACGTGTCGGCATTTATGAAATGATGCCCATCAGCGAGGAAATCGAACGCATCATCCTCGAACATGGCACCGCGATGGACATCGAAAAGCAGGCGCGCAGCGAAGGTGTCAAGTCGCTGCGACAATCCGGTCTGGTGAAAGTCAAGAATGGGCTCACCAGTCTGGAAGAAGTGCTGGGCTGCACCAATGAATAGGAGACAGTGAATGGCCACTGCGCGCGACAGCAAGAAATCCGCCGAAATCAAGGAATCGATTTTTGCGTGGGAAGGCCGCGACAAAACCGGCAAGATCGTCAGGGGCGAACTTCGGGCCGGCGGTGAATCCGTTGTCAATGTCACCTTGCGCCGCCAGGGCATCACCGTCACCAAGGTCAAGAAAAAAACCTTCCGCAGCACCAAGCGCATCACCGAAAAGGACATCGCGCTGTTCACCCGCCAACTCGCGACAATGATGAAAGCCGGCGTGCCGCTGCTGCAATCGTTCGATATCGTCGCGCGCGGCCATTCAAACCCGTCGGTATCGAAGCTGGTCAACGATATCCGCAATGATGTCGAAACCGGCACCAGCCTGAACCAGGCGTTCCGCAAGTTTCCGCTATATTTCGATTCACTGTTCTGCAATCTGGTGGCCGCCGGCGAGCAAGCCGGTATCCTCGAGGATCTGCTGGAACGGCTGGCCACCTACAAGGAAAAGACCATCGCCATCAAGGGCAAGATCAAATCAGCGATGTTCTATCCGATTGCGGTCATGGCGGTCGCCTTCATCGTCACCGCGGTCATCATGATCTGGGTTGTGCCGGCGTTCAAGGAAGTATTCAAGAACTTTGGCGCCGATCTGCCGTGGCTGACGTTGATGGTGATCGCAATTTCCGACTTCTTCGTCAAGTTCTGGTATGTGATCTTTGGCGGCATAGGCGGCGGCCTGTACCTGTTCTTTCAGGCCTGGCGGCGTTCGCCGACGGTACAGCGCAGGATGGATCGGCTGCTGCTGCGCATGCCGATTTTCGGCGAGGTGATCCGCAAGGCAACCATCGCCCGCTGGACGCGCACGCTGGCAACAATGTTTGCCGCCGGCGTACCGCTGGTCGAATCGCTCGACTCGGTCGGCGGCGCTTCGGGCAATATCGTCTATGCGGATGCGACGCGCCAGATCCAGACCGAAGTCAGCACCGGCACCAGCCTGACCGTTTCGATGCAGAATTCAAACGTTTTCCCCAACATGGTGACGCAAATGGTGTCGATCGGCGAGGAATCGGGTTCGCTCGATAACATGCTGAGCAAGGTGGCGGATTTCTACGAGGAAGAAGTGAACGACGCCGTAGCGTCGTTGTCGAGCCTGATTGAACCGCTGATCATGGCGATTCTTGGCGTGCTAATTGGTGGTTTGGTGGTGGCGATGTATCTGCCAATCTTCAAACTGGGCTCGGTCGTCTAAGCCCGAACATATCAAAGATTCGTGGAAAAACGTGCCGCAAGGCACGTTCGCGCCAGCGAGGCATGCCTTGAACTCTAGCTGCCCAACTGCATGCCGACGTTCAAACCTGCCTGCCGGATGAATTCGTCAGCGGTCATCTTTTTGCCGTCTTCCAATCTCAGCGTAAAGATTTCAATCTGCCCGCCCTGCGCGGTAACGCGAAAGCTGGTTTCACCAATTTCCGATATCGTGCCAATCTTGCCCCTGACGCTGCCAAACGTGCGAAACAAGTGTTTCTTCACCTCAAACACATGAATCCGCTTGCCGTTCAGCGTAGTCCACGCGCCTGGCGCTGGATTGCAGCCCCGAATCAGGTTATAGACGTAATTGACATGATTGCTCCAGCTGATTCTGGATTCGGGCACGCGCAACCATCCTTCGTAGCTGGCTTCGCTTTCATCCTGCGCGACTTCGATGTGCTTGCCGGCAACCACGAGGTCTGCCGCCTCGAGCATCGCCTTTACACCCAGTGGAAACAATCGATCGTAGTAAACACTGCCGAGCGTATCGTCCGGCAAAATCGGGGTCGTTTTCTGCAGCACAATCGGCCCTTCATCGAGCCCGTCATCCGGCCGGAAAACCGTCAGCCCGGTTTCCGCGTCACCGCAGACGATCGGCCAGTTGATTGAACTGGGACCACGATATTTTGGCAGCAGCGACGGGTGATACTGGATGGTGCCGTGTTTGGGGATATTCACCAGTTCCTGCGGCGCGAACTGCACCACATACGCCATGATGCCAATGTCGGCATTCAAGCCTTGCATCGCTTCCCTGGCTGCATCGCCAGTCAGATTCGGCAACTGAAACAGCTTGATGCCCTTTTCCTGCGCAGCGACCCGAAGCGGATCCGGCCTTGCACCGTCCCGCTCTGGCGCGGTAAACACGCCGACTACTTCATCGCCGCGAGCAAGAAAGGCTTCCATGACGGCCTTGCCGAATTCCTGCTGCCCAATAATGGCAACCCTCATGCCAATCCTCGACAAACCTGGTGATAAAAAGATAGATGGGCAACTTTCGTTGCCCATCCTGTTACATGAACGAATGTTGCGTACAACCGGCGGAAAGAAGCTCCCTCCGCCAGTCACCCGACAACATTATTTCTTGCGACGCTCCGGAACGGTGAATGCACCGCCGTCTTTCATTGCCTGAACCTGATCAGCGTTGAAACCGCAAACCTGGGTCAGAATCTCGTCGGTGTGCTCACCCAGCATCGGTGCGCGGGTGATTTCTTCAACGTTACCTTCCGACAGCTTGACCGGCATACCA
>JAGTRJ010000043.1 GCA_018261755.1 Burkholderiaceae bacterium
TTACATGGTGCTGTGGATGAACCGCGATTCGACCACCTTCACCCACATGGGCGGCGAAGGCGCGACCTGGATCGGCCAGGCGCCGTTCACGACCGAGCCACATGTGTTCGCCAATCTGGGCGACGGCACCTACCTGCATTCCGGTCTGCTGGCAATCCGCGCTGCGGTCGCGGCCAATGTCAGCATCACGTACAAAATCCTGTTCAACGGCGCGATCGCAATGACCGGCGGCCAGCCATTCGATGGTCCGCTCGATCCGCCGATGATCTCGCGCCAACTGGCAGCCGAGGGCGTGAAGACGATTGTGGTCGTGACCGACGATCCAGACAAATATCCGGCCGGCACCGACTGGGCGCGCGGCGTAATCATCCGCCACCGCAACGAATTCGATCTGGTGCAGCGTGAACTGCGCGCAATCAAAGGCGTGACCGCGATCATCTATGACCAGCACTGCGCGTCGGAAAAACGCCGGATGCGCAAGCGCGGCCAGTATCCCGACCCGGCCTGGCGCATCGTGATCAACGAAATGGTGTGCGAGGGCTGCGGCGATTGCAGCGTGCAGTCGAACTGCCTGTCGGTCGAGCCGCTGGAAACCGATTTCGGCCGCAAGCGGCAAATCAACCAGTCGTCGTGCAACAAGCGCCAACGGTGCCGGCTATCGACCGCACCTTCGGCATTCTGGTCACCGGCATTGGCGGCACGGGCGTGGTCACCATCGGCCAGATCATCGCGATGGCGGCGCACGTTGAAGGCAAGGGCTGTTCGGTGCTGGACATGAGCGGGCTGGCGCAAAAGGGCGGGCCGGTGCTGTCGCACGTGCGGCTGGCCAACGACCCGGGCGATCTGCATTCGACCCGCATCAGCACTGGCGCGGCCGGGCTGGTGCTCGGCTGCGATCTGGCCGTCACCACCAGCCTGGAGGCGCTGACGCGGATGGGCGAAGGCCGCACCCGCGCAGCGATCAATTCGACTGGCGTGCCGACCGCCGCCTTCGTCGCCAATCCCGACTGGCAATTCCCGCAAGCTTCGGCCATCAACGCGGTGCGCGCCGCCTGCTCCGGCATGCCGGTCGATTTCGTCGATGCCGGCCGGATTGCGACCGCGCTGATGGGGGATGCGATCGCGGCCAACATGTTCATGCTCGGCTATGCCTGGCAAAAGGGCTGGGTGCCGCTGGCCGAAACGTCGCTGCTGAAGGCGATCGAACTCAATGGCGTTTCGATTGAATTCAACCAGCAGGCATTTGGCTGGGGCCGCGCCGCCGCGCACGATCTGGCGGCAGTCGAGAAACTGGCTACGCCGGCGCATCCGATCATCCTGCACCGCCGGCTGACGGTGGATCAGATCATCGCGCAGCGCATCGAGTTCCTGACCGATTATCAGGATGCGGCCTACGCCGAACGCTACCGCGCATTCGTCGAACAGGTGCGCATGGCCGAGAACGCGCTCGGCATCGGCTCGACCCGCCTGACCGAAGCGGTCGCACGCTATTACTTCAAGCTGATGGCCGGCAAGGACGAATACGAAGTCGCGCGGCTGCACAGCAATGGCGATTTCCTGGCGCGCATTGCCGACCAGTTCGAGCGGCGCCGATGGCCTGCCGGTGAAGAGCGAATACCGTTCGTGGGTGCGGCACGCATTCCGCCTGCTGGCGAAGTTCCGCTTCCTGCGCGGCACGATGTTCGATATTTTTGCCTACACCGAAGAACGCAAAGCCGAGCGTGCGTTGGCGTGCGAATACCGGCAATTGATGAGTTCGCTGCTGCCGCGGATGACGGCCGCCAATCTGCCGACCATGATCGCGATTGCGTCGATTCCGGAGGAGATCCGCGGCTACAGCCACGTGCGCCAGCGGCATCTGGAAAGCGCCCGAAAGAAAGAGGCAAAACTGCTGGCGGAACTGGATCGCAGCCAGCCGTAATTCAATCGTTCATCTGGCGGAACGATACGATGCGCCCGACGTTGCCATGCTTGGCGTGGTACATCGCGCTGTCGGCGTTTTTCAGCATCAGGTCGTCGGTATCGCCGTGATCGGGGTAAATCGCATAACCGATGCTGGCCGAAATTTGCAGCGCATTGCCATCGACGTCGAACGGCTGTTCCAGCGCGTCCAGGATCTTGTGCGCCAGCATCTGGGCCGCTTCCTCGTTGCCCATGCCCGGCAGCAGCACCACGAATTCATCGCCGCCGATGCGCGCCGCTGTGTCCGACTCTCGGATGCATTCGAGCAGGCGAACACCGACCCCCTTGAGCAGCAGATCGCCGACGTCGTGTCCGAACTGATCGTTGACCGGCTTGAACTTGTCCAGATCGATGAACATCAGCGTCATGTTGGCCTTGTAACGCTTGGCCGCCAGCGCGGTCTGCTTCAGCCGGTCGCTGAACAGCGCGCGATTCGGCAGGCCGGTCAGCACGTCGTAATGCGCCAGATAATGGATGCGCTTTTCGTTTTCCTTGCGTTCGCTGATGTCGGAAAAAACCGAGATGTAGTTGCTGACATGCCCCTTGTCGTCGCGCACGCTGTTGATTGAGACCCAGGCGGTATAACGCTCGCCGTTCTTGCGCCGGTTGGTGAATTCGCCCTGCCAGCGGCCGGTCTTGACCAGCGTGCGCCACAGGTCGCGCACGAATTCCGGCTGCATTTCCCCATCGGCCAGCATCCGCGGGTCCTGGCCGATCACGTCGTCCGCGGTATAGCCGGTGATATTGCCAAACGGCACGTTGACCGCGATGATGCGGTTGTCGCGACTGGTCACGATGACCGCTTCGTTGACGCTATCGAATACCGTTGCGGCCAGCCGCAATGACGCTTCCTGCTGCCGGCGGTCGGTCAGATCGCGCCGGCTGCCGCGACGTCCCATGTACTGGCCGCTGGGGGCATAAATCGCCTTGCAAGTATGCGCAATCCAGCGAATTTCGCCATCCTTCCTGACAATGCGGAAATCCAGTTCGCCGCCATCTTCCTTGTGGCGGGCAATGTAATGCATGTGGATATCCATCAAGTGCCGATCTTCCGGATGGATGATCGCATTCAGCAGTTCCGGATTGGCAACGAATTCATCCACCGTATAGCCGGTGATCGGTTCGCACGAGGGCGACATGTAGATGATTTCGCGCTCCGGCCCCTGCCAGTATTCCCAACCGTAGGCGTGATCGGCAATCGTGCGCAGCCGCGCCTGACTCATGCCGTATGCCTTTTCCAGCAACTGCCGCCGGCCGATTTCCTCGTGCAGTTGCAGATTCAGTTCCAGAATTTCAAACGAACGCTCGGCCAGACTGGCGTACAGTTCGTTGATCGCCTCGACCAGCGGCACCGCATCGCCGGATTCCGGCGGTTCGTCGGCTGACGACATGCCGGCCGTATGCAGCGCGACTTCGCGCGCCATCACGCTATCCACGCCAGAAATGTGCAGCAGCATCCATTTGACCAGGAAGGACAGTAACGGCCCGATGGCGACGCCGGAATCGCTTGCCAGTAGCGCGTTGATGCGGTCGAGGTGGCTGAGATAGCTCTGGTGGCCGTGAAGGTGCGCCTTCATGTGCGCCGCGCTGACCTTGCACGCGCGCATCAAGTCTTCTTCGGTCTGGAAGTGGTAGGCCGCATGACGCCGCAGCTTGCTGATAGCGATGCGGATGTTGGCCACCGGCTCGTTGCGCTCATGCATCACGCCCAATTCGCTCGCGATGGCGAACAGGCGCTTGTGCTGCGCGTCAACGTCGGCCAGGCCGGTTGACAGCCTGTCTTCCCACGTCGGCACTTGAACTGGTTTCTCCATCGGCGCTGGTCGCAAGGTTGGTGTCAAACTTTCCCACTGGAAATGATTGTATACCAATCATCATCCATATTAACGGGAAATGGCGACGTAAAAAAACAGTTTATGCCAACTGTTGCGCATCATCACAACAGCCTTCCGTCATGGCGGCAGCCCGCTATGTCCGCCGTCCCGTGCGCGGCGGAAGCGGCTGCAAAAAACGCAGCAATTCGCGCAAGACACGCGCCACCGTCTGCTGCCGCACGGCTTGCCGATCGCCATCCAGTTGCAGCCGATCGGTGAATTCGCGCCCGGCGGCAATGCAGGCGATGCACACGGTGCCGACCGGCTTGCCCGGCACCGCGCCACCGGGGCCGGCAATGCCGGTGGTGGCAATCGCCACGTCGGCATTGGTGTTGGCCAGCGCGCCGGCCGCCATCGCGGCCGCGATTTCCTCGCTCACCGCGCCATGCAACGCGATCTGCGCCGCCGGCACGTCGAGCATCTTGCCTTTGGCGTCATTGGAGTAAGCGATGAAACCGCCGTCAAACCATTCGGACGAACCGGCTATGTCGGTGATCGCCTGCGCCACGCCGCCGCCAGTGCATGATTCCGCCGTCGCCAGCAGCAAACCCTTTTCCTTCAGCGCATTGCCAACCTGTGCCGCCAGTTCAAGGATTTCATCCATCACCGCCTCCATTCAGGGAAACATGACTCGCAGCAGCGCCATCGCCAGCAGGGCGTAAAACGCGGCCACGATATCGTCCCACATCACGCCAAAGCCGCCCTTCAGATTCTGATCGAAATGGCGGATCGGCGGCGGCTTGACCATGTCGAAAAAACGGAACAGCACAAATCCGGTCAACTGTGCGCGCCAGCCGCCAGAACCAATGAACAGCAGCACCAGCCAGAACGCAATCACTTCATCCCACACCATGCTGCCGTGATCGGCCACGCCCAGTGCGGTGCCGGTTCTGCGGCAGGCGGCCACGCCAAGCGCGAATCCGGCCACGATCAGCGCGCCCCAGACGGCTGGCGTGAACACCTCCGGCCACAGCGATGTCAATTCAACGTAAACCAGCCAGCCGAACAGCGTTCCGGCGGTGCCAGGCATGATCGGCGACAGGCCGCTGCCGAAGCCCTGCGCGACGATATGCGCCGGATGCGACAGCATGAAGCGGAAGGTCGGAGAAATGGCGGCGGAAACTGTCGGTGATGCAGCGGAAGAAGCGGTCGTACTGTCGCGCTGATCGTCCGACCCGTTCATGCAGCGCTGAAATGGTCGAATGAGGTCGCGTGCAGTTCGAGCGGATGGCCGCTGGCGTCGGTCAGCCGCAAGCCATGCGCGGCTTCAATGCTGCCGACGCGGGTCACCGCCTTGCCGGTTTCATTGCCGGCGTTCAGCACCGCGGCGCGCATCGACGGCGGCGCGGTAAAGCAGAGTTCGTAGTCGTCGCCGCCTGAAAGCGCGAAACGGCGCTGCACTTCCTGCGGCTGCTCGGACAGCATCGGCCCGACCGGCAGCGCATCCACGTTCAGCGTCGCCCCCATGCCGGAGCGCGCCAGAATATGGCCAAGATCGCCCACCAGCCCGTCGGAAATGTCGATGGCCGCATTCGCCACCCCGCGCAGCGCCATACCGAGCGCGACGCGCGGCATCGGCTGATGCAGCCGCATCACTGCGGCCGACAGAGTTTCGGCATCCAGCGCCAGTTCCTTGCGCATGCCGGCCAGCCCGAGCCGCGCTTCACCCAGCGCGCCGGATACCCAGATGTCGTCGCCGGCCTTGGCCGCATCGCGCCGCAATGCCTTGCCGGCCGGTATCTCGCCAAACACGGTGATGCAGATGTTCAACGGCCCGCGGGTGGTATCGCCGCCGATCAGTTCGCAGCGGTACAGGTCGGCCAGCGCCAGCAGGCCGTCGGCAAACGCGGCCAGCCACGGTTCGTCCGGCTTCGGCAGCGACAATGCGAGCGTGAACGCGACCGGCTTCGCCCCCATTGCGGCCAGATCGGACAGATTGACGGCCAGACTTTTATGACCGAGCAACTTCGGTTCGGCATCGGCAAAAAAGTGCGTGCCGGACACCAGCATGTCGGACGAGATCGCGATCTGCGCGCCGGGCGTCGGCGTCAGCAACGCGCAATCGTCGCCGACGCCCAGCGTGGCGTTGGGCGTCGGGCGCGTGAAATATTTGGCGATTAGGTCGAATTCGGACAGCATTCCTGCATTTTAACGAATCCCTGCCTGCATGCGCGAGGTTTTGTTTGCCAAGCGTCAAAATTCCGGATTTTCCCGCCCGTTTTTCACCATGACGTGCGTAGCGCGGCATGTGGCGGCATAACGACGGCGAACGTACCGACCTGCGAATATGTTGTTGCCATTGTCGCCCCCGCATGCTTGAGGCCGAGGATGGAATTACAGTGCGGAAGCACTATCTGGCGCATCCGCCGCCCGCTTGCCTGATGCGTTTCAACAACCAGCACGACTAGATTTTTGTTTTCATGGGGGGTATATAGCCAAAACCATATACCGGGCCACATTTTTGCTGGCGGTTTTTAAATACTGGCAGTAGTATATTTTTTACCTTAATGACCGAAAAGTCAGATTAGTCAGTTATTTTGGGCTGCCACCACAGGCTGTGCCTCCGCCGCTGGCGCGTTGCAATCGGCAAGCAAACCGGAATGAAAAAAGCCTGCCCGGACAGGCCGGACAGGCTTTTCGCTTGGTCTTTCGACCGGATTACTTCAGCACGGACTTGAGCGTGACGCCCATTTCGCCCGGGTTGCGGGTAACCTTGATGCCGCAGGATTCCATCACGGACAGTTTTTCCTGTGCCGTGCCCTTGCCGCCGGAGATGATCGCGCCGGCATGGCCCATGCGCTTGCCCGGAGGCGCGGTGACACCAGCGATGAAGCCGATGACCGGCTTCTTCATGTTGTCCTTGACCCACTGGGCTGCGTTTTCTTCGTCGTTGCCGCCGCATCTTCAGCACGTCGATGTGCTTCAGACCGTTGACCGGGTCGCCGCCGACGCCAACCACGGTCGAGGTGCCAATGCCAAGCGCGTTCAGCTGGCCAGCCGCTTCATAGGTCAGCGTACCGGACTTGGAAACGACGCCAATCGGGCCTTTCTTGAAAATGTGGCCCGGCATGATGCCGATTTTCAGTTCGTCGGACGTGATGATGCCCGGGCAGTTCGGCCCGATCAGGATGGTGGACTTGTCCTGCATCTTGTAGCGGGTGCGGATCATGTCGCGTACCGGAATGCCTTCGGTAATGCAGATCACCATTTCCATGCCGGCTTCGACTGCCTCATCGATCGCAGCCGCTGCGTACGGCGGCGGAACATAAATCACGGACACGTTGGCGCCGGTCTGTGCCTTCGCTTCCGATACCGTGTTGAACACCGGCATGTCGAGGAAGGTCGTGCCGCCTTTTTTCGGCGTCACGCCACCGACGTAGCATTGCTTGCCGAAAGCATACGCTTGCGACATTTCAGTGTGGAATGCACCCGTCTTGCCGGTGATGCCCTGAACGATCACGCGGCTGTTTTTATTGATCAGAATAGACATGTTTATTTACCCTTTGCAGCGTTGACCGCCTTTTGCGCGGCGTCAGTCATACCATCGGCGGAAATGATCGGCAGGCCGGACTTGGCCAGGATTTCCTTGCCCTTGTCAACGTTCGTGCCTTCAAGACGCACAACCAGCGGTACCGTCAGTGCAACCTGACGCGCAGCTTCGACCACGCCATTGGCGATAACGTCGCAGCGCATGATGCCGCCGAAGATGTTAACCAGAATGCACTTGACCTTCTGGTTGGCCAGCATGATCTTGAATGCTTCGGTCACTTTCTCGGTCGTGGCACCACCGCCGACGTCGAGGAAGTTGGCCGGCGCGCCGCCAAACAGCTTGATGATGTCCATCGTCGCCATCGCCAGACCAGCGCCGTTGACCATGCAGGCGATGTCGCCGTCGAGCGCGATGTAGGTCAGGTCGAACTTCGAGGCCGCGATTTCGTCCGGATCTTCTTCATCCAGGTCGCGGTAAGCCATGATCGCCGGCTGACGATACATGCCGTTCGAATCGAAGTTGAATTTAGCGTCCAGCGCCACGATTTTGTCGTCGCCGGTCACGATCAGCGGGTTGATTTCCGCCAGCGACGCGTCGGTTTCGTCGAATGCCTTGTACAGGCCTTGCATGAACTTGCAGCCATCCTTGACAGCCACTTCAGGAATGCCGATCTTGCGCGCGATGTCTTCGCCATCCGCGTCGGTCAGGCCCTTGGCCGGATCGATGAACACCTTGTGAATTTTCTCCGGCGTATGCTCCGCCACTTCCTCGATGTCCATGCCGCCTTCTGAGGACGCCATCAGGCACACGCGCTGCGTGCCACGGTCGACCACCATGCCGACATAAAGTTCTTTCTTGATGTCCGCGCCTTCTTCGATCAGCAGACGCTTGACCAGACGGCCTTCCGGGCCGGTCTGATGCGTGACCAGCGTCATGCCGAGGATGTCGGTTGCATATTTGCGCACCTCGTCCAGCGACTTGGCCACCTTGACGCCACCACCCTTGCCGCGGCCGCCAGCGTGAATCTGCGCCTTGACGACCCAAACCTTGCCGCCCAGATTTTCAGCAGCCTTGACCGCCTCGTCTACGCTGAAACAGGGAAAACCGCGCGGCGTCGTCACACCATACTTGCGCAGAATCTCTTTGCCTTGATATTCATGAATATTCATACTCGTCCTTAGTGATGAGATCTCAGGTGGTTCGCCAGACTTACGCCTAACATTCAATTCCTTTGAAATTTGATAACAACTCGGGTATCGGAAACCTCACGCCGGCAGTCACCGCAGGCACAGGAGCATTCAGCGCAACGCTTGCGTGAACATCCTCTTGGAGAAACGAGGCGTCATTTCAACCGGAGCCATCCATACAACATGATCCGACTCTCTGGACAGCTTGCCGCCAAAACCGAAGGCAGTAACCGGACACCCAAAAGATAGATGGGCAACTTGCGTCGCCCACCCTGTTACATGAACGAATGTTGCGTACAACCGGCGGAAAGAAGCTCTCTCCGCCAGTCACCCGACAACATTATTTCTTGCGACGCTCCGGAACGGTGAATGCACCGCCGTCTTTCATTGCCTGAACCTGATCAGCGTTGAAGCCGCAAACCTGGGTCAGAATCTCGTCGGTGTGCTCACCCAGCATCGGTGCGCGGGTGATTTCTTCAACGTTACCTTCCGACAGCTTGACCGGCATACCA
>JAGTRJ010000020.1 GCA_018261755.1 Burkholderiaceae bacterium
AGACGAAATCGTGGCCGCGACACGCATGTGCGCCGGTGGCGAAATATTCCGCAAATAGGAGAATGACATGCAACGAATCATGCTTCGCGCAAAAATTCACCGAGCTACCGTGACCCAATGTGATCTCGACTACGAAGGTTCATGTGGCATTGACCAGGATCTGCTGGACGCTGCCGACATCAAGGTGAACGAAAAAATCGAAATCTACAATGTGCAAAACGGCGAGCGCTTCTCGACCTATGCCATTTCCGGCAAGCGCGGCAGCGGCGAAATTTCGCTCAATGGCGCCGCCGCGCGCTGCGCGCATCTCGGCGACCTGCTGATCATCTGCACCTATGGCCCGATGTCTGACGAGGAAATCGAAACGTACGTGCCGAAGATCGTGTTCGTCGATCGGCAGAACCGGATGACCGGCATGAAAGAATAAGGGTGCGCCCATGGAAGTCTCAACCACGCTTACCAACATCATCATCTTCGTGCTGGCGATTTACGTCGGCTATCACGTCGTCTGGAATGTGACCCCGGCGCTGCATACACCGCTGATGGCGGTGACCAATGCGATTTCGGCCATCATCATTGTCGGCGCGATGCTGTCCGCCGGCATGACCGAAGGGCTGGTCGGGCAGGTGATGGGTACGCTGGCGGTCGCGCTGGCGGCCGTCAACGTGTTCGGCGGCTTCCTGGTGACGCAGCGGATGCTCGAAATGTTCAAGAAGAAAGAGCCGAAGGCAGCGGCCAAGGAGGCAAAGTAATGAGCATGAATGTGGTTACTTTGCTGTACCTGATCGCGTCGGTCTGCTTCATCGAGGCGCTCAAAGGGTTGTCGCATCCGTCCACCGCCCGCCGCGGCAATGCCTTCGGCATGGCCGGGATGGCGATCGCGGTGTTCACCACGATTGCGCTGATCATCAAACTCAAGGGCGAGAATATCGGTTCCGGCGGCCTCGGCTACGGTTTGCTGATAGCTGGCGTGGTTGTGGGCGGTCTGATTGGCGCGATGCTGGCCAAGCGGGTCGAAATGACCAAGATGCCGGAACTGGTGGCGGCGATGCACTCGCTGATCGGCCTGTCGGCGGTCTTCATCGCGATTGCGGTGGTGGCTGAACCCTATGCATTCCGGATTACCGGCCGCGGCGAGCCGATTCCGTTCGGCAACCGGCTCGAACTGTTCATCGGCACTTTCGTTGGCGCGATTACGTTCTCCGGTTCGGTGATTGCGTTTGGCAAACTGTCCGGCAGCTACAAGTTTCGCCTGTTCCAGGGCGCGCCGATCGTGTTCAAGGGACAGCATTTCGTCAATCTGGCGCTGGCCGTGATTATGATTGCGCTCGGGCTGGTGTTCTGCTTCTCGCCGGGCGCGCAGCCAGCGTGGACGCCGTTCCTGATCATGACCGCGATTGCGTTCGTGCTCGGCGTGATGATCATCATCCCGATCGGCGGCGCCGACATGCCGGTGGTGGTGTCGATGCTGAACAGCTATTCCGGCTGGGCGGCGGCCGGCATCGGCTTCTCGCTCAACAACTCGATGCTGATCATCGCCGGTTCGCTGGTCGGATCGAGCGGCGCGATTCTGTCGTACATCATGTGCAAGGCGATGAACCGCGGTTTCTTCAGCGTGATCATGGGCGGTTTCGGCGGCGAGGTGGCAGCGGTGGCCGGTGGCGGGCAGCAGCAGCGCAACGTCAAATCCGGTTCGGCCGATGATGCCGCCTTCCTGATGAGCAATGCCGACTCGGTGCTGATCGTGCCGGGCTATGGCTTGGCGGTGGCGCGTGCGCAGCATGCGCTGAAGGAACTGACCGAGAAGCTGACCGAGCATGGCGTGACGGTGAAATATGCGATTCACCCGGTTGCCGGCCGGATGCCGGGGCACATGAACGTGCTGCTGGCGGAAGCCGAAGTGCCGTACGATCAGGTATTCGAGATGGAAGACGTCAACGGCGAGTTTGCTCAGGCCGATGTGGCGCTGGTGCTGGGCGCGAACGACGTGGTCAATCCGGCGGCGAACGATCCGAAATCGCCCATCGCCGGCATGCCGATTCTTGAAGCATATCGGGCAAAGACGGTCATCGTCAACAAGCGTTCGATGGCGTCCGGCTATGCCGGTCTGGACAACGAACTGTTCTACATGGACAAGACGATGATGGTGTTCGGCGATGCAAAGAAAGTCATCGAAGACATGGTAAAGGCCGTCGAATAAAACGGTTGTACACATGCCGTAAAAACGCGCCAGGTCGCAAGACCGGCGCGTTTTTTTTCGCCCAACATTTGATATTTCTCGACGGGATGGTCTTGCCTGGGTGTCATGATTAACGGAAATGTCGGCCTTGTGCCTGGACTGCGCAGGCATTATCGAATGCTTGTGTTTTGCCGTTCGGAAACATCCATTTATCAGCATGAATTCACGCGCATCCCACTACCTGTCGCGGCTGTGTTGCAGCAAGCTGCTGCCCTGGCTGATATTGCTGGTCGGCCTGCTGACGACCTGCGTCGCGCATCACGCGGCGATGGAAAACGCGCATCGCTTGCTGCGCGAGAATTTCAACTATCGCACGCGCGAAATTGCCAGCAGGATCGATCAGGGAATTGCTGCCTACAAGATGGCGCTGCACGGCGCCAGCGGCGTGCTTGCGCGGCGCGACAGTGCCGGGCGCAAGGAATTCAGCGATTACCTGCAGCGGCTGATTCAGGCAAAAAAGTTTCCGGGCGCACTGGCGATGGGTTACATGCGCATGGTCGTGTCGGAGTCGGCCGAGCAGCAGCTTCAGGCGCAGCCGGATTACGTCGATTGCTTTGTGCCTGCCGACGCGACAGTCGGTTTGCGCAGGACGTCGTTTGGCGCTCTGGCCAGTGGTAGCCGCCAGTGCCAGCTTGGCCGAAATTTTCATCTGGACCAGGCCAGTCGGCTGGCAATGCAGCAGGCGCGCGACCAAAACCGGGTATTCATGTCCGGCAGGCTGACCATCGCGCTTGTGCCGGCAACGGTCAGCCAGCAGGCTTACGCGATGTACTTTCCGGTTTATCGAGGCGGTGGCGAGAACCGGACGCTTTCAGAGCGTCGCGCCAATATCAGCGGCTGGGTGTTCATCGTTTTCCGGCTCGACGATCTGCTGCACGGCCAGTTAGGTGAGTACGGCGGCGAATTGGCGCTAGCGGTCGATGCTGGCGAAGATATTCCTGCGGCGCAAGTACGGCCGACACTGCTGTCTGTCGCAACGCCGCTGTTCGAAGCCGCCCGGCGGCTAGACCTGGCCGGTCAGCCGCTGCAACTGAAGATCAGCTCGCTGCCTGAATTCGAGTCGCGGCTCGAAACCGGTGTGGCTGAAACGCTGAAGATATCCGGCATTCTGGTTAGCGCGGTGCTGTTCCTGTATGTCTGGTCGCTGGTCAGCGGCCGTGAAAGCGCGGTCGCGCTGGCAAACGTGATGACGCGCGACCTGCAGGATAGCGAGAACCGCTGGAAATTCGCGGTCGAAGGTTCAGGCGATGCGCTGTGGGACTGGAGCGTGAAGGACGGCACGATGCTTTTCTCCAGTCGCTGGAAAGAAATGCTCGGTTTTGACGAGGATGAAATCGGCAGCGGTTTTGGTGAATGGGAGCAGCGTATCCATCCAGATGACAGGCAACACACCGCAGCGGCGATTGCGTCGCTGATTGGCGGATGCAAGGCGAGTTACCAGAGCGAGCATCGTCTGAAATGTCGCAATGGCGAATGGAAATGGGTGCTGGATCGCGGCATGGTGGTTCAACGCGACGGCAACGGGAATCCGTTGCGCGTGATTGGAACGCTGTCCGATATCGACGACCGCAAGGCGGCCGAAAGCCGGATTCGGCGGCTGACGCAACTGTATGCCGCGCTGAGCCATTGCAACCAGGCCATCGTCCGCGCGGTCGACGAAACGGAACTTTTTGCCGATATTTGCCGCATTGCGGTCGAGTTCGGCGGCATGAAGATGGCCTGGATCGGTCTGATTGACGATACCGGCCAGCATGTGCGTGTGGCCGCATCCTGCGGCATGAGCCAGGAATATCTGGACGAGATGCGCTTTCTGGTCGAGGTGGCCGGTCAGCAATATCAGGTGAATTCCGATGAAGCGGCAAGCAAGCTGCAGCTGATTTTCAATCACCGGCAATGGCCGCTGTGGTGCCAGGACGTGCAAAGCGAACCGTTGCTGGAACAGTGGCGCGAGCGGGCGCAGGTGTACGGTTGGAGCGCGCTGGGTGCGTTGCCGCTGCTGCGCAAGGGCAGGCTGGTCGGCGCATTCCTGATTTATGCCAGCGAAGTGAATGCCTTCGATCAGGAAGCGCGCGATCTGCTGGAAGAAATGGCGATGGATATCAGTTCGGCGCTGGATAATTTCGAGCGCGAGGATGAACGCAGAAAAGCGGAGCAGGCGTTGCGCGATAGCGAAACTTTCAACGTGACCGTGCTCGATTCTCTGGGCGAACATATTGCGGTCATTGATGCGCAGAGCAACATCGTCACCGTCAACCGCGCGTGGCTGCAGTTTGCGCGCGACAATGGCACCCCGGATTCAATGGAATACTGGCGCGGGGCGAATTATTTTGAGCAGTGCGAAAAAATGCTGCATCAGGAAAATGCTTCGACTGCGGCGGTCGCGCGTGCCGGCATCAAGGCGGTGCTGACAGGCGGGCAGCCCAGTTTCGAAATGGAATATTCGTGCCGCTCACCCTATTGGCAGCGCTGGTTCGTGATGCACGTGACACCGCTCGGCGACGCGAACCCTGGTGCTGTGGTAGCGCATGAAGACATCACGCGTCGCAAGAAAGGCGAGCTGGAAATCAACAATGCGCGCATTCGCCTGGCGGAGCTGTCGAGTCAGTTGATTGAGGCACAGGAAAGCGAACGCAAGAATCTGGCGCGGGAATTGCACGACGAACTGGGGCAGCGTTTCACGACGTTGAGTCTGGGCCTGCACAGGATGCAGAAGTATCTGGCAACACATGAAGCGCGGGATGCGTGGCATATGGCAAATGAAGAAGTGGCATCGCTGATTCAGCGCGTGCGCGTGATGTCGCGCTCGCTGCGGCCACCGATGCTCGATCACCTCGGGCTGGAAGCGTCGGTGCGGCAATTGCTGCAGCAGAATTTTTCCGATGGCGGTTACGTGTTCGAATACGTCGGTTTGCCGCAGAAACTGCCGGCGCCAGTGGAAATCACAGCTTTCCGCCTCATTCAGGAAGGCATCACCAACATTACCCGCCATGCGCAGGCGAGCCATGTGATAGTCGAAATCAACGGCGGCGAATTTGGCGATGAACTGGAAATCATTATCCGCGACAATGGCTGCGGGTTCGAGATGGATCAGATGCAAATGGCCGCGCATCGCGGCAGCTTCGGTCTGGTCGGGATGCGTGAACGGGTGACAATGCTGGGCGGGAAATTCAGGGTTGATTCCGCGCCCGGTCAGGGAACGCGAATTGAAGTGCAGCTCAAACTATGATGAACAGGGCGATGAAAGAATACCGGATACTTCTGGTCGATGATCATGCGCTGGTGCGGGCAGGCATCAGGAATCTGATCGACCAGCTTGACGGCTTTTCGGTCGAGGCCGAGGCATCCGGCATGGATGAGGCGATGGAGAAACTCAAAGCCGGACAGCCGGACATCGTGATCACCGACATCGACATGGGAGGCGACAGCGGGCTGGATCTGGCCGGCAGGGTCAGACGGCAATTTCCGAACGTGAAAGTGATGATACTCAGCATGCACTCATCCGAGGCGCTGGTGTCCGAGGCGTTGCAGATCGGTGCGTCCGCCTATCTGCTGAAGGAGGCTGCGCCGGCGGAGTTGCAGATTGCGCTGGCGGCGGTCACGCGGGGCGAAAATTTCATGAGTCCGGGCGTTTCGACCAAGGTGATCAACCGCTTCGTGCGCACGCCGGCACCAGTGCCCGACCCGCTGAAATCGCTGACGCCGAGGCAAATCCAGATCCTGACGCTGTTGGCCAGCGGTCGCGGCACGAAGGAAATCGCCTACGAACTGGATTTGAGCGACAAGACGGTCGCTGCGCACCGGGCGCAAATCATGGAACGCATCGGCATTCGCGATCTGGTCGGGCTGGTGCTGTTTGCGGTCAAGCACGGGCTGGTCAAGGTGGACAAGCCATAACGCCGCCACCGGCCCGCGCGATGGTTTTTCCTGGGGTATGTGGTTAAAACCCACAGCTGGGCCACAATTTTGCTGGCGGTTTGAAAATACAGGTGGGAGTATTTTTGCGCCCGCGCGCGGCAAGTTTCCGGCATGATGGCGGCCGCCCGTTGCAGACGGCCGCCATCAGGTTCAGGTCTTGTAAATGCCGCAGCCGACGATCAAGTCTTCATGCTGCTCCAGGTACATCGACTTCGGTTCCATGTTCTTGCTGATCGGATTCAGGAAAGAGTAATCCTGCCAGCCCTTGCCGTGGTTGCGGATGATGTCGATGCGTTCGCGCACATATGGCTTGCCATCGCCATCCTTCGAGTCGATCAGGTTCTGGCCGATCAGTTTCGGATTGGCGCCGTGTGCGAGGTTTTTGCCGTTGAGGTCGTAAACCACGACGTACAGATCGCGATCGGTGAACTGTCCGAGCGGATTACTGATTTCGCTGAAGGTCGCGTCGCGCCCCTGCTCCCGGAGTTGCTCGATCGCTTTTTTCACCAGCGCAGCCGCTTCATCCCTGGTGCCGGTTGCAGTCGATTTCAGCTTGAAGATATTGACTTGCTTGACCAGATCGGCGCTCTGGTTTTGCAGTGCTTCGGCGGCGGCAGCGGCTTGCTCGACCAGCGCGGCGTTTTGCTGCGTTACCTGATCCATTTGCGTGATTGCCTGGTTTACCTGCTCGATGCCGTCGCTTTGCTCACGGCTGGCAGCGGTGATCTCGGCCATGATGTCGTGTACCTGCCGGATGCTGGCCACCACTTCCTGCATCGTCGCGCCAGCATGTTCGACCAGCCGGCTGCCGGCTTCGACCTTGCCGACCGAATCGTCGATCAAATCCTTGATTTCCCGCGCAGCGGCTGCGCTGCGCTGCGCCAGCGCGCGCACTTCGGTCGCCACGACCGCGAAGCCCCGGCCCTGTTCGCCGGCACGCGCTGCCTCGACCGCGGCATTCAGTGCCAGGATATTGGTCTGGAACGCAATGCCGTCGATCACATTGATGATGTCGGCGATTTTCTTTGACGACGCATCAATATCATGCATGGTTTCCACCACCTGCGACACGACGTTGCCGCCCCTGGCCGCTACATCGGATGCGGTGACTGCCAGCTGGTTCGCCTGCATGGCATTGTCGGCATTTTGGCGCACGGTCGATGTCAGTTCTTCCATCGACGACGCTGTTTCTTCGAGCGAACTGGCCTGCTGTTCGGTTCTCGATGACAAATCCTGGTTGCCGGAAGCGATTTCGGACGAGGCGCTGGCAATCGTGTCGGTGCCGCGACGCACATTCCAGACGACGTTCGCCAGTCCCTGGCTGATGCTGTTCATCGCATTGGCTAGCTGACCGATTTCATCGCTGCGATCGGATTCAAGCCGAACGGTCAGATCGCCCTTGGCAATTTCACTGGCGGCGGTGACCGCATGTCCGAGCGGACGGCTGACCAGATTGCGCACCAGCAGATACAGCAGTACGGCCAGCGCGACGACCGCCAGCAGGCCACCAAGCATGAACCAGTTGCGCAGCGTGCGCGCGTCGCGCGTGATTTCGTCGGTGTAGGCGCGGCCGATGACGATCCAGTCCCAGTCCTTGAAATAGTGGAAGCTGATGATGCGCTCGCGGCCCTCAGCGTCGGCGGCATCGACGTAATGCATGACGCCATTTTTGGCTTTCAGCAATTCCTTGACGATTTCACGCCCGTCGGTTGCCTTGATGCCCAGGACGTTCTTGCCCTCGTCTTTCTCATGCATCACGATATTGCCGTAAGTGCTGCCAGGAGCGGCATCGATGGCGTAGAAAAAGCCGTTATCGCCCACCTTCATCGAGATGATCCGGTTTTTGATGGCTTTGACATTTTCGGAGAAATCAATCCCGACATACAGCGCGCCAATCACTTGCCCGCTGCTATTTTTCAGGGGCAGATACTCGGTGAAATATTCCCGCCCGAACAGGGTGGTAATGCCGTTATAGGTTTTTCCTTCGAGCAGGCTTTTATACGCGGCACTGTTTGCATCCAATGCGGTGCCGATCGCGCGTTCGCCCTTGTCATTTTTCAATGAGGTCGAAATGCGGATGAATTCATTTTCGCTGCGGACAAAAACCGTCGCCAGGATGCCGCTTTGGGCACTGAACCGGTCTGCCACGCTGTGGTCATTGTTGATCGTGCTGCCGCCGCTTTTCAGCACCGGTACCGACTTGCCGGCGACATTGACGCGGCTGCTGCCGTCCGATGTGAACTTGCCGGGGAAATAGGTTTCAAGGATTTTGAGCGAGCGGTCGGCCTCATTTTTCAATGTGGCGTTGAACAGGTCAATCATTTGCACGACCGAGGTGCTTTTTTCCGTCAGGTCGTCGATGGCCTGCTTCTCCTGCAGTCGGGTGGTGGTGTAGCTGGATACGCCGATCAGAGTGCCGATGATGAGCGCGATCAGGATGAAAGCGATGCCGGAAAGTTTTGCGCCCAAACCAAATTGCCGCAATTTGCCCATGATTCTCCTTATTTTTTTGTTTGCGCAGGGAAACATCTCATTGTGACGTAAGCGCGTGTAACACTCAAGGTGATCGCAGGCAGATGCGCGGAAAAAAGAATGGAAATGGTGGCGGAACTTTTAAATAGGAAAGGCATTGCCCGAATGGGGGGCAATGTTTTTGTTTTGCAGCAGGATTTCAAGCTGGTCTGCCGCCAGCGGGCGGCTGCAATAGTAGCCCTGGATTTCATGACAGCCATGCTGGCGCAGGAAATCGAGTTGTTCGGCGGTTTCAACGCCTTCGGCGATGGTTTGCAGCCCGAGGCTGCTGGCCAGCGTGATGACGGCGGCGACAATCGCGCGGTCGTCCGGGTCATTCGCGATATCGCTGACGAACGAGCGGTCGATTTTCAGCTTGTATACCTTGAACCGTTTAAGGTGACCGAGCGACGAATAGCCGGTGCCGAAATCATCGATCGACATGCGGATGCCATGCGCGTGCAATTCGTTCATGATGGCGATGGCCGCCAGCGGGTTTTCCATCGCCGCGCTTTCGGTCAGCTCCAGTTCCAGCCGTTCTGGCGGCACGCCTGTTTCGACGAGGATGTTTTTCACCATTTGCGGCAGGCCTGGATGGCGGAACTGAATCGCGGACAGGTTGACCGCGATCGCGGCCGGGGCGCAACCCAGGTCGATCCAGGCTCGCATCTGCCGCATGGCGGTGCGCAGCACCCATTCTCCGATGGCCAGAATCTGGCCGCTGTTTTCCGCAATCGGGATGAATTCTGCCGGCGATACCATGCCGAATTCAGGATGCTGCCAGCGTAACAACGCTTCGGCGCCGATGATGTTGCCTTCGGTCACCGACAGTTGCGGCTGGTAGTGCAGCAAGAGCTGGTGGCGTTCCAGCGCACGTCGTAGCGCGTTTTCCAGTTGCAGTCGACGCGCAGAATGCGCCTGCATTTCGGGCGTGAAAAAGCGGAAGGTGTCGCGGCCGTCATGCTTGGCGCGGTACATGGCGGCATCGGCACAGCGCGATAGCGTTTCGAGATCGTGGCCATTTTCAGGGTACATCGCAATGCCGATTGAGGCTGTGATGCTGAGTTCGTGCCCGTCTATGTGGTATGGCTCGACTGTTTGGGTCAGCAGCTTCTCGGCCAGCCGCGCTGCGCCATCTGCATCCGTTCCTGGCAGCACGATTACGAAATCATCGCCGCCGAAGCGTGAAACGGTATCCTGCGCGCGCAGCGTGGCTGTCAGCCGCTTGGCCAGCTCTGCCAGCAATGCATCCCCGATGCGATAGCCGAGCGAATCGTTAATGTGCTTGAAATGGTCGAGGTCGAGGAACATCAGCGCCAGCGACTGGCTGTTGCGCTGAGCCATGCTGACTGCATGCTGGCAGCGATCATCGAGCAGCGTGCGGTTAGGTAGGCCGGTCAGCGTATCGAAATGCGTCAGCCAATGCATCCGTTCCTCGGTCGCGCGATGCTCGGTGATGTCATTGAAAATGCCGATGTAGCGGGTGGTCTTGCCGTCGTCATCGAGCATGCGGCTGATCGATAGCCAGGCAAGGTACAGGCTGCCGTTTCTGCGCCGGTTCAGGATTTCTCCCTGCCAGCGTCCATGAACGGCAATTTCGTTGCGCATCGCCTGGTAATACGACGGTTCCTGGTGACCGGAGGACAGCATGCGCGGATTTTTGCCCAATACCTCTTCTTCGCTGAAGCCGGTGATTTCGGAAAATGCGTGATTGACCATCACGATCCTGACATTGGCATCGGTGATCATGAAACCTTCACGGCTTTGCTCGAATACCCTGGCGGCTAGTCGCAACTCGGTTTCAGCCTGCTGGCGCGCCTGTTCGCGGCTGAAATTGTCCATGGCGAAACTGATGTCGAGCGCCATTTCATCGAGCAGGTTGCGCGCATCAAGGTCGAACGCATTTTCATCCCTGGCAAACAGGCAGAAGGCTGCCACGGCTTCGCCGTTGCGTCTTAATGGCAATGCCGCGATGGCGTTCCATCCCTGTTCGAGCGCATCCTGTATTGTTGGTGCGCCAAATGAATCGTGCAGGAAATTCTGGCACCAGACAGGCTGGTTTTTACGGACGGCCGCGCTGGCCGGGTCGCCGCACGCATGTTGATCGCTGGAGGCAACGGCGATGTTGTCCATGCAGTCGCGGGTCATGCCGCATGAGGCGATAGTGTGTAGCCTGTTTTTCTGCGGCTCAATCATCCCGATCCAGGCCATTTTCATGCCGCCGAATGCGACCGAGACGCGGCAGATTTCCGGAAACAGTTCTGTTTCGCTGGAAGCGCGCACAATCGCCTGGTTGCAATGGCTTAACGCCGCGTAAAGTTGTGTCAGGCGTTCGATTCTTGCCTGCGCTGCATGGCGCTCGGTGACGTTTTGCATCGTCAGCACCAGAAAATCAATGGCGCTGTTTTCCTTGCGTACACATTTGACATTGAGCACGACAAACAGTGTTTCACCATTCTTGCCGGTGACGCGCTGGGTCAGGATATAGCCGTCGGTGCTGCCTTCCTGCATTTGCCTGAATCCGGCAACGCTCAGATTGACATCATCCGGGTGCGACAGGCCGCGCCAGTCCAGTCTGCAAAGTTCATCGCGCGAATAGCCGAGGATTTCGCACATCCGGTCGTTGTACTGCAACCATTGCCGGCCATCAGCCGACACGATTCCCATGCCGATGAATGGCAGGTTGTAGAAATGCCGCAGCAGCAGGTCGGTCTGACGCTCGCCTGCCTGCTGTTGTGCCTGCCACTGTTTGCGCCACAGCAGCAGCAGGGTCGAGCTGACGATGATGATGGCAGATGGGGCCGCCATGCTGATCCAGAAACCGGAACTGTGCAGCGGCTGCATCACTTCATCCCGATCCAGCTTGGCCACCAGATGCCAATTGGTTCCGGCTACAGGCTGGTGGGCAGCCAGCACGGGCACGTTACGGTAATCGAGGCCGCGCATCGTGCCGGTATTGGCGTTGTTGATGGCGGCTGCAGCCGGGGTTGCGCTTCCGGTAAGCGAGATGCGCATGATGCCGCTGTTGGCGGGCTGATGCCGCAACTGGTTCAGGAACAGCACGGAATCATTTTCGCGCCGCACCAGCAAGGTTTCCCCGCTTGAATGTTCGTTTGGCCAGTGCTTCAGGTAAGGGAACAGGAAATGCTCTGGCCTGACATGCAAAATGACCACGCCGACCGGATGACGTTCGGCATCATGCAGCGGTACGGCAAAATCAAGAATGAGATTGCCGTCGCCATCTGGCGCCAATTCGCCACGCTGTACTTCGCCGCTGGCCATGGCAAATGGCACCAGCTGCCGGCTGGCGTTGTTCAGCTGGTTGCGTTTTCCGAGCGAGAGCAGAATCTTTCCCTGCGGATCGAGCAGCAGCACGCCGTCAAATGAATGCGCCTGCATGATGGCTTCGAGGCGCATGCGCACATAGGCGATATTTTCGGGGGTCCGATCGTGCGTCGCTGCAGCAACGCGCCGGATAAAACCGTCGTTGGCGCGCATCGCAACGCCAGCGTTATGCCGGTCGTTGATCCAGCTTTCGATTTGCCGGCTCTTGAGATCGGCAATCGTGCGCAGATGGGCAAATGCTTCGTGTTCGGCTTGCGGAGCATGAAGCGCGATGATGGCGAAACCGATGAGCGGGATCGAAGCTGCCAGCACGATGAATGCCAGCACCAGACAACATGTTCCGGTCTTGCTTTGGGACAGATTTTGCCAGCTTGCCTTCCATCGGGCGCGGCAAACTTCCAGCAGCAGGTAGAGCAGGCCGCTGGCGATCAGGGTAAGCGCAATATCCTTGGCCAGATCGAGCTTGCCCTGGGACAGTGGCGTTGTGCCGCCGAGTTGCAGAACCGAACCGGAGGCGACGATCCACAGCACCGAAACAGCAGCATACAGCGCAGCGATGAGCGCCGAGGCGACTCTACCTTTTTCTGCCTGCCCAGTGGTGGTTGTTCCGGACATGATTCGGCTTCCTGAAAATATGCCTTGCTGTTTTCAAGGGTTTTTGCAGGGCGAAAATTGCCATTCCGCACGGTTGCCGGTGCGGCAGAAACTGGTGCGGCAAATCCAGTGTATCGCCGCACCAGCCAGAACCATCAGTGCCGGTTGCCGCTGCGCCGGTGGTCAATATTCCTGCCATTCAGCACCCGCAGGTGCCAATGCCAGGTTGCCTCTTGCCGCTATTTTTTCCGGCGTCGGCTTTGATGCTGTTTTCGGCACCACCTTCAGTTTTGCCGGTATGGCTTCCTGTGGCGCATGACCAAGCGCGCCAAGCTTGAATGCGCTGACGGCATTTGTCAGGCTGCTGGCCTGATCCTGCAGTGCTTCGGCGGCGGCGGCAGCTTCCTCCACCAGCGCCGCATTTTGTTGCGTCACCTGATCCATCTGGATGACGGCCAGATTGATTTGCTCGATGCCGTCGCTCTGCTCGCGGCTCGCGGCCGTGATTTCGCAGATGATGTCGTTCACCCGTTTCACGCTGTCAACCACTTCCTGCATCGTGCCGCCAGCCTGTTCTACCAGTTTGCTGCCAGTTTCGACCTTGCCGACCGAATCGTCGATCAACGTTTTGATCTCACGCGCGGCCGATGCGCTGCGCTGCGCCAGGTTGCGGACTTCAGTTGCGACGACAGCGAAGCCGCGGCCCTGTTCGCCTGCCCGTGCTGCTTCGACCGCTGCGTTCAGCGCCAGGATGTTGGTCTGGAACGCGATGCCGTCAATGACGTTGATGATGTCAGCCATCTTCTTCGACGATTCGTTGATCGCGCCCATCGTTTCGACCACTTGCGACACCACTTCGCCGCCCTTGATGGCGACATTTGAAGCAGAGGCGGCGAGCTGGTTTGCCTGATGCGCGTTTTCTGCATTCTGGCGCACAGTCGAAGTCAGTTCTTCCATCGATGATGCCGTTTGCTGCAGCGAACTGGCCTGCTGTTCGGTGCGTGACGACAGATCCTGATTGCCGCTGGCGATTTGGCTCGAAGCGGTAGCAATCGTGGCCGTGCCGGCGCGCACCTGCGAGCAGACATGCGCCAGGTTTTCGTTCATCAACTTCATTGCCTGCAGCAATTGTCCGGTTTCATCTTTCGAATGCACTTCGATCTTGCCAGTCAGATCGCCGCCAGCAATCGTTTGCGCAATCCTGACCGCCTCGCCGATTGGTTTGGTAATCGAGCCGGAAACGTATAGTGCAATCAGGATGGACAGCACGACGGCTACGGCGGTCAGGCCTAGCATCACGGTACGTGCCGTCTGATAGGTTTCTGCCGCCGATGTGGCTGCTTTTGCCATCATGCCGGTCTGAAAATCCTTCATTTTTTCGATGGCATCGAAATAGGCTTTTCCGTTGGCCTTCAGTTCGGAGACCAGCACAGTCTGTGCCTCGGTTTTCTTGCCATCTGCCAGCAGTTTGAGCGTACGGTCGAGGCCAGAAACATAAGCGCCGCGTGCATCGGTCAGCTTGGCGTAAGTCGTGCGCCCCTCTGGGGTGTTGACCGATTGTTCCAGTTTGCTCATTGCCTCGCTGATATTTTTCCGCGCCTGATCGATGATGGCTTGTTCGGCCTTGATTTGCTGCGGGTCGGTCAGGATGATCATGTTGCGTAAGGCAATGGCGACGTCGGACAGTTGTTCGTTGATGGTGTTGCTGAGTGCCACTTTCGGGGCGCGATCGTTCACGATGTCGTTGGTGCCACTGTTCAGCACAGACAATCTGGTGGTGCCGATGGCCGCCACGGCGACCATCAGTACAACAACCAGCAGGAAACCCAGACTGAGGCGGATGCCGATTTTCAGGTTTTTCATATGCAACCTCGACTTTCTTCGGTGGTGAGGGTGGAGTTGGCTTATGCCGCGAGTTTTTCAATCAGCCCCATGTCGGATGACGACATCAGCCGATCGATATCGACCAGGATCAGCATTCGTTCGTCGATCGTGCCCAGGCCGAGCAGATAATCGGTATTCAGTGCTGTGCCGATCGATGGCGGCGGCTTGATTTGCCCGGGGTCGAGTGTGGTCACGTCGGACACGCTGTCAACCACCATGCCGACCACGCGGTTGGCGATGTTCAGCACGATGACGACGGTGAACTGGTCGTAGCCCGGAATGCCGAGGTTGAATTTGATGCGCATGTCAACGATCGGCACGATGGTGCCGCGCAGATTGACCACGCCCTTGATGAAATCCGGTGCGCTCGCTATCCGTGTGACGGTTTCATAACCACGGATTTCCTGCACCTTGAGGATATCGACGCCGTATTCCTCTTGCCCAAGCTTGAAGGCAAGAAATTCGGAAATGCTGATTTGCTGGGCGTCGCCTGGTAAGTAAGTGCTGGCACTCATTATGCCCCCTGACGAGAATGGTTCTATTGAGGTTTTTGCGCCACTATCCGGGAGCGTTCGCCGATGGTGCCGGTGCTGCTGGTTCGTCGGCGAATGGTGCGTCCGGGTGGCGGAAACCTGAAATCGCAGTTTTGCGCGCCGGCATGATGCGTCCGGTGCGCCAAGACGCGAATACGGCTTCATTCTCGTTTTGGCCGGGGGGAAACGACATAGGTGTATTGCCTAAGTCGATAGGAAAATCACCCGCGAATCCGGGCTAATTGGGCTGGGTTTGATTTGGGTTAAGGAATGGCCGATGCACGGGCGCGTCTGTTGACGATCTTGCCCTCATCGGTCAATGGTTTCGGCGCTGTCTTGGCCGTTAAACAGGACGTAAACAGCACGTAAATATTGCCTTGGGTAAACGTGATGCCGGCGTTGCGGCGCACTCGCGTATATGGGCGAGTGCGCGCTTTTCGTTTCCGGCTGGGGGTCAAGTGCGGAGCGTGTTCAGCTTTTCCAGTCGGTCGATCGTGCCGACATCGGTCCAGTCGCCGTAGTAGAGTTCGCCGCCGACCTGGCCGCGTGCCGCGTATTCGCGCAGCAGGTGCGACAGCCGCACCGTTTCGCCCGGCGTGACCGAATCGAACATCGACGGACGGAACACACCGATGCCGGAATAGGTGTAGCGCGGCTCGCCTTCATTCGCGAGCGAAAACATGTTCAGCGCGAAGTCGCCCTGCGGGTTGTGCGCCGGATTTTTCACCATGTACAGCCAGGCAACGTCGCGTTTGTCGGCCGCGTGCGGCTGGCCCCAGACGTCGTTGTCTTCCAGCGCCTCAGCGGCGGCGGAAAAATCGAAATGCGGACAGTACACGTCGGCCGAAACGGCGATGAACGGTTCTTCGCCGAGCAGGTGGCGCGCCTGCGCCACGCCGCCGGCGGTTTCCAGCGCCACTTTTTCCGGCGAATAGGCGATTTGCGCGCCAAGGCGCGAACCGTCGCCCAGTTTTTCTTCGATCAGGTGGCCGAGGTGGGCGTGGTTGATGACGATGTCGGTCACGCCGGCGCGCACCAGGTTCAGGATGTGCCACACGATCAGCGGCCGGCCATGCACCGTCAGCAGCGGTTTCGGGGTGGTGTCGGTCAGCGGACGCATCCGTTCGCCGCGTCCGGCGGCAAAAATCATCGCTTTCATCGTGTTTTTAGTGTCAAAAAATACTGGGGTGGGTATTTAAAAAGCGCCAGCAAATACGAGGCCCGGCGCAGTGCTTTGGTTATATACCCCCGTTAAAACGTGTAACCAACCTGCTGTTCGCGGTTTTCCAGCGTGTCCAGCAGTCGCACCAGCGGCGCCAGTTCCCGGTAGCGTGCGGCAGTTTTGCGGCTGTATTCCAGCACCAGCGGCAGGTCGTTCAGGTACGCATCCTTGCCGTCGCGGTGGTACAGCCGGGCGAAGATGCCAAGCACTTTCAGATGGCGCTGCAGGCCCATCCATTCGAAATCGCGGTAGAACGCATCGATGTCCGGATTGACCGGCAGCCCGAGCTTCCTCGCCCGCTCCCAGTAGCGGATGGTCCAGTCGAGCACCAGTTCTTCGTCCCACTGCACGTAGGCGTCGCGCAGCAGCGACACCAGGTCGTAGGTGATCGGGCCGTAAACCGCATCCTGAAAATCGAGAATGCCCGGGTTGCCTTCGCCCAGCACCATCAGGTTGCGCGAGTGGTAATCGCGGTGCACGTACACCTGCGGCTGCGCCAAGTTGTTCGCCAGCAGTGCGTCGAATATTTTTTTGAGTTCGGTCGCCTGCTTGTCATCCAGCGTCGCACCAAGGTGCTTGCCGACATACCATTCCGGAAACAGGTTCAACTCGCGCAGCAGCAGTTCGCGGTCGTATTCGGGCAACACGCCCGGATGGCTGCGCACCTGGATTGCCAGCAGCGCATCGATCGCGTCCAGATAGAGCTTGTGCGCGGTATCGTGATTCAACTGGTGCTGGTAAGTGGTCGAGCCGAGGTCGGACAGCAGCAAAAAGCCTTGCGTTTCATCCTGCGCGATGACTTGCGGCACGGCCACGCCGGCCTGGCCGAACACGCTGGCGACATGAATGAACGGGCGCACGTCTTCTTGCGGCGGCGGTGCATCCATCGCGATCAGGGTTGACCCATCGGCGGTATCGACGCGGAAATAGCGGCGGAAGCTGGCATCGGACGATGCCGGGCGGATGGATTCGGGTTGTACGGCAACGACGGATTGGTTTTTCAGCCAGTCTTGCAGCTGATCTAGGCGCGCATCGGTGGGGGCGCCAGTGTTGTTGGATTGCGATTGCATGAAACAGCCCGCTTTTATGCGGTTATCGTTAAGAGTTCCCATATAATAAGCGACTGGATTGATTAACCGCCAGATGCTGGCAAATATTTCCGAACCTTCATGCTTCGTATTCTGGCTTCCTCGTCATCGATTCTCCTGCTGCGCGCTGCCGCGCTGCTGGTGGTGTCGCTGTCCCTGCCGGCACTGGCGCAAACGCAGACGGCCAAGGTGCGGCGCGACAAGGCAGCGGACAAGCTGGAGCCGACCACGATTCAGGCTGAACAGATAACCGGCAGGCCGGATCGGGAAGTGTTGCTGGAGCGCGATGCCGAGGTTGTGCGCGGACAATGCCAGCTCAACAGTGACAAGGCCATTTTCTATCAGGAAGAAAATGAAGCCGAGGCCGAGGGCAATGTGCGGCTGCTTTATTACGGCGATCGGTATGCCGGCGACAAGGCTCGGCTGAATCTGGATACCGGCGTCGGCTGGATGACGCATCCGGTTTACAAGCTGCTCAAGAACAATGCGCAGGGCAAGGGTGAGCGAGTTGATTTCGAAAGCCGCGACAAGGCGACGCTGACCAACGGTACCTACAGCACCTGCGAAGGCGCGCGGCCAGACTGGTACATGAGGGCGGGCACGCTAAAGATCGACAAGGCGCAGGATACCGGGCGCGCCAGCAATTCCGTCGTGTATTTCAAGGATGTGCCGATTTTTGCAGCGCCAGAACTGTCGTTTCCGCTGACTGCCGGGCGCAAATCCGGTTTCCTGCCGCCGACGATGGGCACGACCACGCGCGGTGGTCTGGAACTTAGCCTGCCATACTACTTCAACATCGCACCGAACCGGGATTTCACGCTGACGCCGAAATGGATTACGCGGCGCGGGATGCAGCTGGGCGGCGACGTGCGCTATCTTGAAGAGAATTACGCTGGTGAAACGAAGGTCGAATACCTGATGAACGACAGGGAAGCCGGCCGCGACCGTTACTCGATTGCCTCGACCCACACGCAGCGGCTGTCGCCGAATCTGGTGTTTTCATGGAATTACAACAAGGTTTCGGACGACAACTACTTCACTGATTTCAGCCAGAACATCGGTTCGGTGACCAACAATCAGGTTCCCAGTGCGCAGCGCCTGCTGGCGCGTGAAGCGGGACTGAATTATTCCGCCGCCGACTGGAGCGCAATGGCGCGCGTCACCAATTATCAGCTGCTGCAGGATCCGGCGTCGCCGATTACCCGGCCATATGAACGCCTGCCGCAACTGGCTTACCGCACATGGCGGCAGGATGCGAACGGTTTCGACTGGTCGGTCGATACCGAGCTGACGCGTTTCTGGCTGCCGGCGTTCGATCTGGCTGGCCGGCCGAACGGCGACCGGCTGGTGATCAAGCCGCAGGTGTCGTATCCAATCATCGGCGCGGGGTATTTCATCAAGCCGAAGTTGTCGATTCATGCCAGCCGCTACCAGCTCGATTCGACCACGACGTCGGGCTCGGATTCGATGTCGCGCACATTGCCGACATTCTCGCTTGATAGCGGCCTGATCTTTGAGCGCGACACGAAGCTGTTCGGCAATGCGGTCACACAGACGCTGGAGCCGCGATTGTTCTACGTCTACACGCCGTACCGCGACCAGAGCAAATTTCCGCTGTTCGATACCGCCGAGGCCAGCTTCGGTTTCGCGCAGATTTTCAGCGAAAACCGCTTCATTGGTTCCGATCGCATCGCCGATGCGAATCAGTTGACGGCGGCGCTGGTATCGCGCTTCCTTGACCCGACCACCGGCTGGGAACGGCTGCGGCTCGCCATCGGCCAGCGTTTCTATTTCAAGGATCAGCGTGTCTTGCTCGATGCCGCCACCAGCACGCCGAACGAAAGCCGTTCCGATCTGTTGCTGGCAGCTAGCGGCCGCCTGTCCAAAACAGTGAGTTTCGATACTGCGTTGCAGTACAGCGAAACCACGCGCCGACTCTATAACGCGAATTTCAGCGTGCAATGGCAGCCTGCGCCGAAGCACGTGCTGAATGCCGAGTATCGCTACTTGCGCGAAAACCAGCTTGATCAAATCAATCTTTCCGGGCAATGGCCGTTGGCGGATCGCTGGTTCGGCGTTGGTCGCGTCAGCTATTCGCTGCCGGAGCGTCGGCTGGTCGAGGGTATGGCCGGGGTCGAATACAATGCCGATTGCTGGATTTTGCGTCTGGTGGCCCGCCGCCTGGCGACTTCGGCCCAGGATGAGAATACCGCGTTTTTCATCCAGCTACAGTTGAATGGACTGTCGCAAATCGGTTCCAGCCCGTTGAATCTGCTCCGGGACAGCATCCCGGGCTACCAGCCAGTGCGGCCGAGCAGCGCGGCGGCCAATTGACGCGGTATCCTTTCGCAGGTGCCGCATTTCACAACCCGACTTACTGACGACATGAACGGCCAAGACACCATGCATACCTCGAATTTCCTTCGTACCCGCGCCCGTCTGGCGGCGCTGTTTCTGGGCGTCGCCATCGGTGCTGGCATGATGCCGCTTGCTGGCGCGCAGCCGGCGAAGCAAAAGAAAAGCGCGCCAGTGCTGGTTGACGCGATTGTTGCCGTGGTTAACAGCGAAGTTATCACGCGCGGCGAATTGCAGGAGCGGGTGGTCAGTGTTGAAAAAAACCTGCGCAAGCAGGGAACCGCGCTGCCGCCGCGCAGTGTGTTGCAGCGACAGGTGCTGGAGCGGCTGGTGGTTGAGCGTATCCAGCAGCAGCAGGCGAAAGAGGCGGGCATTCGTATTGATGACCCGACGCTGGATCGGATCATCGCCCGGATTGCGGCGGACAACAAGGTGACGCTGCCGCAGATGCGGGCGAAGATTGAGCGGGACGGCGCGACGTTCGCGCAGTTCCGCGAACAGGTCCGGCAAGACATGATCACGCAGCGCTTGCGCGAAAAGGAAGTGGACAACAAGGTTCAGGTGGCGGATTCCGAAGTGGAAAACTACCTGAATGCAGTCGGCGCGGCGCAGGGGCAGCAGGAAGTGAATCTCGGCCACATTCTGGTGCGGATCCCGGAAAATGCGTCGCCGGAGCAGATTGCGCAGCGGCAGAAGCGGGCGGAAGACATCATGCAGCAATTGCGCGCTGGCAGGAATTTCGCCCAGCTGGCAATCAGTCATTCTGATGGCGACGAGGCGCTGAAAGGTGGTGAGCTGGGATGGCGCAGTATCGACCGTTTGCCGCAGGTATTCGCCGATGCAATCTCCAAGCTGAATACTGGCGAAGTGTCCGGTATTGTCAAAAGCGCCAATGGTTTTCACATTTTGAAGCTGGTCGGCAAACGCAGTGCTGGTGGCACCAGCGCGGGCGAGGTGGCGATCCCGCCGGTGCAGCAAACCCATGCGCGCCACATCCTAATCAAGGTCAATCAGCTGGTGACGGCCGACGAAGCAAAGCGCAAATTGCTTGAGCTGAAGCAGCGCATCGAGAACAAGGCCGCAAAGTTCGACGAACTGGCACGCAGCTTCTCGAATGATCTCTCCGCCAGCCGGGGCGGCGACCTCGGCTGGATCTATCCGGGCGACACGGTGCCTGAATTCGAACGCGCGATGAATGCGCTCAAGCCGGGGCAGTTGAGCGAACCGATCGAGTCGCCATTCGGATTCCACCTGATTGAGGTGCTGGAGCGCAAGGTCGATGATGCGTCGCAGGAACGGAAGAAACTGGCGGTGCGTCAGGCCATTCGCGAGCGCAAGATCGAGGAAGCGATGCAGGATTGGCTGCGTCAGTTGCGCGATGGCGCTTACGTCGAATACCGTCTGGAAGAAGGCGGCAAGTAGCGTTTGATGAAACCGGCAATAGCAATCACGATCGGCGAACCGGCCGGCGTCGGGCCGGAAATTTCGCTCGCGACCGCTTGGCTGCTGCGGAATGAAATCCGCCCGCTGCTGATTGGCGATTTCACCCTGCTGTCCAAACTCGCGCCGCAGATCGACCCTGACATCCGGTTGCGTTTCATCCCGCAGCCGCATCTGCTGTTCGGCGGCGTGCCGGATGCGGCCGACGGCTTGTTGCCGGTGGTTGATTGTCCGCTGCCAGCGCCGGTGGTGGCGGGGAAACTGGATGCCAGAAACGGGCTCGCAGTGCTGGAAACGCTTGATGTTGCAATCGAAGGTGCGCAAGGCGGCTGGTTTGATGCGATTGTCACCGCGCCCCTGCAGAAAAGCACCATTAACGACGCTGGTGTGGCGTTCACCGGCCATACCGAATATCTGGCCGAAAAAACGAATACGCCGCAGGTGGTGATGATGCTGATGGATGCCGCGTCCGGTGGCAACATGCCGCCGTTGCGTGTTGCGCTCGCGACTACGCATTTGCCGCTGAAAGATGTGCCGGCTGCAATCACCATCGATGGGCTGTCGAAAACGCTCGACCTCATCCAGCACGATTTGCGCACCCGTTTTGGCCTCGGGCAGCCGCGCATTCTTGTGGCGGGATTGAACCCTCATGCGGGTGAGGGCGGCTACCTCGGGCGCGAGGAGATCGACGTGATTGCGCCGGCGATCGAATCGGCGCGGCAACGCGGGATCGACGCTAGCGGACCGTATCCGGCCGATACCTTGTTCCAGCCGCGGTTGCTGAATAACGCCGACTGCGTGCTGGCGATGTATCACGATCAGGGACTGCCGGTGCTGAAATATGTCAGCTTTGGTCATGGCGTGAACGTCACGCTCGGTTTGCCGATCATCCGCACCTCGGTCGATCACGGCACTGCGCTCGATATTGCCGCGCAGGGCGTCGGCCACGCCGAGCGCGGCAGCATGCTGGCGGCGGTGCGGCTGGCGGCGCAGATGGCGCGGCTGTCGCAGCCCTCACGCTATGCAACAGGAAAAGATACATGAAACACATTCCGCGCAAACGCTTCGGCCAGAACTTCCTGACCGATCAGACCGTGCTGCATGACATCATCAGCCTGATCGGGCCGAAGCCGGACGAGGCGATGGTCGAGATTGGTCCCGGCCTGGGAGCGATGACACGGCTGCTGCTGGAATCGCTGAAGCAGATGCACGTGGTCGAACTGGATCGCGATTTGGTCACGCGCTTGCAAAAAACCTTTTCACCGGACAGGCTGGTGATTCATCAGGGTGATGCGCTGGCGTTCGATTTCGCGCAGATCCCGGTGCCGGCCGGCCAGAAGCTGCGCATCGTCGGCAACCTGCCGTACAACATCTCGACCCCGCTGCTGTTCCATCTGGCCCAGTTCGCGCCCCTAGTGCAGGATCAGCACTTCATGCTGCAAAAGGAAGTGGTCGAGCGGATGGTAGCCGAGCCGGGCAGCAAGGCGTATGGCCGGCTTTCGGTGATGCTGCAATGGCGTTACCGCATGGGATTGCTGCTGGTGGTGCCGCCGACTGCGTTTGACCCGCCACCGCAGGTCGAGTCGGCCATCGTGCGCATGATTCCGATCGAACAGCCGCTGCCGTGTGAGGCGGCCGGGCTGGAGCAGGTGGTAACCACCGCGTTTTCGCAACGGCGCAAAGTGCTGCGAAATTGTGTTGCCGGCCTGTTTTCCGAAAACGATCTGATCGATGCCGGCGTCGATCCGCAAGCACGGCCGGAAACCGTGCCGCTGGAGCAGTTTGTCGCGCTGGCGAACCGGCTGACCCGTTAAATATACTGCCCTGGGTATATTTTATGTGCCTCAGAATGTGTGGTGGAAGTGGGTGTTTTTGCTATATACCCAGTCAAATTCACCGTTTGCGCTAGCAGTGGAAAGCAGAAATGCGCCGACTGTTGTAAAAAATCATGAAGGCGTGAAATAAACCGGTTTAGTATCGCCTCGGCGGCAGCCTTTCAAACATATCATTAGCGGTGAACAACGGATTCAGGGAGAGCCAACGCATGGCAGCAGTGACCGTCGCACTCAAACCACTATGGCCGGGGACAGTGTGGCGAAAACCGGCGGCTTGCGTTGTCGTACTGCTGGCGCTATGCGGCAGCGCCGTGGCGGAAAATGGCGCAAGGCGGTTAGACGAACTGACGGCCATGCCGCTCGAAAATCTGTTGAATATCGAAGTCCAGTCGGCGTCGAAATTCACACAAAACATCAGCGAGGCGCCATCGTCGGTATCCGTGATTACCTCGCACGAGATCAAGACTTTTGGCTGGCGCACGCTGGGCGAGATTCTTGGCAGTCTGCCCGGCATTCATCTGACCAACGATCGCGCCTACACCTATCTCGGCGCGCGCGGTTTCCTGCGCGGAGGCGATTACAACCCGCGCTTTTTGCTGATGATCGATGGCCAGCGCGTCAACGACCCGTTGTATGACCAGGCAATGATGGGGCAGGAGTTCATGCTCGATGTCGATTTGATCGATCGGGTTGAATATGTGCCGGGTCCGGGATCGTCGATTTATGGTTCAAACGCCTTCTTCGGTGTAATCAACGTGATCACGAAACGCGGCAGGGATTTCAACGGTGGGCAGGCTTCGCTCGAGATGGGCAGCGCCGGCATGCGCAAGGGGCGCGCCAGCCTAGGCCAGCAATGGGACAATGGCGCTGAATTGCTGCTGTCGGCCACCAGCTTTCGCAAGGATGGCCGGGATTTGTATTTCCCCGAATTCAATTCGCCCGGCAACAATAATGGCATCGCGCGCGGGCTCGATTGGGAACGGGCGCAAAACGTGTTTGTGAAGGGTTCAGCCGGGCCTTTTACGCTGATGATGGCCTATAACGAGCGCAAGAAGGGCACGCCAACCGCTTCCTACGATCAGGCCTTCAATGACCCGCACTCGCAAACGTTTGATACCAGTTCATTCGTCAATCTCGGCTACCGCACCGCGCTGGCGAGCAAGACTGACCTGACCGCGCAGATTTACTACAGCCATTATGGTTATCGCGGCGATTATATTGGCAGCGATTTGAGTTTGGATTACGACCGCAGTTCGGCTAACTGGTGGGGCGGCGAGGCGAAGGTGGTGAACACCGACATTGGCGGACACAAGCTGGTTGGCGGCATCGAATATCAAAACAATGCTTCCATCCGGCACCGCAACTTCAGTCTCAATCCGCTGATTGAATCGTTCAATCTGCGTGCCAGCAATACGCGCATCGGCATTTATGCACAGGACGAATGGACGTTGCGTCCCGATCTGCTGCTGAGCATGGGGGGGCGTTACGACCATAATACGGCGCTGGCGGACATGAACAACATCAACCCTCGGCTAGGGCTGATTTACAAGCTGACGCCGGCGACTACCGCCAAGCTTCTGTATGGCAAAGCGTACCGTGTGCCGAACACCTATGAGCTGAATTACCAGGATCTGGCTACCGAAGCGACGCAGAAGGCAAACCCGAATTTAAAACCGGAACGTATCCAGACCAGCGAACTGGTGCTCGAACATCAATGGTCGGCCAGCAACCGCATCCGGTTGTCTGCTTACTACAATCGTGTCAGAGCCATGATGGCGCTGACGACCGATCCGGTGGATGGTCTGCTGGTGTACCAGAACATAGGCCGCGCGACGGCCAGAGGGGTTGAGGCCGAACTGCAGCAGGCATGGAGTGATGGCACGCGGCTGCGCACCAGTGTCAGCTGGCAACGTGCGAAGGATGACATGACCGGAGAAATTCTGGCGAACGCGCCCAGACTGCTGGCAAAGATGAATCTGTCGACGCCGTTCTACCGCAATTTGTGGCGTGCCGGCCTTGAAGTACAGCATGTGGCATCGAGGACGACCTTGCAGAATAGCCGGGTCGGCAGCTACACGCTGGCAAACCTGACGCTGTCTTCGTCCAAATTGATCAAGGGGGTCGAAGTGTCGGCCAGTCTGTATAACCTGCTGAATCGTCGCTACGCCGATCCCGTGGGGCCGGAATTCCTGCAATCTGCTTTGCCACAGGATGGGCGCAGTTTCAGAGTGAAACTAACCTGCAATTTTTGATTGAATGATGACGAAACAGGCACTGACACGAATGTTGCGCCGCGCACTGGTTGCGGTGTGGCTGATGCCGTGCCTAGCGGCGGCCCAGAGCGTGCAGGAAAACACGCTCAAGGCGGCGTTCGTCTATAACTTCGCGCTGTTTACCGAGTGGCCGAAGAAGACATCAAACGCAGCCGATTCATTGACCATCTGTTTTCACGCTGACAGCGACATGCGTGACGTGCTGGGCGCGCTGGACGGCAAGCCGGTCAGGAATATGGTGCTGAAAACGCGCGTGCTTGGTGCGCTGGAGCAGGAGGTGGTGAATTGCAACGTGCTGTTCATTGATCGGCGGGATCGGCATCACTGGCATGCGATCAGGAAAAAACTGGCGGGCACGGGTGTGTTGACGGTGACTGATGACGAGGATATCGGTCGCGGCGGTGCGATGATCGCGCTGTCGTTGAGCGGCAGTAAAATGGTGTTCGACATCGATCAGAGCGCAGCACGTCAGGCGGGGCTGGTGCTCAGTTCGAAACTGTTGCGGCTGGCAAGGACAGTGCGATGAAAGAACAGCGAACAATCGAGCTTTTGCGACGCGGGCATTCACGAGCGCTCGGCAGTTTGGTGGTGACCGGTTCGGCGCTGTTGCTGTCGAGCGTGCTGCTGATCATTTTCCTGTCGATGATGATGCGCAGCGAATGGATTGACGATGGCATCGTCAAGGCGAAAATGATTGCGAGCAACAGCAACGCCGCAGTATTGTTCGGCGACGAAAAGGCGGCGCAGGAAATTCTGTCATCGCTTGATATGGCGCCCAGCGTTGAATCGGCGGCGTTGTTTGTCGCCAATGGCAGCATACTGGCGCAATACCGGCGCACGGGAGAACATGAGGCAGCCAGCCCAGCACATGGCCAATGGGTTGGGCATCGGTTCGAATGGCAGCATTTCGTCGTGATTGAAGAAATCCGCAACGGTGACGAGCGTATCGGTTTGGTGTCGCTGCGTTTCATGATGAAGCCGTTTTATCAACGATTGCTGGGTCACGTTGCCGTGATCATGGCGGTCGCGCTGGGCGCGCTGCTGATTGTCTACCTGTTCACGTCGCGCATGAGGATGGCCGTCAGTCGCGCGGAAATCCAACTCGATTTTCTTGCCTATACCGATCCGGTCACATCTTTGCCCAACCGACGTGCTTTCAACATGGAACTGGAGTCGATGGTCGCATCGGCCAAGAATAGCGGTGGACAGGTCGGGCTGATCCTGCTTGATCTGGACAATTTCAAGGTGGTCAACGATACGATGGGGCATCAGTGCGGTGATGAAATCCTGCGGATGGTCGCCAACAGATTGACCTCCACGCTGCGCAGCGTGGATCTGGTCTGCCGCATGGGTGGCGATGAATTCGTGCTGATCCTGATGCCGGATGAAGACGCGGAGATCGATCTCGATACGATTGCGGCGCGGGTACTCGAACTGCTGTCGGAACCGTTTCGCTATCAGGAGCATGAATTCTTCCTGACGGCTAGCGTTGGCGGCAGTATGTTTCCGGCTGATGCGCAAGATAGCGAAACGCTGATCCGCAAGGCCGATGCCGCGATGTATTCGGCCAAGCAGGAAGGCAAGAATACCTTTGCCGCGTTCCGGCCTGAAATGGACAAGGTGGCGCAGCGCCGTTTGGCGATTGAAATCAACTTGCGTCGCGCGCTAGAGCGTGGTGAACTGGCGCTGCATTACCAGCCGCAGATTAATCTTGCGGATGGGCAGGTCGCCGGCATCGAGGCGCTGCTGCGCTGGCACCATCATGAACTGGGTGCAATCAGCCCGGCAGAATTCATACCGGTGGCCGAGGAAAGCGGATTGATCATCGATATCGGCAAATGGGCATTGCAGACCGCCTGTCAGCAGATGGTTGTCTGGTGCAATGCCGGCATCGCGCCGCCTCGGGTGGCGGTCAACTTGTCCACGCGTCAGGTCAAGGACGCCTCGCTGGCGCTCGACATTCATGCGATCCTGAGTCAGACGGGGCTGTCGGCGCAGCAGTTGGAACTGGAAATCACTGAAGGCATCCTGATGGAAAACGTCCATGCCAATATCCGTTTCCTGCAGCAATTGCGGCTGGCCGGCGTCAGCCTGTCGGTCGATGATTTTGGCACCGGCTATTCGTCGCTGTCCTATCTGAAACGCTTCCCGGTCAATCAATTGAAGATCGACCGCAGTTTCGTGCGTGATTTGCCTGGTGAAGGTGAGGCATTCATCGTCGCCATCATTTCGATGGCGCACAGTCTGGGGCTGACGGTCGTGGCCGAAGGGGTGGAAACGGCCGAACAGTTGCGGTTCCTGCGCGACAATGGTTGCGATATCGTGCAAGGTTACTATTTTGCGCGGCCGGCGGCGGCTGATGATGTTACCGAATTGCTGCGCTCGCGCAGACTGACGGGGTTGCTTGCCTAGAGTGCCTGTCGTGCGCTGGCAAGGATGGCTTCGACCGCCGGGTGGCGGATTTTCAGTTCGGTCGAAATGGCAAAAAACTGTTCGCGTACCTGGCTGATTTCGCCGACAGGTACCGAGTTGAACTGCGCTTCTATGTCGGGCGCAAGCGCAGAAGGGGCCGGGAACAGCCCCAGGCCGGTGCGGCCAAAGGTCTTCAGCAGCGCACTATCTTCAAACTCGCCGGCGATTTCTGGCCGTACCCCCTGTAATTCGAACCATTGATCGAGCCTGCCTCGCAGCGCATTATTGCGCGTTGGCAGCAACAAGGGCGCGCCATTCAGACTGTCAGGAAAACCGGATATATAACGTTCGGCCAGCGCGGGAACACCGAACAGCATGATTTGGCCTTCACCCAGCGGGTGGCTGAATACGCGCAGGCTGGTCGAACTGACGGGGCGGTCAGTCAGCACCACGTCGAACTTGTGCAGCGCCAGATCGGCTAGCAACGATTCGAATTTGCCGTCGTGGCATGACAGCCGCACTTTTTGTGGCAGATGCAATGCCGCTTCCAGCAGGCGGTAAGCGGTGAGTTTGGGCAGTGAATCGGAAATGCCGACATTCAGGCGCATGCTGCTGCCGAGGTCGGCGTCGGCCAGCGCTTCTTGCATCTGCTCGCCCAGCAGGAATATCTGATCCGCATAGCCAAGCGCCGTCTGGCCGGCTTCGGTCAGCACCAGCCTGCGTCCTTGTGGTGCTAGCAGCGACTTTCCCAGCGACTGTTCCAGTTGTGCGATTTGCATGCTGATGGTCTGTACTGCGACGCCGAGACGCTTCGCGGCTGCGGTGACGCCGCCTTCCTTGGCAACCACCCAGAAATAGTACAGGTGACGAAAATTGATGTTGCTGTTTTTCATGGTTCTGTTTTTTCGAAGTTATTGTGCAATTATCTTCGCTTTTTTGTGGCTGTCAAACTGCTTATGATGGGAACCGTAAACGCGAAGGAGCATTTATGACGCCGACTATCATTGCAAAAGGCATCGACGCCAGCCAGGCATTGCGCGACTACATCCGCGACAGTGTGGATTCCGCGCTGAACTGGACGCAGGACAGTATCCATTTCGTCACGGTGCGCATCACCGACCTCAACGGGCCGAAGGGCGGCAAGGACAAACGTTGCCAGATTCATTTGAAACTGCCGGGTTTGCCGAACGTGGTCGTGAGCGAAGTCAGCAGCAGCATCAACAGCGCGATCGACCGCGCAGTGCTGCGCACATCGCGCGTGGTCAGCCGCGTGCTGGAGCGCGCAAAGGAAATCCAGCCGATCAATGTGCCGGTGCTGCGCCGGGTCGCAATCTGATTTTGCCAATTCTTGAAGGAAAAAACTGATGGACAACCGTTACCACTCCTGGCGCGCAAATGCGGCAGAAGCGACTACCGTCAATGTCGTGATGGACGATGCGGCGCGCAATGTGCTGCGTAATACGTACATGCTGCTGTCGCTGTGCCTGGGATTTAGCGCGCTGACGGCCGGCGCGGCCATCGTGCTGCAATTGCCGTATCCGGGATTGATACTGACGCTGCTTGGCTATTTCGGTCTGTTGTACATGGTCAATCGTAACCGCACTAGCGGTGCTGGCGTTGCCTGGACTTTCGCCCTGACCGGTTTCATGGGCTATACGCTGGGGCCGATCGTCGGTCTTTACCTGCGACTGCCGAATGGCGGCATGACGGTGATGATGGCGCTGGCGGCAACCGCGGCCATTTTCCTGACGTTGTCAGCGTATGCGCTGATGGCCAAGCGCGACTTGTCGTTCCTTGGCGGCTTCCTCTCCGCTGGTGTGATGGTGGCATTCCTCGCCTCACTGGCAGCGATTTTCCTGCAGATTCCGGCGATGTCACTCGGCGTTTCCGCGCTGTTCGTGCTGTTGATGTCAGGCATGATTCTGTTCGAAACGAACCAGATCGTGCGCGGCGGCGAAACGAATTACATCATGGCCACGGTCAGCCTGTTCGTCTCGCTGTTCAACCTGTTCACCAGCCTGCTGCAAATTCTGGGTTTCGTGAACAATTCGGACTAAGGCGCAAGCGAGAGCCGGCATGAAAAAAAACACGCTGTCGTATTTCACCGGCTCGTCGGTCTTTTGCGTCATCGCGCTGGCAATTGCGTTCGTCTTCGGCGGCATGAAAGCCGCGATGACCGTGCTCTTCCTGACAGTGCTGGAAACCTCGCTGTCATTCGATAATGCGGTGGTCAACGCCGGCATCCTGAAGACATGGAGCGAAGTCTGGCGCCGCCGTTTCCTCACCTGGGGCATCATCATTGCCGTATTCGGCATGCGGTTGGTATTCCCGCTGGTGATCGTCGGCATCGCCGGTGGCATCGGGCCATTGAACACGATTGCGCTGGCGATGTATTCGCCGGCCGAATACAGCCGCATCCTGGCATCGGCGCACCACCAGATTGCCGCGTTTGGCGCGACTTTCCTGATGATGGTGTTCTTCAGCTTTTTCGTCGCCCGCCACAAGACCGAGCACTGGTTGAGCATAATAGAAAAGCCGCTGACCCGGCTTGGCAAGATGGAAGCGATCGAGGCCGCACTGACACTGGCGGCTTTGCTGGGCGCATCGCGCCTGCTGCAGGCGCCGCTGCGCGGTGAATTCATCGAGGCCGGCATCTGGGGCATCGTGACTTACATCCTGAGCAAGGGGTTGGCGGCGCTGCTTGGCGGCGATGATGATGGCGCGGTGAAGCATCAGGTGATGGTGCGTCAGGGGATTTGCGGTTTCCTGTATCTCGAACTGATCGATTCCAGTTTTTCATTCGATGGCGTGATTGGCGCCTTCGCGCTGACCAACAACCTATTTTTCATCATGCTCGGCCTTGGCGCGGGCGCGATGTTCGTGCGCAGCTTCACGCTACTCCTGGTGCACAATCGGACGCTGATTCGCTACCGCTATCTGGAGCATGGCGCGTTCTGGGCGATTGGCGCGCTGGCCGGCCTGATGATGATCGGCGCCGGGCTGGATGTGCCGGAAGCCATCACCGGCGTGATGGGGGCGGTGATGATTGCTGCTTCGCTCGGCAGTTCGATTCTGGCGAACCGCCGTCAGGTTACAACACTACCTTGACCATCGGGTGCGAAGTCAGTGCGCGATACAGGTTGTCGAGCTGTTCGCGGCTGGTGGCGCGCACGGTGGCGGTCAGCCCGACATACCTTCCCTGTGACGAGGCGCGCATTTCCAGCCGTTCGGCCGTGAACGTCGGGTCGTGCAGCACAATGACTTCGACCATGGTTTGGGCGAAGCTGTCTTGAGCCAGTCCCATGATCTTGATCGGGAAGTCGTTCGGATATTCGATCACGACTTCCGTGCCGCAAATTGAACGCGTTTCCATCATCGCTTCTTCTCCTATTTCTTGATCCACAAGCGCATCGAATCCCACGCGCGGCCGAAAACGCTGGCATGGTTGACCGATTCAAGCGCGACCACCGGCAGTTCAGCCACCGATTTGCCATCGACCAGCATCTTTAGCGTTGCCACGCGGCTGCCATCCTGGATTGGCGCGAGCAGTGGTTCGCGGTATTCGAGTACCGGTTTCATGCGCGACGCCACGCCTTTCGGCACGGTGATGTAGGTTTCGCGCTTGAAGCCGGCGCGCACTTCGCCCTTCGAGCCTTTCCAGACTTCGAGCGAGGCCAGCGTATGGTTGCGCGGGTAAAGTTTTAAAGTGTCGAAATTGCGGAAGCCCCAGTTCAGCAGTTTCAGGCTCTCCTGCGCGCGCATCTGGTCGGACGACGTACCCATTACCACTGTCAGCATCCTCCGCTCGCCGGTGCCGGCGGTGCGCTTGGCCGAAGCGATCAGGCAGTAGCCGGCGCCTTCGGTATGGCCGGTCTTCAAGCCATCGACGGTCGGGTCAAGCCACAGCAACCGGTTGCGGTTCGGCTGCTTGATGTTGTTGTAGGTGAATTCCTTGGTTGAATACATCTTGTAGAACTCGGGGTGGTCGGCGATCAGGTGCGCTGACAGTAGCGACAGATCGTACGCGGTCGAATAATTGTCCTTGTGCGGCAAGCCGTGCGGATTGGCGAAGCGGCTTGCATTCATCCCCATCCGTGCCGCTTCACGATTCATCAGCACGACGAACGCTTCCTCGCTGCCGGAAACCGCCTCCGCCAGCGCGACCGCGGCATCGTTGCCGGACTGCACGATTAGGCCGAGCAGCAAATCGTTGATTTTGACCGGTGTTTTCGGGTCGATGAACATTTTCGAGCTGCTGCGGTCCACCTTCCACGCCCTTTCCGACACGCTGACGGTCTGGTTCAGGTCGAGCTTCTTGTCGCGGATGGCGCCGAACACGATATAAGCCGTCATCAGCTTGGTCAGCGACGCGGGTTCGACCCGCGCGTGCGGATCGTGCGAAGCCAGCATCTGGCCGCTGTTCAGATCCAGCAGCAGCCAGGATTTCGCGGCAACAGCCGGTGCCTGTGGCATTTGCGCCTGTGCGCAGGTCATGAACAGAAAGAGGGCAACAGCAAAAGCGTAGAATTTTTTCATCGTCATCTGATAGTGCTGGAGCGGCCAGGCCGCATCCGGGTTGCATAAGGAAAAATCAGGCGCGCCAGGTGTCGGTCACAATTTGCCGCAGATGATGCAGCTTGCGGTTGAACAGGTGGTCGCAGCCGGGAACGACGATGACCGGAATATCCTGCGGCCGCGCCCAGTCGAGCACGTCCTTGAGCAGGATGGTGTCATCCATGTCGCCCTGCACCAAAATGGTGTTGGCCGGCACCGGCGGCGGCGACCATTTGCCGGCGGTGGCGCTGATCAGGATCAGCCGTTCGGCCGGTTCGCCCTGCTCGGTCAGCCGTTGCTGCAGGCTGGCCTGGACGAAGGTGCCAAACGAGAACCCGCCGAGCACGACAGGCAAGCCCGGATACTGCTGTTTCATGTATGTCAACAGCAGCGCCATGTCGTCGGTTTCGCCGCGACCCTGATCATGCTGCCCTTGCGTCTGACCGACGCCGCGAAAATTCATCCGCGCGACCGCAAAGCCGACGCCAACGAAGGCGCGCCCGAGCGTGGCCACGACCTTGTTGTCCATCGTGCCGCCATACAGCGGATGCGGATGGGCTATTAATGCAATGCCGCGCGGCGCGTTTTCCGGCAGGTCGAGCGCGCATTCGATTTGCCCGGCAGCGCCGGCAAGGAAAAAGATTTTGGTATGACGGTTCATGCGTTCAATGTTCCCGAATTGCCTGCGGCCGGGCCGGCAGGGTGATTTGGGCCGGAAAATATACTGGGCGGTGTATTTCTGAATAGCCGCAGAACTCTCGGCGGAACCTGATGTTTTTCAAATATACTCCGGCAGAAATTCTCAAATCACGAGTTTCTTGACGACCTTTCCACCGAGCAGATGCTGCTCGACGATGCGGTCGATGTCATCGTTATCCTGGTAGCTGTACCAGACACCTTCTGGATAGACCACCACCACCGGTCCGCTGCCGCACAATCCGAGGCAGTCGGTCTGGTTGATGCGGATTTTCTCGTCGCCTTTCAGCCCCAGCTCCTTGACCCGTTTCTTCGCATGTTTCTGCACTTTTTTTGAATGCTTGTTGAGGCAGCATTTGCCACTGTCGCGCTCATTGGCGCAAAAGAACAGATGATGCCCGGTTGCCATTTTCTTGCCCATGATGAACCTCCCGCAAAAAGGTGCTGCGCCATCGGGGTAGCCATGATACACCGTCGTATTATCGCCGAAAACCGGTTGCGTGCCCGGATGGCTGTGTTGTGCGGTGTCGGTTTCGTGCGTCCGGCCTTCCGGTGTTCGCGATGGTTTCCAGTGTGGCTCAATCGCTGCTGCCTGGATCATTCAATGGCGAATGGTGCAGCCGTTGCAGCAGGAAATATAGCGCAACGAACGGCCAGCAAAGGGCGAAGAATTGCGCTGCGCCGTTGAAATTCAGGAACTTGCCCTGCGACCAAGCTTGCAGCGTAACGATGAAATAATGATTGGCCGGTGTCAGGTTGACCATCATCAGGCATAGCAGCAGCGAAAATGCCGCCAGCCGGCGCTGCACGATGGCGGGCGCGAATGACAGCCCGGCCACCATCAATACTCCGATTAGCAAGCCGCCAAGTGCGCCCGGCGTCAGCCAGACGAACGCATTGTCCGGCGTGAAAAACAATGCACAGGCGAGTGATTTGACTCCGATCGCCAATGCCAGCAGGCCGCCCGTCAGCATTATCCGCGGCGCGCTACGGCGCAGCAGGCACAACAGCGCGAGCAGGGCGCCGGTTAATCCGCTGGCGGTGATGATGGTTTCCAGCAGCCAGAACTGCCAGATGTGCGTGATGTGCAGGTGAATGCTGTGCATAAGCAAGGCGCCCAGATCGAACGGTTCAGAGAGCCAGTCGGACAGCCAGACGGATATTCCCGGCAGCACCTGGCCATGACCGAACAGCCAGGATTGTGGATAAATTTGCGCCAGCGGCCACAGCGCCAGCAGGATCATTGCGCGGCTAGAATCATGACGGAACCAGCGTTTTCCCAGCAGATGGAAGCGGCCCTGATCGACGAAGCTCGGTGCCAGCAGCATGCCGACGGCCGCGCCGATGGCCGCGCCGGTGACGTTGGTCAGCAAATCGAGATTCGATGGCACGCGGCTTGGCAGCCAGGTTTGCATCGCTTCCATCAGCGCTGACACAGCAGCACAGCCTGCGATCGAAATCAGCGCCGCGCGCACGCCTTTTTGCAGCGGATGCAGCGCAAAGACCGCCAGCAGGCCGAGCGGCAGATAGGCGGCGACATTGGTCAGCTGTAAGCCAGCGGTGGCACGCCGATATCACGCCAGCCGGTGAACGGGTACCAGCTGGCGTAGACGATCAGCAGCAGCCAGGCCAGCAGGCTGGCGCGGAAAAAATATGAAGCGCGCGAGCCGTTAGCCTTGTCCTGCTGGTCGATCATTTGCGAGAGGCTTGATCTGCCAGCCACAACAGTAGATCGCCGATGGCCTGATCGCTGGCGTCGGCCAGCGCGCGCGCACCGCCGGCTGCATCAGCTGTTGTTGCCGGCAAATCGCGCGCGAAATTTTTTTGCGCCAGAATCGTGCGGCCGTTGAACAGCGAGGCGCGAATCGTTACCCGCGACCAGCTGCGTGATTCGCTGTCGAATACCTGGATGAAATCGGTCATTTCGATTCGCAGTACAGGCACGGCCTGTCCGCTGTCGGCTGTGGACAGCACCAGTCCGCCTGCTTCGACGAGGCGCATTTTGAGCCGCTGGCTGAACAATTGCGGCGGCGGCATCTGCCAGCGGTTGTGTGCAAACTGCCGCACTTGCTGCTCGTTGGCATAGGCCAGCCGGTAATGCATCGCCCTGCCGTCAAGCCACGCGGGTGCGTCGATGTCGGCCAGACGCACCGCGGGCAGCTTCGCCAGACGTTCGGCCGCCGACAGGCGCAACGGCCCGAAATCGTACTGCGCTGCTGGCGGCGAACTCGCGCAACCGGTCAGCAGGATGGCCGCCAGCAGGACGGGCAGCGCCAGAAATGTTTTTTTCAGTTGGTTCATTTTGTTCCCTCTGATGCGGCAAACCCGGTTTCGCCCGGCCCCGGTGTTGCGCCGGGCGAACCGAACAACAGACTTTGCGGTTGCCGGTTGATTTGTTCGACCGTGCGTTCAAGCTGATGTGCGGTGCTGCGCAGTTCGCTGCTCAGCCGGTTGATTTTCGGCATCGTGTCGGCGTTCACGTTGTGGCTCAATTCGCCGATTTCCTTTGATAGCGCGTTGATCGATGCCATCGCCTGCCGCGCTTCGCTGGCGAATGCTGGCAACTGCGTCATGGTCGGTTCCAGCTGCTTCGGAATCGTTTCCAGTTTCTTGGCTGCCTGGCTGACATCGTGGAAAGCAGCCAGCATGACCTTGCGGTTCGGTTCGTCCAGCAGCGCATTCAGCCGGTCGGCCAGGACGCGCGTCTGCTCCAGCAGCGCCTGCCCGCCAGTTTGCAGATTGTCGAACACGCTGGGCCGCATTTCAATGCGTGCGATGTTGTCCTTCGAGCTGGGAACGAGTTCAGGCTTGCTGCCATCGTCGTCGAACTGCACGTAGGCAATGCCGGTCACGCCCTGGTAGCCGAGCGCTGCATAGGTTGATTGCGTAATCGGCGTATCCGGGTTGATGCTGATGCTGATCAGAATTTGACCGGGCGACTTCGGGTCGAACGCGATTTTATCGACCTTGCCGACGTCGAGTCCGCGATAGCGTACCGCTGCCTGCGGATTCAGGCCCGGAATCGATAGCCTTGTGGCGATTTCATATGGCACCCGCTGCACTCGATCGCGATTCAGCCAGATGCCCATCCATACCGCCGCTGCCGCCAGCAGGATGGTGAACAGGCCGGCTATCAGCGCATGAGATTTGTTTTCCATATTCTTGTCCCATCAAGTTGGGCTTGAGCCGCCGCCAGCCGCATGCATGCCGGCCAGTGCCCGCCGTCCGCGGTCGCCCAGAAAATATTGTTCGATGAATGGATGGGCGAAAGCAACAACCTTGTCGGGTGTGTCCTTCACCACCACCCGCCGATCGGCTAGCACTGCTATTTGCGTTGCCAGCGCGAAAATCGTGTCCAGATCGTGCGTTACCATCACCACCGTCAGTTGCATCGCCTGATGCAGTGATTGAATCAGTTCGACAAAACTGTCCGACAGGTGCGGATCCAGCCCGGCGGTCGGTTCGTCCAGAAACAGCAATTCGGGTTCGAGCGCGATCGCGCGCGCGAGCGAAACCCGCTTGACCATGCCGCCGGACAGGTCGGCCGGCATCTTTTGCGCATCGGCGGGCGACAGGCCAACCATGTGCAGTTTTTGCAGCACCGCGTCGCGGATCAGGTCTTCCGGCAGCGTGCGCAATTCGCGCATCGGCAGCGCGACATTGTCGAATACCGTCAAGGCAGAAAATAGCGCACCGTGCTGGAACAGCATGCCCCAGCGGTGACGGAGCGTCTGCATCTGTTCGCTGCTCGCCTGGCCGATATCCTGTCCGAACACGCGCACGCTGCCGCTGGCCGGGGTTTCCAGCCCGATTATCTGCCGCAGCAGCGTGGTCTTGCCCGAGCCGGAACCGCCGATCAGCGCCAGGATTTCACCTTGGTTCACGCTTAGATCGAGATCCTGATGGACCACATGGTCGCCAAACTGCGTTCGCAGCTGGTCAATCTGGATCACGGGCGGATGGATGGCGGCATTCATCGGAACCCCACGCCGCTAAAGATGATGGCAAAGACCGCGTCGGCCAGGATTACCAGCGTAATCGACGTGACTACCGAAATTGTCGTGCCGTGTCCTAGGCTTTCGGTGTTCGGCTGGATGCGCAAGCCAAAATGGCAGGCAATCAACGCGATCACCGTGCCGAACACCAGCCCTTTGCCGAGGCCAATCCAGTAATTCGCCAGCGGCACTGCGCTTGGCAGCTTTTGCAGGAAATAGATGGGTGACAGGCCCAGTTCGAGATGCGCCGCCGCCATGCCGCCGAGCAGCGCCATCGCATCGGTCCAGATGACCAAAAGCGGCATCGCCAGAGCCAGCGCAATCACTTTCGGCATGATCAGTCTGAAGCCATGCGGCAGCCCCATCACCAGCATCGCATCCAGTTCCTCGGTCACGCGCATCACGCCTATCTGGGCGGTAATCGATGAGCCGGAACGGCCGGCAACCAGGATCGCGGCCAGCAGTGGCCCCAGTTCGCGGATGATGCTCATGCCGAGGATGTTGACGATGAAAATGTCGCCGCCGAAGGTGTGCAATTGCTGTGACGACAGGTAGGACAGCACGATACCGATCAAAAAGCCGACCAACGCGGTGATGCCGAGCGCGCGATAGCCGGCATGGAACACGTTGGCCGAGATTTCCTTCCACGGCCCGCGTTGCGGCTGGCGCGCGAGTTGCGCGATGTCCAGCACCAATTGGCCGATCAGCATCGTCAGGCCAAACAGATGGTGGATGAACCGGTCTGCCCAATGCCACAGCAGCGCCAGCGACAAGGTGCGGCCCGGTTCTGCCGGCAGCGTCAGTTCGCCCGCCTGCTCGATCCGGTGAAAATGGCCTTCCTGCAACGGCGCCAGCATCAGGCGCGGTGGCCGTTTCTTGCCCCAGGCATTCCAAAACCACTGTGCGCCGATATGGTCGAGCGCCTCGATGCCGGTCAAATCCCAGCGAGCCGCGGACGGATCTGGCAGCGCGATGCGCTGCATCAGCGCCGGCATCACGCCGGGCAATGCCAGCGCATGCACCTGCCAGCAGCCGCTGGCGGTGACGCTGACGCCATCGCTGGCATCATGGCTGACATTCAGCCTAGGCATGTCCGGTTCGGGGTGGGGCATTCGCAACGGCGCTGGCGCGGCAAAAAATAATCGGGAACGGGTGTTGGCCCGGTGATTGACCAGTAAATTATATGCGTACAAACAACGGCCGCCGCCGCAAAATCACCGATTTTCATTCGAAAACAACAGGATGCGGCGCAGATTGCTGCAATTCACGCGCACAATGCCGCTACAATGACCGGATGATTCCATTGCTTCCGCCGCAACGCATTGCTGCGCTGTGCCGCCCGGCTGTGCTGCGGGTGGCGATTGAGGTCGCGGCCGGGGATGTGTCTTTGCGTCAGTACACGAAGGGATAGGCTATGCTGCTGCTGGTCGATGCGGGCAACACGATGATCAAATGGGCCATCACCGGCGACGCGCTCGGGGAGTGGCGGGCGAACGGTGCGGTGGCGCTGGCGGATATCGCGCAGCTTGAAACGGAATGGCGCGAACGCGCGATTTCGCGCGCGCTGATTTCAAATGTTGCCGGCAAGGCGCGGCGCAGCCAACTGGAAAAATTGCTGGCCGGGTTGCCTGCCGGTTCAGTCGAATGGTTCGCTTCCGCGCCGGAGCAGGCCGGCGTGCGCAATGGCTACCGCAATCCGGCGCAGTTGGGGTGCGACCGGTTTGCCGCGGTAATCGGCGCGCGCGCACTGTTTCCGGGGCAGCCGTTGATCGTTGCTACCTGTGGCACGGCCACCACGGTCGATGCCGTCACGCCCGACGGCCTCTTTGTCGGCGGCATGATTTTGCCTGGGCTGGGCTTGATGGCGGCGTCGCTGGCTCGCAATACGGCGCATTTGCCGCAAGTTGCGCAAGATAGCCTGAGATTCACGCCATTTGCCGACAACACCAACGATGCGATTGCCAGCGGTTGCATAGCGGCGCAAATTGGTGCGATTGAACATGCGGCGGCGTTGCATGCGAAACGCTGCGGCAGTGTGTTGTGCGTGCTGTCGGGTGGCGCGGCTGCGTCGGTTGCGCCGCATCTATCCGTTGCGCACCGGATCGTCGATAATCTGGTGCTGATGGGCCTGCATACGGCTGCGCAGGCCGGCTGATTTACTGGGTGTGACGTGTTCCTGAGACTGTTTTTCTGGCTTTTTTTGATGGCGAACGGCGCGCTGCTGGCGTTTCGCCTGGGCTATCTGGATTCGATGTTCACGCACAAGAATGAACCGCTGCGGATGGCGAACCAGCTCAATGCCGACAAAATCCGGTTGCAGCCGCCTGGCAGCAAGCCAGCCGCGCCGTCGCCGGCGGCATCGGTGGCACCGTCAGCGTCATCAGCTTCTATAGCGGTCCCGGCTTCGGCTTCGGTCGCGCCGGTCGCAACCGCGCCGCCTGCCGCCGCGACGGCGCCAACGCCAACTCCGGTGGCAGCACCACCTGCGCCACCAGCGCCGGCGGCCAAAATCGCCTGTGTCGAAGTGGGCGAATTTGCTGTGACAGACATCAAGCGCATCGAGCCGCGCCTGGCCACGCTGGCGCTCGGTCAGCGGCAATCGCGGCGCAATGTGCGCGAAGTGGCCAGCCACATGGTATTCATCCCATCGCAGGGCAGCAAAGCTGGCGCGGACAAGAAAGCGGCCGAATTGCGCCGGCTGGGCGTCACCAGCCTGTTCATCATTCAGGATAACTCGGCTTTGCGCTGGGGCATCTCGCTCGGCGTATTCAAGACGGAAGCCGCAGCCAGGGCCTATCTGGCTAGCCTGAACCAGCGGGGTGTGCGCAGCGCGCGCGTTGGCGCTCGCAGTGTTTCGACCAGCAAGGTTGCCTATCAATTACGCGAACTGGAACCGGCCACGGCGCAGGCGCTCGACCGGATTCTGGCTGATTTCCCCGAGCAGAAAAAACGCGAATGCGTCCAGTAACCGCGTGATTTGCGGTCATGCCGCTGGCTGACGGATTGGTGGCTGGTTCAGCTGCGCCAACCGGGCAAGGGCGGTTAGTCATTTTGCGCTGCTGAACCTTTCAAATGGCACGGCGCGTGCCCTTGCTAGCGATGTTTGCGCTGAGGCTGCGTCGGAACTGATACAGCAGTCAGTCCAGGCATGTCAAAATTACGGGGGGGTATATGACCAAAACCGTATGCTGGACCACGTATTTGCTGGCCGTTTTTAAATACAGGCGGGAGTATGTTTTGATGGCTTAATGACCGAAACGCGATGCTCGGTCAGTTATTTTGGCCGCTCTGCCAGCGACTTATGCCTTGCCCTTTCGTGGCTCATGCGCGCTTGAGTCTTGAAATCGGTTCAATGGCTGACGGCAGGATGGTGCTGATGGCATATGCGGTCAAATCATTTCCGTTGCCGCAACGTCTGCGCTGCGTGCAAATCAAGCGGGCGGGCCGGTTTTGCCTGCTGGCAGCCGTGCTGTGCAGGCTGGTATAAAAAATCCGCAGAAAATAGCCCGATAAGCGTAAATTCACGCATAATCAAGGCTTTGTCCATTTGATCCACCCTTTTTCACCAAGGCAGGTATCCATGAAATTCCAGATTATTCCCGTTACCTCGTTTCAGCAAAACTGCACCCTCATGTGGGATGAAAAAACCAACAAGGCCGCCGTGGTCGACCCGGGCGGCGACGTGCCGCGCATAGTCGCCGCCCTGGAAAAACAGGGGCTGACGCTGGAAAAGGTGCTGGTCACGCACGGTCATCTGGACCACTGCGGCGCTGCCAAGACGCTGGCCAGCCAGTTTGGCGTGCCGATTGAGGGGCCGAATGAGGCCGACGCATGGCTGCTCGAATCGCTGGCGACCGCGCAAACCCGCATGTGGGGCTTGCCGGCAGGAGAGCCGTTTACGCCGGATCGCTGGCTGAAGCAGGGCGATACGGTCACGGTCGGTGAGGAAACGCTGAATGTATATGAATGCCCGGGCCATTCGCCGGGGCACGTCGCGTTTTTCCATCCGGGGACGAAGGTGGCGATCACCGGCGACGTGCTGTTTGCCGGCTCGATTGGCCGCACCGACTTGCCTAAAGGCAGCTTCAAGGAATTGGAAAATTCGATTCGTACTAATTTGTACACGCTGGGCGACGATGTGCAGTTCATTCCTGGCCATGGCCCGACCTCGAACATCGGTCATGAGCGCCGCAGCAATCCGTACGTTCCCGACAAGAAATAAAAACGAAGTAAGCGGCGTTTTTTCGCATCGAAAATACGCCGCTTGTGCATATAAGCCACAAAAAAGCAAACACTTTCAAGGCATGCTTCTTGCGAAGATGGTTGTTGTTAATGTTTTTTGCGCGAAATAATGTGGTTTTTTGTCATAAATGTCGCAAATATGGCAAAAAACAGACATTTTGAAATTTTGCTCAATTGGCTGAAATTGTTTTGATTTTCCTCAAAGTTTCGTTGACTGCGTCATAAGCCGACGGTACAATTTTAGGGTTTGAGTTTGCACACGCAAAAAAAGTTTGTCGCAGCAAGAGATGGAAAAGCCTGAATTTTGCGCAGTTTCATTGCAAAATTCGCAATAGTAAGGACAGCCTATGGCGCGCATTGTGGTTTGGCAGTTGGCCGCGGCCTTGGTGTATGTCGCGCTGGCGGTGGTTATCGGCGGCGAAGTGGCAGGCATTTCCGCATTGCTGGGAACGATGAGCTGCGTGGTGCCGAACGTGCTTTTCATGCTTGGTTACAACAGGCTGGTGGAAAGCGGTTCGGGGCAGGCAAGCCTTGGGGTTTTCCTTGGGTTGGAATTGGCGAAGGTCATTTTGACCATTGTGCTGATGGTTGCTTCGGTCTGGTATTACCGCGAAGTCAGTTGGGTGTATTTCCTGCTGGGGCTTGCCATTGCGCTTAAAAGCTACATTTTATTTTTGTTAAAGAACCGATCATGAGTGCAGCAGCAGAAACCGGGCCAACCCTTGCAGGGTACATTTCCCACCATCTCGAGAATTTAGCTTCCACCAAGCAAGTGAAAATGATCGATTTTTCGATCATTCACTACGATACGGTTTT
>JAGTRJ010000036.1 GCA_018261755.1 Burkholderiaceae bacterium
GCCCTTGACCGCAACATCGGATGCCGTCACCGCCAACTGGTTCGCCTGCCGCGCATTGTCCGCGTTCTGGCGCACGGTCGAGGTCAGTTCTTCCATCGAAGATGCGGTTTCTTCCAGCGAACTGGCCTGTTCCTCTGTGCGCGATGACAGATCCTGGTTGCCGGCGGCAATCTGCGCTGAGGCGGTGGCTATTGTGTCGGTGCCGGTGCGCACTTGGCCGACAATGTTGATCAGGCTGTCGTTCATGTTTTTCAGCGCCTGCATCAACTGACCGGTTTCGTCTTTCGATTTGACGTCGATGCGTGTCGTCAAATCGCCGGAAGCCACGGTTTCCGCCACCTTGACCGCTTCGTCCAGCGGGCGGGTGATCGAGCGCGTGGCAAAGAGCGCCACCAGGATGCCGACGACAACGGCAGTTACGGTCATCGCAATCAGCAGCATGCGCGCCATGGCATAGTTATCGTCGGCTTCCTTGTTGCCCTTATTCATGGCATCGACCAGATACTTCTGGAAGGCTTCTAGCTGAGCAAGATATGCATACTGTGCCTTGCGGAAGTCGCCGAACATATGGCTCATTGCTTCTTCGTGCCTGGCTTCTTCGATCTGCTTGAGAAGCTTGTCTAGGGAGGCAACATATACCATCCGTTTTTCGATGGTGGCCTTGATCAGTTCCCGTCCTTTTGGGGTCACCATCGACTTGTCCAGTTTGTCGAATGTCGTCGCAATCACCTTGCGCGCTTCATAAATGCGCGCGCTCTCCTTCTTCATACCTTCCCTGTCATTTTTGAGCAGCAGCGCATTACGCACGGCACGCGACATGGTATTGAGCTGCTCCTGGATTTCCTGCACTTGCAGCAATTTGGGAATACGGTTCTCCGCCATGTCGGTTGATGCCTGATTGACCACGGCTAGCCGGTTGATGCCTAGTGCCGCCATGATGATCATGATCAGCAGGATGATGGCAAAGCTTGCCCCTAGTCGGGCACCGATTTTCCAGTCAGTTATTTTCATATGTGCCTTCTTGAAATTGTTGTTTCACCGGCAGGAAAGTTTCCGCCCACGATGTTGCACCGCACAAAAGCGGCATCAGGATATTGCACATCATTCATGCTGTAACATGATTTGCCCCGGTCGCCAGCGCCTGATGTTCTGGTGTGCCCCAGATTTTGAGTCACGGCGTTAGGAAGCTCACCGCGGTCATGCAAACGCCTATTTTTGCTTTGGTATTATTAACGGTTTGCCGCAGAAATTGAGCATGTCCCAAGTCTGCCTTTTGTCATGTGTCAAATGTTTGTCAAATAGCACTTTGGGCATCTGTCCTGACGGCGCTGCGCCGCCGGAATTCTGCTAGCCTTGCCTTGCTTGAATAGGTGCAGGAGGCGGTATGACCGATGCCGGACAGAGCAACTCGCGGATGAATGGCAGACGCAAGGCATTATTTTATGTGCTGGCGTATCTGATTGTTTCGGCCGTATGGATCATATTTTCCGGCAGCGTGCTGGATCTGCTGGTGGGCAATGCCGCCATTCGCGGTCAACTGGAAATATTCAAGGGCCTGTTTTACATCGGCGCGATGTCGGTCGCGCTCTATCTTCTGCTGCGCTCCTGGCAGTCGGATGCCAGCGATTCTTTTGCACAGGCAGGCGAGCGCAATATTGGCCGGGCCACCTGGCGCTTATCGGTCGCGTACTTGCTGGTAATGGTGATTGCGGTTGCCTGCGGCGGCTACGTCGTGTTCGAGAATGTCAAGCGCAGCGAATCGCGCAAGATTGAACAGAATCTGGCCGCCATTGCGACGCTGAAGGCTGAGCAAATCGACGGCTGGCTCAAGCAGAGCATGAATTATGCGCATGTTTCCGGCAACGGTTCCCATCTGGCATCCCGTTTTGATGAGTGGTCAAGGACCGGCTGGCGCAAAGGGGCGGACGAACAGTGGATCAGAGTCCGTCTGGCGGCACTGCGCCAGAGTTTTCCGTATGGCGATCTGGCGCTGGTCGATCGCGATGGCGTGATGCGGATGTCAACCGGAGGGAGTCCACTGGAAGCCGACCATTTGCGGACGGAAATACAGCAGGCAATCGCTCTGAAGAAACCGGTGGCAGGGAAGATACATTGGCACGAACAGCATGATGGCGGGCGTCGAACCAGTCTGCATGTGATAGCCCCGTTGTTGCCCGCTGGCGTGGGAGGGCCGGTTTCCGGCTTGCTGCTGCTGGAAATGAATCCCGATTTGAACCTGTTTCCGTTAATTCACTTATGGCCAACGGACAGCACCAGCGCAGAAACGGTCGTATTCAGGCGCGATGGTGACGAGCTCCAGTTTTTCGGCGAGTTGCGCCATCGCAAGGGCGAGGCGATGAAGACATACAGCATTGCGCAAAATCCGCAGATGCTGGCGGCCAAGGTGCTGTCGGGAGATCTTGGCATCGTGTACGGAAACGATTATCGTGACGTGCCGGTGCTGGGTTATGCGATCGGTATTCCGGGCACGGACTGGAGCATGGTGGCCAAGGTTGATCAGGATGAAATTTTCAAGCCGCTGCAACAGGCGGCATCTAGCATCACGATGACTGCGTTGTTGCTGATGATGGTGGGGGCTTTGTCGCTGTATTTCTGGTGGCGGCAAAAGCGTGCGCAGTATCAGACTGCAAACCTGCAGGCAGAACTCAGGCAGCAGGCGCTGGACAGACATTACGCGCTGTTGAGCAAATACGCGAACGATATCATTCTTCTGATGGATGAAAATGGCGTGATCGTTGAAGCGAATGATCGGGCCGAAATCGCCTACGGCTATTCGCGTGAAAAACTGATTGGCAGTCATATCCATATTTTGAGGGTTCAGGATGATTGGCTGGCCATGAACGAGCAGTGGCAGCAGATGGTGCTGCATGGCAATATTCTGTTTGAAGGCCGCCATGTGCGCAGTGATGGCAGCGTGTTCCCGGTCGAGGTAAGCACGCGTTCAATCAAAACGGAAAATGGCGTATTCGTCCAGAGCATCGTGCGCGATATCAGCGAGCGCAAGGCGCAAGAGGCGAGGGAATTGCTGTTGACGAAAACCTTGCGGGCGCTGAGCGTCATCAATGGCGCGATCATGCGGCTGGAAGATGAGGCGCCCCTTTTGCTGCAGGTTTGTGACACGGCGGTCGAGCTTGGTGGCATGGCGCTGGCATGGGTCGGCGGGGTCGACTCTGCTAAAGAGAGAATCGTTCCGCTGGCAATGGCGGGAAAGGCCACGGCCTATCTGGATGAAATAGTCGTTCTGTTAGCCGATGGAGCGGTCGAGAGCAAGGGACCGGTTGGCACCACCTACCGCGAAAAACGCATTGTGGTGAACAATGATTTCCAGCATGCTGAATCGGCCGCGCCATGGCGTGAGAAAGCCATCCGGTACGGGCTGAACTCGGTAGCGACCTTCCCGATAATCCGTGCTGGCGGTGTATATGCGGTCTTGGCGGTATATAGCGAGGCGGTGCAAGCATTTGATGAGGAGGTCGTCAATCTGCTGGCCGATATGGCCAGGGGCATCAGTTTTGCGCTGGATAATTTTGATCGTGAGACGTCGCGCAGGCAGGCTGAAATGGCGTTGCGCCAAAGCGAGGCTCGTTTCCGCATGGTTGCCGAACTGGCGCCATTCCCGTTGCAGATTCGCGCCGATGATGGCGAGATACTGCTGCTGAACAGGGCGTGGACCGAGAGTACCGGTTATACCATTGAAGATATTCCGACGATGTCGGCATGGATCGAGAAGGCCTGCGCGCGGCAGGCGTCCCTCGCGAAGGACAGCAGCCAGATTGTTTTTGGCAGCGGCGGCAAGTGGATCAGCAACGAGTATGCGGTTCTCTGCAAGGACGGTTCGCAGCGCATCTGGTATTTCGTTTCGACGCCGCTGACCGTGCTTGACGACGGGCGGCAAACAGCCATCAGCATGGCCGTCGATGTGACGGACAGCAAGAAAGCCGAAGAAGAATTGCGCCTGGCGGCCAAGGTGTTCGAGAGCAGCCACAGCGGCATCATGATTACCGACGTCAGTCCGACCATTGTGGCGGTCAACCCGGCGTTTTCGCACATAACCGGCTATGCGGCGGACGAGGCCATTGGCAGGAATCCGCGTTTTCTCCATTCAGGGCGGCAAGGGCATGATTTCTACCAGTCGTTCTGGAGCGCCTTGGTGCGTGACGGCCGCTGGCAGGGTGAGCTGTGGAATCGCAGAAAGAATGGCGAAGAATACGCGATGTGGTTTTCAGTCAGCGCCTTGCGCGATGAAAAGGGCATCACGCAGTACTACATCGGCATCGCGGACGACATTACCGAGAGCAAGGAAAACCAGAGCCGGATCGAATTCCTGGCGTATCACGATGCATTGACCGGCCTGCCGAACCGGATGCTGGCGAACGACCGGCTGGAGCAGGCGATCGCGCATGCGCACCGCACCCGAACGCGGGTGGCGGTGATGTTCCTCGACCTCGATGATTTCAAGACCATCAATGACACGCTTGGTCATTCGGCTGGCGACGTGATGCTCAAGGCGGTGGCGGACCGGCTGCGCCAGTGCGTGCGGGATTCGGACACGGTCAGCCGGCAGGGCGGGGACGAATTCCTGGTGATGCTGACTGACGTGGGCGATCTGGATGCGATCAACAGTGTGGCCATCGACATACTGGCTCAGATTGGCAAGCCATTCCGCGTCGAAAATCACGACCTGTCCACCTCGACTTCGATCGGCATCGCGATCTATCCGGAAGACGGGCTGAATTGCGATACGCTGCTGAAGAATGCAGACATGGCGATGTACAACGCGAAACAGTCCGGGCGCAACACGCACCGTTTCTTTGCCGAGGACATGAACGACTATGTGCTCGAGCATCTGCTGATCCGCAATGGCTTGACGCATGCGCTGGAAAACGGTGAATTCCGCCTGCACTACCAGCCGCAGCTTGAGCTTGCTACCGGCCGCCTGATTGGCGCGGAAGCGCTGATTCGCTGGCAGCATCCGGAATTGGGCATGGTGCCGCCGAACCGTTTCATCCAGGTGGCGGAAGAAAGCGGCATGATCATCCCGATCGGTGTTTGGGTGCTGCAGGAAGCCTGCCGGCAGGCGAAGGCGTGGCAGACGGCGGGCTGGCCGGAGCTGGTGGTCGGGGTCAATATCTCGGCCATCCAGTTCCGCCGTGGCGATCTGGAACAGATTGTGTCATCGGCGCTGACCGAATCCGGGCTGGCGCCGCAGTTCCTGGAACTGGAACTGACCGAATCGATCCTGATTCAGGACGTGGACAAATCGCTCGACATGATCCAGCGGCTGAAGAATCTGGGCGTGCGGCTGTCGATCGATGATTTCGGTACCGGCTATTCCAGCCTGGCCTACCTGCGGCAACTGCCGGTGGACAAGCTCAAGATCGACCAGTCGTTCGTGCGGGAAATCGTATCTCGCAAGGATGATGCTGCGATTGCGCTGTCGATCATCACGCTGGCGCACACGCTGCAGAAACGGGTGATTGCCGAAGGGGTGGAAACGATGGAACAATTCAGTTTCATGCGCGAGCATTGCTGCGACGAGATTCAGGGCTATCTTTTCAGCCGGCCGATGGCGCCGGATGCGTTCATGGATTTTCTGCAGCAGGATGTCAGGCCGGAATTTCTGCCATGATTCGCCAAAGTCGGGCCGGATGCGGTGCGCATCAGCTAGACTAATGGTTTTGCCGCCAAACTTTGTGCCATGAGCCAGCCGCCACTCGCCGAACGCCTGCGACCGACTTCACTCGAGCAAGTGATCGGCCAGCGCCACCTGCTCACGCCGGGTAAGCCGCTGCGGGTCGCGTTCGAATCGGGCGAACCGCATTCGATGATCCTGTGGGGGCCGCCTGGCGTTGGCAAGACCACGCTGGCACGGCTGATGGCCGACGGCTTCAAGGCCGAATTCATTGCGCTGTCGGCCGTGCTCTCGGGCGTGAAGGACATCCGCGAAGCGGTCGAGCAGGCGCAGATCATCCGCGCCAATTCCGGCCGGCGCACGATCGTGTTCGTCGATGAAGTGCACCGCTTCAACAAAAGCCAGCAGGATGCATTCTTGCCGCACGTCGAAAGCGGACTGTTCACCTTTATCGGCGCCACCACCGAAAACCCGTCGTTCGAAGTCAATGGCGCGCTGCTGTCGCGCGCGGCGGTGTACGTGCTCAAATCGTTGGAAGACGCCGATCTCGATGCGCTGATTTCCCGCGCGTGCGAGCGCGAACTTGGCGGCTTGCAGATCGGCAGCGAAGCGCGCGCGATGCTGGTCGCCAGCGCCGACGGCGATGCGCGCCGGCTGCTGAACAACCTCGAAATCGTCGCCCGTGCGGCGGCGGCAAAGCAGGTGACTGAGGTTGACGTCGAACTGCTCAAGGAATGCCTGGGCGATGCCTTGCGCCGGTTCGACAAGGGCGGTGATGCGTTCTACGACCAGATTTCAGCGCTGCACAAATCGGTGCGTGGCTCGAACCCGGATGCGTCGCTGTACTGGTTGGTGCGGATGCTCGATGGCGGCGCCGACCCGCGCTACCTCGCGCGGCGCATCATCCGCATGGCGACCGAAGACATCGGTCTGGCCGATCCGCGCGCGCTGAGGTTGGCGCTGGACGCGGCCGAAGTGTACGAGCGGCTCGGCTCGCCCGAAGGCGAACTGGCGCTGGCCGAGGCGGTGATTTTCCTCGCCTGCGCGGCCAAGTCGAACGCGGTTTACATGGCGTACAACGCGGCGCGCGCGTTCGTGGCCAAAGACAAGTCGCGCCCGGTGCCGGAGCACTTGCGCAACGCGCCGACCAAATTGATGAAGGAGCTCGGCTACGGCAAGCTGTACCGCTACGCGCATGACGAGCCGCAAGCCTACGCCGCCGGCGAAACCTATCTGCCGGGCGGCATGCGCGAGCCGGGCTGGTATCAGCCTACGCCGCGCGGGCTGGAAGGCAAGATCGCCGACAAGCTGGCGCATTTGCGCGAACTCGATCGCGAGGCGGGCATGGCAGGCAACAATGGCGGCCGGAATCCGGGCAAAAAGTAACTCGTGTTAGTCATACTGCGGTGGGTATATTTGAGTTTGCCTGTAAACATCTCGCTAAAAAGTTGATTTTGAGTGATACCCCCGCGTTTTGACGCGCATAATTCGGCTGAGAGGGCTACGGGAGTCGAAAATAACTGACTTAAGTGAATTTTCGGTCAGTAAGGCTGAAATATATACTCCGTCCAGTATTTAAAAGCAGCCAGCAAAATAGAGGCCTAGCGGCTTGTTTTGACTATATACCCCCGTTTTTTTTGCTTGTATTGCACCGGTGATGGAATTGGCTGTCGGGAGCAAGTCGGTATCGCGCTCCAGCGCAGGCAGGTGCGCTCGGCGGCGTTCATCCTGAGATGCGGCGCCAGAATGAGCAACCCCACGGCATTGGATTTCAGCCGCGCAGGAATGACGGTGCAGGCAACCAGCCTGCGTTAAGGCGATACGGTGTTTGTGCCATCGGCGGAACCGGAGTTTTGCGATAAAACAAATGCTTGATTCGCCGCTGGCGTGCCGGCTTGCTACAATGTCGCCTTCGCATAACCTACAGCAGAATTCCCATGATCGACCTTCAGCTTCTCCGCAAGGACATTGCCGCTGCCGCCGAACGGCTGGCGACGCGCAAATTCGAACTCGATACCGAAGCGTTCAATGCGCTTGAAACGCAGCGCAAGCTGATCCAGACCCGCACCGAGGAGATGCAGGCGAAACGCAATTCGCTGTCGAAACAGATTGGCATGCTGAAGGGCAAGGGCGAGGATACGTCGGCGGTGATGGCCGAGGTGGCCGGCATCGGCGACGGGCTGAAGGAAAACGAAACCCAGCTCGGCGCGGTGCAGGCGAAAATGAACGATTTCCTGCAAAGCATTCCGAACCTGCCGCATGAATCGGTGCCGGTTGGAACGGATGAAAGCGGCAATGTCGAGGTGAAAAGGGTCGGCACGCCGCGCAGCTTCGATTTCGAGATCAAGGATCACGTCGATGTCGGCGAAAAGCTGGGGCTGGATTTCGATACCGCGGCTAGGCTGACCGGCTCGCGTTTCTCGCTGATGAAGGGCGGCATTGCGCGGCTGCACCGGGCGCTGGCGCAGTTCATGCTGGACGTGCAGACCGGCGAGCATGGCTACACCGAATGCTACACGCCGTACATCGTGAATGGCGATACGCTCCTGGGCACTGGCCAGCTGCCGAAGTTCGAGGCCGATCTGTTCGCGGTCAAGAAGGGCGGGCAGGAAGGCGAGGACGAGGCGCTGTACCTGATCCCGACCGCGGAAGTGACGCTGACCAACACCGTGCGCGGCGAAATCGTTTCCGCCGACGAACTGCCGATCAAGCTGACCGCGCATACGCCTTGCTTCCGCTCCGAGGCCGGCAGCTACGGCCGCGATACGCGCGGCATGATCCGCCAGCATCAGTTCGACAAGGTCGAGATGGTGCAGATTGTCCACCCGGAGAAGTCATACGAGGCGCTGGAGCAGATGGTCGGCCACGCCGGCGCAATTCTGGAACGCCTCGGCCTGCCGTACCGTGTGGTGTTGCTGTGCACCGGCGACATGGGTTTTGGCGCCGCCAAGACCTACGATCTGGAAGTCTGGCTGCCGGCGCAGAATGCGTATCGCGAGATTTCGTCGATCTCGAACTGCGAAGCGTTTCAGGCGCGCCGGATGCAGGCGCGCTTCCGCAATGCGCAAGGCAGGCCGGAATTGCTGCACACGCTCAACGGTTCCGGCCTCGCGGTCGGCCGCACGCTGGTGGCGATTCTGGAAAACTGTCAGCAGGCCGATGGCAGCGTCGAAATTCCGGCGGCACTACGGCCGTACATGGGCGGCCTGACGCGCCTGGTGCCTTAACCTGCGCCACATCGCAGGCGGAGGCAAGCTTCCGCCTGCGGCTTTTCTGTCGTTGCTGATATTTGGCAACGGCCGTCCCTTTTCCACTGCATTGCCACTATTACTGGTGTACAGTTTTCCCGTCGATGAATTTCAGCACGGGAAACGCGATGGCGCCTGAGTCCCCTCCCAAACGGCCGCATCTGCCCCGAAGCATCTGGGCGCTCGGCTTTGTCAGCCTGCTGATGGATGTATCGTCCGAGTTGGTGCACAGCCTGCTGCCGCTGTTCATGGTGTCCGCGCTCGGCATCAGCGTGTTCGCGGTTGGTCTGATCGAAGGCGCGGCCGAGGCGACCGCGCTGATCGTCAAGGTGTTTTCCGGCGCGGCCAGCGATTACCTGAAAAAACGCAAGGCGCTGGCAGTGCTGGGCTACGGGTTGGCCGCCGTTACCAAGCCGCTGTTCGCGCTGGCTTCCGGCTTCGGCCTGATCTTCACCGCGCGCATCATAGACCGCATCGGCAAGGGTGTGCGCGATGCGCCACGCGATGCGCTGATCGCCGACATCACCACGTCGGAAACGCGCGGTGCCGCTTACGGCCTGCGCCAAGCGCTGGACACGGTCGGCGCCTTCGTCGGCCCGTTGCTGGCGATGGGGCTGATGCTGCTGTGGGCCAATGATTTTCGCGCGGTATTCTGGGTGGCGCTGATTCCGGCGTGCATGGCGGTGGCGGTGCTGGTGTTCGGGGTGCAGGAGCCAGCGCATCACGCGGAAGCGGCAAACGGCAATCCGCTACGGTGGGAAAACGTCAGCCGCATGGGACGCGCCTACTGGTGGGTGGTGGCGGCCGGCGCGGTGGTGATGATGGCGCGCTTTTCCGAAGCGTTCCTGCTGTTGCGCGCGCATCAGGGCGGGCTGGCGCTGGCGTTCGCGCCGCTGGTGATGGTGGCGATGAATGTGGTGTATTCGCTGTCGGCCTATCCATTTGGCCGCTTGGCCGACAGCATGAGCCGCACGACAATGCTGGTTTTCGGCCTGCTGGCGCTGATTGCGGCCGACATCGTGCTCGCCAGCGGCAATTCGCTGCCATTCATCCTCGGCGGCGTGGCGCTGTGGGGCGTGCATCTGGGATTGACGCAGGGGTTGTTGTCGGCGATGGTGGCCGATGCGGCGCCGGCGGATTTGCGCGGCACGGCTTTCGGCCTGTTCAATCTTGCCGGCGGGCTGGCGTTGCTGCTCGGCGGCGCGCTTGCCGGCTGGCTGTGGGACAGCCTGGGCGCACCGTTCACATTTGGCGCCGGTGCGCTGTTCTGCTCAGTGGCGGTAGTGGTGATTGTGGTCAGGCGGCGCCTGATCAAACAGTAGTCAGGCCGCGCGCGCGGAACTGCTGTCGCACACGTTCGGTCGTTTCCTCGCTTGGCGGTTCGATGTCGGCCAGTTCGTATTGCAGGCCGAGGTCTTTCCACTTGTATTCGCCCATCTTGTGAAATGGCAGCACTTCGACCCGTTCAACATTGCCCAGCGTCGAAACGAATTGCGCCAGTTTGTCCACGTCGGCGGCATCGTCGGTGTAACCCGGCACCAGCACGTAACGCACCCACATCGGTTTTTTCATTGCCGCCAGCCTGTGCGCGAAGTCGAGCACTGGCTGCAGCGGGGTGGAAGTCAGCTGCTTGTGCTTGTCTGGATCGATTTGCTTAATGTCCAGCAGCACCAGATCGACCACGTCGAACCAGTCATCCGGTAGCCGGTGAGCCAGCAGGCCATTGGTGTCAAGCGCGGTATGCAGGCCGAGCTCTTCCTTGCAGCGGCGCAGCACTTCATGCACGAATTCCGCCTGCACCAGCGGTTCGCCGCCGCTGACGGTGATCCCGCCGCCGGCTTTCAGGAACAGCGAAACCTTGCCAATGTCGGCCAGCACTTCGTCGATCGTGCGTTGCGTGCCGCCCTGGCGGTCCCAAGTATCCGGATTGTGGCAATACAGGCAGCGCATCTGGCAGCCGGACATGAACAGCACAAAGCGCAGGCCTGGGCCATCGACCGCGCCGCCGGTCAGAGTGGAGTGGATGTTTGCGATCAAGTTGCGGGTCCTGCCATCATCTGCTGCAGATGGCGTGTGATGAGTGGGGAAGATGGACTGGGACATGACAGGATTTTAGCCTGTCATGTCCCAACCCTACCACCCTCCGCGGACAGGAGGGTGGTATGTTGCCGGCAGGATCACGCCAGCTGGTGGAAGGTACGATTGATGACGTCGAGTTGCTGGTCGCGGGTGAGCTTGATGAAGTTCACGGCGTAACCGCTGACACGGATGGTCAGGCTCGGATACTTGTCCGGGTGTTCCATCGCGTCGAGCAGCATGTCGCGGTCAAGCACGTTGACGTTGAGGTGGTAACCGCCCAGTTTCGAATAGCCATCGAGGAAGTTGGACAGGTTGGTGGCACGCTCATCGCTGGTCTTGCCCAGGCTCTTCGGCGCGAAGCTTGCCGTCCACGAGATGCCGTCCTGGCTGGACTCGTACGGCAGCTTGGCCAGCGAGCAGCCCGCTGCCATGAAGCCGCAGGTGTCGCGGCCGTGCATCGGGTTTGCGCCCGGTGCGAACGGTTCGCCCGTCTTGCGGCCATCCGGCGTATTGCCGGTCTTCTGACCATAGACGACGTTACTGGTGATCGTCAGGATCGACTGGGTCGGGATCGAATCACGATAGCAGCGCTCGGACTTGAGCTTGTTCATGAAGTTCTCGGTTGCCCAGGAAGCCATGCTGTCCACGCGATCGTCGTTGTTGCCGAATTTCGGGAAATCGCCTTCGATTTCGAAATCGACCGCAATGCCTTTTTCGTTGCGGATCGGCTTGACCTTTGCGAACTTGATGGCCGACAGGCTGTCAGCAACAATCGACAGACCGGCCAGACCGAATGCCATCGTGCGCTTCACGTCGCCGTCATGCAATGCCATCATCAGACGCTCGTAAGCGTACTTGTCGTGCATGTAGTGAATCGCATTCATTGCGCGCACGTAGGTGCGGCACAGCCAGTCCTGCATCTTGTCGAATTTCGCCATTACTTCGTCGTAATCGAGATATTCGCTGGTGATCGGTTCGAAGCCATCAGCGACTTTCTCGCCCGACAGTTCGTCCACGCCGCCGTTGATTGTGTACAGCAGCGCTTTGGCGAGGTTGGCGCGGGCGCCGAAGTATTGCATCTGCTTGCCCGAGCTTTGCGGCGATACGCAGCAGCCGATGCAGCAGTCGTCACCCCAGTGCTGGCTCATCAGAGCGTCGCTTTCGAACTGGATGGCGGACGTTTCAACCGACATCTTGGCCGAGTAGTGCTTGAAGCCTTCCGGCAGTTTGTCCGACCAGAAGATCGTCAGGTTCGGCTCCGGCGACGTGCCCAGGTTGGTCAGCGTATGCAGGATGCGGAAGTCGGTCTTCGTGATCCAGGAACGGCCGTCCTGGTTCATGCCGCCGAAGGAAATGGTGACCCAGGTCGGATCGCCGGAGAACAGCGCGTCGAAATCCTTCGTGCGCAGATAGCGCAGGATGCGGCACTTGATCACGAGCTGGTCGATGATTTCCTGTGCTTCGGATTCGGTGATGCGCTTTTCTTCCAGATCGCGCTGGAGGTAAACATCGAGGAACGCATTGATGCGGCCAATGCCGGTTGCGGCGCCGTTTGCTTCCTTGGCCGAGCCAATGAAGCCGAAATACAGCCATTGCGCTGCTTCTTTTGCGGTTGCAGCCGGCTTGGAAATGTCATAGCCGTAGCTCTTCGCCATCTCGCGCAGTTCTTCCAGTGCGCGGATTTGCTCGGACAGTTCTTCGCGCAGGCGGATCACTTCCTCGGAGAACGGCTTGCCGTTGCTCTCGGCTCTTTCACGTTTCTTGTCGGCGATCAGGAAATCAACGCCATACAGTGCCACGCGGCGATAGTCGCCGATAATACGGCCGCGGCCATAGGCATCCGGCAGGCCGGTGATGACGCCGCTGCGGCGGCAAGCCATGATTTCCGGATCATAGGCGTCGAACACGCCCTGATTGTGGGTCTTGCGGTATTTGGTGTAGATCTCGGAGATCTTGTCGGCCACCGGCGGGAAGCCATATTCTTCCAGCCCCATTTCGATCATGCGCAAGCCGCCGTTCGGGTAAATGCCGCGCTTGAGCGGTTCGTCGGTCTGCATGCCGACGATGACTTCGCTGTTACGGTCGATATAGCCCGGGCCGTGCGAGGTGATGCTGGAACCGACATCGCTGGATACTGCCAGCACGCCACCGCGTGCGCGTTCTTTTTCCAGCAGGCCGAGAACGATGTTCCACTGCTTCATCGTGTTCGGAGTGGGTTTTGCCAGGAAGGCGCTGTCGCCGAGGTATTCGGTATAGTTCGCGCTGATGAAGTCGCGTACGGCGACGCTGGTACGCCAGCCCTCACCTTTAAAGCCGCGC
>JAGTRJ010000044.1 GCA_018261755.1 Burkholderiaceae bacterium
ATCGAACACCTTGGGCATCGCATCGCGCGGGAACTCCACGTCCACCACGGCGCCGATACACTGAACGATTTTGCCATCCGCCATTTTTCGTTCCTTCAATTATTAGAAATTCATTCGTTGTCTGGTGTCGCTACCAGTGTTAAACCGCCGCCGCGCCAGCGACGATCTCGGAAAGTTCTTTCGTGATTGCCGCCTGACGCGTCTTGTTGTACACAAGGCGCAGCTCGGAAATCACGCTGCCAGCGTTGTCGCTTGCAGACTTCATCGCCACCATGCGTGCCGACTGCTCCGATGCAATGTTTTCCGCCACCGATTGATAAATCAGGGCTTCGACATAACGCACCAGCAGCTCGTCGATAACCGGCTTCGCTTCCGGCTCGTAGATATATTCCCAGTTGTGCTTGCTCTTGTCGGTCACCAGGTGATCCGCTGTCAGCGGCAGCAACTGTTCGATCACCGGCTCCTGTTTCATCGTGTTGATGAATTTGGTGTAGCACAGGTAAATCGCGTCCAGCTTGCCTTCCTGGAAAGCGTCCAGCAGGATTTTGACCGGGCCGATCAGACGCTCCAGGTGCGGCGTGTCGCCCAACTGCACGACATGCGACACCACCTTGGCGCCGATTCGGTTCATGTAGCCAAAACCCTTGTTGCCGATCGCCACGACATCAATTGCGTTGCCTTCAGCCTCAATGTCGCGCAACTTGTTGGTCACGCTGCGAAGCACGTTGGTATTCAGGCCGCCGCACAGGCCCTTATCCGTCGTCACGACAATGAAGCCGACTTTCTTCGCTTCTTTGCCCGCTTCCGGCACGACCATGAAGGGATGGATATATTCCGGGTTGGCTTCCGCCAGATTTGCGGCCAGCGTCCGTACAGTTTCGCTGTACGGACGGGCAGCACGCATCCGATCCTGCGCCTTGCGCATTTTGGATGCGGCCACCATCTCCATTGCCTTGGTGATCTTCTTCGTGTTTTCCACGCTCTTGATCTTGCCGCGTATTTCTTTGCCTGCTGCCATGAGGCTTCGCTCCTTGTTGCGTCAGTTAAGTTCGGACGTCAAACCCATTAGCTGCCGCGTTTGAAATCGCCAATCGCCTGCGCCAGAACACCTTCGTCCGACTTGTCGATCTGCTTGTTGCTTTCAATCCGCTGCAGCAGGTCGGAATGCGAAACTTTCATGTGCGCGTGCAGTGCAGCTTCGAACGGCAGAACGTCCTTGACTTCGACGTCGTCCAGATAGCCGCCGTTAACTGCGAACAGCGAAACCGACATCAGCGAAATCGGCAGCGGAGCATATTGCTTCTGCTTCAGCAGTTCCGTCACGCGGGCGCCACGGTCCAACTGACGGCGGGTCGCATCGTCCAGGTCGGAAGCAAACTGCGCAAATGCAGCCAGTTCGCGGTACTGCGCCAAGTCGGTACGGATACCACCGGACAAACCCTTGACCGCCTTGGTCTGTGCCGCGCCACCAACGCGCGAAACCGAAATACCTGCGTTAATCGCCGGACGGATGCCGGAGTTGAACAGCGAGGTTTCCAGGAAGATCTGGCCGTCGGTAATCGAAATCACGTTGGTCGGAACGAACGCGGAAACGTCGCCCGCCTGGGTTTCAATAATCGGCAGCGCGGTCAGCGAACCGGTCTGGCCCTTGACTTCGCCGTTGGTGAACTTCTCGACATACTCAGCGTTCACGCGCGCGGCGCGCTCCAGCAGACGGGAGTGGAGATAGAACACGTCGCCAGGGAATGCTTCACGTCCCGGCGGACGACGCAGCAGCAGCGAAACCTGACGGTAGGCAACAGCCTGCTTGGACAGGTCGTCATAAATGATCAGTGCATCCTGGCCGCGATCGCGGAAGTATTCGCCCATCGTGCAGCCGGAATAGGCCGACACATATTGCATTGCCGCTGATTCGGATGCGGTCGCAGCGACCACGATGGTGTAATCCATCGCGCCATACTGTTCCAGCGCGCGCACTACGTTTTTGACCGACGATGCCTTCTGTCCGATCGCGACGTAGATACACGTCATGTTCTGGCCTTTTTGATTGATGATCGTGTCGATCGCCACCGCGGTCTTGCCGGTCTGACGGTCGCCGATGATCAGCTCACGCTGGCCACGGCCAATCGGCACCATCGAGTCAATCGCCTTCAGACCGGTCTGCATCGGCTGCGACACGGACTGGCGGGCAATAACGCCCGGTGCGATTTTTTCGATCGGCGACGACAGCTTGGCGTTGATCGGGCCCTTGCCGTCGATCGGCTGGCCGAGCGAGTTGACCACGCGGCCAACCAGTTCTGGGCCGATCGGCACTTCCAGAATGCGGCCGGTGCACTTGACCGTATCGCCTTCGGAGATGTGCTCGTATTCACCCAGAATAACGGCGCCGACGGAATCACGCTCAAGGTTCAGCGCGAGGCCAAAGGTGTCGCCCGGGAATTCAAGCATTTCGCCCTGCATCGCATCGGACAGGCCATGAATGCGGCAAATACCATCGGATACGGAAATGACCGTACCCTGGTTACGGATCTCGGCGCCTTCGCCCAGACCTTGAATCCGACTCTTGATCAGCTCACTGATTTCAGACGGGTTGAGTTGCATACAAACTCCTAAAAATATTCTCTTGGCTTGCGCCGTGTCCGGACGACCGGCTTACGAAACAAGGGCATCATGCATCTTCTGAAGTTTTGCGCGCACCGACGTATCCAGCACTTCGTCACCGACAATGACCCGCACGCCGCCAATCAGCGTGTTATCAACCGAGATCTGCGGATTGAGCTTGCGCCCGAATTTTCGTTCGAGCGGAACCAGCACATCCTTGATCTGGGCATCCGACATTTCAAAGGCACTGATGATCTGCGCATCGGCAGAGCCTTCATATGCGACTTTCAGGGCCTGAAACTGCACGCCAATTTCCGGCAGCAGCGTCACGCGTCCGTTTTCGACCAGTACCTGGATGAAGTTTTTCGCCTCACCAGAATTGCCGGACTTCAACAGCGACAGCAGCGTATCGCTCACTTGCTGGTCGGTCAGGTTCGGAGTATCCACAAGTGTCTTGACGTCCGGATGAGCGCCGAGCTGGGCCATTTCTGCCACCAGTTCGGACCACGCGGACAAGTCACCGCTTTTCGCTACGCGAAACAAAGCCTCTGCATAAGGGCGGGCGAGGGTTGCGAGTTCTGCCATGATTAAAGCTCGACTGCCAGTTGCTTCAACAGATCGGCATGCGCCGCCGCATTGACTTCACGCTTCAGAATCTGCTCGGCACCTTTTACGGCCAACGCAGCAACCTCAGCGCGCAACGTCTCGCGGGCACGGATCGTTTGCTGTTCCGCTTCAGCCCTGGCCTGCTCGATGATTTGAGCAGCCTGCGCTTCGGCGGTTCGCTTGATGTCGTCCGCGATCCTCTGCGCATTACCTTCAGCTTCACTGATGCGTTTTTGAGCTTCGTCACGCGCATTGGCCATTTGAACCTGCACGCGCTTCTCAACTGCAACCATTTCTTCCTTGCTGCGTTCAGCCGCTGCCAAGCCATCCGCGATTTTCTGCGCACGCTCGTCCAGCGCCTTCATCAGCGGCGGCCATACGAATTTTGCCGTAAAGCCAGCCAGCACCATAAAGACGGCAAACTGCGCCAACAAAGTTGCGTTTAGATTCACAGCTATTTCCTTCTAAAAATAACTTGCGCCAATTGCTTGACTCGAAAAATGTCCGGCTCGCAATGAGCCGGAAACATTACTTGAGGAACGGTTTGACGAACGCAAACATGACTGCAACACCGACAGCGATCAGGTAAACCGCGTCGAGCAGACCAGCCAGAATCAGAACGTTGTTACGCAGCGGGGTCATCAGTTCAGGCTGGCGAGCGGAAGCTTCCAGGTATTTAGCACTGACGTGTGCCAGGCCGAAGCAGGCTGCAAATGCGCCGATAGCGATGATCAATGCACAAGCCAGGGTGAGGACGCTGATATCAGACATGGTATTTCCTTAAAGTAAAGTAAAGTTAAAACAATAAAACAAGCCAAAAGGGGTGGTACAAAAAAACTTTGAATTAGTGACCTTCGTGCGCCTGGCCCAGATACACCAGCGTCAGCGTCATGAAAATGAACGCCTGAAGGAAAACGACCAGAATATGGAAGATCGCCCAGATCGAACCGGCAATCACGTGCCCCAGGAAAGCCAGCGAACCGCCAAGCGTTAACGCAGCAGCCGAACCAAGAAGCGCAATCATCAGGAACAGCAATTCGCCCGCATACATGTTGCCCCAGAGTCGCATGCCAAGTGAAATCATCTTGGCCGCATACTCAATCATGTTCAGCGCGAAGTTGAACGGCGCCAGCGCCGCGCCGAACGGCGCACAGAACAGCTGATGCATGTAGCCCTTGAAGCCATGAACCCTGAAACCGAACACAATCATCATCACGACCACGCCGAGCGAAATACCCACCGTACCATTCAGGTCGGCTGTCGGCACCGCACGGTGATAATGGATATAGTGATCGAGTCCGGTCCAGGTGAAGAATTGACCGAACAGATCGACCGGCAGGAAGTCCATGCTGTTTTGCAGCGAAATCCACATGAAAAGTGTCAGCGCGAACGGTGCGATGAAACGGCGATCGCCATGGATTTGCTCCTTGGCCTGCCCATCAGCCATTTCGGCCAACAATTCAATCGCAGCCTGGAAGCGACCCGGCACGCCGGCTGTCGCCTTGCGCGCCGCAATATACATGATCAACAACGCGGCAATACCGCAGAAGATCGACCAAAAAACCGTATCGTAGTGAATGATCGAAAAATCGATCATTTTCACTTGCTTGGTGGAAGCTAAATTCTCGAGATGGTGGGAAATGTACCCTGCAAGGGTT
>JAGTRJ010000037.1 GCA_018261755.1 Burkholderiaceae bacterium
CGTTGCTTTTGCCAAACGACATGAACCCGCCGCCCAGTCCGCCTCCGCCCTGCTCCGACAGCCGACGCGAGAAAAACACCCAGAAGCCCGCAAACAGCACCACCGGGATTACCCAGCCCAGAATATCCCGCAAGAGCGAACTTTCCGTCACTCCGCTGAACTTCACATTGTGTTTCGCCAGCAGCTCCGCGATCCGCCCGTCTACCCGCGTGACGATAAAACGCTTCCTGCCTTCCGCTGCCGGTTTGATGAGTTCGCCCCGGATAACGTCTTGCTGGATGAAAACTTCGTTGATATTTTTTGCTTCGAGCTGCTGCAGAAACTCGCTGTAGGACAATTGCTCGACTTGCTGCGAATCTCGGTATGACGCAAAAAATATGGCCGCAACGGCGACCGCCAGCACCCAGGCCCACATGATCCATTTCTGCTTGCGACCGTTTTCTTCCATGCTTCCCCCACGAAATCACCGAACTTCAAACAGATGCTGCGATAAGCTGCTACCTCAGATCGCGCAACACAGAGTCATGAACATTGTACGCAAAGCACACCCGAACAGCGAGTTAAAAACAACAGCCATATTCACCTTAATTTGGCGAACGCTTCCAACAGCACTTCCGGCTCGCCAGCCGCCAGTTTCTTCGGATCGGACAACATCTGTCTGAATGCACGCGCGCCGGGCAAGCCATTGACCAGGCCGAGCATATGGCGCGTGATGCTGTTCAGTCTCAATCCGCCGCCTGCCGCCGCGCCATAGCGCGCCAGTTGATCGCGGATATAAGGCAACATCGCCTGCACCACTTCCAGCCGCGTTTTCGGCGCTGCCTGATCGCCGTAATAACGCGCATCGAACGCCACCATCAGATAGGGATTGTGATAGGCCTCGCGCCCGATCATCACGCCGTCGAGCTGCTGCAAATGCGCATCGATCTGTTCAAGCGTGCTGATGCCGCCATTGAGCAGGATTTCGAGTTGCGGAAAATCGCGCTTCAGCCGGTAGGCCACTTCGTAACGCAACGGCGGAATTTCGCGGTTTTCCTTCGGGCTTAGCCCTTTCAGGATCGCATTCCTGGCATGAACGATGAACGTGGTGCAGCCTGCCTGCGCCACTTCGCCGATGAAATCGCGCACGAAGTCGTAGCTTTCATTCTGGTCGATACCGATGCGGTGCTTGACGGTGACATCGATCGTTACCGCATCGCGCATTGCCTTGACGCAATCGGCCACCAGATTCGATTCATTCATCAGGCAGGCACCGAACGCGCCCTTCTGCACCCGCTCGGACGGGCAGCCGCAGTTCAGGTTAATTTCATCGTAGCCCCATTTCTGGCCCAGCTTCGCGCACAGCGCCAGATCGGCCGGTTCGCTGCCGCCGAGCTGCAATGCAACCGGATGCTCGGCATCATTGAAATTCAGATGGCGTTCAACATCGCCATGCAGCAATGCGCCGGTGGTCACCATTTCGGTATACAGCCAGGTGTGGCGCGTAATCTGCCGGTGAAACATGCGGCAATGTCTATCTGTCCAGTCCAGCATCGGCGCCACACTGACAGTGCGTTTTGGTAGGATCATCGGTATTAACTACTGGTTGAAATGGCGCGCACCAACCGTCGGCAGTGCGCCGCCGGTGAAATTCACGGACGCGACAGCAATGCGCATTCGCGGTAATGCTTGGCCGCTTGCTCCGGCTGTTTTAATGCTTCGTGCAACTGCGCCAGACGGAAATGCGCTTCGTGCGCCAGAGCGGCGTCGGTTTCGCCCAGCAGCGCCTGCTCCAGATGGCGCTGCGCCTTGCCCCATAACTTTTGCTTCAGACACAGTGTACCCAGCGTCAGCGCCAGTTCATGATCGGCCGGCCGACGGTTCAGCCACTGTTCGCACTGCTCGATCTGTTCCAGCAGCGCCGGAGAACCTTCATCCGCCGCCGAATCGCGGTAGGCACGCAACAGGCGTTCATCCCACTCGTCGCTCAGCGCTCGCACCACCAGTTTGCGCGCATTGTCATGCAAGCCAACCTGATTGAATGCATTCGCGGCGCGTACCGCGACATATGGTCGTTTACGATCGTCGGACGGGATTTTCTGCCATACGCGACGGATCGATTCGGCATCATGCGGATGGGCGGACAGCAAGTCTTCGTAGGCAAGTTCGCGCAGGCGCGCAGACAGCGCCGGATGAATAGCCTTGTGATTGTCGAGCGTTCTTACCAGCCGCAGCACTTCGTCCCAGTTTCTGGCCTGCTGGTTCGCCTTCAATGCCCAGCGCTGCGCATGGATATGCCGCGTGCCGGTGGCATTCAATTCGTCGATAGCTTTCAATGCCGCCTTGGTCTGGTGATCGTCCACCAGCAGTTCAATCGCGGAAATCAGCCGCGCGGTGCGAAAAGCATTATCACTTCTGATTTTCGCCAGCCACTCGTCGCGGCGTTCATGCTGGCGCATCGCGTGCGCGGCCCGGGCGCCAATCAGCGCGGCGCAACCGGCATTCTCTGGCACCAACTCAGCGCGCGTTGCCGCCTTTTCCGCCTGCACGAAACGCCCTTCATACAGCGCCTTCAGCGCCTCGCGCAAAGCCTGATTGCTATCGCGCTCACTCTTTTGCTGCCGGTAGCTGGCAACCCGCTCCGGCATCTTGCGCGCATTGCGCACCGTGCGGATCAACGCATACAGCAGCAGAAAAGCCAGCAGCGCCAGCAAGATGAACAGATTCAGCGACAGATCGATGCGATAAGGCGGGTAGAACAGCACCACGTTGCCGACATTAAAACGCGCTGTCACCGCGAGGCCAGTTGCCGCCGCGAACAGGGCGATGAGCCAGAGAAAGAATCGCATCGCCGTCAGCCCTTGCTCTTGTGGCTGTTGATCGCGTTCAGGCTTTCCAGCGCCGGCATCTGGATCACCAGATCGCTGCCCTGCACCTGCTTCAGCAATGCCTGCACCGCTTGCGTCTGCTTGGCCAGCGTGTCGAAATACTTGCCGACCGCATCCTGCGCCGCGACGATGTCGCTGCGGAAAGTCGCCTCGTTGCGCGACAGCAGCGCCATGCGCGCGTTCAGCAGACGCAGCTTCATGTTTTCACGGATGAAATAGGCCTGGTTCGGCGACAGCATCAGCGCATCCGGCTCATCGACGCTGCGCACGCGTATCAGCTGCCTGAATTCGCCCCAAATTTCGCTCGACAGGCTTTGCCACTTGTTCTGCACGCCTTGCCACCAATCGGCTGCCACTCCATTGCGCTCAGTTTTGGCGGCAGAAGCGCTATCATCCGTTTTCGGCCGTTCAGCCGCCCGCACTTTCGGCTGAACAGCTGCCACCACCGGCTTTTCGTCCGCATACAGCGGCAATTTGTCGATCTGGCTGATAACACTGTCCAGACGCAAGGCGATGCCAGTCACATCCACGTTTGGCAGCGCCCTCAGTTTGTCGATATCCCTGGCAATGGCGCGCCGAACGAGCACGAACTGCGGCCGATCGAGCCGGGCCAGACTGCGGTCGGCATTTTGCAGCGCAATCAATGCCCCCTGCACGTTGCCAGACAACTGCAACTGCTGCGCGGCGGTGGACAGCACCTGCTCGACTTCTGCCAGCGCCCAGTCGTCGCGGTTTTTCGACATATCCTGATACATCTGCGCCAGCGCCAGTTGCTGGCTCTGCGTTTCAGCCTGCCTCGCCTCGAGCGCCGCGACCTTGGCCTGCAAATCCTTGATGCCCTCCTGCGCGGAACTGGCCAGCTGCTTGGCTTCGGTATTGGTGCTGTCGCCAACCTGCAACCGGCGCGCAAGCTCCTCGCGCAATGAACCGATTTCGGAATAGGAACTCCACCATTGCAGCAGCAACAGCAGTGCCAGCGCCACGCAGGCGGCTGACATCAGCTTTTGCCATAGTTTCTGTTTGTTGTCTTGCTGCGCCACGGTTTCGGCAGACGATGGTTGCCCGTTTGAAACCTGCGCCTGTTCGGAAGAATTTGGAAGTTCGCTCATAGTGAAGATTGTATCGCAGCCAGCAAATGTTCGTCGCTTGAGCCAGCGCAAACGACATTCGCAAAACCAAGCGTTTGCGCCTTCTCGGCAATGCGCATGTGAGAAACGATCAGCCGTTGCTGTTGCAAATTTGCGACAGCCGCATCGCCAACCAAATCGGAGGTCATTTGCTGCAGGTTGCGCAAGGCTTCTGAACTGGTCACCACCCAGACACTGTCCGATGCCAGCAATTCGAGCAACCGCAAGCGCAATGCCTGATCCAGCATCGGCGCGGTGCGACGGTAGGCGGCCACCTGGCTCACGGCAACACCAGCAGCACGCAACGCATCAGCCAGCAGCTCACGTCCGGTTTCACCGCGGATGATCAAGGCCTTCTTGCCGCGCAATGCCGGCAAATCCAGCGCTGCCAGCAGCGATTCCGAATCCGCGCGCTCTGGCGTATGCGGACGGTAAATGGTGGCATTCGCCTCGGTGATGCCATGCCTGGCCAGCGCCAGCCTGCTGCCATCGCCCATGATAGCAATCGGTACGCCGGCCGGCCAAACTTCCAGATGCGTCAGCGCGGCATCGATCGCATTCGGCCCGACGAATGCCACCAGCGAAAACGGTTGCAGATCCGCCAGCACTGCCCGCAATGCCGCCTGATCGGGCAACTCGCTAATGACCAGCAACGGAAACACCACCGCCTCCAGCCCCAGCGCCGACACTTTGCGCGCCAGCAATTCTGCCTGTGCCTGCGGACGGGTGATGACGATTCGTTCAGTCATCACCACCGGATTTTTCAGCGCACATGGCCATCATGCCTGCCCCCCCTTGCGCCAGCAGCGATTCCGCCACGATTTTTCCCAGCGCTTCCGGTTCAGTGGCAGCTCCTTCGGCCTCTGCCCGAATCATGCTGCTGCCATCCGGCGTTGCCAGCATCGCGCGCAAGCGCAGGCGACCGTCGTCAAGATCGGCATGCGCCGCCAGTGGAACCTGGCAACTGCCGCCAAGCAGCGCTGAAACGGTTCGTTCCGCCGTCACCGCCTGCACGGTGGCACGATGGTTCAGCGGCGCCAGCAATGCACGCAAATCGTCGCGGTCATGCCGGATTTCAATCGCCAGCGCGCCTTGGCCTGCCGCCGGCAGCGCCAGATCCGTTTCAATGAAAGCGCGGATGCGCGAATCGAGCCCGAGCCGTTTCAGCCCGGCAGCGGCGAGGATGATGGCATCGAATTCGCCCCGATCCAGCTTTGCCAGACGGGTATCGACATTACCGCGCAGCGGCAGCACGCGCAAGTGCGGGTAACGAACCGCAATCGCGGCCTGCCGGCGCAGGCTGCCGGTGCCAATCACCGCGCCGGCCGGCATCGCTTCCAGACTGGCATGGCTGTTCGAGATGAATGCATCGCGCGGGTCTTCGCGTTCCAGAATCGCCGCCAGCACGAAACCGTCCGGCAACGCGAACGGCACATCCTTGAGCGAATGCACCGCCAGATCGGCGCGCCCGTCGGCCAGCGCCGTTTCCAGTTCCTTGACGAACAGCCCCTTGCCGCCGACCGCCGACAACGCGCGATCGAGGATCTGGTCACCACGCGTTGTCATCCCGAGAATGTCGATCTCGTACTGCGGATATAATAACGAAATCGCGGCGCTGACATGCACTGCCTGCCACAGCGCAAGGCGGCTCTGGCGCGATGCAATAATCAGTTTTCGCCTGGTGTTTTTTTCCAAAAAGAATCTCTTTCGCTTTACTGTCGGGTTCACTACACTCATGCATAATGCTCCGCTCCCAATGGTTTTTGCAGTTTAGCACGCAGCCATCGCCGTTCATTTGCCATATTCTCGATCAATCAATACCCATTTTTACTGTCAACGCTCACCATGGCAACAAAACCTTCCGGCACCAAGCCGCTAGTCCAAAAATCCTCGAACGACATTGACGCGCCCCTGCGCGAAGATATCCGGCTGCTGGGTCGGATGCTGGGCGACGTTCTGCGGGAAAAGGAAGGCGAAGAAGTTTTCAACATCGTCGAAACCATTCGCCGCACCGCGATTCATTTCCGTCGCAATCCGAACGCGCAGGCCGATTCGAAACTCGACAAGATGCTGCGCGGCCTGACCAAGGAGCAGACGATTGCGGTCGTGCGCGCATTTTCGTATTTCTCGCACCTGGCCAACATCGCGGTGGACAAGCACCACAATCTCAGCTACCGCGAGAGCCTGATCAATGGCGAACCGCCAGAACCGGGCAGCGTCGCGCTGGCGTTGACCAGATTGCAGGATGCTGGCGTTTCGGGCGATGCCGTGCGCGAATTTTTCAGCGATGCGCTAATCTCGCCGGTGCTGACAGCGCACCCGACCGAAGTGCAAAGGAAGAGCACGCTGGATGCGGAACGCGAGATTGCTCGGCTGCTGACCGAACGCGACCGTCCGCAGACGCCGAAAGAGCGCAACGAAAACACGCATCGGCTGTATGCGCGCATTGCCACGCTGTGGCAGACGCGGATGCTGCGTTATTCGCGCCTGACCGTGGCCGATGAAATCAACAATGCGCTGTCGTATTACCACACCACGTTCCTGCATGAACTGCCGGCGCTGTATGACGCGATCGAGCATGAAGTCAGCGAACGTTTCCCGATGCAGGACAAAGACGGCGCATTTCCGTCATCGACCTACGTACAGATGGGCAGTTGGATTGGCGGCGACCGCGACGGCAACCCGAACGTGAATGCCGACACGATGCGTCAGGCGCTGACCCGCCAGTCCTCCGTCATTCTCGATTTCTACCTGGAAGAAATTCATGCGCTTGGCGCCGAACTGTCGATGTCAACGCTCCTGTCCGGCGTCAGCCCGGAACTGCTGGCGCTGGCCGATGCGTCGGCTGACACTTCCCCTCACCGGGTGGACGAGCACTATCGCCGCGCGCTGATCGGCATCTATGCCCGCCTGGCGGCCACCGCGCGTTCGCTGGGCGCAAACAACATCATGCGGCATGAAGCCACGCCGGGCAAACCGTATGCATCGCCGGCCGAATTCGCGGCCGATCTGGATGTGATCGTCGATTCGCTTAAAATCCACTCCGGCGCCGCGCTGATTCAGCCGCGCCTGGGCACGATCCGCCGCGCGACCGAAATCTTCGGCTTCCATCTGGCAACGCTGGACATGCGCCAGAGTTCGGACATCCACGAACGCACGCTGTCGGAACTGTTTTTGCAGGCGAAAGTCGAGCACAACTACGCCGACCTCGACGAAAAGGCCAAGGTCGCACTGCTGCTGACTGAACTGAACCAGCCGCGCCTGCTGTACTCTCCGTTCATTACCTACTCGCCGGAAACCGCGGCTGAGCTGGAAATCATGCGCACGGCGAAGGAAATCCGCAACCGCTACGGTGCGCATTCCATCCGCCAGTACATCATTTCGCACACCCGTCAGGTTTCGGACCTGCTCGAAGTGCTGCTGCTGCAGAAAGAATCAGGGCTGCTGCACGAAAAATGGGACGATGATGCCACCCTGTGCAGCGGGCCGACGCAGGCCGAACAGGAATTGATGGTGATTCCGCTGTTCGAAACCATCCCCGATTTGCAGCGCGCGCCGGAAATCATGCGCAAAGTGATGGCGATCCCGCTGGTGCGCCAGTTGATTGCGCGTCAGGGCGATCTGCAGGAAGTGATGCTCGGCTATTCGGATTCGAACAAGGATGGCGGCTTCTTGACCTCCAACTGGGAGCTGTACAAGGCGGAAAAATCACTGGTCAAGGTGTTCAACGATGCCGGCGTCAAGCTGCGCCTGTTCCACGGCCGCGGCGGCACGGTCGGCCGCGGCGGCGGCCCGAGCTACGATGCGATCCTGGCGCAGCCGCCAGGCACCGTGAACGGCCAGATCCGTCTGACCGAACAGGGCGAAATCATTGCATCGAAGTATTCCCACGGAGAAATCGGTTCGCGCAACCTGGAACTGCTGGTCGCAGGTACGCTCGAAGCCAGCCTGACGCCGCATGCGACCGAAGGCAAGTCCGCGAAGAAACTGGACGAATACGAGCGTTTGCTGGCAAAGCTGTCCGATTTCGCGTACAAGGCTTACCGCAATCTGGTGTATGAAACCGTCGGTTTCACCGATTATTTTTTCATGGCCACACCGATTGCCGAAATTGCCGAACTTAACATCGGTTCGCGTCCGGCATCACGCAAATCGACCCGCCGGATCGAAGACCTGCGCGCCATTCCGTGGGGCTTTTCCTGGGGACAATGTCGTCTGCTGCTGCCGGGCTGGTATGGCGTCGGCAGCGCGATTTCCACCTGGCTCGAAGGCAGTGACGACAAGGCCAGAAAGCGCAAGATCGGCACGCTGCAGGCGATGGCGCGTGAATGGCCGTTCTTCGCCACGCTGCTGTCGAACATGGACATGGTGCTGTCGAAAACCGATCTGGCGATTGCCGCGCGCTATTCCGAACTCGTGCCGGACAAGAAACTGCGCAACTCGATTTTTGGTCGCCTCTCGGCCGAACTTGAACTGACCACCAGATACATCGATGAAATCACCGGCGACAAGGAACGGCTGGTCGGGAATCCGCTGCTGGCCAGTTCGCTCAAGCACCGTCTGCCTTACATCGACCCGCTGAACTATCTGCAGGTCGAACTGATCAAGCGTCACAGGAAGGCCACCGTTCAAGCGCCGGAAACCATCGACGCGCGCGCGCACCGCGGCATCCACCTGTCGATCAACGGCATCGCGGCCGGCTTGCGCAATACCGGCTGATCACCGCCAGCAACGCGGAAATTCTGCCAAATAGCGGGGGTATGCAGTGAAAAACTGTTCCCCCGCCACATTTTTCGCGGCTTTTCAGATTTACTCCCCCCTGTATTTTTTCGCGCTCCCATCGCCCTGCGAACGACGCGCGCGTGACCTGTTGCGCCGAAATGACGTACGGCAAGGTCCGTTGCGATAGCGCTTGCTTGAACATATGGCAATGCGATAGTGTGCAAATGCTAACATTGGTCAACCTCAAAGAACCGCTAAACAACCCGTCGGCGGTTCCCACGCATCCGGGGGAGCGCGATGAACCTGCCCGTCAGCCGCAAGAATCTGGTTGTTGCCCTGCTTGCCATCGTCGCCGTGGTTGTGGCGCTGGCAGCGTATTTCGCCCTGAAAGAATCCCCTGATGCCGACTCGTCTGGCGAATTCGTGCTGGTCGAAGCTTCGCACCGCGAATTCGACGGCAGCCCGGCGCTGGCGCTGACTTTCAGCCTGCCGCTCGATGCGCGCAACAATTACGACCGCCACATCCAGGTATTCGAGATGCCGGCCGACGGCAAGAAAGCAGCCGCGAAATCCACCCCGAGCGCCGATGAACAGCAGGAAAACGAACACGAGGCAGATGGCGAAGATAAGCCACTGCAAAATCCGGATGCGAAGGTCAGCACCGCTGCCGCCGATGTAAACACGCAGGGGGGCAAGCTGGTGGCCGGCGCCTGGGTCGTGGGCGAAAACCCGCGCATGCTGTTTTTCCCCAACGTGAAGCCGGACACGCGCTACGTGATCAAGGTCAGCCACGAACTGGCGCTAAAAAATGGCACCAAACTGAAAGCCGACGCCAGCTATTCGATCCTGACCGCCTCGGTCGCGCCGGCGTTCTACTTCGCCAGCAACGGCATGGTGCTGCCTGCCAAGCAGAACGGCGGCCTGCCGGTGGTCACGGTCAACGTACCGGAAGTCGATGTGCAATTCCTGCGTATCAAGCCCGATCAGTTGCCGAAATTCCTCGACCGCGTGATTTCGTCCGCGCCGCGCAAAATCGAATCGAAACGCGGTGAATCCGAGGACGAGGACGATGGCCGCTATCAGGACAATTCGCGCAAGTTCCGCGGCGCGGTCAACATCTACGAACTCGACACGCTGCGCACGATGAGCGACAGCGTCTATCTCGGCCGCTTCCTGACCGAAAAACGGGCGAATAAACGCGCGGTCACCTTCCTGCCGGTGGAACACATCAAGGAATTGCAGGAACCGGGGATTTACGTTGCGGTGATGAGCCAGCCGGGCCGCTTCCGTTACGACTATCAGGCGACCTACTTCTACGTCAGCGATCTTGGCCTGCACCTGCGCCAGTTCGAAAAGGCGGCCGATGCCTATGTCAGCTCGCTGATCACCGGCAAGGCGGTGTCCGGGGTCGAGATCGCGTGGCTGGACGCGCAAGGCAAGACCATCGCGCACGGCGAAACCGACGATGACGGCCGCGCCAACTTTGCCGAACGGCCGAACAAGGCCAAGGTCGTGCTAGCGCGCAAGGTGCAGCAACTGTCGATGATCGCGCTGAAAGAACCGGCGCTCGACCTGTCCGAATACCACATCAACGGCGGCACTTACAAACCGGTGCGGTTGTTCGCCTATTCCGGTCGCGACCTGTACCGTCCGGGCGAAAGTTTCACGCTGTCGGTGCTGGCGCGCGATGCCGACGGCCAGCCGGTGCCGCCGCAGCCGGTGCAGGCGGTTTTGAAACGTCCGGATGGCAAAGTGCATTTCACCTCCACCTGGCAGCCGGACGACAGCGGTTACTACAGCCGCCGCATCGACGTGCCGGCGGATGCGCCGACCGGCTTCTGGAAACTCGAACTGCGCGCCGATCCGGCCGATGCGGTGGCCGCCACCGTATTCAGCTTCGGCGTGGAAGAATTCCTGCCGGAGCGGATGAAGCTCGACCTTGCCGCGCCAAACGTGCCGCTGAATGCGCGGCAGCCATTCAAGATTCAGGTACGCGGCGATTACCTGTACGGCGCACCCGCTGCCAGCAACCGGCTCTTGGGCGTGGTTCAGCACGAGCGCAGTCGCAATCCGCTGGCATCGAAACTGCCGGGATTCGAGTTTGGCGACAGCAGCGAAGACACAGTCAAGGGACGGCAGGAACTGGCGGAAAAAACGCTGGATGAAAAAGGCGCGGCGGAAATCGACGTCGATCTGGCCAACGTCAGCAAGCGCCGCTCGCCATTCACCGTGCGCGCCACCGTCAGCCTGCTCGAAAGCGGCGGCCGTCCGGTCGTGCGCAGCATCGAGCGCACCTGGTGGCCGGCGCCGGTGCTGGTCGGCGTGCGTTCGCTGGCAACGGGCGACTATGTGCGCGAAAACAGCAATGCCGATTTCGAAGTCGTGCGCGCAACGCAATCGGGCGAACTGAAGGCCGGCCAGGCATTGCCGGTGCGGCTGTTCCGCGAGGAGCGGCAATATTACTGGCGCTTCGAGGATCAGCGCGGCTGGCACTCCGGCTTCACCGAAACCGACGAACTGGTGCAGACGACCACGGTCAATGTGCCGGCGAACGGCCGCGGCAAGCTGATGCTGCCGGTCAAATACGGCCGCTACCGGCTGGAAATTGCCGACCCGGAAACCGGCAAGCTGCTGCGCTACCGCTTCTATGCCGGCTGGAGCGCGCGCGCCGATGAAAGCCAGGGCAACCGCCCGGATCGGGTCGCATTGAAGCTCGACAAGCCCGGTTACGCGGAAGGCGACACCGCGCAACTGACGATCACGCCGCCGCACGCGGGCGAGGCGCTGGTCACGGTCGAAGGCGACCGCACGCTGTGGGCCAAGCGCATCGCAGTGCGCGGCAGCAGCCATGTGATGTCGATCCCGATCGACAAGGCATGGAAGCGGCATGATCTGTACGTGTCGGTGCTGGTGCTGCGCCCGGGCAACAGCGGCGAGAAAGTGACGCCGACGCGCGCGCTCGGCATCGTCCACCTGCCGCTGGAACGCGGCGAGCGCAAACTGGGCGTCACGCTCGACGCTCCGAAGAAGATGCTGCCTGAAACGGCGATGAAGGTGCGGGTCAAGGTGCCGGAGGCGAAAGGCGATCAGGCGATGGTCACGCTGTCGGCGGTCGATGCCGGCATCCTGAACATCACCCGCTTCGCCACGCCCGATCCGCATGGCTTCTTCTTTGGCAAGCTGCGCTATGGCGCCGACCAGTACGACGTCTACGGCCGGCTGATCGAGAAAATGCCAGGCGTGCGCGGCAAGCTGAAGTTCGGCGGCGACAACACACCGAAAACCACCCGCAGCCTGCCGAAAAAAGTGAAGCTGGTCGATCTGTACAACGGGCCGGTGAAGCTGAACGCGAACGGCGAAGCTGAAATCAGCCTGCCGGTGCCGGATTTCAACGGCACGCTGCGGCTGATGGCGGTCGTATCCGGCGGCGGCCGCTACGGCTCGCAGGAGGCGGAAGTGACGGTGGCCGCGCCGATCATCGCCGAACTGGCGACGCCGCGCTTCCTGTCGATTGGCGACAGCGCCAACCTCGCGCTCGATCTGCACAACATGTCCGGCACGGCGCAGCAATTGTCGGTGAAGCTGCATTCGCCGGACGGACTGAAGATTTCGCAGGGCGAACGCTCAGTGCAGCTCAACGATCAGCAAAAGACCATCCTGCGCTTCCCGCTTGAAGCCGGGCGCGCATTCGGCCTGGCCAACCTGAAACTGTCGGTCGCCGGCAAGGGCGTGAAATTCGAGCGCAGCTTCCCGCTGCAAGTGCAGTCGCCAACGCCGACGCAGCAGGTGGCGCGGCGCTTCACGCTCGAACCAGGCCAGAGCCTCGTGCTCAAGGAAAGCGATTTCGGCGGACTGGCGCGGCAAACCGTGCTGGCGCACCTGACTGCTTCCGATCAGCCGCCGATCGACGTGCGCTCCGCCGTTCATGGCTTGCTCACCTACCCCTACGGCTGCGCCGAGCAAACCACCAGCACCGCCTATCCGCATGTGTTCATCGACGAGGAGGCGGCGGCCCGCTTCGGACTGAAGCGTTACACGCGCGCGCAGCGCACCGAAATGCTGGAAAAGGCGATTGGCAAGCTGTCCGGCATGCAAGCCAGCAACGGCGGCTTCAGCCTGTGGGGCAAGGTGTCGCAATATGAATACTGGCTGTCGGCCTACGTCACCAATTTCATGCAGGATGCGCGCGAACAGGGCTTCGCCGTGCCTGAGGCGACCCACCGCAAGGCGGTCGATTTCCTGCTGAAGGCGTTGCAGGAAGGCGTCAGCTCGATGCCGGTCAAGCGGCCGGCGGCGAACGACCGGCTGTGGCAGGACCAGCATTTCGGCGGCGCAGGACGCTTCGGCGTGCTGGCCTACGGCGCCTATGTGCTGGCACGCGAATCGAAAGCGCCGCTGTCGACGCTGCGGCAACTGTATGAATCGCGGGCGAACGCCTACAGCGGCCTGCCGCTGGTGCAACTCGGCATCGCGCTGCGGCTGATGGGCGACGAAGCGCGCGGCAACGCGGCCATTGCCGAAGGTCTGGGCAAGGCGCGCGAAAGCGGCTACTGGTGGGGCGACTATGGCAGCACGCTGCGCGATGCGGCGCTGTCGTATGCGCTGCTGGTACGGCACAAGATCGACCATCCGAAGCGTGAAAACCTGATCCCGGCCATCGTGGCTGAACTGGAAAACGGTCGCTATTTCAGCACGCAGGAAAAACTGGCGCTGTTCCTCGTTGGCCAGTCGTTCGGCAGCTCCAATGCAGTCAAGGGCAAATGGAATGCCGAGTTCAGCGCCAATGGAACCAATGTCAAAGCCGCCAAGGTCAGCACACAAGGAAACTGGTTCCGCGAACTGACGCCGGAGCAGCTCGCCAGCGGCGTGAAATTCACCAACCGGCACGGCGGCAAGCTGTATCTCGAACTGGCGATGAGCGGCAATGCAGCCAAGATGCCGGCGCCGCGCACCGACCCGATCAGCCTGACGCGCACGCTGTTCACGCCAGATGGCAAGCCAATCGACGGCAAATCGCTGAAAACCGGCGAATCGGTGATCGTGCGGCTCGACGTGATGAGCAAGGTCAGCATTGCCAACGCGCTGGTGGTCGATCCCGTTCCGGCCGGGCTGGAAATCGAAAACCTGAACCTGGTCAAGGGCGAGCAGATGAATCTGGTGAAAATCGGCGATGCCAACCCGGCCGAGGCGATGAATGACGCCCGCATCCAGCACACCGAGTTCCGCGACGACCGCTTCGTCGCTGCGGTCAAGCTGAACGGCGGCGGCAAGCTGACGCTGTTCTACCGTGCGCGGGTGGTCACGCCGGGCAGCTTCGTCGTGCCGCCGTCGTATGCGGAAGACATGTACCGGCCGAACTTGTTCGGGCTGGGCAGCGGCGGCGGAACCATGACGGTGAGTGACACGCCAGCCAAACGACCGTGAGCGCCGCCAGCCGTCTTGCACAGCTGGCGCATGCCGCCAGCGTGATGCTGCGCCGCCATGTGCGCCATCATGTAATACTTGGCCGCGCCTGGGTCGATGCGCGCCCGTGGCGGCGGCGCACCTGCCACACGCTGCTGGCACTGGCGCTGACAGTGCTGCTGCTCGACTTCCTGTTCCCGCTGCCGCAGCCGGGGCGCAGCGCGCCGGCGGCAACGGTGGTGCTGGCGCGCGACGGCACGCCGCTCAGGGCCTTCCCCGACAAGCAGCACGTGTGGCGCCACACGGTTGCGCTGGACGATGTTTCGCCGCTGTACCTAGACGCGCTGATCCGCTACGAAGACTGCGCCTTCTGGTGGCATCCTGGCGTGAACCCGTATGCGCTCGCGCGCGCCGCGTGGCAATGGCTACAGGCCGGGCGCATCGTTTCCGGCGGTTCGACGCTGACAATGCAGGTGGCGCGCATCATCGACCCGATGCCGCACACGGTGCCGGGCAAGCTGCGCCAGATCCTGCGCGCGCTGCAACTGGAACTGCATTACTCAAAGCGCGACATCCTGGCGCTGTACGTCAATTACGCGCCGATGGGCGGCGTGCTGGAAGGGGTCGAAGCTGCCAGCCGCGCCTATCTCGGCAAGCCGTCGCGCCGGCTGACCCACGCCGAAGCGGCCACGCTGACCGTGCTGCCGCAATCGCCGTCGCTGCTGCGCCCTGATCGCTACCCTGCCCGCGCCCGTGCTGCGCGCGACAAGGTGCTGGCGCGGATGGCCGACGACTGGGGCGCGGAAACCTGCGACGACGCGCGCAAGGAAGCGGTCTATGCGCAAACGCTGCGCGAACCGATGCTGGCGCCGCTGCTGGCGCAACGGCTGCGGCCGCTGACCAAAACCCGCCGCCGGATCGACACCACCATCGACGCCAACATCCAGACCACGGTCGAAATGCTGCTGACGGATCGCGCGCGCGCGCTGCCGCCGCGGGTGTCGCTGGCGGCGCTGGTGATCGACAACCGCACGATGGAAGTGCTGGCCTACGCCGGTTCGGCCGATTTCGGCGACGAGCAGCGATTCTCGCACGTGGACATGGTGCGCGCCTCGCGCTCGCCCGGTTCGACGCTGAAACCGTTTCTCTACGGACTGGCGCTGGATGAAGGGCTGATCCACTCCGAATCACTGCTGGCCGACGCGCCGCAATCGTTTTCCGGTTACCAGCCGGGCAATTTCCAGCAATCGTTCCACGGCGCGGTCAGCGTGTCCGAGGCGCTGGTGAAATCGCTCAACGTGCCGGCGGTCGAAGTGCTGGAAAAGCTGGAACCGAACCGCTTCGTGGCGCAACTGCGGCGCGGCGGGCTGAAGCTCGATCTGCCGCGCGGCGCAACGCCCAACCTGAGCGTGATCCTCGGCGGCGCCGGCACTTCGCTGGAAAACCTGACCGGCGCCTACGCCGCGCTGGCGCGCAACGGCCTGTCGGGCAAGCCGCGGCTGCTGCCGGAGCAGCCGCTGGAAGAAGCGCGGATGATGAGCGAAGGCGCGGCCTTCATCGTGCGCGACATCCTCGAATCCGGCGGCCCGGTCGGACGCGCAACCGAAGGCGCGGCCAACAGCCGGCAGGGGATCGCGTGGAAAACCGGCACCAGCTTCGGCTTCCGCGATGCGTGGGCGGTCGGCGTATCCGACCACTACACCATCGGCATCTGGGTCGGCCGCCCGGACGGCACGCCCAATCCCGGCTTTTTCGGCGCCAATGTCGCCGCGCCCCTGGTGGTCGACATCCACGCCGCGCTGCCGCAAGCGCAAGCCGACGCCGACGCCGCCGCGCAACGCACGCCGCCGCTGAACGTGACCCAGGCGGCCATCTGCTGGCCGCTCGGCCTGCGCGCCGACGCCACCGATGCGGCTCACTGCCACCTGCACCGCACCGCCTGGCTGCTCAACGGCCTCGCCCCCGCCACTTTCGCCGACCGGCTGCGCAGCGGCGAACCGCGCATCAGCTACTACATCGACCCGAAGAGCGGCCAGCGGGTGGTGCCGGAATGCGCCAAACGGCCGCCGCAACGCATCGACAGCGCGCGCTGGCCAGCCGCGCTCGAACCCTGGCTCGACGGCGGCCTGCGGCGCAAGGCGCTGCCGCCGGAATGGGATGCCGCCTGCACCAGCCACCGGCGGGCCGAAACCGAAATCCGCATCGCCGGCCTGACCGACGGCGCAGTGCTGAAAAAAGCGAACAATCAGGATGCGCTGCTGGTGCGGCTGGACGTGCGCGGCGCGCAAGGCGACGTCATCTGGCTGGTCAACGGCCGCGTCGCCGCGCGCAAAGCCGCCAGCGCCGGCCACGTGGAAGCGATCCGCGAACCCGGCCGCTACGACGTCACGCTGCTCGACGGCCACGGCCACTTCGACCGCATCAGCTTCAGCGTGCGCTAGCCGTCCTTCAAAATTCGTAGGGGTATAGTGCCAAAACCATACGCCGGGCCATATTTTTGCTGGCTGTTTTTAAATACTGGGCGGAGTATATTTTTTAGCCTTACTGACCCAAAATTCATTTGAGTCAGTTATTTTGGCCCTGAATAACGCCTGCCGCCTGCCGCAAACAGCGCGGACCTAGATCAGGCGCGAAAACCGCGCTGCGGTCGCTTCGAGTAGCCAGGCATCGAACACCATCGCCACCGCACGCACGAACAGCCGTCCCTTTGGCAGCACCGTCAGCCGCAACCGATCGAGCGCGATCAGGCCCAGTTCGCGCAGCGGTTGCAGTTGCGCCAGTTCAGGCGCGAAATGGCTGGCAGCGTCGAGGCCGGTTTCGGCGCACAGCGCATCCAGTTCGACCGTTGCGCCGCACATGATGCCGATGATGATGCGGCGGCGCAGCAGGTCATCCGCCGACAGCGCGATGCCGCGCTCGACCGGCAGCATGCCGGCATCGAGCCGCGCATAGTATTCATCCAGTGTTTTCACCGACTGGCTGTAGCTGGCGCCGATCTGGCTGATGGCGGAGACGCCCAGCCCGAGCAGATCGCAGCCGGCGCGGGTGGTATAGCCCTGAAAATTGCGGTGCAGCGTGCCCGCCGCCAGCGCGGTGGCCAACTCATCGCCCGGCTTGGCGAAGTGATCCAGCCCGATGTAGATGTAACCGGCATCGAGCAGCCGTGTCAGCGACAGCAGGAAAATCTGCAGCCGTTCTTCGGCCGACGGCAAATCCTGCTCCGCGATCCGGCGCTGCGCCAGAAAACGGGTCGGCAGATGGGCGTAGTTGTACAGCGCGATCCGTTCGGGCGACAGCCGGATCACTTCGTCCAGCGTGGCGTTAAAACTGGCGGCGGTCTGCTTCGGCAAGCCATAGATCAGATCGAAATTGATCGAGGCCAAGCCGGCTTCGCGGCTGGCTTGCAGCACGCGCTCGACCATTTCCAGCGGCTGCACCCGGTGCACCGCCCGCTGCACCGCCGGGTTGAAATCCTGCACGCCGAGGCTGGCGCGGTTGAAGCCCAGTTCCGCCAGCAGCGGCATCGTGCCCTCGTCCACCGTGCGCGGGTCGATTTCGATGCTGATTTCCGCGTCGTCGGAAAACGCTACCTGCCGCCGCAGCAGCGCCATCAGTTCGCGCAGTTCGTCCGCGTGCAGGAAGGTGGGCGTGCCACCGCCAAGGTGCAGTTGCACTGCGCGCTCGCCGCCGATGCCCTGCCCGGCCAGGAGCGCCAGTTCCTGTTCCAGATAGCGCAGGTATTTGGCCGAGCGGCGGTGATCCTTGGTGATGATGCGGTTGCAGGCGCAGTAGTAGCACAGCGAGGCACAAAATGGCAGATGCACATAGAGCGATAGCGGCGGCCTGCCGCTATCGGCGGCGCGCTGCGCCAGGTGCCGCGCCAGATCGTCCGCGCCAAACGCGGGTGTAAAGCGGTCAGCGGTCGGGTATGAGGTGTAGCGCGGGCCGGCGATGTCGAAACGCCGGATCAGGTCTTCTGGGATCGCGAGGTCGGGAAAGGTTCGAGCCATGCTTCGGATTGTAACCGCGCGCCGCCAAAGATGCAGCGGGTGCAACCCAGCCGCAACCCGGACAGCAGAATGCCGCGTTTGGACGAAAAAAAAAACTCCGCCAGACATTCATCCAGCGGAGTTTTCGCGGCAAAGCCAGATTACTTGATCTTGGCTTCCTTGTACGGCACGTGCTTGCGCGCCTTCGGATCGAACTTGATGATTTCCATCTTGTCCGGCGTGGTG
>JAGTRJ010000005.1 GCA_018261755.1 Burkholderiaceae bacterium
GCGGCAAAGCCAGATTACTTGATCTTGGCTTCCTTGTACGGCACGTGCTTGCGCGCCTTCGGATCGAACTTGATGATTTCCATCTTGTCCGGCGTGGTGCGCTTGTTCTTGGTGGTGGTGTAGAAATGACCGGTACCGGCGGTCGATTCCAGCTTGATTTTGTCGCGGCCTGATTTCGCCATGATGATTCCTTTATTCTGCTAGTTAGATTTTCTCGCCGCGAGCGCGCATGTCGGCCAGCACCGCGTCGATGCCGATCTTGTCGATCACGCGCATGCCTGCGTTGGACAGGCGCAGGGAAACCCAGCGATTCTCGGATTCAACAAAAATGCGACGGTTTTGCAGGTTAGGCAACCAGCGGCGCTTGGTCTTGTTATTGGCGTGGGAAACGTTGTTGCCGGTCATCGGCCCTTTCCCGGTTACTTGGCAAACTTTTGCCATAACGTGCTCCTTAAAAATTCCCGAAATTGGAAAAACCAAGAGTTTAGCTAAAAAATTTAGATTTATCAAGCACTTGTGCAAAACAATTGTTACACACAAAGACCGTTTGATTTAACATTTGCACAAACGCAAACAGGCTCACGCTTGATGGCGAAAAACCAACGCGGTCTGACCAAACGTTGTTAACATGCAATATCACCCGCGTCATCAAGCGTTTACACAGGAATGACATGATTGATCCGGAAATTTTGCAAGAAGCTCTGTATAATTCGCTTTTGCGCCAAGAGGAATTGCTATGCGAATCTCCCAAAAAGCACTCACTTTCGACGACGTGCTGCTCGTTCCGGCTTATTCTGCCATCCTCCGAACCCGCCTGACACGCAATATCACGCTCAACATCCCTTTGCTGTCGGCGGCGATGGATACGGTGACCGAATCGCGACTGGCGATTGCAATGGCCCAGGAAGGCGGCATCGGCATCATTCACAAGAATCTGAATCCGCGCGATCAGGCACGCGAAGTGACCCGCGTCAAACGCTTCGAATCCGGCGTGGTACGCGACCCGATCACGATCCCGCCGACGATGCGCATCCGCGACGTGATCGCACTGACCGAACAATACGGCATCAGCGGCTTCCCGGTAGTTGAAGGCAAGACGGTAGTCGGCATCATCACCAACCGCGACCTGCGTTTCGAGGAAGACCTGGACGCCGAAGTGCGCGCGAAAATGACGCCGCGCGACAAGCTGATTTTCGTCAAGGAAGGCGCCGCGCTAGACGAAGCGAAACGCCTGATGAACCGCAGCCGGCTGGAGCGCGTGCTGGTGGTCAACGACGAATTCGAACTGCGCGGCCTGATCACCGCCAAGGATATCCAGAAAGCGACCACGCACCCGAACGCATCACGCGATGAGAACGGCAAGCTGCTCGCGGGTGCCGCCGTTGGCGTCGGCCCGGACAATGACGAACGCATCGACCTGCTGGTAAAAGCCGGTGTCGATGTGATCGTGGTCGATACCGCACATGGCCACTCGAAAGGCGTGCTCGACCGCGTCAAGTGGACCAAGCTGAATTACCCGCACGTCGAGGTTGTCGGCGGCAACATCGCCACGTCCGATGGCGCCCGCGCGCTGCTCGATCATGGCGCTGATGCAGTCAAGGTCGGCATCGGCCCCGGCTCGATTTGCACCACGCGCATCGTCGCCGGCGTCGGCGTGCCGCAGATTTCTGCCATCGCCAATGTCAGCAAGGTGCTGCAAGGCAGCGGCGTTCCTGTCATCGCCGACGGCGGCATCCGTTTCTCCGGCGATATTTCCAAAGCGCTGGCCGCAGGCGCGGACACGGTAATGATGGGCAGCATGTTCGCCGGCACCGACGAAGCGCCGGGTGAAGTCATCCTGTACCAGGGCCGCAGCTACAAGTCGTATCGCGGCATGGGCAGTCTGGGCGCGATGACCGATGGCTCGGCTGACCGCTATTTCCAGGACTCGTCGTCCGCGTCCGAAAAGCTGGTGCCGGAAGGCATCGAAGGCCGCGTGCCATACAAGGGCAGCATCGTGCCGATCCTGTTCCAGCTCACCGGCGGTGTACGCTCCTCGCTCGGTTACTGCGGCTGCGCCACCATCGCGGAACTGCAGCAGCGGGCCGAATTCGTCGAAATCAGCTCGGCCGGCATGCGCGAATCGCATGTACATGACGTGCAAATCACGAAGGAAGCGCCGAACTACCGCGCCGAATGACGCGGTAACCGGCACGGCCAGCAGATTTTCCTAGCTTTTCCAAGCGGGGCGACATGGATCAAGTCAGACAGTCAGAAATGAACATTTCGAGCGTGCCTTCCGCCGCCGAGGCAGGATTGATTCCGCTGGACGCACAACAGGTTCAGCGGATCAGACGCATCGGCAAACGCCTGCTGCGCGTTGCGAACTGCCTGATTGCGCTGGCCGAAGATGCGGATAAACCTGCCGATGGCGAACGCTCGATGGAATCGATCGAAGCGCAGTTCTCGAACAGCGTGCCTATCTCCGGCATTCCGGTCTATGTGCCGGATGCGCGCGCCGATCGGTTCCTGTCCACGCATCGCCAGGTAGTCGGCGCGCCGTACATCCGTTTTTTTGCCTCGTATCCGATCCGCAACACCGAGAATGCAGTCATCGGCAATATCCGCCTGCTCGACTATTCGCCGCGTGTATTGAGCGACGAGGAAAAGCAATCGCTGTCCGACATCGCCGTGCTGGTCGAACGCGAATTCCAGCTCAGTGCGACCAACGCGTCGCGCATGGAATTGATGAAGAAGAACTGGAACCTGCGGCGCGAATCAATGATCGATCCGCTGGTCGGCACCTGGAACCGCACCGCCATCACGCGCCTGCTGAAACAGGAAATCGAACAGTGCCGCAAGGATGAAAAACCGGTTTCGGTCGTGCTGGCTGATGTGGATGCGTTCAAGAAAATCAATGAAGCGCACGGACGCGGCGTCGGCGACCTGATGCTGCAAAAACTTGCTAGCCGCCTGCGTTCATGCATCCGTCCGCACGACACCCTCGGCCGTTACGAAGGCGGCAAATTCATGATCATCCTGCCCGGCGCCGACCATCTGGTTGCGAAGCTGGTGGCGGATCGTCTGAACAACGCCATCAGAACCAGCCCGGAAAAAGCCGGTGAAGCGACGATTTCGATCACCATCTGCTCCGGCACCGTATCCAGCGACAAATTCCCTAGCGCAGGCGCGGATGAACTGATTTCGCGCGCCAACACCGCGCTGTCAACGGCCCAAAAAATGGGACACAACAGCATCGCCCAGGCGGTTCCGCCTGCCACCTGAACATTACCGCCATAACCCCGCAAAGCGCACCACTCATGCATGCAAAAATTCTCATTCTCGATTTTGGTTCCCAGGTTACCCAGCTGATCGCGCGCCGGGTGCGCGAAGCCGGCGTGTTCTCCGAAGTGCATCCGTATGATGTCGGCGACGACTTCATCCGCGAACAGGCGCAAGACGGCAGCCTGCGCGGCATCATCCTCTCGGGGGGACCGAACAGCGTAACCGAAGGCGACACGCCGCGCGCGCCGCAGGCAGTGTTCGAACTCGGCGTGCCCGTACTCGGCATCTGCTACGGCATGCAGACGATGGCGGCGCAGCTTGGCGGCAAGGTTGAAAACGGCAAGGTGCGCGAATTCGGCTATGCGGAAATTCGCGCCCGCGGCCATAGCGCGCTGCTCGACGGCATCAACGATTTCGTTACGCCGGAAGGCCACGGCATGCTAAAGGTCTGGATGAGCCATGGCGACAAGGTGGTCGACATGCCATCAGGTTTCAAGCTGATGGCCTCGAACGACGCCTGCCCGATCGCCGGCATGGCCGACGACGAGCGCAAGTTTTATGCGGTGCAGTTCCATCCCGAAGTCACGCATACGGTGCAAGGCAAGGCAATCCTGGGCCGTTTCGTGCATGAGATCTGCGGCTGCAAGTCTGACTGGAACATGCCCGATTACGTGGCTGAAGCGATTGCCGCCATCCGCGCGCAGGTCGGCCAGGAAGAAGTCATTCTCGGCCTGTCCGGCGGCGTCGATTCCAGCGTTGCGGCAGCACTGATCCACAAGGCGATCGGCGACCAGCTGACCTGCGTGTTCGTCGATCACGGCCTGCTGCGCCTGGACGAAGGCAAGATGGTGATGGACATGTTCGCCAGAAATCTGGGCGTAAAAGTCGTGCATGTCGATGCAACTGCGCAATTCATGGGCCATCTGAAAGGCGTGACCGATCCGGAAGACAAGCGCAAGATCATCGGGCGCGAATTCGTCGAAGTGTTTCAGGCGGAAGCCGACCGGCAAAAGAATGCAAAATGGCTGGCGCAGGGCACGATTTACCCTGACGTGATCGAAAGTGCCGGTCAGGGCAAGAAGGGGCATACGATCAAGAGCCATCACAACGTCGGCGGCCTGCCGGATACGATGAACCTGAAGCTCTTGGAACCGCTGCGCGAACTGTTCAAGGACGAAGTACGCGAACTAGGCGTGGCGCTCGGCCTGCCGCACGACATGGTGTACCGTCATCCGTTCCCCGGCCCAGGCCTGGGCGTGCGCATCCTGGGCGACGTGAAGCCAGAATACGCGGAACTACTGCGCCAAGCGGATGCGATTTTCATCGATGAACTGCGCAACACCTACGTCGAACAGCCGACGGCCGAAGGCAACCGGCGCATCAGCTGGTACGACGCCACCAGCCAGGCATTCGCGGTATTCCTGCCGGTGAAATCGGTCGGCGTGATGGGCGACGGTCGCAGCTACGATTACGTGGTCGCGTTGCGCGCGGTGCAAACGCAGGACTTCATGACCGCACACTGGGCGCATCTGCCGCACGAACTGCTCGGCCGGGTGTCGAACCGCATCATCAACGAAGTGCGTGGCATCAACCGCGTGGTATACGACATCTCCGGCAAGCCGCCTGCGACGATCGAGTGGGAGTGAGTTCGTTTTAGAGTCGTCGTTTTGAGGTTGTTTTAAGGGCGTTTCATGCCGTATCGTATTCAATGGGAAGAGCATGGCATCCTGCTGGAACGCACTGGCGTGGTAACGCTGGAAGATTTTCAGCAAATTACGGCGCAACTGACGGGTGATGAGCGATATGATTCCATCCGCTATCTACTGTGCGACATCCGCAACGAAGAGTGCGTGGATGAGGTGGCCTACGCTGAAATGAGCGAAATACTGGCAACCCTCATGTCGCGCCTGTTCAGCGAACGGAATTTTGCCGTAGTCGACGTTGTGTCCGATCCGGCATCGGCGCAACGATCCGAACATTACGCCGCGCTGGCAGCGCATCCGTTCGCGATTGTCACCAGCATGACGGAGGCGCGCAACTGGATCAACGATTACCTGCACAAAACCTGGCCTACCCCGGAAAACCGCCATCATGCCGTTGAACCGGAACAGAGTAACTCTGCAAGGATGAAACTGCAGTGGGAGGATCAGGGCGCGCTGGTGGAAATTCACGGCAAGCTGACGCTAAATGATTTTCGCCAAGTACTCAAGCTCGCGCGACAAGATCCACGCTACGATCAAGGCCGCTACCTGATTCTCGATTCCACCAACCAAAAACTCCGATCCGCGCTGCGCAAGTGGGAAGTTGAAGTGCTAGGGTTCATTGCCAAGGGTATGCTCAGGGAAAAGAATTTCATCGTGGCGGAAGTGATCCATCCGGCGCACAGGGAAAGCATGACCGCAGCTGAATGTTATGACAAACTGGCCGTGCACCCGCATGCCATATTTACCAATGTTGCCGATGCACGGACGTGGGTACAGGCTTATCTGGGTAAAACCCGGCTGAGCAGGGATAATCACCCGTCACCCAACGAGTAATATCATGCCAATCAGCGTGCAATGGGAAGATGGCGGAGTTCTGGCAACAATTGCCGGTAAATTGACACTTGGCGATTATCACACCGCGCTCAAGATTGCATGGCTCGATCATCGCTACAACAGCGTGCGCTATATCATCCTTGATGCCAAAAATCAAAAAATCGGAAGCGCGTTATCCAAATGGGAACTGGAAGCGCTCGCGTTCTTCGCCAAGGGCGTTTTCAAGGAAATGAAATTCGCCGTTGCCGTGGTCGTCAATCCGGCCAATCATGCCAGCGTGTCGGCGGCAGAATGCTATAACAAAATCGCCGTTCATCCCCACGCCATTTTCATGGACATGGCAGAGGCGCGAAACTGGGTGCAGACCTATCTGGAAAAGCAATAGCCATCCCGAAACAGCAATCAACCTGAATTCTTACGTGACATACGCCATCAAGGAAATTTTCTACACGCTGCAAGGCGAAGGCGCGCGCGCCGGCCGCCCGGCGGTATTTTGCCGTTTTGCCGGTTGCAACCTGTGGTCCGGCCGCGAAGCCGACCGCGCCGGTGCCGCCTGCCGCTATTGCGATACAGATTTTGTCGGCACCGACGGCGAACTAGGCGGCAAATATGCGGATGCGGCAATATTGGCTCAGACGATCGACAACCTATGGCCGGCGAGCTATCGGACGAGAAAATATGTGGTGTTTACCGGCGGCGAACCGCTGCTGCAACTCGATGCGCCACTGACAGCCGCGCTGCACGAACGCGACTTCGAAATCGCGATCGAAACCAACGGCACGCTGCCTGTGCCGGATGGCGTAGACTGGGTCTGCGTCAGCCCGAAAGCTGGCTCCCAACTGGTGGTCACGCATGGGGATGAACTGAAGGTCGTACTGCCGCAGCAAGGGCTGGATCTGACAGCGCTGGAATCGCTCGATTTTTCCCATTTTTTCGCGCAACCGATGGATAATGGCGAATTGGCCGCGAATACGCGGCTGGCGATTGATTTCTGCCTGCAACATCCGCGCTGGCAGCTAAGCCTGCAGATACACAAGTTTTTACAGATTCCGTAGTTTTTGTTTTTCCGTTTTTCATGCTGACGATTACCCGCAAACTCGAATTCGATGCCGGTCACCGGATTCCGGACCACAACAGCCAGTGCCGCAACCTGCACGGGCACCGCTATGCGCTGCACATCACGCTGACCGGCGAGGTGGTTGCGCAGGCAGGCCGCCCCGATACCGGCATGATCATGGATTTTTCCGATATTAAGGCGCTGGCAAATGAATATCTGGTCGAGCGCTGGGATCACGCGTTCCTGGTGTACGAAAAGGATGCGGCCGTGCGGCAATTTCTCGATAGCCTGCCGGATCACAAGACGGTGGTCATTGACCGCATTCCGACGGTAGAGAATCTGGCGCATATTGCGTTCGATACGCTCAAGCCGGTGTTCGAAACGAAAACCGGGCTGAAACTGGTCAAGGTGACGCTGTTTGAAACGCCAAACTGCTGGGCAGAGGTGACCGGTGCCTGACCGGATGTTCATGCGCCAGGCGCTATCGCAGGCGCACAATGCCTGGGCGCTGGGCGAAGTGCCGGTCGGCGCGCTGGTGGTGCTGGAAGGCCAGGTGATTGCGACCGGCTTCAACCAACCAATCGGCAGCCAGGATCCAACCGCGCACGCCGAAGTGATGGCCTTGCGCGCGGCGGCCAATATCCTCGGCAACTATCGCCTGCCCGGCTGCGAACTGTATGTGACGCTGGAGCCATGCGCGATGTGCGTCGGTGCGATGATGCATGCGCGAATTGCGCGCGTGGTTTTCGGCGCGCCCGACCCGAAAACCGGCGCCTGCGGCAGCGTGCTCAACCTGTTCGAGCAGGAAAAACTGAACCATCACACCAGCGTAACAGGCGGCGTGATGGCGGACGAATGCGGCGCGGTATTGCGTGAATTCTTTGCCGAACGGCGCGCTGGCGGACAGAATCGCCCCCCATTGCCGAATTTCGAGCCGTGAGAGGGAAAATAATACTCCTGGCAGGATATTGAAACTGCCTCGGAATATCACGCCAAGACCAGATAAAACCAGACATACCCCGTCCCTTTCCGATTATCGAGGCAACAGGCAATGTCCGTACAGGCAAACAGGAAGATAGGCGTGGCCATCGTCGCGCCCAGCGGTTTCGCGGTAGACGAGGCCGGATTTCATCGCGGCGTGGCGGCATTACAGGAGCAGGGCTGCGAAGTTCACAGCTATTACGATCCGGCGCAAAAACACCAGCGTTTTGGCGGCACCGATGACACGCGCATCGAACAATTGTATGCGGCGGCAGACAATCCGGCGGTGCAAATCGTGCTGGCGTTGCGCGGCGGCTATGGCCTGTCGCGCCTGCTGCCGAAGCTGGATTTCGCCAGGCTCGGCGCCAGTGGGAAGCTGTTCGTCGGCCACAGCGATTTCACCGCTTTCTCACTCGCACTGCTGGCACAAACCGGCGCACAGAGTTTTTCCGGGCCGATGCTGTGCGACGATTTTTCCCGCGCCGAACCGAGCGGATTCACGCAGCAGGATTTCTGGCGCTGCATCACGTCAGGCACGCATACGATCGGCTGGGAAACCACCGGCAATCCGCCAATCAGCGTTGCCGGCAAACTGTGGGGCGGCAATCTGTCGATGCTGGCCAGCCTGATCGGCACGCCATGGCTGCCGAAAATCGACGGCGGCATCCTGTTTGTCGAAGACATCAACGAACATCCATACCGCGTCGAGCGCCTGCTGCTGCAACTGCTGCATGCCGGTGTCCTGGCGCGGCAGAAGGCGTTGATTCTGGGCGATTTTTCTGGTTACAGGCTGGGAGATGGCGACAACGGCTACGATTTCGGGACAATGCTCGGCTGGCTGCGCAAACAGCTGCCATTGCCGATTGTCACCGGCCTGCCGTTCGGCCATATTCGTGACAAAGTAACGCTGCCCATCGGCTGCGAGGCGCAACTGGATTTGCTCCAGAACAAAGCGCTGCTCGGCTGCGTGCGCTACCCCTGCCTCGCATAAAGGCAAAATCGTCATCACCATGGATCAGCACATCGTTCCCATTGTTCCGGACAAAGCAACCATTGGCACCGCCGATTTCGCCCAGCTGCTGGAGTTGCTGCTGGGTGATGTCGACATGATTGTCGGCTTGAAGGACAAGCGCCACCGCTATCTGTTCGTGAACAGCGGATTCGAACACCTGTTTCCGGCACAGACTGGCAATGTGCTGGGTAAAACGGTAGCTGATTTGGCCGACCGTGAATTCGCGAAGTGCATCCACGCGCGCGAAGATGAAGTCATGCGAAGTGGCAAACCGGTTCGCAACCTTGAACAGATTAAAATTAATGGAATAACGTATTGCTGGGAAACAATACGCTTCCCATACCGTAACCAGCAAGGACAGATTATCGGCACCGGTTTTGCCGCACTAGATGTCAAGCCGCAAGAACAGTTGAGCGGATTTGTCCACAACGCCTATGAACGCGCACAGAAGCAGATTGCCGAACTGCAGCATGCGGTCGAGGAAATGCAGTTGCGTGCCTCAACCGATGCACTCACTGGTGTCTGGAACCGGACCAGGATGGAAGATTTCCTTCAACTTGAAATGGCGCGCCAAGATCGTTACGGGCACCCGGTATCGATCGTCCTGGCTGATCTCGACTATTTCAAAAACGTGAATGACACCTGGGGCCATGCGACTGGTGATGCCGCCCTAAAGGATTTCTGTGACTGCACCAGCCGCTCCTTGCGCTCAACCGACATGCTGGGCCGCTGGGGCGGAGAAGAGTTCGTTCTGCTGCTGCCAAACACCGGCCGTTCAAGCGCCATGTTCGTCGCGGAGCGCGTGCGGGATGCGCTCGCCTCGCACGAATTTCTCCCGATAGGCCGCATTACTGCCAGCTTCGGCATCGCCACGCGTCAGCCGGAAGAAAGCCTCGATGACTGGATTGCCCGCGCCGATGCGGCCATGTATCGGGCCAAACAGGGCGGACGAAACCGCATCGAAATCGACATTCCTGCAAATGAAAACCATTCTGCCCAGCCCGAAGTCATCGCACCCGGATTCATCCATCTCATATGGCGTACTGAATTCGAATGCGGCCATCCACTGATTGATGCGCAACACCGCACACTGTTCGACTATTCAAACCAGCTGCTATCCGCCATCCTGGCCGCGCAACCGAAGGAAGAAATCACGCCGCTGATCGATGCGCTGCTGGCTGAGATTAAGCGACATTTCGAGGACGAGGAAGCTGTTATCCGCTCTGCAGACTTCCCGCAAGCTGATGAACACCATCAGATTCACGACCGACTGCTAGCGCAAGGTATTGCGCTGGCAAAACATTTCGCCGAGGACAGGCTGAACCTTGGCGAACTACTTAATTTCCTGGTGTATGAAGTCGTCACACGGCACATGCTGGCTGACGATCGCAAGTTTTTTCCGTTCATTTCCATGGCGGCACCGTAAACGCTGCCGCTGCCTCAGCAATATTCCCCAACTGTATTTTCAAACCACTGCAGAATATCAGCCAGGGAGCTGGTTATACCCCTATCACTTGGCTGATTCCTGCAACGTATCGGCGCATTCGTCGAGCGCAAACGCGCCAGTGCGCTCAAGCCAGATCGTGCCGCGAATGCAGCCGGCGAGAATCGCGCCCAAGCAAACCAGCCAGATGAAATACCACATGTCGTTCTCCTAGTACGCGGTGTGTTCGTTGTTTTCGATGTGGGCCTCATCGATCCTGCCGCGCATCACCCGATACACCCATCCGGTGTAGAAGATAACTATCGGCAACATGATCACCACGACCCAGAACATGATGCCCAGACTCTTGTGGCTGGCAACCGCATCCCACAACGTCAGGCTGCTGTTTTCCGCCAGTGACGACGGCATCACGAACGGGAACAGCGACAAGCCGGCGGTCAGGATGATCATCACCACTGACAGGCCGCTCGACAGAAATGCCCTCATTCCCTGCCGCCGCATCGAGAATGCCACGCACAGACCAGCGCCGACGACCGCCAACACCGGCAGCAGCCACATCAGCGGCCAGCGAAAGTAATTGTCCAGCCAAGCGCCGCGCGCCCGAAACACTTCCTTGACGATCGGCATGAACGAGGCATTCGCGTCCGGCATCGACACGATGCGGTAACCATCGATACCAAACGCAACCGCAAAACCGCCGGCAATGAAACTCACGATCGTGACTGCCGCCGCAATCGGCGCGATCTGGCGTGCCCGTTCGGACACCACACCGCCAGTTTTCACCTGCAGGAAAGCAGCGCCGTGCATCGCCAGCATCGCCACGCTGACAACGCCGCACAACAGGCTGAACGGATTGAGCAAGCCGAAGAAATTGCCATCGTAGGAGAGGCGCATTGTATCGTCGTAGTAAAACGGCACGCCGAGAAACAGGTTGCCGAACGCAACGCCGAAGATCAGCGGCGGCACGAATCCGCCGATGAACAAGCCCCAGTCCCAAGCGCTGCGCCAGCGCGGATCGGCCACCTTGCTGCGGTAATCAAAACCGACCGGACGGAAGAACAGTGCGAACAGCAGCACCATCAGCGCGATATAAAAACCGGAAAACGCCGCCGCGTATACCAGCGGCCAAGCGGCAAACAATGCGCCGCCGGCAGTGATGAACCACACCTGGTTGCCCTCCCACGTCGGCCCGATCGAATTGAGCATGATGCGGCGTTCGGTATCGTTGGTGCCGATAAATGGCAGCAGCATGCCGACGCCGAAATCGAAACCATCCATCAGCGCAAAGCCAATCAGCAGCACGCCGACGAACAGCCACCAGATCACTTTCAGGGTTGCGTAGTCAAACATGACGGCTCCTTCATTTCAAACCGGCCGAATGGTCGGATTGCGCCAGCGTTTCCCAGTGGTAATGCAGTGTAAAAGCCAAGGAAGCCTGCCAGACTGAAATACAGGCTGGAGGGCTGCAAGGTCGATGCCGACAGGTAAGTAGGCAGGATGCCGACGATGGTCCACGGCTGGCGGCCGTATTCGGCCACGAACCAGCCCAGTTCGGCCGCGATCCACGGCAATGGAATGCTCAGCAGCGCCACATACAGGAACCAGCGCTGCCGCAATACCTGCTTGCGATAGAGGAAGAACAGCGCCAGCGAGAAGGTGCCAAGAAACATGAATCCCAGCCCGACCATGATGCGGAACGACCAGAACAGCGGCCAGACTTTTGGCACCGTATCGTTCACGGCCAGCCTGATCTGTTCCGGCGTGGCGTCGATCACGCTCGGGGTGTATTTCTTCAGCAGCAGGCCATGACCGAGGTCGTCTTTTACCCGCTCGAATTCGGCCAGCGCCTCGGGCGATTTGTCGCCTGCCTTCAAACGCGTCAGCGCCGCATACGCGACCATGCCGTTCCTGATGCGCACCTCAGTTTCTTTCTTCAGATCCTTGATGCCGGTAATCTGCTGCGTGGTCGAGCGGGTCGAGATCAGCCCGAGCACATACGGAATTTTCACCTGAAAATGCGTTTTTTCCGCCTCGTTGTCCGGCCAGCCGAAAATCGCCAGACCAGTGGGCGCCGGTTCGGTTTCCCATTCGGATTCGATCACCGCCAGCTTGACCTTGTTGACCTTGGCCGTCACCACGCCGGATTCATCGCCCAGCACCACCACGCCGATCGTGCCAGCCAACCCGAACGCGGCCGCAATCGCGAACGAACGCAGCGCGAACGCGGTATCGCGCCCCTTGAGCAGGTAATAGGCCGAAATGCCCAGCACGAACATTGCGCCGGTGACATAACTGGCGGCAACGGTATGCAGGAACTTCACCTGCCCGACCGGATTCAGAAACACTTGCCACAAATCGACCAGCTCCATCCGCATCGTGTCGTAATTGAAGGCGGCGCCGACCGGGTAAGTCATCCAGCCATTGGCGATCAGAATCCACAACGCGGACAGACTCGAACCCAGCGCCACCAGAAAAGTCACCAGCAGATGCTGTTTTTTCGATAGCCGCTGCCAGCCGAAAAAGAACAGGCCAACAAAAGTCGATTCGAGGAAGAACGCCATCATCCCTTCGATCGCCAGCGGCGCGCCGAAAATATCGCCGACATAATGCGAGTAATACGACCAGTTGGTGCCGAACTGGAATTCGAGCGTGATGCCGGTGGTCACTCCCATCGCGAAATTGATGCCGAACAGCTTGCCCCAGAACTGCGTCATGTCGCGATAAATCTCGTTGCCGGTCCGGACGTAGATCGCTTCCATGATCACCATCATCCACGCCAGTCCGATCGTCAGCGGCACGAACAGGAAGTGATACATCGCCGTGGCAGCGAATTGCAGCCGCGACAGGTTGACGACTTCTTCAATCGGCGCCATGGCGTTCCTCCGTTTTGACTGCGGATGGCAGGTGACTAACCATGCGCGTACCTGCCTCACTGTCGCGGGCACGGGTATCGGCAAAAAAATGCTGTTCGATCTGCTGCGCCGGAACGACCATTTTTTTCGCCTGCGGGTTCGAAAAAAATGCGCGGTGCAGCACAACAATAACCGAGATCTTGACCGCCAACACCAATGCGATTTCGAGTGCCAGCGGCATTCCGGTCAGTCGCCACCGGTTTGAATTCAACAGCTTAGGCATTGCTCCCCCTTGCAGCCGTCCAGACTGCTCCCAGTATTAACTGGCATTATATGTGCGCGCGAGAAAACCGGCTTGATACACAATAAATCAAACCAGCTGCCAGTTCGCCCGGCGTTGCGCCTTTGGGGAAGATTGATGTCCAGCCGTTTCATCTGCATGCCGCACTGCACCAGGAACAGGTGCGCCGCGCATTCAGCCCTTGACCCGGTGCAAACGATCATTTGTTGTAGGCGCCGCAACCGATGATCACGTCCTCGAATTTTTCGAGATACATCGACTTCGGTTCCATCTGCTTCGTGACCGGATTGGTGAAGGTATAATCCTGCCAGCCCTTGCCGAACTTGTTGATGATGTCCAGCCGCTCTCGAACATAGAACTTGCCGGCGCCATCCTTCGCGTCGATCAAATCCTTGCCCACCATCGCCGGGAAAGCGCCGTGCGCGACATTGCGTCCATGCAGGTCATACACCACCACATACAGATCGCGATCGGTATAGACGCCGTTCGGCTTGTTCACTTCGGCAAATGTCCGCTCACGTCCATTCTTGCGCAGTGAAACCAGCACCCTTTGCACGGCATCGAAGGCTTCGTCCTTGGTGCCATAGGCATTGGTCTTCAAGGTAAAGGAACCGACCAGCTTGACCAGTTCGGCGGCCTGCCCCTGCAGCGATTCCGCCGCCGCAGCCGCCTGCTCGACCAGTGCCGCGTTCTGCTGTGTCACCGTATCCATCTGGGTCACCGCCTGGTTGATTTGATCGATGCCATTGCTCTGCTCGCTGCTGGCTGCGCTGATCTCGCCCATGATGTCGGTCACGCGCTTGACGCTGTTGACCACATCACCCATCGTAGCGCCCGCCTGCTCGACCAGCTTGTTGCCGACATCGACTTTCGCCACCGAATCGTCGATCAGCACCTTGATTTCCCGTGCCGCTGCAGCGCTGCGCTGCGCCAGGCTCCTGACCTCGGTCGCCACCACCGCGAATCCCCTGCCCTGCTCGCCAGCGCGCGCGGCTTCCACCGCCGCGTTCAGCGCCAGAATGTTGGTCTGGAACGCGATGCTGTCGATCACGTTGATGATGTCGGCAATCTTCTTCGACGACTCGTGAATCGCATGCATCGTTTCGACCGCCTGCGACACGACCGAACCGCTCTTGACCGCCACATCGGATGCGGCGAATGCCTGTTGGTTTGCCTGCTGCGCATTATCGGCATTCTGCCGCACGGTCGAAGTCAGTTCTTCCATTGACGATGCGGTTTCTTCCAGAGAACTGGCCTGCTGCTCGGTGCGCGACGACAGATCGTGATTGCCGGAGGAGATTTCCTGCGTGGCCGCCGCAATCGTATCGGTGGCATGGCGCACGCTCCATACCAGGTTAGCCAATCCCTGCCCGATGCCGTTGATCGCCGTCAGCAATTGCCCGACCACATCGGTGCGGTTGGTTTCGACACGGCCAGTCAAATCACCCTGCGCAATCCGCTGCGCCACTTCGGTCGCCTGCTGCAGTGGCCGGGTCAGCCGGTTGCGAATCAGCAGATGCACCAGAAACACCAGAATCGCGACGCCGACCAGCCCCACTCCGGCGAACAGATAACTGAGCTTCGTTACCTCGCCGGTAATCTCTGCGGTATATGTGCCGCCGACGACAACCCAGTTCCAGTCCTTGAAATAGCTGAACGCAATCATCCGCTCACGCGCGGAGGCGCCAGATTCTTCGCCTTTGCTGCGATAGCGCATCGAGCCATTTTTCTGGCTCAGGATTTCCTTCACATATTCGCGTTCATCGGCTGTTTTTTCCGCCAGCACGTTCTGCCCCTCGCGCTTGCCGTGTATGACCAGATCGCCCATGCCCTTGCCTTCCCTGGCGTCGAGCGCATAGAAGTAGCCAGTTTCTCCCACCGTCAATGCATTGATGCGATCCTTGACCGACTTGATCTCATTGGTGAAATCAATGCCTATATACAGCGCGCCGATGATCTGGCCGCCGTCATCCTTGATCGGGTTGTACTGGGTGAAGAATTTCTTGCCAAAGAGCGTTGCCACGCCACTGTAGGACTTGCCAGCCATCAGCAGCGCATATCCGGGGTGCGCGCGGTCCAACGGCGTGCCAATCGCCCGCTCGCCCTTTTCATTCCGGAGCGAGGTGGAAACGCGAACGAAATCGTCACCCGCCCTGACGAAAACAGTAGCCGAAATACCGCTGCGCGAACTGAAGCGATCCACCACCGCGAAATCGAGATTCACTGTCGCGCCACCATTTCTAAGCGATGGCGTGGACTTGCCGGCAACATCCACCTTGCTGGATGTATCCAGCGAAAATTTGCCGGGGAAATTGCCCTCAAGAATTTTGATGGAGCGACCGGCTTCCCGCTGCAAATCGGAATTGAACACATCGAGCATGTCGATGACCGTGCGGGTTTTTACTGTCAGGTCATCAATCGCACGTTTTTCCAGCAGGCCTGAAACCGTGTAAACAACGCCCCATAACAGCAAGCCGAAAAACAGACTGATGAGGACGAATGCAATGCTTGAAATCGATGCGCGCGCGGAAAGATGGCGCAACTTCTCGGTCAGGTGATCCATGATGCCCCCTTATGTCATCGTGGTTCTGCAGCAGCTACCTTCGCTGTCCACCGCTACCTTTCCGGTCAAAAACAGGCCGCGCGGTGGGCTATCCTTTATATGAACTCATTTACATATACTGTCATTATGATTGCATGATGGCAATGAAAACATGCTGACAAGAATCATTCACGTCTGAAAAGCATTCTTTATCTTGTTACCTGATGTCATAAAACAACACTCGCTCGAAATCAGGCGCAAATAAAAAGGCCCGCCAGATCTGGCGGGCCAAGTTGCTGTTGTCGCTTGGCGGTAGGCAGCAGTACCTGGTTTAACCGCCGCGGAAGAATTGTCGCCAATAGTTGGCGACAAGCAAAACCGCTTATTGACGCAAAACAGAAAAACAGGCATCTGCACACACAAAACCACAAAATGCTGCGATTTATTGACATATCCTGCCTTTGCCGCAAAAACACTGCCATGCAGACGTGGCAAATGCTACATTGACTTGTCAGTGATTTTCATTGCATCAGGCAAGTTCAGGAGGCTCGCAAGAAACTGCTGTTGAATTTTTCCACGGTCGTTCCCACTCATGGAGGGTTCGCGCATGTCCGTTTCAGACAGGTTTTTTTCCCTCGTTCCCGACAGGCAGTGCGGCAGTTGCATGGTGTGCTGCGAATACCTGTATATCAACTCGCCGAGCCTGAAAAAGCCGGCGGACGTACTGTGCGGCAATTGCGTCAGCAATCAGGGATGCCGCATTTACGACACCCGGCCAAGCGTCTGCCGTAGCTGGCATTGCCTGTGGCGGCGTGACGCAACGATTCCGGCAGAACTGCGACCTGACAAATCCGGCGTGTTGTTTTCGCTGAGCGTCTGCGACGAACCAAGATATCTGTTTGAAAATGCCTACATCGTCTGCATGGCGCTGAAAACGCCGGCCGCTTTCGACGCGCCGCTGGTGGCAGCCACACTCGCGCGCTACATCGGCGAAGCCATGCTGCCGGTCTGGCTAAGCCATGCTGGCGGCAAGACCCTCGCCTGGCCCGATGACAAACTGGCCAACGCCATCCTGAGTCCGGTAGCGGCGCAATCGGATCAACTGGCGGACGAAGGCAAGATTTGGCTAGAACGCTATGAAGCGATGCTGGAACCGTTGCAGGCGAAAAACGCGCGCTTCCATCATCACCACAGTCCAAACTAACGCGAAGCGGGCATCAGCAACCGCATATCCACACAAATTTTGTGGGGGTATATAGCAAAAATCATGTGCCGGGCCACATTTTTGCTGGCTATTTTTAAATACTGGCTGGAGTATATTTTTTAGCCTTATTGACCGAAAAGTCATTTCAGTCAGTTATTTTGGCTGCCGCAGCATACTCCAGCTTTTGCCAGCGGTTCATCGCCCCGGTTTTCCTCCCGCTTGCGCCATGCCCGCCATCTGGCGCTCGAATGCGGCAAAACGCTGCGCCAGTTGCGCCATCTGCGCACGTTTTTCGCCATCGGTCAGGAACGAATGGCGAATCGTGTTGTAAACCGCTTCCTTCAGTTGCGCATAGCTCGGCCGGTAGCGGCTGGCGAACAGCAGGTATTCGCGGCTCAGGCTGTTGCGCGAAACGCCGGTATCGTCGCTCGCGATGATGAACGGCACCCGCTGCTGGCGATACAGCGGCAGAGGGTGCGCTTCGCCCTGCAGGCCGAGGATGAAGGCATTGCTGCTGAGGTTGATTTCGACCGGAATCCGGCGCTCGCGCATCAGCCGCAATGTATCCAGTGCATCGGTTTCATGCGCGATGTCCGCGCCGTGGCCGATGCGATCGGCGCCGGCTATCAGCAGCGCGTCGCGGATGTGATGCCGCAGCCCTTCCGGCGGCACCATGCCCAGCGCCAGTTCACCCGCGTGCAGCGACAGTTTCACTTGCGGATACTGCCGCTTCAGGAAACGGAACATTTTCATCTGCAGCGTGTAATCGCGCATCGCGACCGGCGAATTCTCCGCACCGACGATGTTCACGCCGACAATCCTGCCGCTTGCCTGCGCAGCGGCGAATGCCGTCGCCATCGAAGAGAAAACGCTGGCAGGTTCGCCGCCGCGGAACACGAACGCGTGCAAGCGCAGCGTGAAACGTTCGTCGTCGATGCCAGCCGCTGCCTGCTCCGCCATCTGCACATAGCGGCGGATGGCTGCCCGCGCTTGCGGATCATGCGCGATGAAGTCGGCGTAGGCGGACAGCGCCGCCTCAACCTGCGCCTCGCCCGACGCGGCATCGAGCGCATTGATCTTCGCCGCCAGCAGCGGATTTTCCACCACCGGCGCCATCGCAAACACCGATTCCAGGTATTGTACGTTTTCCGCCAGCGCGCGCTGCTTCAGGATTTGCAGGCCGACTGGCGATGAGAAATCCACCAGCGGAATGAAATGCTGGAAGGTATTGAAGAAATGCTGATCCGGCGGCAATTGCCGGTGACCATGGTTGCCGTAATCCTTGACCGACCAGCGCTGCAGCAATTGCTGATAAAAAACGCCATCGTTGCGCGCCGCAGCCGCATCCACGCAGATTTTCCGCGCCGCCTTCGGCAATTCCTGCGGCTTCATTTCGACACGGAATTTCTCCGCCTTCAGCGCGGTATCGCTTTCACGGTAAATGCACCATCCGTGCTGCTGCGCCCAGTCGAGATAGTTCTCCGCATACAGCGAACCGTCGTAATGTTGATGCAAATCGCCGCCCTTGGGCATCATGTTCGTGAACAGTTCCAGCTCGGCCAGCCTGGGCAACGGCGCTGAAATCAGCGACTGGTAGTAACGAGCTGTGATGACTGCATCCCGTCCGGGATTCGCGTTGACTGGAATGGCAGCGATGAAAAACAGGCTGAACGCGATCAGCAGTGAGCGAATGTTCATGGAATTGGCTAACAAAGGAAATGTGCCGATACATGTGGCAAACGCACGCAGTAAAACCGATCCCGAGCAAACACGCAAGCGTTCAGGCAGCAGCGGACATGGCTTCCAGCCCCAGATCCAGCACCCCGATTACGTGCTGCAAGGCAGTTTTGTCGCGCACGTCGATTTCGTCAGCATGCAAGGCCAGATAACGCGCAATATCGCGCAAACGCCATTCGAATTCCTTGGAGGCGACAGCCGCCTCGAACAGAATTTCCGTATTGTTCGCCTCCAGCAGCCTCGCATTGGCCTCGATGCAGGCATACAGCCCTGTGCTCCTGAATGCGCGCCGAATGATGATTATCTGATTCATCGAACGTTGCAGCATATCCTTGGCCCGCGCCGTTTTCAGTTCAGAGCCGTCAAGCAGTTTTTGCGTTTCAAGGATGGCCGATGCAATTCGCGCATCAATGCGTTGCACCATATCACGCGCGCGCTCAGCCGGAATGGATTCCACATTCCTGCGCCCAGATGCACCTGTTGCGCGCAAGGTGCTAGAAATGGCAGACACCAATTCTCCGCTATGTTCGCCCGGCACAACCTTCAGCGCCAGTTCGGCCCGTTCAAGCGGCCGATCCTCATCGGTCAGAACGCCTGACACCATCTCGGCTACCGATACGACCTGACCGACAATGCTGATGTTTTTCCCTGACAGCTGGCGCGGATAACCTGCACCGTCAAAGCGTTCGTGGTGTTCGGATACCGCCTGCGCCACGCCAGGCGGAAAATTGTCCAGCTGCCTGATAAGCAACTGGCCGACTCTCGGATGGACGACAATATGGCGCCATTCATGCGGCAGCAAATGCCTTTTCCGGTCAAGATACACCGGATCGATATACAGTTCACCGATGTCGTGAAACAAGCCCGCGAGCGCGGCGCACATCTGCTCATTTTCACCGAGTCCGATTTGCTTGGCCAGACAAATCGACACCAGACTGACCATGACACTATGCGCTGACGCCGTATTGCCACCGCGCTCGGCGATGGTCAGCATGGTGCGCATCGCGCTGCCAAAGTGCGCCCCGGACAAAACACTGAAAGGACAGGAACCACCACCCGAACCAGCCACATGCAGCAGACGCGCTACCGGTTCAAGTCTTTCCGAAATCTGCCTGGCTTCCGAAACGACGATACCAACATCGACCCCACCCTGCACGGCAATGCTCGCTTCAAGTGGCTTGCTGAGCTTGTGCAGCGCCAGTTTCTCCTGCACATCCCTGGATATCTTCGCCCCCTTGGCAATCAGCTTCATCTTGTGGGCGCTGAAAATATCCTCGATGGCCAAAACCTCGGCTGTTTCAGCCAGATTCATGACCTTTTCCAGATAGTTCCGGTTAACGGAACCTACCATGTTTTCCTCAGACATAATGCGTATGAAAAAATTGAGGCTTGTTCATGTTATTCATTCCGCTGGCATACCCGCCTGCCGGCGAATCTCGGCCACCCAATTTCACGCTGCATTTTGAAACATCTATGCCAGCCGTAGCCTGGACAACTACCATCAGGCCGCATTATTGCTATGCACAGGCCAGCACAAATGTTTCCCAAGATAAACACTATTTGATTTCATGCATTGAATCCAGCAAAAAATTCAACCCGTTGCGAAAATGTCACGTCGATTCCAAAACGCATCAGGCTGACATGAAAGGAAGCAAAAAATGGCTGAAATTCAACAAGGAGGACGGCCTGAAGGAGTAACGGCCGCCAGAATATGACATGCGCGTTTTTCGCAGCAATTGTCGGCATTCTTGATACGCCATTTGCCACGCCACCATGCTTGCTACGTTAATCGTGCTCCACCCGGTTGCGGCCGCTTTCCTTCGCCCGGTACAACGCCGTGTCCGCACGCGCCAGCGCGACATCAATGGTGACATCGACATTTTTCACCGCCGTCACGCCAAAGCTGGCGGTATAGGAAATAGCCGCCTGTTCAATCGCGACCGGGGAATTCGCCACCGTTTCGCGCAAGCGTTCGGCAAACAGCAGCGCCTGTTCGGCAGTCGTTTCCGGCAACAGGACCGCGAATTCCTCGCCCCCGATCCGACCGCAATAATCGCTGCGCCGCAGCGTTTTCGACACCGTTTCGGTCAAATGCTGCAAAACCTGATCGCCGATCGCATGGCCGTAGGTATCGTTGATGCGCTTGAAGTAATCGATGTCAAACATAATCAATGCCGCGCCGCCAGCCTTGCCGCGCTTGATGCGCGCCAGCTCCGCTTCCGAACGTTCGAAAAATCCTCGACGATTGGGCAGCTTGGTCAGCATGTCGGTGCTGGCCTGAAAGCGCAACTCTTCCTCCAGCCGCTTGCGTTCGGAAATATCCTGCTTGATGCCGACAAAATGATGAATGCGCCCCTTGGAATCCTTGACTGGCGCGATGATCAGTTCTTCCTCGATCAGGCAGCCATCCTTGCGGCGGTTGACGATTTCGCCGCGCCAGGATCTGCCTGTCAGCAATGTACGCCACATATGTTCGTAAAACGCATCATCATGCATGTCCGATTTCAGCAGCGCCGGCGTTTTGCCGATGATTTCATCCGCGCTGTAACCGGTCAATGTGCAAAATGCCGGGTTGACCCATTCGATGTTCGCATCCACGTCGGTAATCACCACCGAATTCGCGCTGGCTTCAAGCGCTGCCACCAGCAACTGGTTGCGCGCTGCCGCTTGCTGCCGCTCGCTGATATCAATGAAGCTGACGACCACGCCGGTCAATTGCTCGTTTTCCCGGATCGGCGTCACGATAACCGAAACCGGAAAGCCGCGGCCATCCTTGTGCCAGAACCAGTCCTCGAACTGCCGCATTTGCCCATCCTGTATGCTCATGTGAACCTGACAGTCGCTGGCCGGATAGATGCTGCCATCGCGGTGGCGCGAGTGCGTCAGTTGATGCAGGTTGCTGCCCAGTGCCTCACCTTCGTCCAGGCCAAACATTTCCATCGCCCTTTGGTTCATGAAGGTGGCGCATCCGTGCAAATCCAGGCCGACAATGCCTTCTCCCAGCGCAGCCAGCACCTGGCGATGCAGTGTCGAGTCGCGCGCGAACCGGTCTTCCAGTTCCTTGCGCTCGGTGATGTCGGTCACGAAGCCGTGCCATAAAATGCTATCGTCGGCCTGTTTTTCCGGCCAGGCATTGGCTTCGCGCCAATAGGTTTTTCCATCGGCCAGAATGACGCGATATTCGCCCTTCCACGCCTGCATGGTTTGCGCGGACTGGCGTACCCGCTGATGGAATGCAGCAACGTCATCCGGATGCAGCAGGCGAAACATGTTTTCCGCGCTGTCGTTCAACGCCTGCGGCGTAACGCCAAACAGCTTTAGCGCCCCTTCGCTGGCATATGGATAATGCGACGTGCCATCAGAGCGCAAGTGGAACTGGTAAATCATGCCAGGCACCTGTTTTGAAAGCTGCTGCAGCCGGTCATCCCCTTCTTCTGCCAGAACCTTCATTTCATGCAAACGCCGGTTGTAGCTCGCCAACAGCAACAGCAACAACAGGATCAGCGCCACCAAAAGGCCGCCGATGACAACTTGCACGCGGTATTTTTGCCAGATGTCGCCAATGGTAAACGCTGGCGGCGCCTCGAACGGAGGCTGGCGCAATGCGCGCAGCAACTCCACCACAGGATGGTAATCCATTGGCACGATGAAACCGTGAATGCCGATCCTCTGCGCAATAGCGCCTTCGTGCGGCAGCTTGAACAAGGCGGCCGCAATGGCGCTGGTCATTTTTTCGCTGACGTGCGGCAAAACAGCAATCGGCCATTCCGGATACAGGCGGGTTGATATCGCATACGGAAAGGCGAACGCCTGCTGGCGGTTGATGATGCGCAACTGGCCTTGCGTGAGCTTGCCTTCCTTTTGCAGTTCCTCGATCAATCCGCTGCGCACAAAGGCGGCATCGGCCGTGCCGGCCAGCAATTCGTCGACCGCATTATCGTGCGGCATGCCGGTTTCGATCAGCCGTTCCCCTTTCGGCAATGGAATGCCCGCCAGATGCAGTTCATGCGCTGCCATCAGGTAGCCGCCAAACGACTTGCTGCTGGCGGTCGCTATCCGCTTGTCGGCCAGATCGGACAACTGTCGCAAATCCTCGCGCGAGGACAGCACCGCAATCACGCCGCCGAAAGCACGCAGCGGTATCTGGTTTTCAACGTTGACCAGCGTCGCCAGCGGCGAGGTCAGGCCGTTGCGCTTGCTCATCAAAACGTAATGCGCCGGGTTAGTCAGCACGATATCGACCTGCCGCTTCGAAACTGCGTCTTCCATTTCGGGAAAAGTCAGCGCGCGCAGATGAAAACGCTTGCCTGGAATGCTCTGGGTCAGATAGTCGATCAGCGGCCGCCACTGCGTTTCGATGACGGGTTTGGGGCGAAAAGCCAGCACGCCCAGCGTGATATCGCCCGGTTCCTCGGTAGCCGCTGGCGCTGCATGCGATATCGTCGCAAGCAGCAGACCAAGCAGCATCAGGCATTTTATTATTCGTTTCACCATCCTGCGCGCCAGACGTTCATGGCGCGGATGCGCCGACATGTCATTCAGCTTACATAGCTTTGCTGCGCATCGCCGTGAAAACAGCAGAACTATTGCGCAATTTCAAACGAACATCGACAAACTGAACACTGATAAACGCATTTTGTTTCCACAAGCCAATTTCGTGTACAACGTTTACGGCATGACTGTTTTGCGGTAACTTGATGCTGCATACCACGCTCTGACGAAGGGCCGAATTTTTAATTTTACGAACATTCCGGAGCACCGCAATGACCCATTTTGTCTGGACCAACAACCTGAACACGGGTCAGCCCTTCATTGATGAAGATCACCGCAAGCTGGTAGCGATGATCAACAGTTTCCATGACTTGATCGAGCAGGGGAAGGGGCGCGATGTAACTGGAAATGTGCTGGACAACCTGATCACCTACTACAACGTGCATTTCACGCGCGAAGAAACGGAAATGCAGCGCATCGGCTACCCGTTGCTACAAGAACACAAGCAGGAACACGCCCGCTTCATCGCGGAAGTGACGAAACTGAAAAAAGATTTCGACAGCGGCGCCAGCATCAATCCGACCTATATGGCGCGACTGCTGGACGACTGGCTGCGCAACCATATCGTGAAGGTGGATACCAAACTGGCGGCGGCGCTCAAGGCGGCGAAATAAGTCGCCGCACGCGCGGCGTTATCCCACCGATTCAACACCGCGGTTCGCCAGCGCATCGGCCCGCTCGTTGCCTTCATGCCCAGCATGGCCGCGAACCCAACGCCAATCGACCGCATGCCGCGCCTGTGCTTCATCCAGCGCCTGCCACAAATCGGCATTTTTCACCGGCGACTTCGAGGCGGTTTTCCAGCCACGCGCCTTCCAGCCATGAATCCACTCGGTAATGCCCTTTTGCACGTACTGGCTGTCGGTATGCAGAACCACCTCGCACGGCCGCCGCAATGCATTCAAGGCCTCGATCACCGCCGTCAGTTCCATCCGGTTGTTGGTCGTTTCCGCTTCGCCGCCAAACAATTCCTTTTCATGTCCGCCAGAAACCAGCAGCGCGCCCCAACCGCCCACGCCGGGATTGCCCTTGCACGCGCCATCGGTAAAAATTTCAACCCTGTCCATCAATTCCCTGCCTGTTCTTGCTGGCGACCGGAATGTTGATCACCTGCGGTTTCTTTTTGAACTTCACCGGACCAACCATCGTCATCCCGCGCACGCGCTTGACGGCCTGCAGGATATACACGCCGCCCAGCGACGGCCACCAGCGATTGCCGGCCTTTTCCATGAACGCAAAACGCCGGATGGAACTTTCGGTCATGCGCGGCGGAATATAGCAGCCAAAATGGCCGCGGTTGATTTCCAGACTCAGGAGCTTGAGCCAATCCTTGATGCGCCGCAGGCCGATCAGTTCGCCGCCTGAGGGCAGGAACGTGCCGCCAGTCAAACGGCTGGTCGCCCGCCGCAAGCCCCACAGGCTGGCCGGGTTGAAGCCGCAGATGATGACCTGCCCCTCTGGAATCAGCACCCGCGCCACTTCGCGCAACACCTGGTGCGGCTCGGCCGCGAATTCCAGCACATGCGGCAGTACCACCAGATCGAGGCTGTCGGATGCAAACGGCAAGTCGCAGAAATCGTGCAGCAGATCCGGCTTGCGAGCGCCGTTTTCCGCTGGACCGCCCGACTCGTCCGACAGCCAGCGGTGCTGCATCCGATTGGCACGCAAGGCATCAATCTGAGGCAAGCCAACCTGCAACGCCTTGAAGCCGAAAATGTCGGCCGTCAGCGCATCCAGCCGTTCCTGTTCCCATAACCGGACATAGTTACCGAGCGGAGTACCCATCCAATCGCCCAAGGTCGCTATAATTGGCGTTTTTGATGACCGGTGTTGTTCCATGTCTTCCGTTAAACCACTTTCCGTTCTGGCCGTTCCGATTATTGTACTGACTCATCGCCACGATGACCATATCGGCGGCGTGGCGGCACTGCTTGATCATTTTCCGGTGCCGGTATTCGGCCCGCGCAAGGAAGCCAAGCCGATCGCCACCGTCACCCGTGCCGTGTCCGAAGGCGACGAGATCACCGTTGCCGCGCTGCCGCTGCGCCTGCGAGTGATTGACACCCCCGGCCACACGATCGGCCATGTCGCCTATTACGTCGAAGCGCAGCACTGGCTGTTCTGTGGCGACACGCTGTTCGCTGGCGGTTGCGGCCGGCTGTTTGAAGGCACGCCACAACAAATGACCGAATCGCTGGCCAAATTCGCCGCGCTGCCCGACAGCACGCTGGTGTATTGCGCGCATGAATACACGATTTCGAACCTGAAATTCGCGCTGGCGGTCGAACCGGACAATGCGGCGCTGGTTGCGCGCATGAAGGATGAGCAGGCCAAACGCGAACAAGGCTTGATGACCGTGCCTTCGACCATGGCGCTGGAAAAAGCGACCAACCCGTTCCTGCGCAACACCGAACCGGCGATCATCGAACGGCTGATGGCCGATGGCCGCCTGACGCAGCGCGATCCGGTCGCCTCGTTCGCCGCCATCCGTGAATGGAAAAACAATTTCTGACGCGGTTGGGAAAATTCGTCCATTGGTGCTTTGCGCTGACAATTTCAAACGTTTTGCGCCAACAAGCAAGGGTATATAGCAAAAACACTGCTCTGGACCACATATTTGGTGGCCCTTTTAAAATACTGCCCGGAGTATATTTTTGGCCTTACTGACCAAAAATTCATTCAAGTCAGTTATTGGGGGCTTCCCGCGCCAGCCCCGCTCGCGTTTCAGCACGGATTTCCGTGGGGTATGCAGCAAAATAGTTCTGCTCAACCACCATTTCCAGGACTATTCAAAAATACACCCGGCAGTATATCCCCTTGCCAGCAGACACAAAAGGCTGCCGCTGATGCCGCAGCCACAACTGCAACCAACGTTCGCGCCGACTGGAACCACTGAATGCTTTTTCGCAATCTGAAGGGCGATTTCCGCCAACCGGAAACCGCGCAGGTGATGAAGTGGATGCTCGGCTGGCACGATGAAAAGCAGCCGAAAACACCCTCGACTGGCGTGCCGCTGCCTTTCATGCACAACGATGGCAGCGCCTTGCGCAAATCGGTCAACGATACGCTGACCTGGATCGGCCACGCTTCGTTCCTGCTGCAGTTGGGCGGCCGGAACGCGCTGCTGGATCCGGTGCTGTCAGCCTCGCTGGGCTGGTACAAACGCAACCTGCCGCCGGGACTGGACTGGCCGGCGCTGCCGAAAATCGATGTCGTGCTGATCACGCACAACCACCGCGACCACATGGATGCGCCAACGCTGCAACGGCTCGGCCCGGAGCCGGTATATGTCGTGCCGCAGGGACTGGGGCCGTGGTTCAAACGCGCCGGCATGCGCCGCATCGTTGAAATGGCGTGGTGGCAGCAACTCGATATCGAAGGCTTGAATATCACCTTCGTGCCGGCAGAGCACTGGAGCCGGCGCGGACTGACCGACCTCAATTCGAGCTGGTGGGGCGGCTACGTGATCGAGCGTGGCGGTTTGCGCGCGTACCACTGCGGCGATTCGGGCTGGTTCGACGGTTTCCGGATGATCGGCGAACGCTGCGGCAGCATTGATGCTGCGATGCTGCCGATTGGCGCCTACGCGCCGCGCTGGTTCATGCGGCCACAGCATATCGACCCGAATGAAGCGGTGAAAGCCTATCAGGCGGTCAAGGCGAAAAACTTCATCGCCATGCACTGGGGCACGTTCAAACTGTCAGACGAGCCGCTGGATGAACCGCCGACCGTCCTGCGCGCCGCGTGGGAACGCGAACACCTGCCGGAACAGCGGCTGCATGTACCCGCCGTCGGTCAAACATTGCGGCTCGACCGGATGACATGAACTAAGCGCCCTCGGTCAATGCCGAAAAACTCGCTGCCGTCACGCACAGAAAACAAAAATCGGCGATCATATGGGCAAACGAACTGACAAAATTTGTGAATGGAGAACAGAATGGCTAACGAAACGCCACAACAACGGACGAAACCGCCGGAGCAATACCTCTTCGGCCTGCTGAAAACCTACCGTCGGCCGATGTTCCTGCATGAACGGTTTGAAAGACTGGTGGCGCTCATTCTGAGTTGCGCGATTGCCGTGATCATCATCATTTCACTGATCCAGGTCATCCGCACCATTTTCATGATGCTGGTGGTCGGTGCGCTCGACCCACTGGATCACACCGTATTCCAGAGCGTATTCGGCATGATTATGACGCTGCTGATCGCCATGGGATTTCTGCATTCCGTGGTGCGGATGGCGGTACGCAATGACAGTTTGATTCAAGCGAAAACCCTGCTGCTGATCGGCCTGCTGGCGCTCACCAGAAAGTTCATCATTCTCAGCCCGTCCGAAACTGAACCGGACAAAATCGCCGCGCTGGCCGGCGCAACGCTGGCGCTGGGCGCTGTCTACTGGCTGCTGCGCGAACGCGACGACCGGCTGCTGGCGCTGCAGTCAGAAGAAGAAAAAAACCGCACAGAAACCAGCGTTTAGCCTGAACGCCCATGCCGGCCTGGACGCCGGCATGAAGGCGAGATCGCGCTCAGTGGCAAGCGCAAGCCTGATGAGCAGCGCCGCTGTCATCTACCCTGCCGGCTGCCATTTCTTCTGCCTGCGGAAACAACACGTTGTTTTCCAGATGGATGTGCTGCATCAGGTCTTCACGCAATTGCGCCAAACCGGCATACAGCGCGCGCCAGGTATTGCAGGCATTTGCCGGCGGCGTAATGTCGTTGGTCAGTTGCGCCAGCCGTTCGAGATTGTCGCCATGCTGGTCGTGTTCGTGGCGCATCACCAGAATCGGCTGCAGCGATTGCTGGCAGTAGCCGCGCAGCAGCAGCGGGAACAGGATCTGCTCTTCCTTTTGCATATGACTTTCCAGTTCCTGCTCTACGCCTTCGAGCAGGGCGGCCAGTCCAAGCGGACATTCCGGCTTGTCGCCATGCACTTCCTCGACCCGGCGCGCAAGACGGATCAATTCCGGCAACTGTTCGCGATGCCGCTCATGAAAACGCTCCAGTATGTGCATGATCAATTCCGGCACCGGCGCATCGCGCCAGTCGCGACCGGATTGCTGGCTCTGACGCAATTGCTCCAGTTCAGCTGTCAGCACCGCTGTATCCACGCCACGCCTCTGCGCCGCTTCGCGCAGGCTCTTGCCGCCACCGCAGCAAAAATCCAGCTTGTGCTGGTGAAAAATGCGCGTTGCGCCAGGAATGTCGCACGCGATGCTGCCAATGGTCTGATCGAGAAGTTCCATGTCTGCCTCCAGAAATAAACGGATTGAGTAGCTCGGTTATCGCAAACCGCATGCCAGCCTGTAATACATTGATATCAAACGACATTATTTTATCGATGGTAAAATTCACCAAACTGTAAAAAGGTAATTAGCACCACAAAAAGGTAAATTTGACATCATGGATATGACCCTCATCGCCGATCTCGCCAGCCGCTTGCCGCATGGCGTGCGGCTGCAACGTTTGACCGCAGGCGCGCGACAATATTTCAATTGCGGCGCGGTGGCACTGCTCAAACTTGAAGACAGCTCACTGCGGCCGGTCGCGGCCGATGGGCTGGCGCGCGAAGCCATCGGGCGCCGCTTTGAAGTGGCGCAGCATCCTCGGCTGGCCGCGATTCTTGCCTCGCGCGCGCCAACCCGATTCGAACCGGGCAACACGCTGCCCGATCCGTATGACGGCCTGCTGGACAACCTGCTCGGCCAGCCGCTGCCAGTGCACGACTGCATGGGCATCAGCCTGCATGTCGATGGCCAGCTGTGGGGCGCGCTGACGCTGGATGCGCTGCACAACACCGTGTTCGATGACGATGCACAGATGAAATTGCAGCAATTCGTGCTGCTGGCAGCCGCCGCAATCCGCATGAGCCAGCTCGAACAGGAAAACAGCAGCCTGCGCTCCGGCCTGGGCGACACCGGAACGGATGCGCCGATGCCGCGCGGTGAAATCGAAATCATTGGCCGCAGCGCGGTATTGCAGCGGCTGCTGCATGAACTCGACGTGGTGGCAGATTCCGAACTGCCGGTGCTGCTGATGGGCGAAACCGGCACCGGCAAGGAACTGTTCGCGCGCCGGCTGCATTTCCGTTCGCGCCGCAGCAAGGCGCCGCTGGTGCATGTGAACTGCGCCGCGCTGCCGGAAACGCTGGCCGAGAGCGAACTGTTCGGCCATGTGAAAGGCGCGTTTTCCGGCGCGACCGCTGATCGCCCCGGGCGCTTTGATGCCGCCGACGGCGGCACGCTGTTTCTGGATGAAGTGGGCGAACTGCCGCTGGCGATTCAGGCCAAGCTGCTGCGCGTGCTGCAAAACGGCGAAATCCAGCGCCTGGGCTCGGACAAGACGCTGCGCGTGAATGTGCGCGTAGTGGCCGCCACCAACCGGCAATTGCGCGACAGCGTCAGGGATGGCGCTTTCCGCGCCGACCTGTACCACCGCCTGTCGGTCTATCCGGTGCAAATCCCGCCGCTGCGCGAGCGCGATAGCGATGTGCTGGAAATCGCCGGCAATTTCCTTGAACTGAACCGCACGCGCCTCGGATTGCGCAGCCTGCGGCTGTCGCCGGCGTCCGAACAGGCGCTGCTGGCCTATGACTGGCCCGGCAACGTGCGCGAACTGGAACATGTGGTCAGCCGCGCTGCCCTGCGTGCCGTCAGCCGCGGTGCGCGCCATGCGGATATCGTCACCATCGAACCGGAACTGCTCGGACTGGACAGCGCCGCATCGCAGCTCGCGGTAAATGGCGACTCAGTCCCGCTGACAGCCATCGCCGGCGGCACCTGTCTGCCGTCAATGAAAACCGCGCTCGACGCATGCCAACGGCAGATGATCCATGCCGCACTCGAACGCAGCGCCGGCCGCTGGGCCGATGCGGCGCGTCTTTTGGGGCTGGATCCGAGCAACCTGCACAAACTGGCGAAACGTCTGGGGTTGAAGAACGCAGCCGAGTGACGAAATCATCATGGTATCGGTCGAATTGCATCGACCGGGCCAAATTTTTCGCCGCAACCAAAAATACTCCCCCTCAGTATAAAAACGGTGCCAAACCGACATTTCGTGCCACGAAAAAGACAGTTGGCTCATTGCGTCCCTCGCATGCCACTAAATTATGACCGGGTAAACATTGGCGCGATACCATTGGCGGCAATACCGTCACCAGGGAGGAACTGATTGATGTCGTTAGAAAACCAAGAAAACATCCTCCGCGCCGCTTCCCTGATTGCTGACGCCGATGCGCTGATCATCGCCGCCGGAGCCGGCATGGGAGTTGATTCCGGCTTGCCGGATTTTCGTGGCAACGAAGGCTTCTGGAACCAGTACCCGGCACTGGGCCGGGCCGAAATCGATTTCACCAGCATCGCCTCGCCGGATGCATTTGCGCGCGCGCCGCAACTCGCCTGGGGGTTTTACGGCCATCGTCTGGCGATGTACCGCCGCACCATGCCGCACCGCGGCTTCGAACTGCTCAGGCAATGGAGCGAAAAGATGCCACAAGGCGTATCGGTGTTCACCAGCAATGTGGATGGCCAGTTCCAGAAGGCCGGTTTCGATTCTTCCATCATTCATGAATGTCACGGCTCAATCCACCATCTGCAGTGCTCCGAACCCTGTACGGCAAGCATCTGGAGCGCCGACAGTTTCAAACCGCAGGTGGATGATGAGGCCTGCCTGCTGACCAGCGCCATGCCCGTGTGCCAGCATTGCGGCAAGCTGGCGCGGCCTAATATCCTGATGTTCGGCGACTGGTCCTGGATCCCGTCACGGCAGGAAGCACAGGCGGGACGGCAGCGCAAATGGCTGTCCGGCGTGAAAAAACCGGTGGTGATTGAACTTGGCGCAGGCACCGCCGTGCCGTCGGTGCGCTATTTCAGCCAGCACATTGGCCGGCAATATGGCGGGCGGCTGGTGCGCATCAACCTGCGCGAACCGGGAGTAGAAAACAGCGCCGATGTCGGGCTGGCCGTCACCGCGCTTGATGGCTTGAATGCGATTGCAGCCGCACTCGGCAATGACTGGGGCGTTCCTCAATAAAACCGGCTTCAAGCAGCGCCAGCCTCGTAATATTCGGCGCGCTGTTCACGCATCCAGCCTAGCACCCGCTCGAACGCTGGCGCGACCTGCGCAGCACTTCCCTTGACGCCCAGTTCGATGCAGGCACGGCTGGATTCGGTTTTCACTTTCGGCAGGCTGAAGGTTTTTACCTGCGGGAAATCCACCTCGATCCCTTCCATCAAAGGCGTCAGCGCCGATTCCATCACGCCATAGACGAATACCGATTTCTCCAGTTGCGGAGCGCGATGGAACAAATCGGCATGGTAGGTATCGAGCGCCCATTCAATCATTGACCAGGCCATTTCCGGAAAACCGGGCACGAAATAATGCGTGCCGACCGAAAAACCTGGAATGCCGTTGAACTGGTTCGGCACTGCGCCTGCCCCTCGCGGGAATTCGCCCATCTTCATCCGGTTGCGGTTTTCCGGCGCTTCCAGATCGATTGGCTTGCCCGTCTCGTGCGCCATGTTCGCAATCCGCTCCAGAATCCGCTCCTTCGCAAACGGATGCAACTCAAGCGGTACTCCCAACGCCTCGGCCGCGCAACGGCGGGTATGGTCGTCCGGCGTCGAGCCGATGCCGCCGCAGGAAAACACGATATCGCCACTGGCAAAGGTTTGCCGCAGAGTGGCGACAATGCGCGACGGTTCATCACCCAGATACTGTGCCCAGCCGAGCTGCAATCCGCGTTCACGCAGGATTTCAATCATTTTAGGGAGGTGCCGGTCGGCGCGTTTGCCGGACAGAATTTCGTCGCCGATGATGAGAAGCCCGATGGCCATGATGTCGATTTAAAACTGAGATATTGAAAAATGGCAGTTTAATCCATAATTTCAGCCTGTCTTTACCAGCTTGAGTTTGGTTTACACTAGCAACTTCTTTTTTTTCCAACTTTTCCGCATATAAATCATGTCGTACATCGTTAACGAAAATGGATTGAAATACAAGGACGTCACCGTTGGTTCCGGACCGGAAGCCAACCGGCGCTCGATCGTAGTCGTGCATTACACCGGCTGGCTGCAAAACGAAGATGGATCAAAAGGGCAAAAATTTGATTCAAGCCGCGACCGAGATCAACCGTTCACCTTCCCCATGGGCGTCAGCTACGTAATCCCTGGCTGGGAACAGGGCATCATCGGCATGAAGGAAGGCGGCGTGCGCGAACTGGTTATCCCGCCGCTGCTGGCATATGGCCCGAGAGGCGCGGGCGACGTCATCCCGCCAGACGCAACCCTGATCTTCGAAGTCGAGCTAATTGAATCCTGAAGACAGTAATACTACCGTTGACACGATGAAATGCGGCATTTTGGGCTTTATATGCTTATGCCAATAATGTCTGAACCGCGTTTGGCGCAAATTGCGCCATTGTCTTAAAATACAATGCCTTGTAACCGGAGCGCAGCAGGCGGAACCGAACCGCTGGCGGCGCTCCCGTCATTTTTATCGATAGGATTGCCATGCCCCACGTTGTCACCGATGCCTGCATTCGTTGCAAATACACGGATTGCGTTGATGTCTGTCCGGTAGATTGTTTCCACGAGGGCCCGAACTTTCTCGCCATCAACCCGGACGAGTGCATCGACTGTGCCGTATGCGTGCCAGAATGTCCGGCCGGCGCGATTTACGCTGAAGAAGATGTGCCTGCAGATCAGGTGCAGTTCATCGCGCTGAATGCCGAACTCGTTCGCAGCTTCCCGCTCATCACCCGCGCGAAGGCCGCGTTGCCTGATGCGGACGAATGGAAGGACGTGAAAGACAAGTTGAAATATCTTGAACGCTGATTTTTGCACTTACACCGGTGCAGCAGGCAGCGTATTTTAAAGTTGAAATACACATGAATACCCAAACCATCCAACAGCCCACCCAGCAACCGATCGATGCCGATGCCGTCATCGTCGGCGCCGGCCCGGTCGGCCTGTTCCAAGTTTTTGAACTCGGCCTGCTCGAAATCAAGGCGCATGTGATCGACTCGCTGCCGGTTGTCGGCGGCCAGTGCATCGAACTGTATCCGGACAAGCCAATCTACGATATCCCTGCCGTGCCGGTCTGCACCGGCAAGGAATTGACCGACAATCTGATGAAGCAGATCGAGCCATTCGATCCAACCTTTCACCTTGGACAGGAAGTGGTCAAGGTCGAACGTCGAACCGATGGCCGGTTCGACCTCGAAACCTCGATCGGCACCAAATTCATCACCAAAACCGTGTTCATCGCCGCCGGCGTCGGCGCCTTCCAGCCGCGAACGATCAAGCTCGACGGCATCGAGAATTTCGAGAATGACCAGCTGTTTTACCGCGTGCGTGATCCGGAGTTTTTCAAGGGCAAAAATATCGTCATCTGCGGCGGCGGCGATTCAGCGCTCGACTGGACGCTCGATCTGGTCGGCAAGGCTGAATCGGTGATCCTGCTGCACCGCCGCGAAGAATTCCGCGCCGCTCCGGCATCGGTAGCGAAGATGCAGGAACTGTGCGACAACTTCGACATGCAAACCATCATCGGCCAAGTTACCGGCTATGAAACGAAGGACGGCAAACTGTCGGAACTGAAAGTGACCGGCCAGGATGGCGTCACGCGCCGTCTGCCGCTCGACTGCTTGCTGGTGTTCTACGGCCTGTCGCCGAAACTCGGCCCAATCGCCGAGTGGGGACTGGCTATTGAGCGCCGCCAGATCGTGGTCGATACCGAAAAATTCGAAACCAGCATCCCGGGCATTTTCGCCGTCGGCGACATCAACACCTATCCTGGCAAGAAAAAGCTGATCCTGTCTGGCTTCCACGAAGCTGCGCTGGCAGCGTTCGGCGCTGCGCCGTACATTTTCCCGGAAAAGAAAATCCACTTGATGTACACCACCACCTCGCCGAAACTGCACAAGGTGCTGGGGGTGGAAACACCGACTTTCGACTGATTCATTCCACATCTCAAAAAAAGCCGTTTCTCTGTGGAGCAAACGGCTTTTTTTTGCCTGATAATGGTGTTTTTCCTCTCCTCTTCCCTGCCGTGAACAAACCGCTGGCCGATCGCATCGAAGACCTGCTGCCACAAACGCAATGCACCAAATGCGGCTACCCGTCCTGCCGCCTGTACGCCAAAGCGATTGCAAGCGGCGAAGCCGCCATTAACCAGTGCCCACCCGGCGGCAGCGAAGGAATCGCCCGACTGGCGCAATTGCTGGGCAAGCTGCCGCTACCGCTGAATCCGGCCAACGGCATCGAACGCCCGCGCCCGGTAGCGGAAATAGACGAAGCGCTGTGCATCGGCTGCACACTGTGCATCCAGGCTTGTCCGGTCGATGCGATCGTCGGCTGCGCGAAGCAAATGCACACCATCATCAGCGATTTCTGTACCGGCTGCGACCTGTGCGTGCCAGTGTGCCCTGTCGATTGCATTGCAATGCGGCCCGTCACCGGCGACCTGACCGGCTGGGCCGCGTGGTCGCAACCGCAGGCCGATGACGCCCGCGCGCGGCACGATTTGCGCACAGCACGGCTGCAGCGAGAGCGCGCCGAACATGAAGCGATGCTGGCCGAGCGCGCGGCACGGATGCGCACCGCAGTCACGCCTGATGAACTGGCGGAAAAGGATCGCAAAAAAGCGCTGATTCAGGCAGCACTGGAACGCACACGGCAGAAGGCTGCAGGCAAGGATTCGGCATGAAAGCGGTGAAAATCCGCGAGATGTTCGAGCGTTTCCGGCAAGCGAACCCGCATCCGGCGAGCGAACTCGACTATCGCAGCCCGTATGAACTGCTGGTGGCGGTGATTCTGTCGGCGCAAGCGACCGACGTCTCGGTCAACAAGGCGACGCGCGTGCTGTTTCCGATCGCCAACACGCCGGTTACCATCGCCGCGCTCGGTGTCGATGGCTTGACGCCGTATATCCAGACCATCGGCCTGTACCGCAACAAGGCGAAAAACGTGATCGCAATGTCGGAAAAGCTGCTGGCCGAACATGACGGCGAAGTGCCGGCTGAACGCGAGGCACTGGAGGCGTTGCCAGGTGTCGGCCGCAAGACGGCAAACGTGGTGCTGAACACCGCCTTTGGTCAGCCGACGATTGCGGTCGATACCCATGTATTCCGGGTGGCGAACCGGATTGGCCTGGCGCCGGGCAAGACCGTGGATGAGGTCGAACAAAAGCTGCTCAAGGTGGTACCGGACGAATTCCGGCATGATGCGCACCACTGGCTGATCCTGCATGGACGCTACACCTGCACCGCGCGCAAGCCACAATGCTGGAACTGCCTGATCGCCAACCTATGCGCCTTCAAGCAAAAAACGCCTCGACCCGACAATGTTTAATCCGACCCAACAGGAAGTGCGGCAATTTTTTTGCGATGTGTCCCGCAAAGCACGTGCGGGCGAGGTGCTGGCGCCGCTGGAAGCGATTGCCGCGAACTGGATTTCTCAGCATCCGGAATACGATCCGCTGCTGGCCGACGCGGAGAAAGCGCAGGCAGCCGATTATTCGGTCGAACGCGGCGACAGCAACCCGTTCCTGCACCTGTCAATGCATCTGTCGATTGCCGAACAAATCTCGATCGACCAGCCTGCCGGCGTGCGCGCTGCATTCACCACACTGGCCAGCAGGCTCGGTTCCGAACATCAAGCGCATCATGTGATGATGGAAGCACTGGGCGAAATGCTGTGGACTTCGCAGCGTAGCGGCCTGCCGCCGGATGGCGCGGCCTATGTCGCCCAATTGCAGGCCAAAGCCGGCAGGTAGGTTTTACTGACAAAAACAACAGCATGGCAAACCATGACGACATGCCACCATCTTTGCCGAACAGCGTTTGTCAGAGCAAACCCGTGAGTACCTTGACGGATATCGCGAGCAGGAAAAAGGCAAAAATCCTCCTGAGCGTTTTAACCGGCATTCTATGCGCCATTCGCGCACCAAATGGCGCAGTGAGCATGCTGACGACAACGATGCCAAGCAAGGCAGGAATATAGACAAATCCCACGCAAAATTCTGGCAGGGCAGGATTTCCCAGACCGTTGACGATATAACCGATGCTCCCGGAAATGGCCAACGGAAAACCAACTGCCGCTGAAGTGCTGATGGCGCGGCGCATATCGACACTGCGCCATGCCAGAAACACCACGATAAGTGAGCCACCGCCAATGCCGACCAATGCGGAAATGACGCCAATCGTCAGCCCGACAAGGCTCATGCCGACAAATCCCGGCAAATGGCTTCCCGAACTTTGCTGCGTACCACGCAGAATGCGATACGCAAGGTAGATAAGAAAGCAGGCAAATGCAGCCTGAAGATGGGTCGCGTGCATGACCGCTGCCAGAAAACTGCCACCGTACGTGCCGACCAGTATGCCTGGAGTAATATTCCGGAATATTTTCCAGTCAACAGTTCCCAAACGGTGATGCGCCCATGCGCTAGACATGGCGGTGAACGTGATGCTCGCCAGAGAGGTTCCCAAAGCCATGTGAACCAGAACATCCGGAGAGTATCCGTGCCATCCAAAGACAACGATGAGCATCGGCACTACCAGAGCGCCACCACCAATACCCAAAAGCCCGGCCAGAAAACCGACAATGGCCCCCAGGGGGAAATAGAGCAAAAAAGAAGATGAAATCACCGCAAGCGCCGTATTCCGCAGAACAAAAAGCTAGCATTATAGGATTTCTGGCCAGCATTTCCCAAATCATTCTGCCGGATCGAGCCGATGTCAGGATGATGCGTTGAGCGTCTGTTTGCTGGCAAGACGAACCATATGCAATGATTGTGGCAATGCCAGAATTCGCAATTCGGCAGCTCTGGAATTACAATCATAGGCACCAAACAAGGTTTGGGGGACGTTACGCAATAACGGTCAGCAACCATGCTCGCAGAGCGCTCATTCTGAAACCATAAACGTCAAGTTAACAATGACATCGAACGAATGGCATGACACTTTCCGGAGAATATGATGAAAATGATTTCTGCTGTAGGTTCGCTGTTGCTGGCCTTTTTTCTGGCGTTGCTTGCAGGATGCGGTGGCAGTTTCGGTTCCACTGCGCCCGATCCGCTGAACGCCAGCAATCTCAACCTGATCTTCGTGGTTAGCCCGGATTTGGCTTACCACACCGCCGGAGACATCCATCCCGATACAGCTAACCTCACTAGCCAGGGACTGCAGCGTTCACTGCTCATGGCGACTTACTTGCAGCAGCAGGTATTGGGCATGAAGAATGTAACTGGCCTCTATGCGCTCTCACCCATGACGCATTTGCAAACCGCCAACAATTATCCCGACATGGCGGCACTGACAAACATTCAGCAATTCGCCATGATCAACCAGAATACCTTGTCTGGTGCGCCAGGCTCAATCTCGTTTACCGGCAACAGCTACCCGATCAATGTTTCGTATGCGTCAGGCGATGTTCCGCCAGGCGTCGTGACACCTACACCATCGCTACCCTGTCCGGCGTGCCAGGGGCTGGTTTTCGACGATGCAAAAGGCAACAATGTGGCACTGGTTAACGGCATCATCAAGACCAACGCCCCAGGCTTTCACGTTTTTTCAGCGCCATGGGAAGTCATCAGTCGACTGCTGGCAGACATCAACAAACTCAAGGGTTATAACCTGCCCATTCCATCGCGTTTTACCAGCACCAACCAGATATACGCGATCACCATCACGCCGTCCGGTGATGCCAGCCTGCTGACTTACGACAGCAACATCAGCCCGCCAGCCACCTACCCGGCGCTATCCCCCAAGTTGCCCGCCCTCGCATCATGCGCAGCAACACCGTTCAGTATCACCGCGACCGGGGGGGTCGATGGTGTGGTCGTTCCGGCGAATGCCAACACCAACCAAACGCTTTACATTGTCCGGCACGCAGAGGCACATCCAACGGCTTACTATGGCAACGGCAACTATGTGGCAGCAGGACAATGGCGCGCGCTGGGTCTTGCACAAGCCTTGCACGGCAAAATCAGTCCGACCCAGGTGTATTCATTTGACCCGGCACAGATCGCCCAAGGATCTGTGGACTCATCCGGCAAGTTTTACTGGTCAAATGTAGCTCCATCCTTGACGGTTCAGCCCTATGCCATCGCCAACAACCTTCCTTACAAGCTGGTTACCAACTTTTTGATTGCTGATGCGAATTCGCCTCAAGCGGCCAGTGATTTTTTCTTTACAGGCGGCCGATTCAGCAATCAGGCCGTACTTTTAGGTTGGCAATTCACTCAAATTCCGCAGACAGTCAGTGCGCTGCTCGCCAGCTATAACTACAACGGCCCACCGGTGCCGGCCTGGTCGGCCACCGACTACGACTCCATTTGGACACTACGGTTTGACGCTCGCGGCAACCTGACTGTAAACAACCTGCTGTGCGAAGGAATCAATTCCGCAGCGCTGCCGACCACCGCACCGCAATTCTGAACCCAATAAAAAAAACGGCGCGGAAAACCGTGCCGTTTTTTCTACATGGCGATGCGAAATCAGACTGCAACGTACTCGCTGTATGTCGGCTTCCACATCTTGTCTTGCACCATCTGCTCGACCTGAGCATCGGTCAGCTTCTCGGTCAGGCCTTCATCACGCGCCTGCTTCGCCAGCGCAATCGCCAGTTTGGTCGACACTTCGCGCATGTCTGCAATCGCCGGCAGCAGACCGGTGCCCTTGCCGGTCACGGCCGGCGACATGTCAGCCAGCGCCTGCGCGGTGGCGATGAACATGCCGTCGGTCACGCGGCGCGCCTTGACTGCAATCGCGCCCAGACCCATGCCAGGGAATACGTAGGAGTTGTTGACCTGCGTGACGTAGTGCGTCTTGCCATTGTGCTCAATCGGCGCAAACGGGCTGCCGGCTCCCACCAGCGCGCGGCCGTCGGTCCAGCGAATAATATCTTCCGGACGCGCTTCCACTTTTTCAGTCGGATTCGACAGCGGGAACACGATCGGGCGTTCAACCTTGCTTGCCATGTCGCGGATGATGGCTTCGGTAAAGGTGCCGGCAACCGCGGACACGCCGACCATCACCGTCGGGCCGACATTGCGCACCGTGTCCGCCAGCGTGATTTTGCCGCTTTCCGGGTTGTCCAGCTTCCAGCCAGCCAGATCGGCATTCTTGTGGCGGAACACTTTCTGGAAATCTTCCAGATCAGGCGTGTCTTCCTTCAGCAAGCCATTGATGTCGATGATGTAAAAACGCTTGTATGCCTCTTCCTTCGACAAACCTTCCTTGATCATCGCTTCAGCCATCAGCGCAGCAATGCCACAACCTGCCTGACCACCACCCTGCAGCACCACACGCTGGTCCTTCAGCGGCACGCCGGTTTCCTTGATCGCGGCCAGCAGCGTGGCAATCGCCACCACCGCCGTGCCCTGGATATCGTCATTGAACGTGCACAGGCGGTCCTTGTACTTGTCCAGCAGACGGTTCGCGTTCATCTTGCCGAAGTCTTCCCACTGCAGCATGATGTCCGGCCAGCGCTTCATCACCGCCTGCACGAACGCTTCGACGAAATCGTCATATTCCTTGCCGCGCACGCGCTGGTGGCGCGCGCCGATGTAGAGCGGATCAGCCAGGCGTTCTTTATTGTTGGTACCAACATCGAGCGTGATCGGCAGGCTGTTGGCCGGATTGATGCCGCCGCAGCCGGCGTAGATCGACAGCTTGCCGATCGGAATGCCCATGCCGCCGGCGCCCTGATCGCCCAGACCGAGGATGCGTTCGCCATCAGTGACGACGATGCACTCGACATTATCGAAACGCGGATTGGCCAGAATCTGATCGAGCTTGTCTTTCTGCGACAGCGTCAGGAACAGGCCGCGTGCGCGGTTGAACAGGTGGCTGAACTGCTGACAGGCAGCGCCGACCGTCGGCGTATAGATCAGCGGCAGAATTTCTTCCAGATGCTTTCCGATCAGCGCGTAGTACAGCGTTTCGTTCGTATCCTGCACATTGCGCAGGAAAATGTGCTTGTCCAAGTTAGTGGCAGCAGCGCGCATGCGCTCGATCGCGCGATCAACCTGCTCGTCCAGCGTCTCAACGTGATCTGGCAGCAGACCATGCAGGCCCAGAGCGTCACGCTCGGCGTTAGTAAATGCGGTTCCCTTGTTCAGCAGCGGGTTTTCCAGCAATTGCTGGCCGCGCAGGGCCAGCGAGATTTTGTTGTTGGTAGCGTTCATTTTCAACTCTCAAAAAAAGCGCAGTGAGCGGTTAAACCGGGAATACTGCGCCAAAAAAAATTTTTCGTCAAAGGATCAGGTCAGCGCCCGCAGCAGGAATACCGCCGACACCACCATGCACGCGCCGCCAATGCGGGTCGAGATTTGCGCGAACGGCATCATTTCCATCCGTTCGGCCGCCGACAGAATCGCTACGTCACCGGTGCCGCCCAGACCGCTATGGCATGCATTCACCAGTGCCGTTTCGACCTGATACATGTTCATCAACGCGCCAACCACCCAGCCGGATGCGATCATCGCCAGCACGGTCACCGAACAGATAATGAAATACGAGAACGTGAACGCCTCGACCAGCTTGTTCCATGGCATGTACAACGCACCCAGACCGACCATCAGCGGGAAGGTCAGGTTGGTCGCGATGAAACGGTACATCTGATACGCGCCCTGCTCCATCCTCGCCGGCATCAGATTCGTGATCTTGAACATCGCACCAATCAGAATCATCAGGATCGGGCCGGGAATGCCTGTGTACGGCGCCAGCAAACCACCCGCGATGAAGAAGGTGCAGGCGATCAGCATGCCAGCGCCCATCAGAGGCAGATCCAGCGGCTTGGACGCAATTTCATTCTGCGACTTCAGCAGTTCCGCATCATCGCCACTGCGAACCAGCAAGCCATTGCCACTGAATCGCGGAAATTTTTCGCCGATACGCTTGAGCACGCCGGCCGACACGATCGCCACCACATTGCCAATCAGCGCCGCCGGCACCAGTTGTGCAATCATTTCAGCCTGTGATTTGCCCAAAATTTCCGCATAGGCAATCGAAGTCGGCAATACGCCTTCGCCAATGCCGCCACCCATAATCGGGATGATGATGAAGAAGAAAGTGTGCTTCAGGTCATAGCCGAACAACAGGCCGGCAGCCATACCGGACGCAACCGCGGCCACTGTACCAACCGCCAGCGGCACGAACATCCGCAAAAAGCCCTGAATCAACACGCGCCGGTTCATGCCCAGCAGGCTGCCCGCGACCAGACAGGCGATGTAAAAATAGAGGAAGTTCGAGGTCTTCATGATCGCGGTGATGGCCTTGTTCATCTCCGGATTCATCACTTCCATGCCGATCATTGCCGACGGAATGAACAGCGACAGAATCGCCGGACCGCCGATATTGCGCAGCACCGGAATTTTGCCGCCGACATCGCCGAACAGAAAACCCAGAACCATGATGCATGCAAAACCGCCAATCATGTCAATCGGCAGTTTCTTGGCCGAGGCGGCCGCCAGAATGATAATCGCTATCGGGATGTAAATCAGAATGGGAACTGGCCCAACCGTGATGCCCATCAATTTCTGCAGGAAATTTTCCTGTTTGTCTTGTTCGGTAAATGCCTGTTCCACTGGCCTCTCCAATCGTGAATTAATATGTATGGTCTATGTATTTTCCGGCGCTTATGGCGCCAAAAATCCGCAGAATATACAACAAAAAAACTGTTTTCGCACAACGGCTTAGCGGAAAAGCATGGCGATAGCGCTAATAAACAACATCAGCGCAAAGATGGCGCGCAACTTCCTCTCTGGCAAGCGATGCGCCAGTACCACGCCGTGGGAAACGGTCAACATGCTGCCCAGCGCCAGCGGAATCCCGAGCAGCCAGTTAACAAGTCCGAAATGCGCATAGGTCACAAGTGCCACCAGCGAACCGGGAACCAGCATCGCCAGCGCTAGCCCTTGCGCGGCCGTCTGCGCAAAACCGAAGAAACCGATCAGTATCGGCACCACCATCACGCCACCACCGATGGTGAAAAAACCGGAACAGATGCCACCGATGCAGCCGACTAGCGGCAGCAGCCACAGCGAGGCGGATTTACCAACGGTAGCGCGCGAAACATGGCGCAGGCTGCGCCACATCAGATTGCCCGCCAGTCCGATCATGAACAGCGCCACCAACGTGCGCAGGAAACTGGTGGAAACCTGCGCCGCGACAATCGAGGCGAAATAGCTGGCGATGACCGAGCCGATGCCGAGCGAAGCCGCCATGCCCAACGTGATCGGGTTGCGCTGGCGATAACGCCAGAAGCCGATAATCATGTTTGGCGTCATCAGCACCAGCGCCGTTCCCTGCGCGACCTGCTGATCCATGCCGTAGCCCAGAACCAGCAACGGAATCGCCAACAATCCGCCACCAATGCCGAGCATGCCGCTGACATAGCCAAGCGCCGCACCAACAGCGAGATTGATGACTATCTGCAATAGAGCCGAATCCATGCCTGCTCAGCTTTCGCTACCCTGCGCGGGAGCCTTCAACCCTTCCTTAATACCGGGTGGAGTATTTTCAAACAGCCTCAGAAATTGGGGAAGAAGCGGTATGTTTCTACCCATACTCCCGCTAAACCTTGCTGCGGCGGCGTTGGCCCGAAGGAGCGCGATTACCTGACGGGGCGCGATTACCTGAAGGTGCGCGGTTACCTGATGGCGCACGATTGCCGGAACGCGGCTGGCCGAGCATGCCGTCCTTGACCGGAGCGCGGCTGCCGCGCGGGTTGCTCATGCCGGGGAAACCGAAGGTGGTTTGCAGCGGATCGGGCTGACGCGCCCCCTTGCCTCCCTGCGCGCCGCGCTCGCGCGCATTGCCCTTGCCGCCGCTTCCCTGCTTGCCCTTGTCCGCCAGTTTTTCCAGCCCGCAGGCACGCAGCAGGTCGCGCACCGCATTTTCCTCCAGTTCTTCCCAGCGGCCGCGTTTCAGCCCCTGTGGCAGCGCCATCGCGCCATAGCGGGTACGGATCAGGCGCGACACGGTCAGCCCGACCGCCTCGAACATCCGCCGCACTTCGCGATTGCGACCTTCACCGATGATCACGCGATACCATTTGTTGACCCCTTCGCCGCCGCCATCGGCAACCTTGGCGAACTGTGCCACCCCATCTTCGAGTTCGACCCCTGCCAGCAATTTCTGCCGCATCCCTTCTTCCAGTTCGCCCAACGTGCGCACCGCATATTCGCGTTCAATGTTGTAACGCGGATGCATCAGCCGGTTTGCCAGATCGCCGGATGTAGTGAACAGCAGCAGGCCTTCGGTATTGAAGTCCAGCCGGCCAATCGCGAGCCATTTGCCGGTTTTCATCGTCGGCAGACGATCGAACACCGATGCGCGCCCCTCCGGATCGTCGCGGCTGACGATTTCGCCTGCTGGCTTGTGGTAGATCAGCACGCGCGGCGGACGTTTCGTCACCTTGCGCTGCACCAGCTTGCCATTGATGCGTACCTGATCGGTCGGCAGGATGCGCTGCCCGATATGCGCCGGCTCGCCATTCACAGATACGCGCCCGGCGACGATCAATTCTTCCATGTCACGCCGTGAGCCGAGGCCGGCTTCGGCCAGCACTTTATGCAGTTTCGGCGCATCGTCTTCCGCCGTCAGATCGCGGCGAGCCTTGCCGCCCTTTTGTGGCCGGCCATCACCGGCATCCGACTTGTCAAACGCATCCGAAGTCACGAAAGAAAAAATGTCATCCGTCTGCGCCTTTTTGCCGCCTGGCTGTTGTACCGGCTTGGATTGACCATCCTTGCGGCCACCCTGCGGCTTTTTCGCGCCCCGGCCAGCACCGTGCTTCGGGTTCCTCTGCGGTCGAGCTTCCTGCGGCGCACCAGCTTCTCCTGCCTCGTCGGCCCTGGCTTCACTACCGTCGCCGACGGCAGCCTCTTTCGGCTGAGTGCGTCGATTGTTGCGGGCAAAACGCGCTGCACCGCGCGCATTGCGCCGCGGCTTGTTGCCAGCATTGCCGCTGTCGGCTGCATTTCCCTGCGCCTCGACTGCGGACGAGGCCGGCTTGGACATTTCATCTTGCATGTTCGTTGAATCCATTCGATATCTTGTTGTAAAACCTGGTTGCGGCACTGGCTGCGCCGACCCCATCATCCTGTCAGCATCCGGCTAGCACGACTCGTCCGGCCTCGCGCCTTCGGCATCGGTGAAAACGATGGCCGTCTGGTTCGGATCCGGCTGCAAACCCGAAGCGAGGAACCGGATATCTATCGGTGCGCCATCTCCCAGTTCATCGCCATCGGTTTGCATCAGCGGCGGCAATTGCTGCAGTGATGCCAGCCCCAGATCATTCAAAAACTGCTTGGTCGTCGCCAGCAGCGCCGGCCTGCCGGGCGCATTCTTGTGTCCGACCGTCGCCACCCAGCCGCGCTCCTCCAGCATCCGGATGGTTTGCGAATTGACCGTCACACCCCGAATTTCCTCGATGTCGCCGCGCGTCACCGGCTGGTGATACGCGATGATGGCCAGGATCTCCAGCGTGGCGCGCGAATACCGCGGCGGCCGCTCCGGATTCAACCGATCCAGATACTTCTTCATCGACGGCTTGCTCTGAAAGCGCCAGCCAGACGACAGTTCAACCAGTTCGATGCCGCGGTCCGTCCAGTCGATGCGCAATGCTTCCAGCGCCTCGCGGATCGCCGGCGTGCCGATAACGCCATCAACATCGCTGGCTTCTTCGGCAAACAGTGCCTTCAAATCATTGAGCGACAATGGCTCGGGCGCGCACAAGAGCGCGGTTTCGAGGATCAGCTTCGCCTCAGCGGTATTCATGCACGACGACCTGTATGACAAAGTTTTGCCGGAAAACACCCAGCGAACGGGCACAACGCTTGTTGCGCTTTCAGGAAATTCGCTGAAATTGCACTCGCCAAATCGGAAAGGCGAACAACGGGGAGCATGCCGACATGGCACGGAATACTGGCTGCCTTTCTGTGACGGCCACTTCCGCCCCTGACAGAACGGTATCCAGCAATCAAGGATACCGGCTGGCGCTGCATTGGCACCGCCCGGATGGGCGCTGGCAACGCGCTGTTTTTTGCAAACGTGCTAGATTGTACATGAATATCGGAACGGGTCATCCACAACACCGTTTTTTGTTGCAGCGTTTGCGAAAGAGCAAGAAACAGCCGACTGAGCCGCCTACCATCATCGCCAGCAGAACAACACTGGCGCCACGCCGGATAAAGGGATGAGCATGGAACCGATCGACGCCGATTTCTGGAACCTGCCAGCCGCGCAACTCGATGCCCGGCTCGAATCAGGCATGAACGGGTTGAGCAGCCAGGAAGCCAGCCAGCGTCGTGAACGCTTCGGGCCAAACCTGCTGAAGGTGCAGCACGAGCGCGCGCTGTTGCTGCAATATCTCGCGCATTTCAAGAATCCGCTGGTGATGATCCTGCTCGCCGCCAGCGCCATCTCTGCCATGACAGGCGAAATCACCGGCTTTGCCATCATCTGGGCCATCGTGCTGATGAGCGTCACGCTCGATTTCGTGCAGGAACATCGCGCCAACCGCGCGGCCGAAAAACTCAAGCAGCAGGTCGCGGTCACGGCCACCGTGCTGCGCGACGGCCAGCCTCGCAGCATTCCAATGGCGGAACTCGTTCCCGGCGATGTGGTCCAACTGTCCGCTGGCGACCTGATGCCGGCCGATTGCCGCCTGCTCGAAGCCAAGGACTTTTTCGTCAACCAGGCACTGCTGACCGGCGAATCCTACCCGGTGGAGAAACGCGCTGCCGATCTGACCGCTCCCACCGAGGCGCTGGACGAAGCGAGCAACGCGGTATTCATGGGCACCTCGGTCATCAGCGGCATTGGCCGTGCGATGGTTTGCCGCACCGGCAGCGACACCGCCGTCGGCCGCATTGCCGGCGCGCTGGAAAAGAAAGCGCCGCCGACCGCATTCGAACGCGGCACACACGATTTCGGCATGCTGATCATGCGGCTGACCGTACTTCTGGTGCTGTTCGTGTTTCTGGTGAACGCATTGCTGCACCGGCCATTCATGGAATCCTTCCTGTTCGCGATTGCGCTCGCGGTCGGACTGACGCCGGAACTGCTGCCGATGGTGATTACCGTCACGCTGTCGCGCGGCGCTATGCGAATGGCGAAGGCGCAAGTGATCGTCAAGCAACTGATGGCGATCCAGAACCTCGGCAGCATGGACGTGCTGTGCACCGACAAGACCGGCACGCTGACCGAAGCGCACATCCGACTGGTGCGCCATCTGGATGCCGACGGTGACGACAGCGAATACGTATTGCAGCTTGCCTACCTCAACAGCCATTTTGAAAGCGGCATCAAAAGCCCGCTGGACGACGCGATTCTCGACCACGAATCGGTCAACATTGAAGGCTGGAACAAGATCGACGAAGTGCCGTTCGATTTCGAGCGCAGGCGCGTATCGGTGCTGCTGGAAAAGGACGGCCAGCGGCTGCTGGTGGTCAAAGGCGCGCCGGAAGACATCCTGCGGCTATCGACGCAGCACGCGCCGAACCCGGAACATACGGCACAGCCGCTAGACGACGCCGCACGTGCGGCCATCGACACGCTCCATGATAGCCTCGGTAACGAAGGCTTCAAGGTACTAGGCATTGCCTGGAAAACGGTTCCGCCGGATCACGATCATGCGGTGGTGGACGATGAAACCGAACTGGTATTCGCCGGTTTCGCAGCCTTCCTCGATCCGCCGAAGGAAAGCGCCGGAAATGCGTTCAAGGCGCTAGTCGCCAGCGGCGTGCTGGTCAAGATTCTGACCGGCGACGGCGAACTGGTCACGCGCCACATCTGCCAGCAGCTCGATATCCCGATCACCGGCGTCCTCAACGGCAGCGAAATCCAGCAGATGGACGACGTTGCCCTTGCCGTGCGCGTGCAGGAAGCGAACGTCATGTGCCGCGTCACCCCAGCGCAAAAGAACCGCATTATCCTGCTGCTGAAATCGCAGGGGCACACGGTCGGCTATCTCGGCGACGGCATCAACGACGCGCCGTCACTGCACTCGGCCGATGTCGGCATCTCGGTCGATTCGGCGGTCGATGTGGCCAAGGAAGCGGCCAACATGATCCTGCTGCGGCAAGACCTCGGCGTACTGCATGCCGGCGTACTCGAAGGACGGCGCACGTTCGCCAACATCATGAAATACATCATGATGGGCACCAGTTCGAACTTCGGCAACATGTTCAGCATGGCCGGCGCCACGCTGTTCCTGCCATTCTTGCCAATGCTGCCGGTGCAGATTTTGCTGAACAACCTGCTGTATGACGTATCCGAACTGCCGATCCCGATGGATTCGGTCGACCGTGAATCGCTCGCCCACCCACGCCACTGGGACACCGGCTTCATCCGCAATTTCATGCTCGCCATCGGCCCTATCAGCTCGATCTTCGATTTCCTCACGTTCTACATCATGCTGAAGGTTTTCGACGCTGGCGAGTCGCTGTTCCAGACCGGCTGGTTTGTTGAATCGCTAGCGACACAGGTGCTGGTGATCTTCGTCATCCGCACGCGGGGCAATCCATTCAAAAGCCGCCCCAGCCGCGCCCTGATCGCCACCTCGCTCGCGGTCGTGATCGCCGCCGCCGTGTTGCCATTCACCCCGCTGGCCGCGCTGCTCGGCTTCACTGCCCCGCCGCCACAGTTTTACCTGCTATTGCTGGCAATGGTTCTGACCTACCTCGTCATCGTTCAAGGCATCAAACGCTGGTTCTACCGCCGTTTTGCGCACCGCTGAGGCCAAGCAAAATAGGCGCCGTTGAAATATTTCAGACACTCTTACACCAACAAGACATGAACACTTGATGTCTCCAGAATCCTTCATCACAAATTTGACTGAAACCTCTGATTCCGACTGGCAGCCAGTTTCCGGCGCTGACGTGATCGGGCTGGGCGAAAATCTGATTGAACGCTGGACGTTACATGAAGAATGAGCGTGCGCAGGAAATTCCGCTGGTGGGGGATCAGCGACCATGACTGGACGGAAATTTTCAACCGATGAGGACTTCTGTCGTCGGATGCGCGATCGGCAACACCTCCCACCTACTCGGTTTGCTGGACGCGCAGTTTGCGCTCTAGTGGCTGTGGCGTGAATCGCGCGCATCCGGTGTATGAAGAGCAACACCAGAGCGACCTTGAACACCACCTTAACCAACGAACTGAAGCTGCCAACATTCTTCGCTTGCGAATCGAAAACGCTGGACAATATGACGCCATGTCGGATTAAATCATTGCTCGAATTCTAACCATTACACTATCCAACCAGGGAGCGACCGTGAAACTCCGCCTGCTGTTTGCCGCCATACCATTCGTAGCCATCAGCACCCTCGCGCTGGCGGCCGAACCGTCGTGTCTGGAATACGAACCCGCCGAAGTGACTCTGACAGGCAAGCTCAAGCGCTACACCTTTCCCGGCCCGCCAAACTTCGAGAGCGTGGCCAAAGGCGACATGGCCGAAACCGGCTATTACCTGCAACTGAAGAAAGCGGTGTGCATGAACGGCAATCCGGATTCGGCCGACTCCTATCCGCAAAAGAATGTGGATTTCATACAGCTGTTTCTTTCGTCGCAGCAAATCAAGAAGCTCAAGCCCCGACTGGGCAAGGAAATCAGCCTGAAGGGCACGCTGTTTGCGCGCCACACAGGGCACCATCACGCGCCGCTGATTCTCAAGCTTGCCGAGCAGGCCGAAAAGAAACGCTGAATTTATTCCACATGGCTGGCGAATGCATGGTTTCATACTTGTTACCGCTTGCAATCAAAAAAAAAACAACTGACTGAAACACAACACCCAGTCAATAAGGCTAAAAAATATACTCCGCACAGTATTTTTTAACAGCCAGCAAAACCAAGGCCAAACATCGCATTTTGGTCACATACACTGCAATTTTTCTCTAAAAATTGATTGATGCGCCCGAATTTCTATTCGTGCCAGCATCTTTTGGCCTTGTGCAAGCCGGCTTTCTGTTGCCGCCAAACCAGCTATGACATGTGTTCGCTCCTTTTGGCAAAAGTCATTGACTCCCCCACACATGCGCATGATAATCATTCTCATTATCAACAAAAATGGAGCAACATTCATGGCTCGCCCTCAAGTCCGCACACTTTCGACACAGAACGCTGATGCCTACCAACAGAAACATAAACCAACCACACTCGTTGCAGCCATGCAGCGCGTTTTCTTCGGATTAGCCTTTGGCTTAGCGGTTCTGCCCCAGGTTTCACAGGCGCAGTCGACCAATGCGGACACGAACTCTGATGAAGCCAGACTTCCCACAGTAAACGTTACCTCAAACAAAGTGCATCATCCTGCAGATCTTCCTCCCCCGTACGCAGGCGGACAGGTGGCAAAAGGGGCAAGGCTTGGTTTGCTCGGCAATCAGGATGTCATGGATATGCCGTTCAATGTCACCAGCTATACCAACGAAACCATCCAGAACCAGCAAGCAAGAACCATTGCTGATGTCGTGGCCAATGATCCCTCTGTACGAAACACCACATCAAGCGGCCACATGTATGAAAATTTCCGTATCCGCGGTTTTGACGTGAATGCGTCTGAAATGGCCATCAATGGCATGTTCGGTGTCTCTCCCATCGGGCACGTTCCGCTTGAGTTCATCGAGCGTGTCGAGGTCCTCAAGGGGCCAAGCGCTCTTTTCAGCGGCATGCCGCCCGGCGGCGGCGTGGGCGGCGTGGTCAACCTTGTGCCCAAGCGGGCTGAAAATGACCCACTGACGCGCGTTTCCGTTGGCTTCCAGTCAGAAGGCCAAGCGGGGGCAACGATTGATCTCGGCCGTCGTTTTGGCGAGCACAAGGAGTGGGGCGTGCGCGTGAATAGCGCTCACAGTGATGGCGATACCGAACTGAATGGGCAATCCAAGAAACGCGAATTCCTGTCTGCGGCGCTAGATTACCGCAGCCGCGATCTGACGGCATCCCTGGATGCCTACCATAGCAAGGAAGCCTTCAATGGCGGCACACCGGCGATGTACTGGTTCCAGGGCGGCATCCCGATTCCAGCCGCGCGCGACCCGAAAACCAACCTATTTCCCGGAACGAATGGATCACTGGAAAGCAATGGCGTAGTTGCCCGCGCAGAATACGCATTCAACAAGAATCTGTCGGCTTTTGCTGGTGTCGGCGTAATGAACTTCGATTCTGCTGGCTTCATTAACGGTACCCATGCGCGCAATATTGCCGCCAATGGCAATTTCTCTGCAATTGTCAACAATACCCGTTCATATACCGACAGCGTTGCCGCAGAGGCCGGACTACGGTCCAAATTTGCCACCGACAACGTGCTACATGAAATGGTGCTGCATGCCTCAAATCTGGAACAGGAAAATGGTTCTGCCACCAACTTCGCCAGCTCGGTCACGTCCAACATTTACAAACCAGCAACTTCGCTCACCATGCCAGCCACACCAGCCTATGCCCCCAAGACAAGCGAAACCACGCTGTCGAGCGTCGCGCTGGTGGACACGATGTCGATGCTGAATGACACCGTCCGCCTGACGCTCGGCCTGCGCAACCAGACGGTCAAGAGCAAGAATTTCAGCACCAGCGGCGCTGTGACCTCATCCTACGACAAGAGCGCAGTCACGCCCGCGGCGGCGGTGGTCGTCAAGCCATGGGGACCCAATCTCTCGCTATACGCCAATTATGTGCAAGGCCTGAGCCAGGGAAGCACGGTCACGGACACTGCAGCCACCAATTATCAGCATGTGTTTGCCCCCTACAAGACCGAGCAAAAGGAAATCGGTGCCAAATGGAATGCCGGCACTTTCACGCATACCGCCAGCCTGTTTGAGATTACCAAACCGAGCCTGGTTGCGCTCGGCAGCAGCGTCAACCCGACCTACTCGGATGAAGGCGAAAAGCGGGTTCGTGGCCTGGAATGGAATACCTTCGGTGAAATTTCGCGCGGAGTGCGAGTGCTGGGCGGCCTCACCTATGGCAAGGGAGAGCAAACACGGAGCGCCTACGGCAAATATGATGGCAAGGAAGCCATCGCGTCACCGCGCTGGCAGGGCAATCTTGGCGCGGAATGGGATACGCCCTGGATGGCAGGCCTGACCTTGAGCGGGCGCGTCAATGCCACCAGCAGCCAGTTCCTTGATGCGGCCAATGCCCAGCAAATTCCTTCCTGGACCACGGTCGATGTCGGCGCGCGTTACACCACGCGCGTGGATGGCAAGAAACTGATCTTGCGCCTGAGCGTCAATAACCTGTTTAACCGCCAGTACTGGTCTGGCAGCTTCAGCGACAACTACGCCATGGCCACATTGGGTGCGCCTCGCACGGTTACCGCCTCAGCCAGCATGGATTTCTAATCACGTATGTTGCTGCTGAAAAACATGATGTATTGCTGTGTTCTGGCACTGGCGGCACTCGCGCTGCCGGTGCCGGCTACGGCCGAAAGCAATCATTGGTCGGATGTGACGCTTCCGGCATCACGCCAAATCGACATCAGCGCCCCCCGAACTGGAAACTGCTACCGTATTTTCGTATCGGTACCATCTGCCCCGCCACCGGCTGAAGGTTATCCCGTGCTGTATGTGCTGGACGGGAATGCCGCTTTCCCAGTGGCGGCTTTTCTTGCTCGCAGTGCAGCCAGCCGCCGTAAAGTCACTGGCCTCCAGCCTCCACTGGTGGTCGGCATCGGCTACCAGGGGGACGCGGACTTTGATGTCAAGGCACGACAGCGGGATTACACCATCGGCCAGCCCCAAGCTGGTGCCGCCCCCACCGAAGGCGGCGCGGATCGCTTTCTCGACTTTATCGAACAGGAACTCAAGCCAATGATTGCCGCCAGCTACCCCGTCAACAACCGGCGGCAGGCATTATTCGGCCACTCCTTCGGCGGCTTGCTGGTGCTGCATGCGCTGTTTACCAGACCCGGCAGTTATTCCACCTTCCTGGCATCCAGTCCTTCCATCTGGTGGCACGACAAGCTGGTCTTGGCCGAATTGCCCAAGCTGACGAATAACGCTAGGCACGACCTGCCACGGGTTCAGATCAGCGTCGGCGCTCTCGAAGACCAGCCACGCAAAGGCAATTATCCGCCGCAGATGTTAGCCATGCTGGCCAAACGCCCCATGGTGACCGAAGCGCGCGCCCTGGCAGCACACTTGCAGCAAATGCCTGACTGGCACCACCGAGTGGCCTACTACGAACTGGAAGGGGAAGACCACGGGCCAGCGTGGCTACCAGCGATGACGCGCGGCATGCAATTTTTTCTGGAACAACCCTGACCACCCAAACCATTGATTGCTACCGGAAAAAGCCATGTCCAGCATTCACCTGTTTGCATTTCTGGAACTTGCTGCCTTGCCAGCAGGTTGTTCCTGCCTCTATCTCGCTTCGCCCAATCAGCGCTGGCTGGCAAATGCGTTGCCTTACCGCGGCATCAGGCGATTCGGCGTTGTCTTGCTGGTTGCCAGTTTGCTGGCTCTCATCAAGAGAATGCAGCCGGCTGCTGCCATTTTCGTTTTCATTATCTCGGTGATGCTGCTGTTTATCCTGTTTTCCTATGTCGGCGCACTCATCTCGGCAAAGAGAGGGCGTTAGCATGAGACCTCCCAAACCACACCTGATCCAACGTGACTGGATAGCCAAGACATCGGCTGGCCTGCTGCTCGGCTTCACGCTTGGGCTGGGGTGCAGCGGTCTGTTTGCGCATTTGTGCGCGGACATGCCGCTCTCAATCAGGTCGCAGCTGGCGATGTGGATGGTGGCACCCGTCTGGCTGTGCACCCTGAGCGCCACATATCTTTTTGCCAGCGGCCTGCGTGCCTGGCTCTGGCTGGGATGCGCCAACTTGCTGCTCTTCGGTTTGCTTGGCCTAGCTCGCCTGTCCTGACAATGCAAGCATGAACAACAGCCCCTGTCATTCAAATTAAGCGCCATCATGAAAGCAGACACCCTCCGCGTTTACAAATCGGTCCACACCTGGGCCGGCATCATCAGCGGCATGGCCTTGTTCATCGGCTTCTACGCTGGTGCGCTGACCATTTTCAAGCAGCCTTTGACCCGCTGGGCAACCCCGCCCGCCATCCATCAAGCGGTGCCTTTGGAACAGGCGCAGCAGTTGATCGTCAAAACATTGCAGCAGCAACCGACAGTGGCCAAAGACTTCCAGATCCATCTGCGACAGGACGAACAGGTTCCGGCGCGCATGAGCTGGCGGGTGCCTGATCCGAATGCCGACGATCATGACCAGTTTTCGACCAGGCACTATACCGCCAGACTGGATGCCAATGGCCTGGCAGCAATCGAGCAATCCCAGCCGGCGCCCGTGGCCGAATTCATTGATGTGCTGCACCGCGTCGTTGGCTTGCCGGTGGACAATGACCCGGCTCGCTGGTTCATGGGTGCCGTCGCCATACTGTATTTTCTGGCGCTGGTGTCGGGTGTGATCCTGTTGCTGCCGTCGCTGGTCAGGGATTTCTTTGCCATGCGCGTGGGCAAAAACCTCAAGCGCATGTGGCTTGATGCGCATAATGTCGTCGGTATCATCAGCTTGCCGTTTCACGTACTGATAGCGTTGACAGCCGTGGTTTTTGCCTTCCATGACGGTATTTACCTGCTGCAAAACCACCTACTACACGACGACAAAATGGCGACTGCCTTCCGCGGGCCGCGCGCAAATGCGGGCGTACCGCTGGCGCGCGAACCAGCCAACATGCGCACGCCAGCCGAACTGGTCGCCTCAGTCCGCGCACTCTCCCCCACCTTTGAGCCATCCGCACTGCAATACCAGCACATCACCAGCCCCAGAGCGGTGGTGCGCATCTGGGGCAGCGACAGCACTGCTGTCATGCCTCGCGCACGCGGCGGCTTTGTCGCCGTTGACCCATATAGCGGCAAAGTGGTCAACAGCGATTACCTGCCCGGCAAACAAAACGCCCCCAGCCTGATTATCAGCAGCCTGTTTGCGCTACACATGGGTTCCTTTGGTGGCACACCAGTCAAATGGATGTATTTCCTGCTGGGCATGGCGGGCGCGTGGCTGTTTTACAGCGGCAACCTGCTGTGGATAGAAAGCCGCCGCCGCAAAGCTGCACGTGGAAGCCCTAACATACCTGTGCAGACGCTGTCTGCACGCATGATGGCGTCCGGCACAATCGGCGTTTGCCTGGGGTGCATATGCGGCATCTCGCTCATCATCACCGGCAGCAAGTGGCTACATGGTCATGTGGGGAATTTGTATGAATGGCTGCGCATTCTTTACTACGCAACTTTTTTTGGATGCATTATCTGGGCGTTCTGGCGCGGGGTGGCACGGGCCGCAGTACACCTGCTTTGGCTGGCAACACTACTCACTCTGGCCATTCCGCTCACCAGCTTGCTGGCCTGGCTTTTCCCAGCAACCGGCTTATGGGTCAACCCCTCTGCCGCGGCTCTGGGCGTTGACGCAACCGCTTTCGCTGGCGCACTGGGATTTGCCTGGATGGCAAGGGCAACGTCACATCGAATCTGGCGCAATGAGGAACGTGATAGCGTCTGGTCTGGCTATGCGCCAACACGTCAAATTGCCATTTCTGGCAAGCAGACTCATGACGGTTAATGGAGATTGAGCAGCAACGCGTTCAAGAATCCGGTGCTGCGGCCAACGGTTGGTTTTTAGGCCGCCAGCCAGCAAAAAAATACTCCACCTAGTATTAAAAATGGCCTCCGAAATATGGCATGGCAACATCATTTCAGACAATACACCCCGTTTAATCCGTTTCAAAGCCATTCCGTGCGCTTGAAACGGCGGTACAGGTAAACGCAGCCAGCCAGCACAAACGCCACGCTGGCCGGATATGCCAGCGGCCAGTCGAGTTCTGGCATGTGCTTGAAATTCATGCCATACATGCTGAACACCATGGTCGGAATTGCCAGAATCGCGCCCCAGCTGGCGAGTTTCTTCACGATTTCGTTCTGGCCGATGGCGATCATCGCCAAGTCCACCTGCATCGCGGCCGTCACCATGTCGCGCATGTTGTCTATCGATTCGTTCAGTCGCAGCACATGGTCGTAAATGTCGCGGAAATAAATGCGGCTTTCGCGCGGGATGATGTCGGTGTGAAAGCGCATTAGCGCGTTGCAGATATCCAGCAGCGGCAGAATGGCGTTGCGCAGCAGCAGCAGCCGGCGCTTGAGTTCATACAACTGCTGCAGGCATTCGCTGCTAAAGCGTGCGCTGAACAGTTCATCTTCCAGCGTGGCCAGCCTTGCTTCCAGTTCATCAACTATCGGGCGGTAATTGTCCACCACGAAATCCATCAGCGCATACATCGCGAAGGCCGGCCCTTCGGACATCTGTTCCTGCATCTTTTCGCAGCGTTCATGCACCCGCGCATAGCTTTGCGAATGACCACGCCGCACCGAAACCAGAAAACGATGGCCGAGAAAAAGGTGTGTTTCGCCGAATTTCAGCGCATCGGTATCCTGGCACAACTGCGCGGTGCGCAGCACGATAAACACCGTGTCGCCGTATTCCTCCAATTTCGGCCGCTGGTGCGCGGCATTGGCGTCGTCAATCGCCAGCTGGTGCAGGCCGAATTCTTCCTGCAGTTTGGGCAGCAGGTGCAAATCGGTTTCATGCAGCCCGACCCAGATGAACGCATCTTCGCGCAGCATGTAATCGCTGATTTCATCCAGCGTAATGTTGGCCAGTTTTTTGCCATACAGATAGGCAGCGCAATACACACCCAGACGGGTGGTCGGCACCGAACCACCGTCCACGCCTTCGCCAGAAAAAAACACTTCGGTCATCGACTGCCCTCGCTCAATGTTTCAGGAATGCCTGCAATATGCGCTGCGAATGGTAGCAACAACAAGATTTCCGGCGGTGCCGCGCAAGCCGGCAGGAGTTACTCTGTCGGTCTCAATTCCTGACCGGTCAAACGGAAGATTGCTGCAGGTGGGACGTGTCATCGTCAAAACCGGACGGCGGAACGTCCGAATCGCCCTCTGCGTCTGGTTCATCCGGCACATTCTGCGCGTCTGGCACCGCATGCCGCGCTTGCTGCAGACGGTTCTCGGCCAGTGCCACCATTTTCTCGACCGACATGTTTTCCGGTGCGAACTCCGAACTGTCGGCGATGCCGTGGCTGAACGCAAGCGGGATTGCCTGCCCCTGATAGTTGAAAACATGCTTCTTGATCACGCCGACAATGCGCTGGATCAGGTAGCCGGTTTCATGTGCGCTCGCATTTACCGACACGATGATGAACTCGCCTTCGCGGTAGCAGCCAACGAGGTCATACGGGCGAATCGTCGAGCTGATAATTGACGCGAATTCCTTGAGGATGAAATCAGCCGCACCTTGGCCATGCTGCTCGTCGAGGCGATCGAAGTCGTCGATATCTAGCAGCGAAATGCAGAAATTCCGCCCGAGGCGCGCATACTCGGCATCAAAACCGACCAGCCGATTGAATACATAGCGCCGGTTATACACGCCAGTCTGCGCATCATGGATCGAACTTTCCTCGACCATCCATGCCGGCTCGCCTTTTTCTTCCCGGAACTGCGCGCGCATGACCTCACGCTCGCAGAAGGCGGAAACAAGGGCCGATGCTGCCTTGAGCAAATCGATTTCTTCTGCCGTCCAATGGCGGCTGTGCCAGCAAACGTCGAACGCGGAAAAACCGGCAATTTCATCGTCGATGATGATGGGCCAGACTTGCACTGAGCGGATACCATGCTGTTCGAAAACAGCGAGCAAATCTCCCGGCAGCAGCGCCGTGTCAGGCGCGATGATTTGCGCATCCTGCGCCAGGATGCGCTTGCACGACAGATAGAACGCATAAGGGACATCCTGCAGCCATTGCTGCGGCACGCCCTCGGCGCACCATTCGTGGATATAGCCCATCGTGGCGCGCTCCTGTCCTTCGAAAAAGACGTAGGCGCGTGAAAGCTGCATCCCGGTGCAAAGTGACTTCAGCACCCGGCTCAAGCGCTCGCCAAACCCGTCCCGGCTGACAAGTGCCAGTGCCACCTCGGACAACAGTTCAGAATTCATCGCACTCTCCCTGGCAGATCCATCCTGTTGGCTGGTTGTAGCGTCGATTGTAAGCCGAATGCAGGCTCAACCGAAGGCTGCCGTTGCAATATCAAGACACAGTGGGGAAATAGCCTGCCAATTCTCTGCACCGCCAAATCTGCGGCGGAACAAAGTGCGCGCTTACAGCAAATCGCGGCGCACGCACTCCTTGTGCAGTTCTTCCTGCGACCAGTTGTTGTAGCCGATAAAGCCTTCCATCATCATCGTGGCCAATGCAATCTTGGCTGCATCCGAGGTGCGGATGTAGGCGACAAAATATTCGATGTCGTAAGCCACCAGATTTCTGATCAGGACATCCTTCGCAGTCGCCAGTTCATTACTCATTTCAGCCTCCAGATGGCCATGCGAAACAGACGCTGAAGTTTGCCGTCAGCATTGCCGCCTTGCCGTTTCATTCCTCGGTGAGGTCATACCGTTCGAAAGTCTCGACCACATCCGGATCGGATACCAGTTGCGCCTCATCGCTGGATATCTTGACCCAGCGCTCACCGCTGATCGGGTCAAGAAATTCTTCGCCTATCCTGACAAACTGAAAATTCTGCATGGTTCTTCCTTCAATTACATAAAACGCACGCCGAATTTTACCGCAGCGGATGCGTTGCCTCGCACGGCAAAAACTACCGCACCACCTGCGCCAGATGGGCGCGGTAACGGACGACATCATTCTCAATCTCCGGCTGCTTCATCACGTCGTTGCACATGAAGGTTGGCAGTGGCGACAGCCCGATGAACTGGTTCGCCTTGTGGAACGGGAAGTACACTGCATCGACGCCCTTGCCCTCGAAAAATTCGACCGGATCGGTGAAAGCTTCGACGGGCGCATTCCAAGTCACCGACAGCATGTAGGATTTGCCTTGCAACATGCCGCCCTTGCCGTAATTCTTGCTCGGCGCGGTGCGCGAGCGGCCATCATCGCGAAACAGCTTACCGTGACCGGTGGTGAATACTTCATCCACGTATTTCTTCAATATCCACGGCTCGCCCATCCACCAGGCCGGCATCTGGTAAATGATCGTGTCGGCCCACAAATATTTGCCAATCTCGGCTTCGATATCGTAGCCCTGATCGACATGGGTCACCTTGACCGCATGACCGGCCTGAACCAGCGCCTGCTGCGCCACGTCAGTCAGAAATGCATTCAATTTGCCGCCAGAATGGCCAAACTCCTTGGCAGCATTGACAATCAATACGTTTTTCATGCTGGCTCCTTATGAATGACTTTCACCGGTCAGGTTCGCCACGGCACGATGCCGCGTGGCGCCCTGTTCGATTCACGGATTCTTTACAGGCGGCGACAGCACGATGTTGACATCCAGCACATCCATGTCGCCATGCCGGTCGCGCGAGATCTTGATGTCTTCCGGCGAAACCGGAACGTACTTCGTGATCACGGCAATCAAATCGCGATGCAGATCCTGCAGGTAATCCGGCGTCGAACGATCACTGTGCTCCCGCGCGATGACGATCTGCAGCCGCTCTTTCGCCTGACTGGCAGATGACACTTTCTTGGGAAAGAAAAATGAGAACAGCGACATCGTCATTTCCCTCCCAGCAGCCGCTTGAAGAAGCCGGGTTTTTCGTAAGTGGTAAAACGAAGCGGGGTTTCCTTGCCCAGGAAGCGCGAGATCACGTCCTTATAGGCTTCGGACACATCCGAATCGTTCATGTGAATTACCGGCACGCCCTGATTCGATGCGGTCAGCACGTCATCCGATTCCGGAATCACCCCCAGAAGCGGGATGCGCAGGATTTCCTGCACGTCCTGGTAGGGCAGCATCTCGCCGTCTTCAGCCCGCTTGGGCGAATAGCGCGTCACCAGCAAATGTTCCTTCACCGGCTCGCCGCCTTCCTTGGCGCGCTTGGATTTCGCCTGGATGATGCCCAAAATCCGATCGGAGTCGCGCACGGATGAAATTTCCGGGTTGGTAACCACAATCGCTTCGTCAGCGAAGGTCAGCGCCATCAGCGCGCCCTTTTCAATGCCGGCCGGCGAATCGCAAACGATGTATTCGAATCCCATTTCGATCAGCCCCTGCAGAACCTGCTCGACGCCTTCTTCCGTCAGCGCATCCTTGTCCCGGGTCTGCGAGGCAGGCAGCACGAACAGATTTTCGCAGTTCTTGTCCTTGATCAGCGCCTGATTCAGCGTGGCTTCGCCATGTATCACGTTGACAAGATCGTACACTACGCGCCGTTCGCATCCCATGATCAGATCGAGATTGCGCAGACCGACGTCAAAGTCGATCACTGCAGTCTTGTGGCCACGCAATGCCAGTCCGGAAGCAAAGCTGCCGCTGGAGGTCGTTTTACCGACACCACCTTTTCCAGACGTAATCACAATAATTCTTGCCAAGATAAAACTCCTTTGCGTAAAAAATTACATGGCACCATTAACCGGTTTGATACGAATTTTATTGCCGTCCAGGCTGATTTGCGAAGGCGAACCTTTCTCGACGGTAGCTGCAAATGCTTCATTGGTGCTGTACACACCGGCAATCGACACCAGTTCCGCTTCCATGCTCAGCGTGAAAATTCGCGCCTGCGTATTGCCGCTGGCGCCGGCAGCCGCGCGTCCCTTCAGCGGCGCATAAACATGAATGCTACCATCCGCGATCACCTCCGCTCCGGGATTGACAACGGCAGTGATGATCAGGTCGGCATTTTTAGCATAAATCTGCTGGCCACTCCTGACCGGCGTATCCACGAACATCGCCGATGCGGCCGGCACTTCGACCTGCGCCGAAACCGGCTCGGAAACGGGCTGCGCCGCCTGCTGCGCTGGTTGTGCCGGTTGCGTGTCCTCGGCTACCTGCTGCGGCGGGATGCGCGGCTGCAGCGCGATTTCATCCAGTGCCAGCCCATTCGAAAGAATCTGCTCCTGCATGTGCTGCGGTGCATTACGAACCAACACCGGATTGAGCCGGCAGGAGCGAAACAGCGCCAGAAGCTGTTTCCAATCTATGGCCGCATCTTTGGACAGATGGCCGATATCAATCACGGTAAAGTCGTTCTCGAAGAAATCCTTTTCCGGCCCTGCAGCTTCGGACAGCGCGATTTCCAGGCCATCCATGTCGGTGCTGTGCAAAACCGCGGTCACGGTAAGCATGCTGGTGCTTTTTAGCTCAAGAGTTTTCTGCATTTTTGTTACGAAATTTTCAACACAACACTGAATCGCCACCGCGTTCCAGTTCCGTTACCCGTTCACAAAGCGCCTGCCTTGTTCGCTTGATGGCAAACAAACGCTGAACCGTGACCAACTTCGGGATTGTAAAACATCTCGCCGTGCGAAACGACAACTTGTTGGAGCTTTTGCTGCCGAATCAATGGCGCGGCAAAACGTCGCAACGCGCGTCAGGCAAACTGCCGCACATATTGTTCGAACTCTGCCACCGGCAGCGGACGGCTGAAAAAATAGCCCTGATACGCGTTGCAACCCGCATTCGCCAGAAAATCCCGTTGCATCGCCGTTTCGACACCTTCCGCAATCACCCCCATTCCCAGGCTATCAGCCAGCGTGATGATGGTTCTGGCGATGGAAGCATCGTTCGGGTCAGTCAGCACGTCGCGCACGAACGACTGATCGATTTTCAATTGATCCAGCGGCAGCCGCTTGAGAAACGACAGTGACGAATAACCGGTGCCGAAATCATCCAGCGCGAAACCCACGCCGCTCGTTTTCAGCACGAACATCTTCTCGATCAAATCTTCGACATTGGTCACCAGCATGCTCTCGGTTAACTCCAGCTTGAGCCTGCCCGGGTCTGCGCCGGTGCGCTCGATGGCCGCCAGCACCTGCGCCACGAAGTCGGACTGATGGAACTGGTGTGCACTGACATTGACCGCGATGGTGAGGTGCGCCATCCCCGGTTGCGCGCGCCACAAAACCAGCTGCCGGCATGCCTCCTCCAGCACGAAGTTGCCGATATACTGAATCAGGCCCGTATCTTCCGCCACCGGGATGAACTCGATCGGCGGCACGAGTCCGCGCTGCGGATGCCGCCAGCGCACCAGTGCTTCCGCCCCGGTCAGCACACCGTTCGCCACCTGCGCCTGATAGTAAACGACGAACTGGCGTTCCTGCAGCGCCAGACGCAAATCGTTTTCCAGCGCAGCCCGCCTGAGCACGATCGCTTCCATTTCCGGATTGAAGAAACGCAGTGTATTGCGGCCCGCGTCCTTGGAACGATACATGGCGAGATCAGCCTGCTTCAACAGCACATCGAGTTCGATCTTCTGGCCGCAAAACAGGCTCGCGCCGATACTGGGCGTGCTGTGATAGGCAATCCGCCCAAGCCGGTAGCTCTCATTCAACGCCGCCAGAATTTTCTTGCCGATCAGTTCGGTTTGCATTGAGGCTTCCTTCTCGTCAGCCCCTAAACCGGACAGCATCACGACAAACTCGTCCCCGCCAAGCCGCGCAACGGTATCTTCCGAACGGACGACGGATTGCAGGCGCAGCGCAACCTGCTGCAGCAGCAGATCGCCCATATCGTGACCCAGCGTATCATTCAAGGTCTTGAAATTATCGAGGTCAATCAGCAACAGCGCGCTGCACGCGCCACTCCGCTCGCTGGCAGCCATTGCCTGCCGAATCCGATCATGCAACAGCGTCCGGTTCGGCAAACCGGTCAATTGATCATAAAACGCCAGTTCGTTGATTTTTTCTTCGGCCTGCTTGCGTTCTGTAATATCGACCTGCGCGCCGATGTAATGGGTCGCATTGCCTTCATCGTCAACCACGGTCGAGATGATCAGCCACTTCGGATAGATTTCGCCGTTTTTCCGCCGATCCCATATTTCTCCCTGCCACCCGCCGGTATCGCGTATCGATTGCCACATATCGCGGTAGAAATCTGCATCATGCCGTCCGGATTTGAGAATGCTCGGTGTTTTGCCCACCAACTCGTCAATCGTATAACCGGTCGTTTCGGCAAAGGCACGATTGGCCCGCAGGATGACGCCGCTGGTATCGGTAATGATCATCCCTTCCTGCGAATCAAAAGCAAAGGCCGCAACGCGCAAATCCGCTTCGGCCCGCTTGCTCTCGGTAATATCCTGCACCGTGCCAACCAGCGATGATGGCGTGCCATTGGGCCCAAACTGGAGTTTGCTGCGGCAATGCACCCAGCGTTCTTCGCCATCGTTTTGGCGAATGATGCGGAACTCGCGCTCGGCGGGAGCATGGCCGCTTCGCGCCGCGTCAAACCGAACCTGGATCTCAGCATGCACCTCCGGCGCAAAAAGCTGAAGCCACTGCTGCGGGGTGCGCGCGTAGTCGGCGCCTATGCCAAACATGTCATCAAAGATTTCCGAACTGTGCCACCGGCCGGTATGCAGATCATGACGATATTGGCCCACATGTGCGATCTGCTGCGCTTCCTGTAGTGAAATCAGAGCATCTTCCTGACGCCGCCAGGCACGACTGATCAGTGCCATTAACGCCGACAAGGCAGCGATCAGTATCACCACCAAACTGCTCACAACCCATACCAGCTTGCGCCAAGCGGCAAAAGCCGTGTCGTGGCTGATGCCGACATTCACCATGAAACCGTACTTGTCACTGCGCTGGTATGAATAGGTGCGCGCCACGCCATCGGAGCGAGAAGCTTGCGAAACATACGTTCCTTCGGACGGATTGGCATTAAGCGCCACCAGCCATTCGGCAGAGAACCGCTGCTCCCCGACAGGGAAATCTACATTCTCACCCAGTGGATATCTCGCTATCAGCTGATCGCTGGCATTCCGCAACGAGATGCTGCCGCCACGTTCCATCTGGATTTTCCCCAGCATCTGGCCGATCTTGTCAACAAAGACGGCTGCAAAGGTCACGCCGCCAAACGAGCCATCCGGCTTGTTGATCCTGCGTGCAAATGTCCACACCCACTGTTTGCTGATTCTGCCGAGAAATGGCTTGTCCGTGACCAACCCGGCCTCGGGATGGTCGCGCAAGGTGATGAAATGCTCGCGATCGGAGGTATTGACCGGCGGCACCGGAATGTCCGGCCCATAAATGATGTCACCGTGTTCGTCGGTTGCCCTGAAATGCGCGACTACCGGAATATGCTTGCGCTGCTCTATCAGCATTCGGGTAATCGACGGCGCATCGACTTTCCCGGTCAACATCTGCCGGCTGATTTCTTTCGAAGATGCAACAAAGGCAACATCTATCGTATCCAGCAAACCATCCAATGTCTGCGTAATTGAGCTGGCCAAAGTTCTGGTGGCAACTTCTGTCCTGACTCTTACTTGTTCATGCAAATGCATCAACGCCACGATCGCCGTAACAATGACGAGCAACAAGAATACTACCCCACCGCCGTACAGATAGGCACGGTTGCCGAACGATGGCCCAACGCGGGGTAATGACTGCTGCTGTTTCATTTGCGAATCAATCCTTTCCAACCTCAAAATCTCGAACAATCGACTACAAATGAAATGGACCACGGTGCGCCACCGAACTCGGGGCGAGTTTAGCATGGCAATGGCCCGCATGAAGATGGCACCAGAGTGTGCACCAAATGTGAATCCGGCGGCCATGTGGATTGGTCAATCGATGCCCATTTTTCCCAGTTCAATTCGCATCTGCTGACATATCTCAAAGTGCGGCACAACTTGATGGCGTACGTTTTTCGACAGGCATTCAACCCGCCACATTCGCGGCAGCATCCTGAAATACATTCTCATGCCATGGCTCACCAGCCTGTGGCGGCATCGGGTGATATTGGATGCATCTGCCGGCAGCCAGAATCAATCCACAAAGAGAAAGGTCATCTCATGAAAACCAGGAAATTCGCACTTGGGATTACGTTGGTACTGGGCCTGCTCGGCCTGACTTCCTGCGCCGACATGTCAACCCGGGACAGCACGGTCGTCGGTGCCGGCGTCGGCGCCGTGACCGGCGCCATCGTGACTGACAGCGCCGTCGGCGCGGTCGGTGGCGCGGTCGTCGGTGGCGTCATCGGCCATGAAATCGGACGGCATAACAACCGCTATCCGCCGGACAAGTATTACTACAACGAATCCAACGGTCGGCACTATCACCGACACTATCGCCGCGGCCATACCAAAGTGCGCTGCAACGATGGCGTCATCCGCAATGCCAGATCGAACGCCTGCCGCAATCATGGCGGCGCCAAGTATTACTGGTAAAACAACCGCGCGGTTCATGCCTTGCGCCGCCAGCGAACGGCCATTTTCACGCAGGGAAACATCCTATGAACAAGGCCGCAGGAATTCTGCGGCCTTGTTGCATCTTTCCGGCGGAAAAGTCGTAAGGTGATGGCGCGGATGATTCCGCCGCTATCCGAAACGCCTCGATGCGTTAATGCGCCAGACCGGGAAACAGGCTCAGCAGACCGCCCGCCATCAGTTGCACCGCCATCGCGGCCAGTATCAACCCCATCAGCCGGGTAGCAATGTTGAGTCCGATGGTGCCGAGCCGCTTGCCAATCGGCCCTGCCAGCAGCAGCACCGCCCAGACGATGGCTGCGATCAGCATGATGCCGACGCTGAGCACGATTTTCCCCGACCAGCCCGCTGCCTGATGCGCATCCACAATGGTAAGGCTGATTGCACCCGGGCCTGCAAGCAGCGGCACGGCCATCGGCACCACGGAAATATCGTCCTTCGTTTCGGCTTCGTCCTGCTCAGCCTGCGTGTGCCGCGCCCGGCTGATTCTGGCATCAAACATGGCGATGGCAATGATTAACAGCAAGATGCCGCCCCCGATGCGAAAGGCCGGGATTCCGATGCCAAAAAAAGTCAGCAGGCTTTCGCCTGCCCAGACAGAAGAAACCAGGATGACCGCAACCGCGGCAGCGGTCTTGAATGCCGTCTTGCGCATTTCCTCAACGCTGCGGCCCGCCATCAGCCCTAGATAAATGGGGATCGTCCCAAGCGGGTTCAGGATGGCGAAGATGCCGACGAGGTAAGTCAATTGCTCGGCTAGCACTGTTTCAGTCATTGGCGCCCCATGCAGATTCACGCCGCGCAAAAAAATCGGCGATCTGCCAACATTATCCTATTAATGCGCCCATTTCGTTTGATACAATCGAAATGCAGCATGTTCGTCTTACAACAATTATTGCAAGCCTTTTCATCGGGAGAAGACTATGAAAACTGTGATGACGATATTGATTCTAGCCCTTTCCGCAATTTCTGCTTCCGCCGCCCATGCCCAGGCCAATTGCATGAAGGACTGCGACACAAACGCCAAGCAATGCATTGCCAAACACTCTAAAGCGGACTGGTGGGGCAACAGGATCGCGACGCCTGAAGGAGAAAAAGCCTGTCAGGACGGTGCACGGGAATGCAGAAGAAATTGCGTCAAGCAGATGTCGACCAAGTAATCGCAGGCTCTTTTTTGCTTTCAGTTGCAGCATAGCGCGACACGATGGCTTGTCGCGCGGGATTAGTTCGCCCAGCACAAACCGGGCGCGCCTGAATAAAACCGCCACGGCAAATTCGTCACCCGTCTGAATTTACCGCAGGCATCACCAGTAACACGGGCTGGCGCTCCTCGCTTCACCGCAGTCATGGCGTGATCGCTGAAAGACACGGCAGCAAATCACCGGATTCGCACTGGCGCTGTTCGCTTCGCGTGGCAACAAAGCAAAAGATCGTGGGGTATATAGCAAAAATCATGTTCCAGGCCACGTTTTTGTTGGTCGTTTTTAAATACTGACGGGAGTATATTTTTGACCTTACTGACCCCGAATTGCGTTTCAGTCAGTTATTTTGGAGCGCACGAGGCAAGCGCCTGAATTCCCGCGGCGACGCCTCGCGCACTGCCTGAACCGGAGCTTGCGGCCGCCACCGGCCTACCCCCGACCGGCAGAATCCGCGACCGATTGCATGATCCGATGCCAGCCCGGCTGCGCATTTTCTCCCGCCGCGCAAAACGCCTCGTTCAATTGACGCGACTGGGTTGCGGTCAGTTGCTGTTCCAGTTGCTGCCCGCTCTCAGTCAGGCGCAGCTCCTTGGCGCGACGGTCGTGTTCCGCCGTTGCGGTTGAAACCAGCCCCATGCCAACTAGCTGGCGCAACGGACTGTTCAGCGCCTGCTTCGTCACCTGCAGTGTATTCAGCAACGACGTCACCGTCATGCCGGGATGGCGCGCGACGAAATACAGGATGCGATGATGTACCCGCCCCAGCCCGCGACGCTCCAGGATTTTGTCCGGCAGCGCGGTGAACGAGCGATAAGCGAAATAAAACAACTCGATCGATTCCAGCGTCGCCGGATTGTCATTTAGGTCAACCATATTGACATATTTACCAAAAAGCGCTACTGTGTCAATAGGTCAACCACATTGACATAACACCCGCACAATCATGGATTCCCGCACAGCCCGCTTTTCGCACCGCACCAACGACCTGAAACCTTCGCCCGTACGCGAAATCCTCGCCGTGATAGACCGGCCGGGGATGATCTCGTTCGCCGGCGGCTTGCCGGCAGCGGAAAGTTTTGTGTCGATGAACCTCGGCACGGTGCCGCAGGAAATGCTGCAGTACGGCGCGAGCGAAGGCGAAACGGCATTGCGCCAGAAAGTGGCTGCCTCAGTCAACGAACTGGGGCTGCAATGCTCGCCCGAACAGGTGCTGATTCTGTCCGGCTCGCAACAGGGCATCGATCTGGTGGCCAAACTGTTCATCGACCCGGGCACACCGATCGCGGTTGAAACCCCCACATATCTGGCTGCGCTGCAGGTATTCCGCTTCTTCGGCGCCAGTTACCAGTCGCTGGATCGGGCGCAAACGGATTTCGGCCTGAATCAGCCACAAACGCCATCACAAGCGACGCCAGCGTTCGCCTACGTCATACCCTCGTTTCAGAATCCGACCGGTTATTGCTACACCGAGCAGGAACGCATCGCATTGGCCGATGCCTGCGACCGGCACAACGTGGTGCTGTTCGAGGACGATCCCTACCGCGATCTGGTGTTCGATCCGTGCGAACGCACGCCGGTCTGCGCTCACGTCAAGCGCGCCTCATGGGTCTATCAAGGCTCGTTTTCCAAGATACTCGCCCCCGGCCTGCGCCTCGGCTACCTCGTAGCCTCGCCCGATCTGGTGCCCTACCTCACCCAGCTGAAACAGGCGGCCGACCTGCACAGCAACCGCGTCAGCCAATGGGCGGTGCTGAATTTCCTCAACGATCCCGGCTACGCAGCCCGGCTGAAAAACGTGGCCGAACTGTATCGGCGCAAGCGCGACGACTTTTCCGCCGCGCTCGAGCGGCATTTTTCCGGGCTGGCAAGCTGGCAAATCCCCGCCGGCGGCCTGTTCTTCTGGCTGAAGCTGAACAGCAGCATCGACACCGAAAAGCTGCTGCCGCTCGCCATCGAACGAGGCGTGGCGTTCGTGCCCGGCAAACCGTTCTACGCCAACGACGCGGAAAGCCAAGGCACGTTGCGGCTGAACTTCAGTCATGCCACGCGCGAACAGATGGATACCGGCCTCGCCATCCTCGCTTCGATGCTCAAATGAGGCAGGCGCTCGCATTTGCTTGCGGGCAGCCGTAGCGGCGTATCATGCTAGAACACTCACGACAGGAACAGATCATGATTGAAGTCACACCCTTGTTTCGCCTGCAGGCCAAGGTAGATGGACCGCAGATAATCGAGGGGCCACTGGGAAAAAGGCTGTTCATCCCGGTGACAGGCGGCACATTCAGCGGCGAACGGCTGTCGGGCGTGCTGCAGGCCGGCGGTTCGGACTTCCAGCTCATCCGTCCAGATGGTGTGGCCGAACTGGACGTTCGCGTCACGCTGAAAACCGACGATGGCGTGACCATCCAGCTCAAAGGCCATGGCATGCGGCACACCACGGCGCAGGTGTTTGAAAGAATCATGTCCGGCGCCGAAGTCGACCCGTCCGAATACTATTTCCGCGAAGCGCTGTTTTTCGAAGCACCGACCGGCAAGTACGAATGGCTGAACCGGATCATCGCCATCGCCAAAGGCGGCCGGATGAAAACCGAAGTCTTCATCGACGCCTACGAAGTGCTGTAACCCCTTTAGCCTACCGCTGAAATCCCCGGCACCGTGCTTGCGCCTGCCTTAGTCAGCGATGAATGTCGCAAACGCGGAAACCGGCTCGCGCTCGGGCACCAGACGATTGATCGGCTCATTCATGTCGGCATACCCCAGCGCCATGCCGCCGAACACGATTTCCTCCTCGCCCAGCTTCAGTTCCGACGCAATCACGCTGTGGTAATCGCCCCACCCGAGCTGCAGGCAGGAATCCAGCCCGCGTGCACGGGCGGCGATCATCAGGTTCTGGCAGAACGCGCCGTAATCGATGAAATACGGCTGCGGCAGCGTGCGGTTCAGGGTAAAGAACAAACCGACCGGCGCACCAAAGAATTCGAAATTCTTCCGCGCCTGCAGGCGCATGCGCTCGCGGTCGCCTTTTTCGATGCCGACCAGACCGTACATCGCAAAGCCGAGCTTGCGGCGGCGGGACAAAAACGGCTCTTCAAATTTTTCCGGGTAGTACGGATATACGCTCTTGAACTGTTCCGGCCCGGAATCGAACGCCTGGCACACTGCCCCGGTTACGCGCTTGAGCGCCGCCCCGGTCAGCACATACACCTTCCATGGCTGCGCATTGGTTGACGACGGCGCGCGCGACGCCAGATCAAGCAGCTCCGTCACCAGCTCTGCCGAAACCGGCTGGTCAAGATACGCACGGATGGAATGGCGGCTACGAATGGCCGCATCAACAGCGGCGACGGCATCAGTCATGAAACGCTCCTCTATGGCAAAAAAAAACACGCGTCATTATGCCCGAATGACACGCAGGACAATGTCGAATTCAGCCGGCAAGCGTTCACAAAAAAACAGCCTGCCTAAATTATCCATTCCCTCGACTTCCCCTTTGCGCTTCAAGTCGACAGCTTGCGCCCGAGCTGTTTTTCAACCGCATCAACTTTGCCTTGCAGACGGTTGACGCCGCCTTCACGGTAGTCGATCTTGATGCCAACGCCAATGCGCCGGCAGTCTTTTTGCAGTTCCTCGAAACAAGCATCGACGACGTTCATCACTTCCCGCCATTCTCCTTCGAGGATGGTTCCCATCGGAGTGAGTTGATAGGCGACGCCGCTTTTGTCGATGATGTCGATAATGCGTGAAACGTATTCGACCAGTTCCTCCCCTTTGTCGCGCGGGGCCATGGCAAATTCGAGTAAGACCATAGGAATGCTCCGTAAAATGTGAAAAACAGTGCTGTCATTATGCACCTGAAAATCGGCCAATACCCATACAGAACAACTGGTCTGAAATTACCTTTGGCAAAACCATCAGATAACCATTCGCTCTCCGGGTGGACGGCCATGCCCTTTTGGCATTATGCTGCGCACTTTTGACGCTGCCCATGAAGCGGCCCTTGTTACCTGTAATACAATGGAAAACATTTATCTGGAAGCCCGCCAGTCAAACATCGAAGGCACGGGCTGTTTCGCACGGCGGCACATTCCCGCCGGAACGCGCATCATCGAGTACCTGGGCCAGCGCATCCCGCCTTCCATAGTTGAAGAACGCAGCCTAGTCGAGGTCGACGATACCGGCGAAATCATCAAGGAATCGCACGTCTACATGTTTTACGTCGACTGGCGCACCACTATTGACGGCGGGGTGAACGGCAACGACGCGCGTTTCATCAACCACTCATGCAACCCCAACTGCAAATCGACAGTCGAAAACCGGCGCGTGTTCATCGATGCGCTGCGCGACATCGGACCGGGCGAGGAACTGACTTTCGATTACAAGCTGGACGTCAACGCATCATCGGAACAGAAAAAACGCTACGCCTGCCTGTGCGGCGCCCCCAACTGCCGCGGCACGATGCTGGCGCCGCCGAAAAAGTGATGCCCGTGAATTTTGACGGCTATGTCGTATTGAGCTGTTGAAACCTATCCAATAAGCAGCCGGCGCAGGCTGGTGCTGCCTGCATTGTCATTCCAGCCCCGGCCTCAAGCATGCCGGACAGACTCCGACTGGAAGCCAGCGCCGTTGGTGTGTGGCTCCAGCCTGGCGCCTGCGTTTCGCGATAAACGCCGCTGGACCCCAGCCTGCGCTGTGGCGACGACAGTGACTTGCTGCTCGCAACCCATTCAACAACTTTGGGACATAGTTAAAATGGCGGGGGTATATAGCTAAAACCATATGCTGGGCCACATATTTGCTGGCTGTTTCTAGATACTGGCCGGAGTATATTTTTTAGCCTAACTGACCAAAAATCCATTTAAGTCAGTAATTTGATGAGGTGGACAACCAGGACAATCAGGAACAGACCACAATCACCTTTAAACAATACCATCGCATCAATTGTGATCCATCCCTGAATTTCTAGAACTGTTCCCACTCATCACTGCTGCCCGCCACAGCCTGAACGCGTGCCGGCGTCATGTTGTGGCTCGCAGAAGTGGTGGTTGTCGCTGGCTTGCCGCCCGATCTCGGTTGACTGCGAAAGGATTTGATCGTTTTTGCTGGCGCAGCCGTGGCAACAGCTCCCGTTCTGAACACGCCCACCACCTGAACCAGTTTCGCCGCCTGCTCCTGCATCGATTCCGCCGCAGCCGCCGCTTCCTCGACCAGCGCCGCATTTTGCTGCGTGACCTGATCCATCTGGGTCACCGCCTGATTGACTTGTTCGATGCCATCAACCTGCTCGCGCGTGGCCGCCGTGATCTCCCCCATGATATCAGTCACGCGGCGTATGCTGCTGACGATCTCGGTCATCGTCGTGCCGGCCTGGTCGACCAGCCTGCTGCCAGCGTCAACCTTGTTGACCGAGTCGTCGATCAGTGTCTTGATTTCCCGCGCTGCCGACGCACTTCGCTGCGCCAAGTTCCTGACTTCAGTGGCGACTACCGCAAACCCGCGCCCTTGCTCGCCCGCCCGTGCGGCTTCTACCGCCGCATTCAGCGCAAGGATATTGGTCTGGAATGCAATGCCATCGATCACATTGATGATATCGGCCATCTTCTTTGAGGATTCATTGATCATGCCCATTGTCTGAACCACTTCGTCGACCACAGCGCCACCTTTGACGGCAATGTCGGAAGCCGATATCGCGAGCTGATTAGCCTGATTGGCGTTGTCACCATTCTGGCGTACCGTGCTGGTCAGCTCTTCCATCGACGAAGCCGTTTCCTCCAGCGAACTGGCCTGTTCTTCGGTGCGCGACGACAAATCCTGATTGCCGGCGGCAATCTGCGCCGAGGCAGTCGCTATCGTGTCCGTGCCAGCACGCACTTCAATAACGATCTTTATCAGGTTTTCCTGCATGGCTGACAGCGCTTTAAGCAACTGGCCAATTTCGTCATTGCCGCTTGCTGTCAATGAATGCGTCAAATCACCGTCGCCGATGCGCTGTGCTGCGTTCAGCGCTGTATTGATTCCACGCGATATGCTGCGCGACAGACTCACGCTTGTGAAAACGGCCACGATCAGCACAAACACCAGCAAAATTGCGCCTATCATATACAGCTGCCGAAACATTGCGCCGACATCCGCCTTGGCGGCATGAACATTCGTCACCTCACCATCTACCAGTTCCTGCGTAACGCGAATATAGTTGTCCGTTGCCTGCACGAATTTGCTCTTGACCAGTGCAATGGCAGCCGCACCATCTCCGGATGCTTTCAGGGCATTAATCTGATCGCGCACCGCGATAAATGCCGTCCTCACCTGCACCACATTGTCGGCACGTTTTTTGGAACCTTCATCCTGCACCTTATCGAAAAAAGCTTTTTGGGTTTCGGTTGTCTCGCGCGTTGTCGCAGCGATGGACTCCTTGAAAAAATTGAGCATGTCATCGCCTTTGTCATAGGCCACGGCCAAAGAACGCGCCGAGTTTTGACGCACATCCCCCTGCCATTTTCCAGCCAGCTGCAACAATTCGGTTGAACGTTCCATGCGTTCCGTTGCCTCAAAAGCCTTCATCGCCCGCCACGTGGTAACACCTGCCAGCAGCATGAATATGGCAATCGTGACGAGAAAACCGAGATAGATGCGAGTGGATATCTTGACGTTGTTCATATGGTGGCTCCATGCTATGTGTGTAACCGACGGCCTTTTAAGCGTTATGATTATTGGCGCATCACCACTTGCCACTGTTGACGAAAAACAAAAAGCCCGCGTCTGCGGGCTTCGTGTTTCCTGCATAAAATCACAAGAATTGTTTCTTATCCGGCACGCCGGTCGAAGCTAAGCTCCCCCTCCTTCACCCCGACCACCACCGTATCCTTCGGCCCCAGCTTGCCTTCCAGAATCAGCCGCGAGATCGGGTTTTCGATCTGCTGCTGGATGGCACGTTTCAGCGGTCGCGCACCATACACCGGATCGAAACCGGCTTCGGCGATTTTTTGCAGCGCCGGGTCGGAAAGTTCCATCGCCATTTCCATCTTCGCCAGCCGCAGCTCCAGAATCTTCAGCTGCACCTTGGCAATCGCGCCGATGTTCTTTTCATCCAGCGCATGGAACACTACGATCTCGTCAATGCGGTTGATGAATTCCGGCCGGAAATGCGTTTTCACCTCGCTCATCACCGCCAGCTTGACATCGGCCGGCGCGCTGCCCTGCATCGCCTGGATCATGTGCGAGCCAAGGTTCGAGGTCATCACGATCACGGTGTTCTTGAAATCCACCGTGCGGCCCTGCCCGTCGGTCATGCGGCCGTCGTCCAGCACCTGCAGCAGCACGTTGAACACGTCCGGATGCGCCTTTTCAATTTCGTCCAGCAAAATCAGGGAATACGGCTTCCTGCGCACCGCTTCGGTCAGGTAGCCGCCTTCTTCGTAGCCGACATAGCCCGGCGGCGCGCCGATCAGCCGCGCGACCGAATGCTTCTCCATGAATTCGCTCATGTCGATCCGGATCAGTGCCTCTTCGGTGTCGAACAGGAAGCTGGCCAGCGCCTTGCACAGTTCAGTCTTGCCGACGCCGGTCGGGCCGAGGAACATGAACGAACCGTAAGGCCGACCCGGGTCGCCGAGGCCGGCACGCGAACGGCGGATCGCTTCGGACACCGAGACCACCGCTTCATGCTGACCGACCACCCGCTTGTGCAGTTCATCTTCCATCTGCAGCAGTTTGGCGCGCTCACCCTGCATCATTTTCGATACCGGAATGCCGGTCGCGCGCGACACCACTTCGGCGATTTCTTCTGCGCCCACCTGCGTGCGCAGCAGCTTGGGCTTGCCCGGTGCCTCACTGCCCTCGCCCTGCGCATCCTTCCTGGTCTGGATTTCCAGCGCCTTTTCCAGTTCCGGCAGCTTGCCGTACATCAGCTCCGACATCTTCTGGTAATCGCCCTGGCGCTTGGCTTCCTCCACCTGCTGCCGCACGCGGTCGATCTCTTCCTTGATGTGCTTCGTACCTTCGACCCCGGCCTTTTCCGCCTTCAGGATTTCCTCGTAATCGGCGTATTCGCGCTCCAGCTTGCCGATTTCTTCCTCGATCAGCGCCAGCCGTTTTTGCGATGCCTCGTCCTTTTCCTTCTTCACCGCCTCACGCTCGATCTTGAGCTGAATCAGCCGGCGCTCCAGCCGGTCCATCACTTCAGGCTTGGAATCGATCTCGATCTTGATTTTCGAGGCCGCTTCGTCGATCAGATCGATCGCCTTGTCCGGCAGGAAACGGTCGGTGATGTAGCGGTGCGATAGTTCGGCTGCGGCGATGATCGCCGGATCGGTGATATCGACCCCGTGGTGCACTTCGTATTTTTCCTGCAAGCCGCGCAGGATAGCGACCGTGTCCTCGACACTCGGTTCGTCCACCATCACTTTCTGGAAACGCCGCTCCAGCGCGGCATCCTTTTCGACGTACTTGCGGTATTCGTCCAGCGTGGTCGCGCCGACGCAATGCAGTTCGCCCCGCGCCAGCGCCGGTTTGAGCATGTTGCCGGCATCCATCGCGCCCTCGGCCTTGCCCGCGCCAACCATGGTGTGAATTTCGTCGATGAAGACGATGTTCTGGCCTTCATCCTGCGCCAGTTCCTTCAGCACCGCCTTCAGCCGTTCCTCGAACTCGCCGCGGTATTTTGCGCCCGCCAAGAGCGCCGCCATGTCGAGCGACAGCACGCGCTTGCCCTTCAGGCTGTCCGGCACTTCACCATTGACGATGCGCTGCGCCAATCCTTCGACAATCGCTGTCTTGCCCACGCCCGGTTCGCCGATCAAGACCGGATTGTTCTTCGAGCGGCGCTGCAGGATCTGGATTGCGCGGCGGATTTCTTCGTCGCGGCCGATCACCGGATCGAGCTTGCCGCTTCTGGCGCGCTCGGTCAGGTCGAGCGTATATTTCTTCAGCGATTCGCGCTGGCTTTCGGCATCGGCCGAACTCACGTTCGCACCGCCGCGCACGGCATCAATCGCCGCTTCCAGCGCCTTCCGCGTCAGGCCGCTGTCCTTTGCCAGCCGGCCCGCTTCGGATTTGTCCTCGGTCAGCGCTAGCAGGATCATTTCGCTCGCCAGGAACTGGTCGCCGCGCTTTTGCGACTCCTTGTCGGCCAGATTGAGCAGCGCCATCAGCTCGCGCCCGACCTGCACATCGCCGCCGGTGCCGCTGACTTTTGGCATGCGATCGAACGCCGTTTTCAGCGCCGCCGCCAGCCCGCCCACATTCACGCCGGCACGCTGCAGCAGCGAACGGGCTCCGCCGTCTTCCTGCTGCAGCAATGCCGCCAGCAGATGCACCGGCTCAATGTACTGGTTGTCGTTGCCGACCGCCAGACTGCGCGCATCGGATAATGCTTCCTGCAACTTTGTGGTCAGTTTTTCTTGCCGCATCGTTCACGCTCCTGATAAATTCTGAATGATCCGACTATTGGGTCGGGCAGCCGTGTTTTCAAGAACAGAATAATCGGCGTGACAAAACGCAACTAGACCTGGATCAAGCCGTGCGACAATGATCCGGTTTGTCCAGCCAGCCCAACCGCCACCGCGCATGAGAAAAAAACTGCCGTTCCTGCTCCTGACCTGCCTGCTGTGTGTCAACAGTGCCAATGCGCTGGCCAATATCATGCTGTATGGCAACCTCGACATGGGTTACATGAAATGGAGCGGCAACAAGCTGCGGATGGAAGAACGGTCGAGCAGCCGGATCGGTTTTCTGGGCGAAGAAGACATAGGCGGCGGCACGAAAACGATTTTCCAGCTCGAACAGCGCTTCACCGCCTACGATGGCATCGCACCAGCTTCGTATGCGTTTCAGGGCGGCTCGAATCTTGGTCTGGTCGGCAGCTTCGGCAAGCTCCGCTTTGGCCGCCTCAACCAGATGGTGACTGAAACGATGTGGGATTTCGACCCTTGGTACGACGATGGCATCGCCACCCATCAGCGCAACGTGGTGGCCGGCGGCAACTGGCGCATGGGCACTGCCGGATTGCCCGGCAACGGGCGACAAGACAATACCGTGCGCTGGGATAGTCCGGCCTTTGGCGCTTATGCCTTCGGGCTGGCGTATCAGCTCAGCGGCAACGATGAGCACCCGTCCGGCCAGCAGCAAAATGCCGGTTTCAGCCTACTGGCGAAATACAACCGGGGGCCAACTACGCTGGCGCTGGGGTTTCACCGGCGCGCGAATTCAGCCAGTTCGCAATACTGGACGGCCGGCGCCGCGCACGAATTCGGGCCGCTGCGGCTGGTGGCGCTGTACGAACGCGCCACCAGCCGCAAAGAGTGGATCGGCGGCGACTATGACAGCGACCTGCTGGAGCGCAATTTCCTGCTTGGCCTGATTTACCAGCTTGGCAATCACACCATCAACGCATCCTACCAGCAGTTGAAAGCCGAAACCGGCGGCGCTAGCATCGGCATCGACCGCAAATACTCGCTCGGTTATGTTCACTGGCTGAGCAAGCGCACTTCGGCTTACATCGATTGGACACGAATCCGCCACGGCCAGCAATCCATCTTCTGCGGCAGCGGCTGCGGCTGCGGCACGGTAGGCGGTATCGCCATCGGCATGAACCACCGTTTTTGATGGCTTCAGGCGGTCAGGCTGCGATACAGCGCAAACCCCAGGATGCAGCACATGATGGAGCCTGTCAGGTGCAGTGCGGAATGGCCAAAGGCCCACAGGTAATCGCCGCGCTGCAGCAGCAGCATCGATTCGGCGGAAAAAGTGGAAAACGTAGTCAGCGCGCCCAGAAAGCCGGTGATCACCATCAGTCGCCACTCGGGCGCAAGACCTGGATGGCTATTGAAAAATGCGACCGACAGCCCGATGATGAATCCGCCACCCAGATTGGCGGCGATGGTGCCGAGCGGCAAATGGCTATGCACCGGATTCAGCCATACCCCCAGCCACCAGCGCAACCATGCCCCCAGTACCGCGCCAACGCCAACTGCAGCAAAACTCATTTCGTTTTTCCTCCATTTTCATTCCAGCGCGCCAGCGCCGTGTCATCCGATGTGCGCGCATCGACCCAGCGCGCGCCGTCCGGCGTCTGTTCCTTTTTCCACAACGGCGCAGCGGTTTTCAGGTAATCCATCATGAATTCGCACGCCGCAAACGCTTCGCCGCGATGGCTGGCAGTCACCGCCACCAGTACGATCTGATCCAACGGCTTCATCGGCCCAACACGATGGATGATCAGCGCATCAATGAATTCCCACCGTCCGCGCGCTTCATGCACGATATTTTCCAGCGCCTTCTCGGTCATGCCGGGATAGTGTTCCAGTTCCATCGCCGCCACGCTTGCGCCGTCGTTCAGGTCGCGCACGGTGCCGACAAAAGCCACCACCGCACCGATTTTCGGGTTGCTGGCGCGCAATCGCGCCACTTCGGTCGAAAGATCGAAATCTTCGGTCTGGATGCGGACTGTCATCGGGATTTCAAGCTGTCTGAAAATGCAAAGGTAGCTGTAATGGTAGCACTATCGGTCGGCCATAACCGCCAACCGCCAGAGCGAAGTCACCTCGGCCGAGCGTGCTGCGTGCAGCGGATCATCGGCATCGGTCGCCTTCGGGTGCGCTGGCTTGGCATCCAGCCGCGCAAGAACTGTCAGCCCGGCGCCATCTATCCACGCCAGCAGTTCGTCCCGCGTGCGCAAACCGAGGTGCTCGGCCAGATCGGACAGAATCAGCCAGCCTTCGCCGCCAGATTCGAGATGCGCGGCCAGACCGGACAAAAAGCCTTTCAGCATCGCGCTGTCTGGATCGTACACCGCGCGCTCAATCGCAGCATTGGGCCGCGCCGGCACCCACGGCGGGTTGCAGACGACCAGCGGCGCCTTGCCGAATCGGGCAACATCGGGAAACAGATCGGCCTGCTGCAATTCGATCTGGCCGCGCAAGCCTAGCCGTTCGATGTTGTCCGCGGCACAGGCCAGCGCACGCGGGTCCGTGTCGGTCGCAATCACGCGCCGAACACCGCGTCTGGCCAGCGCGGCGGCAATCACGCCGGTGCCAGTGCCGATGTCAAACGCCAGTTCGGTCGATGGCAACGGCGCTTGTGCCACCAGTTGCAAATATTCGCCGCGCACCGGCGAAAACACGCCGTAGTGCGGATGGATGCGCGCGCCCAGCGCGGCGATCGGCACCCCTTTTTTGCGCCATTCGTGCGCGCCGATCAGCCCCAGCAGTTCGCGCAGCGATACCACCGAGGCTTCGCCGGCCGGGCCATACGCTTCTTCGCATGCCGGCCGCACCTCCGGCGCGCGCCGCAGCGGCACGGTGTAGTCCGCGTCGAGCGGCAGCAGCAGCATGCCCAGCGTGCGCGCACGCTGTGACTGCGCCTGCCGGTGCAGGTGAAACGCTTCGGTCGGTGACGCTGGCGCCGTTTTGGCCTTGCGTGGCTTGCGCCCGGTGCCTGCTGCACGCCGCGCCATTGCGTTCAGCAACTGGCGCGCATTCTGGAAATCGCCGCGCCACAAGAGCGCCGTGCCTTCGGAAGCGAGGCTGAATGCGCGGTCGGCCGGCATCGTGTCGTCGGCAACAACTACCCGCTTCGGCGGCAAAGCGTTATTTTCCGAGCGCCAGCGCGCCTGGCGCATTTCGCCAGCTTCCTGCCAGTACATTGTTGGTGGTGCGCTCATAAAGGTTCGTCTTTCAATCTCGAACTGTTTGCAGCCAGGCTGCGAGCGCAGGCTGTACGAATAGTACGCAAGGGGAAGCTATCGAAACTACGGGCTATTCGGATTGAAATCAGCCGCCGGTCACCGGCGGGAAAAAGGCCACTTCGCAGCCTTCCGTGATCGCCGTATCCGCCTCGGTCATCACATGGTTGTAGGCCATCCGCAGCGATTTGCCTTCTGCCAACGCTTCTGCCCATGCGCCGCCGCGCGCGACCAGCCACGTACGCACGCCACCGACCGTGGTTACCTCCGGCGGCAGGCTGACATTTTCCGAAGCGGTGCCGACCGCTTCGCGCACGCTGGCAAAAAAGCGCAATTCGATTTTCATGGTCAGTAAAGGAGTTCGTTGAAAGGCAGGAAGCGGACGATATCGCCCGGTGCAATCAGGTTGTTGGGCGGATTGTCAATCAGGCCATCGCCCCAGACGGTCGAGGTCAGCACGCCAGCGCTCTGGTTCGGGAACAGATCCAGCCCGCCCTGATCGTTGATGCGGGCGCGCAGGAATTCATTGCGCCGGTCGGCCTTTTGCTGCGCGAAATCGGCCCGCATCGCATAGGCGGTCGGCACAACCTTTTGCACCCCTTGCAGGCGCAGCATGAACGGCTTGACGAACAGCAGAAAGCCAATCAGCACCGACACCGGATTGCCCGGCAAACCGATGAAGAATGCATCGTCCCGGCCGGCGACACAGCGGATTTCGCCAAACGCCAGCGGCTTACCCGGCTTGGATGCAATCTGCCACATGTTCAGCCGTCCTTCGGCCTCGACCGCCGGCTTGATGTAATCCTCCTCACCGACCGAAACGCCGCCGGAAGTGATGATCAGATCATTTTCCTGTGCCGCGCGCGCCAGCGTTTGCCGGGTGGCTGCCAGCGAATCGGGCACGATGCCGTAATCGGTGAGGTCGCACCCGATATTCTGCAGCAGGCCGCGCAGCGTGAAGCGGTTGGAGTTGTAAATCGCGCCCGGCTTGAGTTCCTCGCCCGGCATCGCCAGTTCGTCGCCGGTGAAAAACACCGCCACCCGCAGGCGGCGCACGACCGGCAGTTCGGCCAATCCGACCGATGCCGCCAGCCCCAGTTCCTGCGGTCGCAGGCGCGTGCCCGCTGGCATGATCACGCTGCCGCGACGGATATCGCCCCCCGCAGGCCGGATCCATTCGCCAGCAGTCGGCTGATAGTTGATGGTCACGCGCTCGCCGTCAGCCACGCAGTCTTCCTGCATCACGACCGCATCCGCACCCGGCGGGATCGGCGCTCCGGTGAAAATCCGCGCCGCCGTACCCGGCTGCAGGGGTTGCGGCACGGTTCCGGCTGGAATGCGCTGCGACACCGGCAGCGTAGCCGCACCAGCTGCGCATTCCGCCACCCGCACCGCGTAACCGTCGCGGTCGGAATTGTCCGCCGGCGGCACGTCAAGCTGTGACTCGAGATCTTCGGCCAGCACGCGACCGTTCGCCTCCAGCGTCGGCACGCGCTCGACCGCAGTTATCGGCCGAACCGCCTTGAGCAGCAACTCCAGCGCCTCGGCCACGGTCAGCAAGGGTTTCGGTTGGTTCATCATCTGTTTTCCGGTTGCAGTTCCGTTCTGGCGGCCAAAAAATACTCCCGCCAGTATTTTTACATCGCCAGCAAATATGTGGCCTGGCGTTTCTTTTTAACTCATACTCCCGCAAAACCGTCTCTCATGCGATTGCCCGACGATGACCAGACGGGCTGGCGCATCACAAGCCGGTGCGCGCGGCGATATAGGCCTTCATCTTTTCGGCATCGGCCGGCATCACGTCGAACCGCTGTGGCAGCGACTCGATGTTTTCGAACCCGGCCGGGCGCGGCGCATCCTTGCCCAGCGCTTCCTGTATCGTTTCGTTGAACTTGGCTGCCAATGCGGTTTCCAGCACGATCATCGGCACGCCGGGTTGCGCATGTTCGCGCGCGACCTTGACGCCATCAGCGGTGTGGGTGTCGATCATCACGCCGTACTTGGCGTACACGTCGCGTATCGTCGCCAGCCGGTCGGCATGCACCGACTTGCCGGATTCGAAGCCGAACCGACCAACCTGCCTGAATTCGTTGCCTTCGCTACCCGGCTGACCCGACAGGTCGAAACCGCCGTGGGTATCGATTTTGCCGAACAGCGCGCGCACGCGGTCACCATCGCGCCCGGTCAGGTCGAAGATGAAACGTTCGAAATTCGATGCCTTCGAAATATCCATCGACGGGCTGCTGGTGTGGAAAGTTTCGGCCGACTTGCGCACGCGATACACACCGGTGCGGAAAAATTCGTCCAGCACGTCGTTTTCGTTGGTCGCGACCACCAGCTTATCGATCGGCAAGCCCATCATGCGCGCGATGTGGCCGGCGCAAATATTGCCAAAGTTGCCGGACGGCACGGTGAACGACACTTTTTGTTCGTTCGAAGTCGTGGCCGACAGGTAGCCCCGAAAGTAGTACACCACCTGCGCCACCACGCGCGCCCAGTTGATCGAGTTCACGGTGCCGATTTTCTGTTTTGCCTTGAACGCCAGATCGTTGGACGCCGCTTTCACCATGTCCTGGCAATCGTCGAACACGCCTTCGACCGCGATGTTGTAAATATTTTCATCCGGCAGGCTGAACATTTGCGCCGTCTGGAACGCGCTCATCTTCTGGTGCGGCGACAGCATGAACACGCGGATGCCCTTTTTGCCGCGCATCGCGTATTCGGCCGAGCTGCCGGTATCGCCGGAAGTGGCGCCGAAAATGTTCAGTTCGGCCTTTTGCTTCGCCAGCGCGTATTCGAACAGGTTACCGAGCAACTGCATCGCCATGTCCTTGAACGCCAGCGTCGGGCCGTTCGAGAGCGCCTGCAGGAGCAGCGTCTTGCCGCCCACGCTTTCCAGCGGATGCAGCGGTGTAATCTGCTGCGCATCGGCCGGCGTGCGCGCGTTGCGGTATACCTGTGGCGTATAGGTCTTGTGCGCCAGCGCCTTCAGATCCGCTTCCGGGATGTCAGTCGCGAACTTTTTCAGGATCTCGAACGCCAGATCGGCATACGACAGCTTGCGCCATGCATCCAGCTCGGCACCAGTCACTTGCGGATATTCAACCGGCAGATATAGCCCGCCATCGGGCGCCAGACCTTCGAGCAGGATTTCTGAAAACGAACGCGGCGCAGCGGCGCTGCCCTTGCTGGCGCGAGTGGAAACGTATTGCATGATGATTGCGCGAAAACAATGTAAAACCCAGATTTTACCCGTAACCTGTATTTGCCGGTGAGCGCATGCGATAATTCCCGCAACTGTTTTGCTCAAACCCCGTCAATGTCATGACCATCAAAGTCGCCATCGCCCAGATCAACTGCACTGTCGGCGATTTCAGCGGAAACCGCACCCGCATCGCCGAACTGGCCCGTCGCGCAGCCGCCGCGGGAGCCGACATTCTGCTGACGCCGGAACTATCGATTTCTGGCTACCCGCCGGAAGACCTGCTGCTGCGCAACGCTTTTTTCGACCTCACGCAGCAGGCGCTCGATGAACTGGCAGCGGAACTGTCGACACTCAAAGGGCTGCATGTGATCGTCGGCCATCCGCTGTTGCGCGACGGCCAACGCTACAACGCCGCTTCGGTGCTGCTTGAAGGCAAGACGATCGGCACCTACTGCAAGCACAAGCTGCCGAACTACATGGTGTTTGACGAGATGCGCTATTTCGCCTCGGCCAATGAACCGTTCGTGTTTGACGTCAAAGGCACCCGATTCGGCCTCAACATCTGCGAAGACTGCTGGTTCCCGCAAGCGCCGAAGGCGGCGCGCGATGCCGGAGCAGAAGTGCTGCTGATCCTGAACGGCTCGCCGTACCATATGCACAAACAGCATGTGCGCTACGACATGATGCGCGAGAACGTGCTCGCCTGCGGCATGTCGCTGGTATATGCGAATCTGGTCGGCGGGCAGGATGAACTGGTGTTCGACGGCAATTCGTTCGTGATGAACAGCAAGGGCGAACTGTGCCTGCAACTGCAGCACTGCGAAGAAGACTGGCGCATGGTTGAATTTGATGGCGCCGAACCCCGTCAGCATCCATTTGAAGGCGATCGCTCCATCGAGGCGATGGTCTACCACGCGCTGGTGCTGGGCGTGCGCGACTACGTCGGCAAAAACGGCTTTCCGGGCGTCATCATCGGCCTGTCCGGCGGCGTGGATTCGGCGCTAACGCTGGCGGTGGCGGTCGATGCGCTTGGCGCGGACAAGGTGCGCACGGTGATGATGCCTTCGCCATACACCGCCGAGATTTCGCTGACCGATTCGCGCGACATGGTGCGTCGCCTGGGCGTGCGCTACGACGAAATCCCGATCAATGCCTGCTTCACCGCTTTCAGAAACACGCTGTCGAAGGAATTCGCCGGGCTGGCCGAAGACACGACCGAGGAAAACATCCAGGCGCGGATACGCGGCACGATCCTGATGGCGCTGTCGAACAAGCATGGCTCGATCGTACTCACCACCGGCAACAAGAGCGAAATGGCGGTTGGCTATTGCACGCTGTATGGCGACATGGCCGGCGGCTTTGCGGTGATCAAGGATATCGCGAAAACGCTGGTATACCGCTTGTGCCATTATCGCAACACCGTATCGAACATCATCCCGACGCGCATCCTGACGCGCGCGCCGTCGGCCGAACTGAAACCGGATCAGACCGATCAGGATTCGCTGCCGCCGTATGAAGTGCTGGATCCGATCATGCAGCTTTACATGGAGGAAAACCAGAGCGCGGCCGAGATTGTCGCCGCGGGTTATGCCGCCGCCGACGTGCAGCGCATCACCCACCTGATCCGCATCAACGAATACAAGCGCCGACAGGCGCCAATTGGCATCCGCGTCACGCACCGCGCCTTCGGCCGCGACTGGCGCTATCCAATCACGTCAAAATACCGCGAATAGGCTAGAATCGTTCAAGTCACATTTTCAGGAGCAAGCATGAAGAGCATTACCGCCATCATCAAACCTTTCAAACTCGACGAAGTGCGCGAAGCACTGTCACTGGTTGGCATCACCGGCCTGACCGTGACCGAAGTGAAAGGTTTCGGCCGCCAGAAAGGTCACACCGAACTGTATCGCGGCGCGGAATATGTGGTTGATTTCCTGCCAAAGGTGAAAATCGAAGTTGTGGTCGATGACAAGATCGCGGAACATGCGATCGAAGCGATCATCAACTCGGCCCGCACCGGCAAAATCGGCGATGGCAAGATTTTCGTGCACGATGTCGATCAGGTGATCCGCATTCGCACCGGCGAAACCGGACCTGACGCGGTCTGATGTGTTCGGGGCAGGTCTGAAGCCTGCCCCTGCTGGCCGTGGCGCGGTTCACCCCGCGCCAGAGTTCATTCCTTCACTGGCTTCCAGTCTTTCGCCAGTTCCTTCGCCTGCGCAACCTGCTGCGGTGTCATCGTTTCTTCCAGATCCTTCATCCGCCGAGTGGCCGGGCCAAAACCCTGATTCGACGACAGCGTTAGCCATTTGTCGGCTTCAACCAGGTTCTTTTTCACCGTCACGCCGCTGGCATACATCTCGCCGACATTGTTTTGCGCTTCAGGATGCCCCTGATTGGCGGCCTTGCGCGCCCAGAACGTGCCTTTTTTATCACTGTGATCGACCCCGTTCGCGGTCAGGTACAGCATCGACAGCTGATGCTGCGCTTCCGCATCGCCCTTTTGCGCCTTGATGGTGTACTCTTTTTCCAGATCGGTGCTGGACGTGCATCCTGCCATCGCCATCGTCGCCAACGCGATCGCACAGGCCGCGCCCCATTTCTTCAATCCTGCGTGCATCTACTCTCCCCGTTATGTTACAAACCTGCCAGCCTTTCAGCCACGCCCCTTGAGCAACACCACCAGCGCGCCGGAACCGCCATCGGCCGCCTTCGCCTGGCAAAAGGCAATCACCTCATCCTTTTGCACCAGCCATTTGTGTACCATCTTTTTCAGCACCGGTTCCTTGTTGACCGAACCCAGCCCCTTGCCATGGATGATACGCACGCAGCGCAAGCCGCGCTTGGTCACTTCTCGCAGGAAATCCGCCAGCGCATCGCGCGCTTCGTCGCGCCGCATGCCATGCAGATCGAATTCATCCTGGATCACCCAGTGCCCCTTGCGCAGCTTGCGCACCACATCCGGACCAATGCCATCACGCCGGTAGCTCAGTGTTTCATCGACCTCAAGTAACGTGGTCACATCGAATTCGTCCGACATCGCCGCGCGCAACACTTCGCGTTCGTCCGCGTGGCGCTGGTGCGGGATCGGCGATGGCGGCGAAACCGCAACATCCACCCGGTTCTGCTGCGCCAGCGGCGTCACGTCGCCAACCGCGCGCCGGAAAATATCGGCCTCGCGCTGAGTCTCGCGTTGCTGGCGCGCGCGCTCCCGTTCGGCCGCCTCCTGCGCCTCCTTCTGCTTTTTCAGCGCCTTGCCCAGATGCTTGAGCTCGGCCAGATCCTTGAACGATTCCGACATCGACACCCCCCGGTCAGCCGTCCATGCCTTCCAGGTAGCGCTGTGCATCCAGCGCCGCCATGCAGCCGGTGCCGGCGCTGGTAATCGCCTGGCGATAGATGAAATCCTGCACGTCGCCAGCAGCGAACACGCCCGGCACACTGGTGGCGGTCATCATTCCATCCTGACCGATGCCGGTCTTGATGTAGCCGTTGATCATCTCGATCTGGCCGTCGAAGATTGCCGTGTTCGGCTTATGACCAATCGCCACGAACAGGCCATGCACCGCGATCTCCTTGAGCGCGCCATCTTTTGTCGATTGCAGCCGCACGCCGGTAACGCCGGAATCATCGCCGACGACTTCATGCAGCGTCTGTTCCGTTTCCAGCACCACCTTGCCTTCAGCCACCTTTGCCATCAGGCGGTCGATCATGATCGGTTCGGCCCGGAACTTGTCGCGCCGGTGAATCAGCGTCACTTTCGACGCGATATTGGCCAGATACAGCGCTTCTTCGACCGCGGTGTTGCCGCCACCAATCACGGCCACATCCTTGCCGCGGTAGAAAAAGCCGTCGCAGGTCGCGCAGGCGGACACGCCCTTGCCCATGAACGCCTGCTCGGACGGCAGGCCGAGGTACTGTGCCGACGCGCCGGTGGCGATGATCAGCGTATCGCAGGTGTATTCGGCGTTGTCGCCCATCAGCCGTATCGGCTTTTCGGACAGTTTCGCGGTGTGGATGTAATCGAAAATGATTTCAGTGTTGAATTTTTCCGCGTGCTGCAGGAAACGCTGCATCAGTTCCGGCCCCTGCACGCCCATCGGGTCGGCCGGCCAGTTTTCAACTTCGGTCGTCGTCATCAGTTGGCCGCCTTGCTCGATGCCGGTGATCAGCACCGGCTTGAGGTTGGCGCGCGCAGCATAAACAGCGGCGGTATATCCGGCAGGGCCGGAACCGAGGATCAGCACGGAAGCATGTTTGGCGTTGGACATAGTCGTCTGCAATCGGTAAATTGGGTCATCATCATCCGCCGTGCGCCATGCGCCACATGCGGCCTTCCGATTTTTCGGCTTTACTGCCGGAAACGGGTTAAGATTTGAAATTATAGACGAACAGGGCAAAATAACGCCCCCGCAATAAAGCACGATGCATCATGAGCCGAACCAGCAGAGCCTATACCCGTAACACTGACTCGCAAAATGAACCGCAGATGCTGACGCGGTTTCAGCGGTTGCTATCGGAAGCCTGGCTGCTGGCACTTGCCACCCTGACCCTGTTTGTCGTGCTGGTGCTGCTGACCTACCACCGCGCCGATCCGGGCTGGTCGCATGCCAGCATGGTGCCGCGCATTGCCAACTGGGGCGGCCGTTTCGGCGCGCTGCTGTCAGATCTGATGCTGTACGTGTTCGGCCTTTCCGCCTGGTGGTGGTGCATCCTGCTGCTGCACCGGCTGTGGCGCAGCTGGCGCCGGCTGGCGCGGCAGCTTGCATTGCAACCAGAACCAGAACCTTCGCACAGCTTTGAAAAGCCGGTGCGCGTGCTGGGTTTCCTGTTGTTGATCATCGGCAGCACCGGCATCGAATTCCTGCGGATGCATACGCTGAAAGCGCAGTTGCCGCGCGCACCCGGCGGCATTGTGGGCGAAATGATTGGCACGCCACTGTATGGCGCGCTGGGCTTCAATGGCGCCACGCTGCTGCTGCTGCTGCTGTTCGCGCTCGGTTTCAGCCTGTATTTCCACCTTTCCTGGCTGCAGGTGGCGGAGAAGATCGGCGGCGTGATTGAAGGTGCGGTCGTCTGGTGCCGCAATCTGCAGGCGGCGAAAGAAGATCGCCGGCTCGGCCAGGCCGCCACCATCAAGCGCGAGGATGCGGTGGTGCAGGAACGTGCACGCATCGTCGAAGCGCCGCCTATCCGCATCGAACCGCAAGTCACCATCGTGCCGCGCTCGGAACGGGCGGAAAAGGAAAAACAGGTTGCATTGTTCACCGAATTGCCGGATTCCCATTTGCCGCCGCTGTCGCTGCTCGACCCGCCGGCGCCAGCGCAGGAAACGGTCAGCGTCGAAACGCTGGAATTCACCAGCCGCCTGATCGAAAAGAAACTATCGGATTTCGGCGTATCGACCAAGGTGATTGCCGCCTATCCGGGGCCGGTGGTCACGCGTTACGAAATCGAACCGGCCACAGGCGTCAAGGGCAGTACCATCGTCGGGCTGGAACGCGATCTGGCGCGTTCGCTGTCGCTGACCTCGATTCGCGTCATTGAAACGATTCCGGGCAAGAATTACATGGGGCTGGAATTGCCGAATCCGAAACGGCAAATCGTCCGCCTGACCGAAATCCTCGGCTCGAAAGTCTATAACGACAGCGCCTCGACGCTGACGATCGCAATCGGACGCGACATTGCCGGCAATCCGGTGGTGGCCGATCTGGCGCGGATGCCGCATCTGCTGGTCGCCGGCACCACCGGTTCCGGCAAGTCGGTCGCGATCAATGCCACCATCCTGTCGCTGCTGTACAAGGCCGACCCGCAGCAGGTGCGGCTGATCCTGATCGACCCGAAAATGCTGGAAATGTCGACTTACGAAGGCATTCCGCATCTGCTGGCGCCGGTGGTGACCGACATGCGTCAAGCCGGCCATGCGCTGAACTGGGCCGTGAACGAGATGGAACGGCGCTACAAGCTGATGTCGCACGTTGGCGTGCGCAATCTGGCGGGCTACAACAACCGCATCGCCGAAGCGGCCAAGCGCGAAGAGCATGTGCCGAACCCGTTCTCGCTCACGCCGGATGCGCCGGAACCGCTGGAAAAGCTGCCTTCGATCGTGATCGTGATCGACGAACTGGCTGACCTGATGATGGTGGTCGGCAAGAAGGTCGAGGAACTGATTGCACGCATTGCGCAAAAGGCGCGCGCCGCCGGCATCCACCTGATTCTGGCCACGCAGCGACCGTCGGTCGATGTGATTACCGGCCTGATCAAGGCCAACATCCCGACCCGCATCGCGTTCCAGGTCAGCAGCAAGATCGATTCGCGCACCATCCTCGATCAGGGCGGCGCGGAAACGCTGCTCGGCCTGGGCGACATGCTGTACCTGCCGCCGGGCACCGGCCTGCCGATCCGTGTGCATGGCGCGTTCGTGTCGGACGATGAAGTGCATCGCGTCGTCAGCCACCTGAAGGAAAGCGGCGAGCCGGATTATGTCGAAGGCATCCTTGAAGGAGGCACGCTGGAAGCCGGCGCCGATGGCTTGCCGGGCATGAACGGCAGCGGCGGCGAGGCGGACCCGATGTACGATCAGGCAGTGGCGATCGTGCTGAAAAACCGGCGTGCCTCGATTTCGCTGGTGCAGCGCCATCTGCGCATCGGCTACAACCGCGCCGCCCGTCTGCTGGAACAGATGGAACAAAGCGGCCTTGTTTCGGCGATGCAATCGAACGGCAACCGCGATATTCTGGTGCCCAACTCCAACGTGGAATAAAAATGCTTAACCGCCTCGGCGCCCGTTGCGCCCTTTTCGCTGCCGTCACTCTGTCTGCCCTGCTGCCTGCGCTGGCGCAGGCTGGCGCGGTCGAACAGTTCAAAACCTTCATCGCCTCCACCCGTTCGGCCAAAGGCGAATTCAGCCAGCATCTGGTGAAAATGACCGATGGCAAGGCCAGCATTGCCAAACGCTCCAGCGGCAGCTTCGCCTTTTCCCGCCCGGGCAAATTCATCTGGACCTACCACAAGCCATATGAACAGGTGATTCAGGCCGATGGCAAGGATGTGTTCATCTACGACAAGGATCTGAACCAGGTCACGGTCCGGAAGCTCGGCCATGCGCTCGGCTCCAGCCCGGCGGCGATCCTGTTCGGCAGCAACCGGGTCGAACAGAATTTCACGCTGAAGGAAGCCGGCACGAAACAGGGCATCGAATGGCTGGAAGCGGTGCCGAAAGCGAAGGACTCCACCTTCCGCCAGATCGGTATCGGCATGAAAAACGGCGTGCCGGTGGCGATGGAACTGCACGATTCGTTCGGCCAGGTATCGGCGCTGACGTTCCACAAATTCGACCGCAACCCGCCCGTATCTGCCAGCCAGTTCAAGTTCGTCATGCCGAAAGGCGCTGACGTCTACCGACAGTAACGCCCATTCCGGAGGCACGAATGACCCAGACAACTGAACTGCCTCCGCCATCCGCTCCCGACCTGCCGGCGCACAACCTGTCGCGCCACGTCATCAGCTCGCTGGTGCCGGTGGCAGCGTTGCTGGTCGCGCTGGCGCTGCTGCCGTTCTGGTCCGGCGGCGGCGTCATCCGCTGGCTCGGCATCGTGCTGGCAGGCGCCGCCTTGCTGCTGTTCTATCTGGCCGCGATGCGTATCGTCGCCGCTGCGGCGCAACGCATCCGGCAAGGCGCCGACCAACTGGCCGAGCGCGAACAGGATCTGGAGCGGCTACTGTCGGCCTGCCCGGCCGCGATGCTGCTGCTCGATGCCCAAACGCTCACCGTCGTGCGCGCAAACCGCAAGATGCTCGAACTGACCAGCCGCGCGTCAGGCGAATTGGCCGGCATCGCGCTGGAGAGTCTGCTCGCGCCCGGTTCCGGCGCGAACCACGATTTCATCGACAAACTGCGCAGCGCACGAACGTTGAACGAATTCGAAATCGCACTGCTCGACCGGCAAAATGACGTGGTCGAATCGCTGGTATCGACCAGCGCGCTGCGCTTTTGCGGGCGCGATGCGCTGCTGCTTGGCTTCACCGACATCAACGAACTGCGACAGGCGCAGCACAGCCACGAATACTATGCCAGCTACGACGAACTGACCGGCCTGACCAACCGCCGCACCGGGCTGATGTTTCTGGAAAAGGCAATGGCGCGCGCCTGGCGCGAAAGCAGCCCGCTGACGGTGATTCACGCCGATCTCGACGGCCTGAAGCAAACGAATGATATTTACGGCCATGCGGCAGGCGACCGGCTGATCCGCGCCGCCGCCAACATCATGACCGGCCTGATCCGCAGCTCCGACTTCGCTGTGCGCCTCGGCGGCAATGAATTCCTGATGATCCTGCCTAACTGCGCGCCGGAAAATGCAACGCGGATTGCCGCCAACCTAGAACACCTGCTGGCTGCGCTCAAGGCCGACGACGATCGCCACCACCTGCTATATGCCATCAGTTGCGGCATCGCCGGCTATGCGTCCGACACCCACGCCACGGCCGACGAACTGATTGCAGCCGCCACGGCAGCACACGCGCAGGCGGACGAAACGGTGGCTGCAAGCGCAGAAATTTCGCTTCCCGCCTGATGTTTATTGGGGGTATATAGCAAAAATACGGCGCTAGGCCAAACTTTTGCTGGCTGTTTTAAAATACTGGCAGGAGTATATTTTTCGGCCTTATTGACCGAAAAGCCAGTTTCAGTCAGTTATTTGGGCGCTCCGACGGCTATGCCGCCCTACGCAGACAACCAAACCGCTGCTTGCGCCACTGTTGCCGCTGGCATCGAAAAGGCGAATAGAATCCACACCATTCACCCAATGCAAGCCTTGCGCCAACGTCATCCTGCCACCCGTTAACCAGCCGCGACCCACCAGCCATCCCCCAACCAGACATGAACGAACAACAGCTTTCCGATGCCAATCAGATCCGCGCCGCCCGTGCAGCGCAAACCGCCGCCATTGCCAGCGGCGATTTCGAAGCGGTTCCCGCTTTCTGGACCAAAGACATTACCGTGCGCAGGGCTCTGGGTCAGGCGGTCAATGGGATGGAACAGGCGCTGGCGGCATTGAAGCCGGATGGCGATGCTTCACTGGTCTATCAGCGCGAAGCGGTATCGGTCGAAGTCAGCTCGCACTGGCCGCTCGCTTTCGAGCAGGGACGCTGGTCCGGCCATCCAGGCAATGCGCAGACGGCGCCAGTCATCGGCGGGCGCTATGCAGCGCAGTGGGTGAAACAGGATGGGCGCTGGCTGATCCGGTCTGAAATTTTTGTCGCGCTGACCTGCGCCAGCGGTCAGGATTGACTGTGCCAGCGAACGAACCCGCGCAAACAATCGCGCAATGCCGCATTAACGCCAAACCAGATACCCGGCCGACATTGTCGAAAATCATCGACAGTCAAACTTCGACACAAAATGACGACGTTTGGATTGATTCCCGGATGCAAGTGACGATGAGGAAGAAAATCTCGACACCTCTGTAAGTCATTGAAACAAAACAACAAAACAGCAAACAAAGCCGCCGCGCCATTTGCCGGCATCACATGGCACGGGATATGCGTATATCAAAGCGTCCGCAATGCCGCCATCCAAAGCATCCTGACAAGCTGTTTGATGATGGCACTGTGACAAGTATATTTTGTCTGTTTGTTTTTTTGTCGGCGTGCGTTGAACGCACCATTACTGCTATGTTACCTATCATTCCGCTCCTGATCGGCGCCATTCCGGTGCTAACTTTTGCCAGCTTCTGCGGCATTGCGATTTATTACCTGATTTCCGAGAAGAAGCACAAGCAACAGCTTGGAAAGTACTACAACCATCCCGACCACGACAGGCCGCTGTACAACATGGGGCACTGTGACCGTTATTCGGCTGGAACCTTTTCCTGGTAATCTCTCGCAAAGGTGCTACGGAGCATCATCCCCTGAAACACCCCCCCCCTCCCGGGGGGGCTGCATCCGCTGTAATCTATTCGTTCTATTGGTTCGGCTGGCGTTTTCAAGGCCGATCAAAAATGCCGGATGGAGTATGTTCCGGCGCGGTTTGGCACCATCCAGATTCGAATTTCTCTCTGCGGCTATTCTGCCGCAACTTTGATGGCAAATCAGCCCTGAGGCGCGCTGCCGTTTGAGTCCGGGCGTTCGTCCAGCACGCGCACCACGCGCTGCGGATACGGCACTTCTACCTGGCGTTGCTGCAATACCTTCCACACGGCGCGGTTCACGTCCGACAGCACCTTGCTGGTACCGTTTTCCGGATCGTCAATCCAGAAACCGACGCGCAAATCCAGCCCGTCCGCGCCAAACTTGACCAGCATCGCCGCCGGCGACCGTTCCTTCGATACGCGCGGCACCGCCGCCGCCGCCTGTTCCAGCACTGGCAGCAGCGCCTCGATATCGGTGTCGTAACCGACGCTGACATCGGTCGAAACCCAGATGTGCCGATCAGAATACGAATGGTTTTGCACCGCGCCCGAAACCAGCATTTCATTCGGGATGATCGATTCGATGCCGTCCAGCCCGCGCAGCACGGTAAAGCGGGTATCGATCTTCGTTACCCGGCCGTAAAATTTATCCACCGCGATCATGTCGCCGATCGCCAGACTGCGGTCGAACAGGATGATGAAGCCGGATACATAATTGCTGGCAATCTTTTGCAGGCCAAAGCCAAGGCCGACGCCCAGCGCGCCACCGAACACCGACAGCACGGTCAAATCAATGCCGACCATCGACAGGCTGACCAGCACCGCCACCAGCATCAACAACGCGCGCAACAGCCGCGACAGCACGACGCGGAACGACAGATGCACTTCCTCGATGCGCATCAACCGCTGTTCAATCACCGCCGCGCCCCACAGTGCCAGCAGCAACGTGATGACAACCGAAATGCCGGCCTGCATCATCGACAGGATCGAAATTTTCTTTGCGCCGATGGTGAACACGATGTCGTCCAGACCGTGCATCATTTCATTCCACAGCCCGGTAATATGCAGCGCAAACCAGCACCACAGCAATCCCGCCAGCACCCGTTCGAGGAATTCCAGCCGGCTGCCAATCCAGCCGATACTGGTGATCAGCGGCTGCATCACCAGCAGCACGAAACGCAACAGGCTAAGCGCCAGCAGGAACGACAGCGATGCGCGCAGCACGTTCACGCTGTGCCACTGCATCAGCACCTGCTTCGCCACCGCCACCAAGATCAGCGAGAACAGCGCGGTCAGGAAATACACGAAACTGCGCGTGCCGAGGCGCACGCCCTGCGCGATCGCGTCCGCCGACGACAGCTTGCGCTGCACCAGCTTCGCCAGATGCCAGCCGGCAACGATGGAAATGAGCAGCGCGCCAATCTGCCACACAACCCCCGGTTCGCTCAAATCGCGCCAGACATCGAGCAGCATGCCTGACAACAACGTGACTTTCATTAAGCGCTTTCCTCGCCAGACGGAACGGCATTCGCCTTCTCATTCGCCTTCTTTTTGGCTGCCGCCTTGCGCTCGAACACCGCGGCAAAGAAGCCGTCGGTCTGGTGCCGGTGCGGCAGCAGCGCCAGATAATCATTCATTTTCAGCGGAATCTTTTGTTCAGCCAGTACGCCCTTCATCGGCACCAGCGCAAAATCCGGGTGCGATGCGAGGAATTGCGCCGCCACGTCCTCGTTTTCATCGTGCAGCAGGCTGCAGGTTGCATACACCAGGCGTCCGCCCGCCTTCACCAGCCGCGCAGCCGAATTCAGGATCGCGATCTGCTTTTGCTGCATCTCGGCCACCGTTTCCGGCGTCTGCCGCCATTTGATGTCCGGATTGCGGCGCAGCGTGCCCAG
>JAGTRJ010000021.1 GCA_018261755.1 Burkholderiaceae bacterium
GCGCTTCAAGGTCTGTTCGCTGGTCAAGAAGAAATTGCGCGCGACCTGCTGCGTGATGGTCGAGGCGCCCTGGCGCGCGCCGCCGCTGACGTTATGCAGCGCAGCACGCAGGATGCCGAGGTAATCGACGCCGCCGTGTTCGTAGAAACGGTCATCTTCGATCGCCAGCACGGCTTTTTTCATCACGTCCGGCACGTCCTTGATGCGCACCAGATTGCGGCGTTCTTCGCCGAATTCGCCAATCAGCACGTTGTCGGCCGAATAGATGCGCAACGGCATTTTCGGACGGTAATCGGTTAGTGAGTCAATGGCGGGCAGGCTCGGGTAGGCAACGGCCAGCGCAAACGCCACCAGCATGCCACCAACGACGGACAGGCCGCCAAACAGAATCAGACATCCAAGCGCCAGCCGCCGCATCAGGCCCGGCTTTTGTTGCGGAGGCGTCGGCTGTTGCGAGCCAGCGCCATTATTTTGAGGATTCATGTGAAGCAGTGAAGAAATGTTTGCCCGGCATTATACCGGCATGCGCGCCGGGGCACCCGGATTGCGGGCATCGGCTTGTCGTACCTCAGCGCGGAAGGTGTTTCCTGTGACCAAGAAAACGGTGCTGACCGGATGTGCCGGGGTGCTGGCAGGGCTTCTGTTCGTGGGATTTTAACAACGATTTGAGGTGTGGCAACAAGGAATTTCCTGTACAAAAACCGAAGCTTATTGCTACGATGCAATGTAACGCCTTAAGAATATGGGCCGGATTTGCCGGCGAAGATTCTTCGCATTTTTGGGAGTGGCGCTTGAAACTCGATATTGGCTCATTGCTATCCAGAAAAAATCCGCCGATGGCTGGTATTGATATCAGCACGTCGGGGGTCAGGCTTGTCGAATTGTCGAGAAGCGACAAGGGGGAACTGACGCTTGAATGCTATGCGTCCGAACCGTTGCCGCGCGGCGCCATCGTGGACAGCAACATCGATAACATTGACCAGGTGGCCGAGGCCATCCGGCGCGTCTGGCGCAAGAGCGGCACGAATGCACAGGCAGTCGTGCTCGGCATGCCGTCGGCATCGGTCATCACGCGCAAGGTTGTGCTTTCAGCCAGCCTGACCGAGGATGAAATGGAGCGTCAGGTCGAGGCCGAAGCGAGCCAGTACATTCCGTTCGCGCTGGATGAAGTCAGTCTGGATTTCGATGTGGTCGGTCCGGCTGCCAGTTCGCCGGACGATGTCGAAGTGGTGCTGGCGGCGGCGCGCAAGGAAAAGGTCGAAGACCGGGTGGCGGTGGCAGAGGCGGCCGGATTGAAACCGATGGTGATGGATATCGAATCCCATGCGGCGCGGGCCGCGATTGGTCGTATCCTGGATCAAACGCCGAAAGCCGAGCAGGGGAGAATCATTGCGCTGTTCCAGATTGGCGCGCACACGGCGAATTTTTCGGTGCTGGTTGATCAGCAGCCGGTGTACGAGCGCGAACAGCCGTTCGGCGGCAATCAGCTGACGCAGGACATCATTCGCGCCTACGGGCTGTCGTATGAGGAGGCCGAGCAGAAAAAGCGGGCCAATGAACTGCCTGACGGTTATGAGCGCGATATTCTGGCGCCGTTTCTGGAAAGCGTGGCGCAGGAAGTAACGCGCGCCATCCAGTTTTTCTTCACTTCGTCGCCGCATACCCATGTCGATCACATCTACCTCGCCGGCGGATGCGCGATTCTGCCGGGATTGGCCGATGTGGTCGCCAACCGCACGCGGGTCAAGGCGTCGGTGGTCAGCACCTTCAAGGGGATGCGCTTGTCGAACAAGATACGCGAAAAGCAGTTGCAGATTGAGGAGCCGGGATACCTGGTGGCCTGTGGCCTGGCGATGCGGAGGTTCGACTGATGATGGTCAAAATCAACCTGCTGCCTCACCGCGAGGAAAAGCGCAAGCAGCGTGAAAAATCGTTCTATTCGCTGCTGGCATTGGGCGCCATTGCCGGCGTGCTGGTGGTCATCGTGGTTGGCGGCGTGATTGCCACGATGATCTCGACACAGGGGCAGCGCAACCAAATCATTACGGCCGAGAACAAGAAACTTGACGAACAAATCAAGGAAATCTCGACCCTGAAACAGGAAATCGATGCACTGAAGGCGCGCCAGCAGGCAGTCGAGGATTTGCAGGCTGACCGCAACCAGCCGGTGTATCTGATGGACGAACTGGTCAAGCAGACGCCGGAAGGCATTTACCTGAAGGGCCTGAAACAGGATGGTCAGCGTGTGGTGCTGGCAGGCTATGCCCAATCGAACGATCGCGTGTCCGAACTGTTGCGTAATCTGGGCAACAATTCTCCGTGGCTCGAACGGCCCGATCTGGTTGAAATCAAGGCGGTGAATGCCGGTGCGGGTAAGGATGCAAAGCGCGTATTTGAATTTACCGTGAACGTCGGCATCAAGCGTCCGCGCGACAAGGACAAGGAGCAAGCCGCGGCCGCCAAGCCGGGGGAGGCGAAGGGGGCGAGCGTGCCGGCATCGGTGCCTGCTCCTGCATCCGCCGCGAAACCGCCATCAACGCCTGCCGCTGCAGCAGCCCCAGCGCCAGCGGCGAAACCGGCATCAACATCCGCAGCAGTAGCGCCGGCGCCAGCGGCGAAGCCAGCTCCGGCTCCCGGTATTCCGGGCGCGGCTAGCACGGCTGCCAGCGCGGCATCGGGCAAACGCTGATTGAGGGAAGGATCATGCCAACATTGAAAGAAAGGCTGGATTCATTCAAGGCGCAGTTCAGCGGCTTGAGAGGGGTGCATCCGGGCCAGTGGCCGATTGTGCCGCAACTGGCGTGCGCGCTCGGCGTGCTGGTTGCAATTGTTGCCGCCGGATGGTTTTTGTACTGGTCCGGCCAACTGGAAGATCTGGACCGTGGCGAGCAGGAAGAAACCAAGCTGAAGGAAGCCTACAAGGGCAAGATACAGCAGGCAATTAATCTGGAGGGCTTGCGCAAGCAGAAGGAACTAGTCAGCCAGTATGTCGCCACGATGGAAAAGCAGTTGCCAAGCAAGGCTGAAATGGATGCGTTGCTGTCCGACATCAACCAGGCCGGCATCGGACGGGGAATGCAGTTCGAACTGTTCAAGCCGGGGCAGGTGGTAGTGAAAGAGTATTACGCCGAATTGCCGATCAACATCAAGGTAACAGGCAGTTACCATGAAGTCGCGGCATTCACCAGCGATATCGCGAACCTGCCGCGTATCGTTACGCTCAATAACATGAACATTTCTACCGCCAAGGATGGCAAATTGCTGCTGGATGCGGTGGCAAAAACCTTCCGCTACCTGGATGCGGAAGAACTTGCGGCACAGCGCAAGGCCAAGACCGATGCCGGCAAGAAGGGAGGGAAGAAATGATGCGTTATCGCGTTATCGCCCTTTGCCTGCCCATGGCAGCGTTGCTCACCGCTTGCGGGAACGGCGCAGAAACGGAAATCCGCCAATGGATGGAACAGACCAAGAGGGAAACCAAGGTGTTCATCAAGCCGCTGGCAGCCCCCAAGACCTTTGCTCCCTTCGTCTACTCGCAAAAGGATAGTATCGATCCGTTTGACCCGGCCAAGCTGGCAGTGGCATTGGCCAAGTTGCGGGCGCAGTCCGGCAAGGGCGTCAAACCGGATCTGGAGCGTCGCCGCGAGCCGCTGGAGCAATATTCGCTCGATACGATCAAGATGGTTGGTACCCTGCAAAAACCCGGCATGACGTATGCGATTCTGCAGGTGGATAAACTGGTGTTCCAGGCAAAGGTCGGCAATTATCTGGGGCAGAATTTCGGCATGATCACCGGGATTACGGAAGATAGCGTCAATATCAAGGAAATCGTTCAGGACGCGTCCGGTGAGTGGACCGAGCGTCAAGCCAAGCTCGAATTGCAGGAGAGCCAAAAATGACAGTACCCAAAGTATCAGACAAGAATTTTTCCGCAGCGCGAGCGAGTGTGCGGTGCTGGATGAAATCATGCCTTTTTGCATGTATGTCGCTGGTCGGATCGCTGGTTTTTGCTCAGGAAAACGCGATTGAATCGATCAGCGCCAGTCAGGCCGGTGCTGGCATTGAGATCAAGGTCAAACTGAAGGCGACACCGTCGAAACAGCCGATCGGGTTCGCGATTACCAATCCGGCGCGTGTGGCGATCGACTTTGCCGCGACCGGCAATGCGACGGGCAAAACGCTGCAAGACATCAGTCTGGGCGATGTGCGCAACGTGAACATCGTGCAGGCCGGTGAGCGCTCAAGGCTGGTGTTCAACCTGAACCAGCCGATGAATTTCACCACCAGAACCGAGGGCAATGTCGTTACGCTGACGATGGGCAGTGCCAGCGTGCCGCCTGCGGTGACCTCGGTTGCCGCTGCTCCGGTCAGCCAGCCAGCGCCGCAGGCTGCTGCAGCCAGCGTGGAGCCGGCTGCGTTGCGCGGGATTGATTTTCGCAAGGGCAGCAATGGCGAGGGCAGGATCGTGGTTGATTTGCCGACCAGCCGGATTGGGGTCGATGTGCGTCAGCAAGGGAAGAAAATCGAGGTTGATTTCGTCAAGGCAGGCTTGCCGGACAAATTGCGCACCAAGATGGATGTGACCGATTTCGGCACGCCGGTGGCAACGATTACCACCCGCAGGCAGGGTGACAACGTGCATATGCTGATCGAGCCACGCGGATTGTGGGAATACAGCGCCTACCAGAGCGAATCCCAGCTGGTGGTTGAAGTCAAGCCGATCAAGGAAGACCCGAACAAGCTGACGCAAGGCACGCAGGGATACCGCGGCGAAAAATTGTCGCTGAATTTCCAGAGCGTCGAGGTTCGCGCTGTGCTGCAGGTTATTGCCGATTTCACCGGTCTGAACATCATCACCAGTGATACAGTCAGCGGCAATCTGACCTTGCGCTTGAAAGATGTGCCATGGGATCAGGCGCTCGACATCGTATTGCGCGCAAAAAATCTCGACATGCGCAAGAACGGTTCGGTGCTGTGGATTGCGCCTAAGGACGAATTGCTGACCAAGGAAAAACTGGAACTAGAGCAAAAGGCGCAAATCGCTGAACTGGAGCCACTGAAGATGGAAGTGTTTCAGCTCAACTACCAGAAAGCGGAAGCATTCAGGCAGGTATTCGGCATCAGCGCCTCGGGGGGGGCGGCTCCTGGCGGAGGCGGCTCGAACCGCATTCTATCGAAACGCGGCAGCGCCACAATCGATCCGCGCACGAATCAGCTGTTCGTGACCGACATTCCATCGAAGCTGGAAGAAATCCGCATGCTGGTGCAGAAGGTGGACATCGCTTCGCGTCAGGTCATGATCGAGGCGCGAATCGTTGAGGCGGATGACAAGTTCAGCCGCAACCTCGGTGCAAAGCTTGGCTTTACCGATTTAAGAGGCTTGCGAGGCGGAGATGCGGGCTGGTCGACCTACGGCAATAACCGGGTCGCGCTGACAGGCAATTATCTTGGCGTTGGCGAGCAGACGTTGCAGGCAAAGGTGACAGAGCAAAGTTATATCCCGAACAGCCAGTTCGTTAGTTTGCCTGCTTCGGGCATCAATGGGCAGACGGCCGGCAGCATCGGCATCAGCCTGTTCAACTCGGCCGCGAACCGGTTCCTGAATCTGGAACTGTCCGCGCTTGAGGCGGACAACAAGGGCAAGATCATTTCCGGCGGTGATTGAACAGGGCACCGAATTGCCTTATCAGCAGGCCACCAGCAGCGGCGCAACGTCGGTGGCCTTCCGCAAGGCCAGCCTGAAACTCGAAGTCACGCCGCAAATCACACCGGATGGCAATATTATTCTCGACGTCGATGTCAGCAAGGATAGCGTCGGACAGGTAACGACGGCGGGTTATGCCATCGATACCAAACATGTGCAGACGCAGGTACTGGTCGAAAACGGTGGCACGGTCGTGCTGGGCGGCATTTTCCAGCAGACGCAACGCGAAAACGTTACGCAAATCCCGTTCTTTGGTGATATTCCGGTGGTCGGCAACCTGTTCAAGAACCGCGAGCGCACGAATGACAAGACCGAGCTGCTGATTTTTATCACGCCGAAGATCATTTCAGGGCGACTGGCCAAACAGTAAACGAAGGTTTATTTTTAAACATCAATCAGGAAAAAACATGACAGCCGATTCAACTAAAAATACATGGCGCAGGCTGGCAGCCTTTGCGCTCGGCGGGATAGTGGCATTGACGCTAGCGGCTTGCGGCGGCGGCGGCGGATCGCCGGGGTCAGGAGGAAATACGGGTACGAGCAGTGGTTCGATTGCCGTATCCCTGACCAACTCGGCAGGGGTGGCGTCGAACACGCTCAGCGGTTCCGACACCTTGACTGTTGTCGCGCAGGTCAAGAATGGTTCGGGCGGCGTTGCCAAGAACGAGGTGGTCACCTTTACCGTCAGCAATAACCTGGCCAAAATTTCACCGACTTCTGCAACGGCGCTGACTGATGCCAACGGTGTTGCTAAAGTCAGCCTGAAATCGGCCGGAAATGGAACGGGTGCAGCAACAGTGACTGCAACCGCGACCGTTACTGGAGCAACGTCTGCCGTGACTGGCTCAGCCAATTTTGCCATTGGTGCAGCGACGGCGGCTACGCCGGTTGCGGTTAATTTCATCTCAGCCGTGCCGTCTGATAAATCGATTGTGATTAAGGGCGCCGGTGGTAACGGCCGGACGGAAGTCGCATTGCTCACGTTCCAGGTGGTTGATAACACCAATAATGGTATTCCTGGCGTCACCTTGAATTTCACTACCCAAAGCAGTGCGGCTGTAACGTTGGTGTCGACTACGGGAACGACCGATGCCGATGGCAAGGTAACCGTTTCGCTTAACTCTGGCTCGCAACCGACAACGGTGCGCGTAATCGCAACGGTTGCCGGAACGAGCATTAGCACTTTGTCGGATACGGTCACGGTTACAACCGGCCAACCGGTACAACAGGCGTTTTCGCTGTCGATGAAAACACACAACCCGGAAGGTTGGAATATCGATAACACGCAGGTTGAGGTTCTGGCGCTGCTCGCGGACGCCAACGGGCAAGCGGTCGCTGATGGAACACAGGTTGTCTTTACGACTACCGCTGGCGCAATTTTTGGGAGTAACGGTGATGCACAGTGTTTGACCGCGAACGGTGCTTGCACCGTTACATGGCGCAGCCAGAATCCTCGTCCTGCCAGTGGTGTTGGCACAATTACCGCAACCGCGACGAGTGGAACGACAAATCTGTCTACCAGTCAGTCGTTTTATATGAGCGGATCGAGTGGCAATGTGGCCAACAAGGATACAGGCGCGCTCTATAATCAGGTTAATCCTGTGACTGGTGTGGTGGTTAATCCGCTGACCATGGATTTTACGACGAACTGTAATATGCAGACATTGTCTGTGCGAGTGGTCGATGTCAATAGTAATCCGATGCCGAAAGGAACAAGCGTCGGTGTCTCCAATGCTGTTGATGTGAGTGCATCGGTTGTAAATAACAATGTGGTTGATATAGCGCCGCCATACTTGGGTTCAATTCACACTTTTACCGTTACGCCAGCGGGGTGTGATATAGCGGGAACCAACGCTACCGCCACGTTTTATATTGACGTCGGTTCGCCGAGCGGATTGCATACCCTTAATCAGGTAACTATTTATTATAAGAAATCATAGTATTGGTACAACCTGCTCCGGCGCGACAAACCGCGTCGGAGCAGGTTACAATTCCGCCCATGCATCAGAATATCTTCCTCGTCGGCCTGATGGGCGCTGGCAAAACCACCGTAGGGCGTGCGCTGGCAAAGCGCCTCGGGATGCGCTTTGTCGATTCCGATCAGGAAATCGAGGCGCGTACCGGTGCGTCCATACCGCTGATTTTTGAAATCGAAGGCGAAGCAAGCTTCCGACGGCGCGAAGCCGAAGTGATTCGCGATCTGACTGCCGAGGAAGGCATTGTGCTGGCAACTGGCGGCGGTGCGATTCTCAGCCCAGACAGTCGGAATTATCTGAAAACGCGCGGCATCGTGATATACCTGCGTGCCAGCATCAACAGCATCCTGCACCGCACCGGCAATGATCGCAACCGGCCATTGCTGCAGACGGAAGACCCGCGGAAGAAACTCGAAGAGTTGGCGAAGCAGCGCGAACCGCTGTACAGCGAAGTCGCCAGCATCATTATTGATACCGGCAGGCCGAACGTGCATTCGGTGCTGCAGGTCATCCTGTCGCAACTCGAAGCGAACAGGGGCAAAGGCGCTGCCGGCAAGCACAAGCCGCATCCGCCGAAAAAAAATATCAGTCAGGAAACGGCATGAACGCGCAACACGACACCATCACCCACCTGCAAGTCGAACTTGGCGAGCGCAGCTATCCGATCGATATCGGACAGTCGCTGCTGGATAGCCAACAATTGCTGGCGGGCGCCATTTCCGGCAAGCGCGTTGCGGTTGTGACCAATACCGTGGTCGCGCCGCTGTATCTTGAACGGCTGACGCAAACGCTGGCTGCTGCGGGCAAGCAGGTGATTCCGATCGTGCTACCGGATGGCGAGCAGGAAAAGAACTGGGAAAGTCTGATGAAGATTTTCGACGTGCTGCTGGCCGAGAAATGCGACCGGCAGACGACGCTGGTTGCGCTTGGCGGCGGCGTGATTGGCGATTTGACCGGCTATGCGGCGGCGAGCTACATGCGCGGCGTGCCATTCATCCAGGTGCCGACGACATTGCTGGCACAGGTCGATTCTTCCGTCGGCGGCAAGACCGGCATCAACCATCCGCTGGGCAAGAACATGATTGGCGCGTTCTACCAGCCGCTGGCGGTGATCGCCGACACGACCACGCTGAACACGCTCGCGCCACGCGAATTGTCGGCAGGGCTGGCGGAAGTGATCAAGCATGGCTGCATCACCAGCGAAGCGTTTTTCAGCTGGATCGAAGCGAATGTTGGCCGGCTGGTGGCACGCGAGCCGGCGGCGCTGGCATACGCAATTCAGCGTTCATGCGAAATCAAGGCCGACGTGGTGCGGCAGGATGAACGCGAAGGCGGCCTGCGCGCGATTCTGAACTTTGGCCACACTTTTGGCCATGCGATTGAAGCCGGTCTTGGCTACGGCGAATGGCTGCATGGCGAAGCGGTTGGCTGCGGCATGGTGATGGCCGCCGACCTGTCGCAGCGGATGGGCTTCATCGACGAAGGAACGAAGCAGCGGATTGCAGCCGTGGTCGCCGCCGCAGGCTTGCCGACGGCAGCGCCAAAAATGGATGCCGGCCGCTGGATCGAACTGATGCAGGTGGACAAGAAAGCAGCTGGCGGCGAAATCAAGTTCATCCTGCTCAAGCCGCTTGGTACGCCAGTCATTACGACTGTGCCTGAAGATTTGCTGCGGGCCACGATCGCCGCCTGCAGCCGCTAGTCACGAACGATGAACTTCGAAGCCTTCCTCGCCCCCTATGCCGCCTGTTCGGCCGATTCGCGCGGGAGGCGTTTCCCCGAGCAGGATTCGGCTTCGCGCACCGCATTCCAGCGCGACCGCGACCGCATCGTCCACTGCAATGCTTTCCGCAGGCTTGAATACAAGACGCAGGTGTTCGTCAATCACGAAGGTGACCTGTTCCGCACGCGGCTGACGCACAGCCTGGAAGTGGCGCAAATCGCGCGTTCGATTGCGCGCAATCTGCGGTTGAACGAGGATCTGGTCGAAGCGATTTCACTCGCGCACGATCTGGGGCACACGCCGTTCGGCCACGCCGGTCAGGATGCGCTGGATGAATGCATGCGCGATTTTGGCGGCTTCGAGCATAACCTGCAAAGCCTGCGCGTGGTCGATGTGCTGGAAGAGCGCTATGGCACGTTCGACGGCTTGAATCTGACGTTCGAAACGCGCGAAGGCATCCTCAAGCACTGCGCGCTGGAAAATGCGCGGCAACTGGGAGATGTCGGTTTGCGCTTCATCGAGCGCAAGCAGCCGTCGCTGGAAGCGCAACTGGCTAATCTGGCCGATGAAATCGCCTACAACAACCACGATATCGATGACGGCCTGCGTTCCGGTTTGCTGACCACGGCGCAACTGGACGAGGTCGATTTCTACGCCCGTCATCGGCGCGAAGTGGATGAGGCGATGCCCGGCATTGGGCCACGCCGTGCGATTCACGAAACGTTGCGGCGAATGATCAATGCGCTGATCGTCGATGTCATCCACACGTCGGAAGCGCGGATTGCAGAGGCGAAACCGCAAAGCCTTGATGATGTGCGCAGCGCCGCACCGCTGATTGCCTTTTCCGATGCGATGCGCAAGGATGCGATGCTGCTCAAGCAGTTTTTGCATGACAACCTGTATCGCCACTATCAGGTCAACCGCATGACCGCCAAGGCGCGCCGGATTGTGGCCGAAATGTTCGCTGCCTTTACCGCCGCTCCCGGCCTGTTGCCGCCCGCCTATCGCCTGTCGCAGGCGGATGCTGTGGCCCAGGCGCGCAATGTGGCTGATTACATCGCCGGCATGACCGATCGCTATGCGGTGCGCGAACACCGGCGGCTGTTTGACATCAGCGAATCCTGATTTTCGCCGTTTGGGGCGCTAAAAAATACTGGGTGGGGTATGTTTAATGTGCCGCGGAATGTGTGGCCCAGCGGCATGTTTCGGGTAATACCCCCTGTTTTTCAATCCGGCTTGGCTCGTCTTGAGGCAATTGCAGGCAAACAAAAAGGGCGCGGAAACCGCGCCCTTGCCAGTGGTCAAACAATGAATAATCAGGATGCCGCGCCCGGTGCGGATTCAGGTATCCGCTTGATCGTTTCCCGGTCATGATCCTGCATCTTGTTCTTGTGCTTCAGCACCGTTCTGTCGAGCTTGTCGATCAAGGTGTCAATCGCGGCGTACAGATCCTGCGAAACGCTTTCCACGTGGATCGTCTTGCCGCTCAGGTTCAGGTTGATTTCCGCTCGTTGCCGCTTTTCCTTTTCCGGTAAGGTGTCAACACTCAGGATGACAGAGATATCAATAACATTATCGAAATGCCGGGTGACACGCTCCAGTTTGTTTTTGACATATTCCTTGATGGCTGGGGTCACTTCGAGATGATGTCCACTGATGGTCAGATTCATACACTTCTCCTAATGATGGTTCCGGACGTGTTTCTCCTGCCTTTTGCAGGCGATGCGCACGGCACCGAAAAAACAACTACAGAGACTTGCGCAGGTTTACCGGTGGAATTTTCAGGGCTTCGCGGTATTTTGCGACGGTGCGTCGCGCAATCACCATGCCCTGTTCCCCCAGCATCGCTGCGATTTTGCTGTCGGAAAAGGGATTTTTAGGGTCTTCTGCTCCTATCAATTGTTTGATCAGCTCACGTATTGCCGTCGATGATGCTTCTCCTCCCGCTTCGGTGGCGACGTGGCTGCCGAAAAAGTACTTCAACTCAAACATGCCGTGCGGGGTCAGCATGTATTTCTGCGTGGTAACACGAGAAATCGTGCTCTCATGCAAGCCTAGTGTATCAGCAATTTCGCGCAATACAAGCGGGCGCATGGCAACCGCGCCATGTGAAAAGAAATTCCTTTGACGTTCGACAATAGCTTGCGACACGCGCAGGATGGTGTCGAAGCGCTGGCGCATGTTCTTGATCAGCCATTTCGCTTCCTGCAATTGCGAATTCAGTGTGGCATCGCCGCGGCTGTTTTTCAGGATGTTGGCGTACATCGAATTCAGCTGCAGCTTGGGCATCACATCCTGATTCAGTTCCACCAGCCAGCTATTGTTCTTGCCGCGCTTGACGATGACATCGGGCACGACCGCATCGGCCACGTCGGTCGCAAACATCGCGCCCGGATGCGGATTGCACTGGCGGATCACCACCTGCGCCTCGCGCAAATCTTCATCGTCGCAATCGAGCGCCTTTTTCAGCTTGTTGAATTCACGCTGCGCGAACAGCGGCAAATATTGCTCGACGATGGTCAGCGCCATTCTGCGCGTGACGAACGGGATGCCCGGCAGCTGGCGAATTTGCAGCGACAGGCATTCAGACACGGTACGCGCGCCGACGCCGACCGGATCGAAGCCTTGCAGCGTTGTTAGTGCCACCGCCAGTTCTTCTAGGCTGATATCCAGTTCCGGCGGCAGCCAGGAAAGAATGTCTGCCAGCGGTTCGGATAGAAAGCCATTGTCGTCAATGGCATCGATCAGCACCGTCAGTAGCGCCTGTTCGCGCTGGCCGCGCACGTTCAGCCTCACCTGTTCCTGCAGATGATCGCGCAGCGTCAGTTCCGGCGCTTCAAGCTGTGGTCGTGAATTCTCATCGTCCGGTGATTTGTCCGGGCGTGCCGCACCGTCGAAATCCCATTCTGCGCTGCCGCCGTCGGCATCGCCGCTGTCGGCGGATTCAAACGATGCGCCATCGGCTTCCACTTCTGGCGTCGATTCATTTTCTGCCGGCGCAGGCGTGCTGGTATTGGCCGGTGCCTGATTGATGGCGCCATCGGCCAGCAGTCGCAGCGAATGATCCAGCGGGTCGTCGAGCCGTTCGAGCAGCGGATTGTTCTGCATGATTTGCTCGATTTCCTGCTGCAATTCCAGCGTGGACAGTTGCAGCAGACGGATCGATTGCTGCAGTTGCGGCGTCAGCGCCAAATGTTGCGACGTGCGCAGCTGTAGTGACTGTTTCATGAGCCGGCCTCCTGCTACATCCGGAAATGTTCGCCGAGATACACGCGCCGTACCGATTCGTCGGCGATGATTTCGTCCGGATGTCCGCTGGCCAGCACAGCGCCCTGGTTGATGATGTAGGCGTGGTCGCAAATGCCCAGCGTTTCGCGCACGTTGTGATCGGTAATCAGGACGCCGATGCCGCGCTCCTTCAGGAAACGCACGATGCGCTGGATTTCGATCACCGCGATCGGATCGATGCCGGCAAACGGTTCGTCCAGCAGAATGAAGCGCGGATTGGTCGCGAGCGAGCGCGCGATTTCAACCCGTCGCCGTTCGCCGCCGGACAGCGACATGGCGGCACTCTCGCGCAGTTTTTCGATTTGCAGATCAGCCAGCAAGGCATTCAGACGCTCGTCCATTTCGGCCTTCGTCAGCGGACGGCCATCCTTTTGCTGCAATTCCAGCACCGCGCGGATGTTGTTTTCGACATTCAGCTTGCGGAATACCGACGCTTCCTGCGGCAGGTATGACAGCCCGAGCTGCGCGCGCCGGTGAATCGGCAGGCGGGTGATGTCCATGCCGTCAAGTTCGATCTGCCCGCCATCGGACGGCACCAGACCGACGATCATGTAGAACGAGGTGGTCTTGCCGGCGCCATTCGGCCCCAGCAGGCCGACGACTTCGCCACTTTCGACGCTGAGTGACACATCATGAACCACCTGACGGCTGCCATAGGATTTTTCCAGTCCGCGGACGATCAGCGTGCTTTTTTCCATCTTACTGCCCCTTGTCCTTGCCGTCGGCGGATTTTTTCTTGTCTGCACGCGGTTGAATCACGACCTTCACGCGGCCGGCTCCCGGTTTGCTCTGGCCGCTGGCGGTGTTATTGACCGAATAGAATTCCTTGCGCGCATCGTAGGAAATGAATTCGCCTTGCACTTCGTCGGTGACTTTCGTGCCTTCCAGCCGCTTCATTTTCGCCTTGGTGAAAAATTTCGTGATTTCGGTCTTGCTGTCATGCTCGATCCGTTCCGCCTGACCCTCGGTCCACAGGTTCGGTCCGCCATCGCGCTTCTGGCGGAAATGGGCCGGCGAACCGTAGACCGTGCCGATCTGGTAGCCGGAAGCGTCCTGCGTGATGACCATTTTCTGGCCGCGGATAGTCAGTGTGCCGCGCACCAGCCGCACGTTGCCGGTAAAGGTGTTGATCTGTTTCAGATCGTCGTAATCCATGTGGTCCGCTTCGATATTTGTCGGCTGGTTCGCATCGGCTTTTTCAGCCCGGGCGCCGGTGGAAGTCAGCAGGCCGAGCGTCAGCGCCAGCAGCAGAAGGGCGGGGAACATCAGATTACGGGCGGGAGTTCGCATGGTCGGGCATCTGGGTTGGTTACGGTGGTTATCGTATCTTATCGCTGGCCGGGCGCAAGCATCACTTTCACCTGGCCGTTCAATCTCAGTTCGCGGGTGGCATTGTTGGCGAACATGCCTACGCCAGTCATGGTCGATTTACCGCGAGTGATGGTGACCGGCTTGTCGGTCTGCGCGGTGTCATCATCAAGAAAGATCAACAGGTAGCTGGTGGACAGGTGAAACGCATCTTCTCTCGGCGTGGCTGGCCGATCCAGATGCACGTTGCCGAACATGTGCAGCTTGCTGGCGTCGTCTTCAACCCTCGCGGTGTCGGAGCGCATCGTCTGCGGCGGTTTTTTTTCATCCAGACTTTTCACCACCGGCTGTTCGATGTCGAACGAATCTTCCTTCGGATGGTGAATCATCTTCTTGCCGATGATGTGGTATTGCGGCTGGCCTTCGGGCGACATTTTGATGAAGTTGAAATTCTCGACATGGTAATCCGGCTCGCTGCGTGGTTGCGACGGCGCCGGTGGCGCGCTGCGCTTGACGACCATGTTGACCCAGATGCTGCCAAGCGCCATGAACGTGACCAGCGACAGGATCACGATCAGGCGGAAGCGCTGGGCTGAACGGGCGCTGCTCATGACAGGAATTGCGCCAGCGCGGCGTCGTAGTTGCCCTGCGCGCGCAGGATGAATTCGCAGATTTCGCGTACGCCGCCGCCGCCGCCGCCGGCGCTGGCAACGAAATGCACGCGCTGCCTGACTTCCGGCCGCCCGTTGGCGACGCTGGCGGCAAAGCCGACCCGCGTCAGCACTGGCAGATCGATCAGGTCGTCGCCGGCGAAACCGCACTGCGGCGCGTCAAGCCCCGCCTTTGCCAGCAATTGTTCGAACGCGGCGCGCTTATCGTGCACGCCCTGCTGTACATGGTGGATGCCTAGCTCGCTGGCGCGGCGGGCGACGATGGCCGACTGGCGCGCAGTGATGATGGCGGTGGCGACGCCGGATTCCTGCAGCAGGCGGATGCCTAGTCCGTCCTGCACATTGAAACGCTTGAGGCTTTCGCCGTCGGCGCTGAAATGCAGGCCGCCATCGGTCAGCACGCCGTCGACATCGAAAATCATCAGTTTGACTCTGGCGGCGCGTGCCGAGGCTTCGGTATGCATCAGATCACCTTCGCGTGTGTCAGGTCGTGAATGTGCAGCGCGCCGACCAGCCTGCCATCGGCGTCTTCGACCAGCAACTGGTTGATGCGGTATTGTTCCAGCATGCCGACCGCATCGACCGCCAGTGCATCCGGCCCGATGCGGCGCGGATTCGGGCGCATCACGTCGGCGATTTTCAGTTGCGTGAAATCCTGCACGGTTTCGATCAGGCGGCGCAGGTCGCCGTCGGTGAACACGCCGAGGATGCGGCGTTCGGTATCGACGATCGCGGTCATCGCCATTCCCTTGCGGGTGATTTCCAGCAGCGCCGCGGTCAGCGGCATGTCGGGCGTGACGGCCGGGATCGCATCGCCGCTGCGCATAACGTCCTTCACCAGCGTGAGCAGGCGGCGGCCAAGCGCGCCGGCCGGATGCGAGCGGGCGAAATCCTCGCGGCGGAAGCCGCGTGCATCGAGCAGCGCCACTGCCAGCGCATCGCCCAGCGCCAGCGTGGCGGTGGTGCTGGCTGTTGGCGCGAGGTTCAGTGGGCAGGCTTCCTTTTCCACCTTTACGTTCAGGTGGACATCCGCTATTTGCGCCAGGCTCGATGCCGGGTTGCCGGTCATGGCCACCAGCTTGCCGCCCATGCGCTTGATGATTGGCACGATCGACATCAGTTCGTCCGCCTCGCCGGAATACGAAATCGCGATGAACACATCCTTCGACTTGATCATGCCGAGGTCGCCATGCGCGGCTTCGGTTGGATGGATGAACATCGCCGGCGTGCCGGTCGATGCCAGCGTGGCCGCGATCTTGTTGGCGATATGACCGGACTTGCCGATGCCGGACACGACCACGCGGCCAGTGCATGTCATCAACAATTCAACCGCTTGTGCAAAATTGCTGCCGTCGGCGGCAAAACGGTCTTTGAGCGCAAGGATGGCATCCGCCTCGATTTGCAGGGTTTCTGAAGCCATTTGCAGCGCGCGTTGCGGGTTGATGATTGCCGGCATGATTCGGGTGTGAAAACATTCAAGCCGGCAGTATAAACCGAATTCGTGAAGCAAGAAATCTGCCATGTTGCAATGTGAATGCGTTAGAATAAAAAGACATGCCTCATCCTCTTGAATTTACTCTCATCCTGTTAGGTTTTTCCGTGCTCGGCGTGGTGGCATTTCGAATGCTGCAACTGCCGCCGATGCTCGGCTACCTGGTCGTTGGCATCATCGTCGGCCCGCATACGCCAGGCTTCGTGGCCGAGAACGAAACGGTGCGGATGCTGTCCGAATTCGGGGTCGTGTTCCTGATGTTCTCGGTCGGGCTCGAATTTTCGCTGACCAAGCTCAAGGCGATGCGCAAGATCGTGTTCGGTCTGGGGCTGTCGCAGGTATCGCTATCGATCCTGTTCGTGATGCTGGTATGCGCGATGGCAGCCTATTTCCTGCCGCAATGGTTTTCGGTTAGCTGGCAGGCGGGACTGGCGATGGGGGCGGCGCTGTCGATGTCGTCCACCGCGATTGTGTCCAAGCTGCTGGCCGAACGGATGGAACTGGAAACCGACCACGGCCGGCGCATCTTTGGCATCCTGCTGTTCCAGGATTTGGCGCTGGTGCCGCTGCTGATTCTGGTGCCGGCGCTGGCGAACAATCCGCCGAATCTGGCGCTCACGCTCGGGCTGGCGTTCGGCAAGGCGGTCATCGCGATGCTGCTGTTGCTGTTCGTCGGGCAAAAGGTGCTGTCTTGGTGGCTGAACATCGTGGTCAAGCGGCGTTCGCAGGAACTGTTCATGCTCAACCTGCTGCTGATCACGCTCGGCGCGGCGTGGATCACCGAAAAGGCCGGGCTGTCGCTCGAACTGGGCGCGTTCATCGTCGGCATGCTGATTTCCGAAACGCAATACAAGCATCAGGTCGAAGTCGATATCCAGTCGTTCCGCGACGTGCTGCTGGGCTTGTTCTTCATCACCATCGGCATGCTGCTGAATGTGCAGGTGGTGCTGGCCAACTGGTGGATCGTGCTGCTGCTGGTCATCGGGCCGATTGCATTCAAATTTGGCTTGATTGCGGCGCTGGCCAGATTTTTCGGCGCGCCGATGGGCACCAGCCTGCGCACTGGCCTGGCGCTGGCGCAGGCGGGCGAATTCGGCTTCGTGCTACTCAATCAGGCGGGCGGCTTGCATCTGGTCGATGACCTGTTCATCCAGGTGCTGCTGGCGTCGATGGTGCTGTCGATGTTCGTTGCGCCCTTCCTGATCGCGCAATCCGACCGCATCGTGATGAAACTGTGTTCGAATGACTGGATGATGCAGTCGCTGGCATTGACCAACATCGCCAGCCAGACGATTGCGACCGACAAGCACGTCATCATCGCCGGTTTCGGCCGCACCGGGCAAAGCATTGCCAAGCTGCTCGATGACCATGGCATTCCCTACCACGCGCTCGACCTCGACCCGGAGCGGGTGCGCGAGGCCGGGCTGGCTGGCGCGACCGTGTCCTATGGTGACGTGTCGCGCCGCGAAAGCCTGGTCGCGGCCGGTATCCACCGTGCGGCGGCGATGGTGATTGCGTTTGCCGAAACGCCGGCCGCGATCAAGGTGATGCACTTCGCGCACGAACTGGCGCCGGAATTGCCTGTCATCGTGCGCAGCCAGGACGGCAGCGACTTCGAACAACTGAAGCAGGCCGGCGCGGCGGAGGTGGTGCCGGAAGCACTGGAAAGCAGCATGGTGCTGGCGCTGTTCACGATCCGCGCGCTCGGCGTGCCGACCAAGCGCGTGCTGCGCATCATCCAGAACACGCGCAAGACGCGCTATGCATCGCTGCGCGGCTATTTTCAGGGTTCTCGTGTCGAGCCGGGGGAGGAAGTGCAGCAGCGCTTGCATTCGGTCACCTTGCCCGAAGGCGCAGCCGCAATCGGCAAGACGCTGGACGATTTGCCGCTGGACGGGCTGGATGTGGAAGTAACCGCGGTGCGGCGTGGCAAAGCCAAGCTCGAACTCGCGCCGGGCTTGATCCTGCAGGCGGGCGATGTGCTGGTGCTGCGCGGCTCGGCGGACAGTCTGGCGTTGGCAGAAGAGGTTATCTTTGCCTGAGCCAGACTGCGGCCAAGCGCAGACATGCGCACGACAGGCTTCAAAGGTCAAAATAACTGACTAAATTGAATTTTGAGTCAGTAAGGCCAAAAAATATACTCCGGTCAGTATTTAAAAACAGCCAGCAAAAACGTGGCCCGGTAGCATATTTTTGCTGTATACCCCTCATTATTTTCCAAAAAAACGCCCACCGTGAGCCGCGGCGGGCGTGTGCGCGGGAAGGAGCAGCGTCAGCGGAGCGAGAAATCCACCCGGCTCGGGCCTTGCTTGTCCGCGCCGGTGCTGGGTTTGCTTGCCAGCAGGAACATGCGTTCGGCCGGCACGCCTTTCGCCAGCAGCCATTCCTTCACCGCTTGCGCGCGCCGGTTGCCGAGCGAGGTCAGGTCGTCATCGGTGACTTTGGCATTCTCCGCCATCAACTTTTCCATTTCCGCCACCGGCAAATCTTTCGCCAGACCGATCAGGTTGCGCGGTTTCTTGAATTTCTCGTCGCCATACGCGCGCTTGAGCAACGCCGGGTATTCGTCCTTGCCGACCGTCACGCCCTCTGGTGGCACCGGCTGGCCTTTAGCCACCATGTCCTTGAGTTTCAACGCCCGCACTTTACGCCCGATGCTGGCGCGCGCCAGCCCGGCCTTGTCGGTTTCCGGGTCGGCGCGGCCGGTGATTTCCAGCTTTAGCGCAGGGCGGTCGAGCATTGCTTTCGATAACGCGGTCAGTTTGCTTTCGGCTGCGGCGGCGATGGTGGCGCTGCCGGGGTCGAAATTCAGCCATGACAGATCTTCGCCGCCGCCGAAAATGGAGCCGAGCAGCGCGAAGGGCGCGGTCACCGCTTTCGTGATCAGGTTGACGATCACCTTGACGATGATGGCGCCCATCGAGAATTGCGGATCGTCGAGCGAGCCGCCAATCGGCAGGTTCAGATCAATCACACCATTGCGGTCGCGCAGCAGCGCCACCGCCAGATGCACCGGCACATTGAGCGCATCTTTGCTTTCGACCTTGTCGCCGAACGTGAGTTGATCCAGCACCAGCCGGTTTTCGGCCGTCAGTTGCCGGTTTTCGACCTTGTAGGCAACATCGAACGACAGTTTGCCCTTTTCAATGCCGTAGCCGACATATTTGCCCGAATAGGCGGACAGCGGCGCCAGTTCCATCCCCTTGACCGCAGCTTTCAGGTCGAGGAACAGGTCGCCCTTGAGCGGGTTGACCTTGCCGTTGATGGTCAGCGGTGCGCTGTTCACCTGGCCGCGCAGATCGACGTTGGCGGTGGTGCTGGCGGCGGACGACAGCCCGGTAACAACGCCGCCCAGCCCGACCAGATTGGCGTTGTAATTCGGCTTGATGTAATAGTCGGAAAAGCGCACCTTGCCGCCCTGCAGCGTGAGTTTTTTGATTTTGAGCGGCGGCATTCTTTTCGCCGGCGCCGCTTTGGCTGCAGCTTGGGCCGCTGGTTTGGCTTCAGGTTTGGTTTCCTGTTGCGGCGCCTTCTCGCTGTCCGCCTTGTCCGGTGTTTCGGTCAGGCTTTTCGTTTGCCCATCCTCTCCGAGGACGATGTCTTGCAGGTTGATGCGTCCTTGCCGGCTGACGATCACGCGGGCGAAAAAGTCGTTCAATGCGACCTGATCGATTGCGAGCGAGAACGGCTCAAGCTGCAGGTTCACGCCAGTGAACGACAGGCTTTTCCAGCGGGCGAAATCATTCGCGCTCAGCTTGTCCACGGTCGCCACTTGCCCCAGGCCGGCATTGCCGTTGAAACTGCCGTTGAGCGCACCGCTTTTCGTCTGGCTGATTTGCAGCGATCCCTTGGCGGAAACGTTGGCGCTGGTTAGCAGCAGATTGACCTGATCGGTGAAGTACGGCTGCGCCGCCATGATGTCCACGCCCTTGAGGTCGAGCGCCAGCTTGGCTTGCAGCGGTGCCAGGCCGATGCTGCCGCTGATAGCCAGCGTGCCGCCTTTGTTAACGCTGGCACGCAGGTCGATCTTGCCCTGGCTGCCGGCTGAGTTGCTGATGTTTTCGGCCGACAGCGCCAGCGGCGTGATGCGGGTGACGGCCGGTTTCTTCAGGTTGCGGTCTTCCAGTTGCGCGCTCCAGTTGGCAATCGCGATTTTGCCGATGGCAACCGCAAACCCAGGCGCCTCCTTTTCCGGCGCTTTCTTTAGGGCCGGCCTGACAGATTTCACCGTCTTGGCGCTGCTGCCCTTGGCTGCCGCTTGCTGGCCGCGCTTGCCATGTATCAATTGCAGCGCCGCGCCGTCGGAATGCACTTCGGCGATCGTGGCTTCGCGCTTGCGCAGGTCGAGCGCGATTTTCCTGACGGCCAGATCGAATTTGTCCGCGCCCGCGGTCATCGGTTGCGCCGTTTGCTGGTCGTCATATTTCAGCATGCCGCCCTTGATGGCGAATTCGTGCAGCGCGATTTGCAGCGCCGGCTGGGATGATGACTGTTGCGATGGCGGCTGCGCTTTTTCAGCCACCGTGTCGCCAGTTTTCGTTTCGGCGGCAGGGCTGGCCGGACTGGCAGGTGGCGCCAGGCGCAGCAGGTTCAGCGCGCCGTTGCGCGCCTTGACGATGTTCAGTTCCGGGTTGTTCAGCGCCACCTTGGCGATGTCGAGCTTGCCGGACAACGGTTGCAGTTCGTCGAGCGTGACCACCAGTTCCGGCAGGCGGAGCATCGGTTTGCCGTCCGGTTCGGTCAGGCGCAGGTTTTTCAGCCGCATGTCGCCCTTGAGCAGCAAGGTACGCGCTTCCCCCTTCGGTTGGCGGAAACTGGCCGACAGGTGCACGTCCAGCGCGCCTTCTGGCAGCTTGAACTGCGGTTCGAACGGCAGGTATTCTAGATAGCGCGGCAAGGCAACGGCATCAAGGTCAATGTCGATCACCGCATCTTTCGCCTCGCCAAACGGATGCGCCTTGCCCTTGAGCTGGAACGGCGAACCGTTCACATTGGCGCTCAGCAGCGGTTCGACGAACACATCCACTTTCGACGGCAGCGAGGAAATGAACGGGATGCCGAGCTTCAGCTCGGCGATTTTGTGCACGGTTTTTTCCGGCTGGTCGTCAAATTCAATCAGCCCGTCTTCGATCTGTATGTTGTAAACGGAAAAGCGGGGCGGCTCGTCCGATGGCGGCTGCTTCGCCAGTTCTGCCAGGATGTCGTCGATGCTGTAACGGTTCTTGCTGGTGCGCGCCAGATGCACATAGGGTTTTTTCAGCCGGAATTCCTCGATCACCGGCGCGAAGCGGAACAGCGATTGCAGCGACAGGTTGAGTTCCATTTCATCGAACGAAACGAAGGTCGTCTTGCCATCCGGTTCCAGCATTTTCAGCTTGTGGATGGTGACGACCATCGCATACGGGCTGATGTCGATGCGTTCGATCGTAGCCGGGCGCTTCAGCTTTTCCGTCAGCAGGGTTTCAGCCTTCGATTTGATGATGCCCGGCAGCGCAAAGTAACCAATCAGGCCGAACAGGATGAAAAAGCCGACTATGCCAATCGCGATTCTTCGAGTAATGGGTTTTTTGACAAGATTGAGCGCGGATTGCCGGATGGCGGCTTGGTCCATGATGATCTCCTTCATGCATGCCGACGGTTCGTTTCTGGACGGAAATGAAGCATGTTGTTTTGCAAGCCGGGCTGAATCGCCGCGGATACCCCGCTGGCGACGCCGGCAACTGCAAAATATTGTATTGCAAGTCGTGACGGTGAATATTGGTTTGGCGCAAGCTTTGTTGCAGATGCGCGGCGGCAAAGCAATGAATTTCTTTTTGGCGATTTATTACAAGGCCGTTACGCGAAATATTACATGTCACAAAGATGTCATATTCTGGTTTTACAGTGTCGGAGTCCATTGTGGATAAACATAAGGAGTCTGACATGCGATTGAACAAATTTTTTGCATCGGTGATGACCGCATCGGCGCTGGTGGCGTCGTCATCCGTCATGGCGGTGGATATCACTGGTGCAGGCGCAACCTTCCCGTACCCCATTTATGCCAAATGGGCTGAGTCGTACAAGAAAACCACTGGCGTTGGCATGAACTATCAGTCGATTGGTTCCAGTGGCGGCATCAAGCAGATCAAGGCCAAGACCGTTGATTTCGGCGCCTCCGACATGCCGCTGAAGGCGAATGAATTGTCCCAGGCTGGCCTGATCCAGTTCCCGGCCATCATGGGCGGCGTGGTGCCTATCGTGAACCTCGACGGCGTGGCTCCAGGCCAGCTCAAGTTCAGCGGCCAGGTACTGGCTGGCATCTATCTCGGCAAGATCACCAAGTGGAACGCGCCTGAAATCAGCGCGCTGAACCCGGGCGTTCGTCTGCCGGCATCGAATATTACCGTTGTGCACCGCGCTGACGGTTCCGGCTCGTCGTTCCTGTGGACCGATTTCCTGTCGAAAACCAGCGCCGAATTCAAGAGCAAAGTTGGCGCGGGTACCGCGGTCAAATGGCCGACCGGCGTAGGTGGCAAGGGTAACGAAGGCGTGGCCGCCAACGTGCAGCGCATCAAGGGTTCGATTGGTTATGTCGAGTATGCATATGCGAAGAAAAACCGCATCACCCACACCCAGGTTCAAAACCGCGATGGCAAGTTCGTTCAGCCGGATGACGCTACGTTCAAGGCTGCCGCTGCAGGCGCTGCGTGGGCAAAAACCCCAGGCTTTGGCGTCGTGCTGACCTATCAGCCGGGCAAGGCAAGCTGGCCGATCACCGGCGCTTCTTTCATCCTGATGCACAAATCGCAGGCTGACGCCGCCAAGGGCAAGGAAGTGCTGAAGTTCTTCGACTGGGCTTACAAGAACGGTGGCGCGATGGCAACCGAGCTGGAATACGTTGCAATGCCGCCCGCTGTCGTAAAACTGGTTGAAGCCGAGTGGAAGAAGCAAGTCAAGGATGGTTCGGGCAAGTCGATTTGGTAATGGCTTTAAACGGCAGTGCTGCTCCGGCTTGCGCCGGAGTGGCGCAAGCCGTGATGCGGTTCCGGCACCGGCTGGAACCGATGCAGCTTTCAAAGGTGGAATTTCATGAACACCCAAACCGCAGTTAATGCTATGCCAACAACAGTCGCGAACAAGGAAGAGTTGAGCCGGGCGATGGCATCCGGCCGCACTGGCGCCATTGCGCGCCGGCAGAGAATTCAGGATTTCCTGTTTCATAAAATTACGCTGTGCTTCGCCATGTTCGCGTTTCTCGTGCTGGCGGGCATCATTGTTGCGCTGATATACGGCGCAATTCCTGCCTTCGTCGGATTCGGGCCGTCGTTCATCACGACAATCGACTGGGATCCGGTGAACGACAACTACGGCGCGATGATTGCGATTGTCGGCACCTTGCTGACTTCGCTGATTGCGCTCGTGATTGCCTTTCCGGTCAGCTTCGGCATTGCGCTGTTTCTGACCGAAATCTGCCCGGTATGGCTGCGCCGGCCGATGGGTGCTGCGATCGAATTGCTGGCCGGCATCCCCAGCATCATTTACGGCATGTGGGGCTTGTTCGTGTTCGCGCCGATTTTTGCCGAGCATGTGCAGCCGCCGCTGCAAAACACGCTGGGCGAGCTGCCGCTGATCGGCCGCTTTTTCAGCGGCCCGATGATGGGCATCGGCATTTTGACTGCAGGCGTGATCCTGGCGGTGATGATCATTCCGTTCATCGCTTCGGTGATGCGCGACGTATTCGAAATCGTGCCGCAGGTATTGAAGGAATCGGCCTACGCGCTTGGCTGCACGCGGTGGGAAGTGGTACGCAAGATCGTGCTGCCGTTCACCCGTGGTGGAGTGGTCGGTGGCGTGATGCTGGGATTGGGACGCGCGCTGGGGGAAACGATGGCGATCACGTTCGTTATCGGTAACGCGCATGAACTGTCCTGGTCACTGTTCTCCGCCGGCAACAGTATCGCTTCGACGCTGGCAAATGAATTTGCCGAGGCGGAATCGAAGCTGCATGTGGCTTCTCTGTTTGCGTTGGGTCTGATCCTGTTCGTGATTACGTTCATCGTGCTGTCTGGCGCGAAACTGATGCTGCTGAGAATGTCCAGGAAGGAAGGTCTGAAATGAACAATACGGCATCGAATCCGGTGTATCGCATGCGCCTGCTGACGCACAGGATAGGCATTTTGCTGTCATTTTGTGCCATGGCGCTGGGCATATTTTTTCTGGCGTGGATTCTGATTACGCTGGTGATGAAGGGCGCCGGTGCCATTACGCCGGAAATCTTCAGTGCCAGCACGCCGGCTCCCGGCAGCGATGATGGCGGCCTGGCCAATGCGATTGTCGGCAGTCTGCTGATGGTTGGCGTTTCTACGCTGCTTAGTACGCCGATTGGCATCCTGGCCGGCATCTATCTGGCCGAATATGGCGAGGAAAGCTGGTTTGCGCAGGCAACGCGTTTTGTGGTCGACATCATGTTGTCTGCACCGTCGATCGTGATTGGCCTGTTCGTGTATGCGATTTTCGTCATTCACATGAAGCATTTTTCGGGTTGGGCCGGCAGCTTTGCGATTTCGCTGATTGCGATTCCGGTGGTCGTCCGCACGACTGACAACATGCTGGCGCTGGTGCCGACCAGCCTGCGCGAGGCGGCTTATGCGCTTGGCGCGCCACGCTGGAAGGTTGCACTGATGGTGCGCCTGCGTGCCGTCCGGGCCGGCATCCTGACCGGCGTGCTGCTGGCGGTGGCGCGTATTTCGGGTGAAACCGCGCCGTTGCTGTTTACCGCACTGAACAACCAGTTTTTCAGCACCGACATGAACCAGCCGATGGCCAATCTGCCGGTGGTGATTTACCAGTTCGCGATGAGCCCTTATGACAACTGGCGTTCGCTGGCGTGGGGCGGAGCACTGCTGATTACGTTCGGCGTGCTTGGATTGAACGTTCTGTCACGCACCTTTTTCAGCCAGAAGACACAAGGCTAATTTCTATTGAGTGAATGATGAATACACACAACATTGGCAATCCGGCGCATGACGCCAGCAGGAATGGCAATATCGAAATCGCAGGTCTGGATTTTTATTACGGTAACTATCAGGGCTTGAAAAACATCAACCTGACCATTCACGAGAAAAAGGTGACCGCATTCATCGGCCCTTCCGGCTGCGGCAAGTCGACGTTGTTGCGAACCATGAACCGGATGTATGACCTGTATCCGGGACACCGCGCCGCCGGCCAGATCCTGTTTCAGGGACGCAATATTCTCGAAACGGGCGAGGACGTGAACATGCTGCGCGCCAGGATTGGCATGGTGTTCCAGAAACCGACGCCGTTTCCGATGTCGATTTATGAGAACATTGCCTTTGGCGTGCGTTTGTATTCGAACCTTTCGCGCGGCGAGATGGATGAGCGGGTCGAGTGGGCGCTGAAAAAGGCGGCGCTGTGGGATGAGGTGAAGGACAAGCTCGACAAGAGCGGCCTGAGCCTGTCGGGTGGTCAGCAGCAGCGGCTGTGCATTGCGCGTTGCGTGGCGGTACAGCCGGAAGTGCTGTTGCTTGACGAGCCGACTTCGGCGCTCGATCCGATTTCGACCGCCAAGATCGAGGAACTGATCAACGAACTGAAGGAAGACTACACCATCGTGATCGTCACCCACAACATGCAGCAGGGGGCGCGCTGCTCCGACTACACCGCATACATGTATCTGGGCGAACTGGTCGAGTTCGGTGAAACTGACCAGATTTTCCTCCGTCCGAAGAAGCGCGAAACTCAGGATTACATCACTGGTCGTTTCGGCTAAAGTGATGTGTGACCACAGAATGCAAAGGCAAAACGATATGGAAAAGGCAATGGGGCAGGATCAGCATCTGTCGAAACAGTACGATCAGGATCTTGAGGCGATTCGTTCGCGAGTGCTGCTGATGGGCGGTCTGGTCGAAGCGCAGTTCAATGCTGCCATCAAGTCACTGCTCGAACGGGATTCAGTCATGGCGGAAAAAGTGCTGCGTTCGGACATCGAGGTAAATCAGCTCGAAATCAGCCTGGATGTTGCGTGCACTCATCTGATCGTTCGCCGTCAGCCGGCGGCAAACGATTTGCGTACCGTGATGGCAACCACCAAGGTGATTACTGATCTGGAACGGATTGGCGACGAAGCGACCAAGATTGCGCGCTCGACCAGAAATCTACAAAAACGTGAGTTTCAGATGCCTGAACATCAGCAGAAAATCAAGATGATTGCGAACACGGCGTCGAACATGCTGCATGATGCGCTGGATGCGTTTGCACGTTCGGACAAGGAACTGGCGATCAAGCTGATTGGCCGCGATGCGCTGATCGACCATGAATTCCACACCATGATGCGAGATTTGATTCCGTTCATGACCGAAGATCCGCCGACCATTCCGGCTTCGCTGGATATCATGTGGATTGCGAAAGCGATCGAGCGTATTGGCGACCATGCGACCAACATTGCCGAGCAGGTGATTTACGTGGTCGACGGGAAAGATGTCCGTCATGTCGACTATGCGTCGCTCAAGCAGGAACAGTCCGTGTAATGACGGGGGGACATGCCTGTATGCCGACCGATAAAACCACGATTCTGATTGTCGAAGACGAACCTGCCATCGTCGAGCTGGTGTCATTCACCGTCAAAGCAGCTGGCTGGCAGCCGGTGACGGCCCAGACGACGGCCGATGCATGGAACTGCATGCAGCAGAAAATGCCCAGCCTGGTTCTGCTGGACTGGATGCTGCCAGACCAGAGTGGATTGAAGCTGCTGTCGCGGATCCGCGCTGATCACAACTTCAATGCGATTCCGGTTATCATGCTGACGGCGAAAGGTCTGGAAGAAGACAAGATTGCCGGGCTGGATCGAGGCGCGGACGATTATGTCACCAAGCCTTTTTCGCCGCGCGAGCTGACGGCGCGCATCAACGCGCTGCTGCGCAGGAACAGGCCGGAGCACGGGATGGAAGTGCTCAAGGCTGGGCCGATCATGCTGGACCAGATGAGTTGTTCGGTCAGCCTGAACGAGCGGAAAATCGATATCGGGCATGCCGAATACAAACTGCTCAAGTTCTTCATGGCGCATCCGGAGCGGGTTTTTTCCCGCAGCCAACTGCTCGACAAGGTCTGGGGACAGCATGTCGAGATTGAGGAGCGCACGGTCGATGTTCACGTGCTGCGCTTGCGCAAGGCGCTGAAAGATGCGGAATTCCTGATCAAAACGGTAAGAAGCATGGGTTACATGCTTTCGGAAAAATGACAGCTTGATGAGTCCTTATCTTCTTTTCTGGATTCCTGCAGCATTGCGAATGATGTTTATCTGGATTGGCGCCGGCGTGGTCTGGTATTACTTCGGCCCCATCATCGGGCTGACGCTCGGCCTGCTGACGATGACCGTGCTGGTGGCGATACAGTTGCGGTATCTGTATCTGCTCAACGTGTGGCTCGATTTCCCTGACAGTGCAAAGCTGCCCGATGGCTGGGGCGCATGGAACGCGATTTTTGCCCGCCTGTACCGGTTGCATCGCGACGAGGAAAAAAGCCGGGCTGAACTGTCGGAATGGCTGACCCGTTTTCGCCAGACGATGAACATGCTGCCTGATGGCGTGGTCATCATGGACGACGTGCTGTTCCTCGAATGGTGCAACCCGGTGGCCGAGCGGCACCTCGGACTGGCATTGTCGCGCGACAAGGGGATGCGCGTTACCAACCTGATTCGCGACCCGGAATTCATCAACTACCTGATCTTGGGACGTTACGACCAGCCGTTGACGGTGACGCTGCGCGACCGCAGGATCATCTTGCAGATTATTCCGTTCGAAAACCGGCGGCAGATCATGGTGACGCATGATGCGACCGAGAGCGATCGGATCGAAACAATGCGCCGCGATTTCGTCGCCAATGCGTCACACGAACTGCGCACGCCGCTGACGGTGATCAATGGTTTTCTCGAAATCGCCGCGCTGCAGCCCAAGCTGGATGCAGTGACACGTGCCGAGCATCTGCGGCTGATGCGCGAGCAGGGCGAGCGGATGCAGGCGCTGGTGGAAGACATGCTGGTGCTGACCAAGCTGGAATCGGTCGATTTCCCGCTGCGTCCGGAGCGGGTGAACATGACCGCGCTGCTGGAACAGGTCGCGCAGGAAGCGCGCGCCCTGTCTGGTGGCCGGCATAAGGTTTCGCTGACGATGGCAGGTCCGGACATCAACGGCAGCGCGGATGAATTGCATACGGCTTTCAGCAACCTGGTATCGAACGCGGTGCGCTATACGCCGGAAGATGGCGAGATCCGAATTTCGTGGCAGGATGCCGAAGATGGGCCGCAGTTCGTGGTGCAGGATACCGGTATCGGCATCGCGCAGGAACATATCTCGCGCCTGACCGAGCGCTTCTATCGTGTGGACAAGGGGCGCTCGCGCGAAACGCGCGGCACCGGCCTTGGCCTGTCGATTGTCCGCCATGTGCTGCTGCGCCATCAGGCGTGCCTGAAGATTGAATCGGAGGAAGGCAAGGGCAGCACGTTCAGCGCGCATTTCCCGGCCTTGGTGGTCGCGCAATTGCCAATCTTGCCGAAGCCAGCCCTGAATAATTGACGCTTCTTCCAGGCTCCCCTAAGGTTTGACATCGCTCAACATGGTCGCCCGCCGAAAGGCGGATCATGAAGTTCCGGCATTGCGCAAACCACAAGGCAAATGTGATGAAGGCATTCCTGAACCTGAGCCGAAACAGTCTGACAGCGGCGTTGCTAATCTTCGTTGCCGGTTGCGCCAGCCTGTTGCCTGACGGGCGGCAGGAAACCAAAACACCGTGGAAAACCTATGGGCAGGCGCAGACGATGTTCGCGCGCATCATCCCGAATGAAACCACGGTGGTCGAACTGAAGGCGCTGGGCGTCGATCCAGACAAGACGCCGAATGTGGCTGTCCTGAGTCATGCCGATTTGTTGCGCCGGCTGGTGTCCACCTCGTCGCTTGATGTCAAACTGCTCGATCATGGCCTGCAGCAATGCGTCGCCTCGCATAAGACCTGTTATGCGTACGAAATCGAGCAAAAGCACATCGAACGCAAGCGTTTTGGCAATTTCTGGCTCGATTTTTTCAACTTCCACCGCAAGACCAATATCACCGGCTGGGAATTTGATGCCATCGTTGTGGTGCGCGATGGAAAGGTGATTTACAAGCTGTGGAGTGGCAAGCCGAGCATTCACCAGTTCGAGGAAGAGAGGATGCCGCTGGGGCCTTTCCAGTCGATTGGTTCATCGTACATGATGACCCGCTGAACCGGCCATGTTCGGACGAAAAGGCCATGCTGGTGCGATGCGGGGCGCCCAAATAACTGACCGAGAAGTTATTTTCGTTCAATAAGCCCGAAAATTATACTCATGCCAGTATTTTAAAATCGCCAGCAGAAACGTGGATTGGGATGGTGGTTTTGCCATATACCCCCGGAAAAATGGAAATTCAGGGGGTAATGGCAACGCGACCGGGGGCGAAAGCCCCCATTTTTATTGCTTCACGCAATCGACGAAATAATCGCGCCGGCCGTTGATTTCGCGCTGGACCAGTCCATGCACGTCGGTTTCGAAGCCGGGGAACTGCTCATTGAAATCGCGCGCGAATTTCAGATAATCGACGATCGTCTTGTTGAACCGTTCGCCCGGAATCAAGAGCGGAATGCCTGGCGGATACGGCGTCAGCAGCGTCGACGTGATGCGGCCTTCGAGTTCGTCGATCGGCACGCGTTCGATCTGCCGGTGCGCCATCTTGGCAAAGGCGTCCGCCGGACGCATTGCCGGCACCATGTCGGACAGGTACATTTCGGTCGTCAGGCGGGCAACGTCGTACTGTTTGTAGAAATTGTGGAACTGCTGGCACAGGTCGCGCAGGCCCATCCGTTCGTAGCGCGGCTTGGTCGCGGCGAATTCCGGCAGGATGCGCCAGATTGGCTGGTTCCTGTCGTAATCATCCTTGAACTGCTGCAGCGCCGTCACCAGCGTGTTCCAGCGGCCCTTGGTGATGCCGATGGTGAACATGATGAAGAATGAATACAGCCCGCATTTTTCGATGATGACGCCATGCTCGGCCAGATATTCCTTCACGATCGAGGCAGGGATGCCTGTTTGCGCAAATTGTCCGTCGATATCCAGGCCGGGCGTAATGACGGTCGCCTTGATCGGGTCGAGCATGTTGAACCCCGGTGCCAGATTGCCGAAGCCGTGCCATTTATCCTCGGCGTGAATCAGCCAGTCGTTTTGCGTGCCGATGCCTTCGCTGGTGAAAGTGTCCGGCCCCCAGACCTGGAACCACCAGTCCTTGCCGAATTCCTGGTCCACCTTCTTCATCGCGCGGCGGAAATCCAGCGCTTCCAGAATGGATTCCTCGACCAGCGCGGTGCCGCCCGGCGGCTCCATCATCGCCGCGGCGACATCGCACGACGCGATGATCGAGTATTGCGGCGAAGTCGAGGTGTGCATCAGATAGGCTTCGTTGAACGAATCGCGATCCAGTTTCACTGTTTCAGAATCGTTGATCAGGATTTGCGATGCCTGCGATAGTCCGGCCAGCAGCTTGTGCGTCGATTGCGTGGCGACGACGATCGATTCCTTCGCCGGTGGCGTGTCCTTGCTGATCGCGTGCATGTTGTTGTAGAACTCGTGGAACGCGGCATGCGGCAGCCAGGCTTCATCGAACAGCAGCGTGTCGATTTCGCCGTCGAGCAGGTTCTTGATCGTTTCGACGTTGTACACCACGCCATCGTAGGTCGATTGCGTGATGGTCAGAATGCGCGGCTTCTTGTTCGCTGCTTCGCGCGCGAACGGATTGGCCTCGATTTTTTTGCGGATGTTTTCCGGCTGGAATTCTTCCAGCGGAATCGGGCCGATGATGCCGAGGTGGTTGCGCGTCGGCATCAGGAACACCGGAATCGCGCCAGTCATGATGATCGAGTGCAGCACCGATTTGTGGCAGTTGCGATCGACCACGACGATATCGCCCGGTGCGACGGTCGAATGCCAGACGATCTTGTTCGAGGTCGAAGTGCCGTTGGTGACGAAATAGCAGTGGTCGGCATTGAAGATGCGGGCGGCATTGCGTTCGCTGGCTTCGACCGGGCCGGTGTGGTCGAGCAATTGACCGAGTTCCTCGACCGCGTTGCAGACGTCGGCACGCAGCATGTTTTCGCCGAAGAACTGGTGGAACATCTGCCCGATCGGCGATTTCAGGAATGCCACGCCGCCGGAATGGCCGGGGCAGTGCCACGAATACGAGCCGTCCTGCGCGTAATGCATCAGCGCGCGGAAGAACGGCGGCGCCAGCCCGTCGAGATACGATTTCGCTTCGCGGATGATGTGGCGCGCGACGAATTCCGGCGTATCTTCGTACATGTGAATGAAGCCGTGCAGCTCACGCAGGATGTCGTTCGGGATGTGGCGCGAGGTGCGTGTTTCGCCATACAGGTAAATCGGAATATCGGCGTTGCGGTCGCGGATTTCCTGCACGAACGCGCGCAGCGGCTGCAGTGCGTACTGAATGTCTTCGGCCGAGCCATCGCCGAAATCTTCGTCGTCGATCGACAAAATGAAGGCGGATGCGCGCGACTGCTGCTGCGCGAACTGCGACAGGTCGCCATAGCTGGTCACGCCCAGCACTTCCAAGCCTTCTTCCTCGATCGCGGTCGCCAGCGCACGGATGCTGAGGCCGGAACTGTTTTCCGAGCGGAAGTCTTCGTCAATGATGACGATGGGAAAGCGGAATTTCATCGCGGTTTCCTATGAAAAAACGGATTGCAGGAAAGGACGTGCTGGCGGTTGCTACCCGAACTGCGCTGACGCCGGAAAAGGAAAAGCGGATTTTCGCAGAAAAGCTGTGCCATTGGGGGAAAATACTGTAAAAAAGCTGCAATATCGTGACATTTTCGATGCAGTACGCGTCAAACTGTCTGCTTGCGCCGATAGGTGACGAATTGCATGTACAGCCCGGAGGCCGCGCCAACGGGTTTGCCGCTCATCTTGCTGGAGGCGACGAACTGGCGCCCGGCACGATGACGCTCCCATTGTTCGGTCGGAATCGGTGGGAATACGGTATCCGATTCGAACAATGGAAACAGCCGGTGGTTCGGGTGATGGTCGAGAATTTCGGTCAGATAAATCTCGTCGGCAATGTCGATCGATTGCCGGTACAGTTCGCCGCCGCCGATGACGAACACCCGCTTTTCGCCGCGCACCATTTCCAGTGCTGCACGCAGCGAGTGCGCGACATGGCAATTCGGTGCCGCAAACAGCACATTGCGCGTGACGATGATGTTCTTGCGCTTCGGTAGCGGCTTGCAGCCGATGGCGTCAAAGGTCTTGCGGCCCATGATCACCGTATGCCCGGTCGTCACCCGGCGGAAGAAACGCAGATCGCGTGGCATGTGCCACGGCATCTTGTTGCCGCTGCCGATGGTGCCATCCGGGCCGACGGCGGCGATCAGCGCAATTTTGGTTTTTACTTCGACCATCATCAGAATTGCTCGTCCGGTTGAAGATAGCGCCATTGACCGGCTGGCAGGTTGCCGAGCGCGACCTTGCCGATGCGGATGCGCTTCAGGCCAATGACCTTCAGCCCGACTGTTTCGCACATGCGCCGGATCTGGCGCTTCTTGCCTTCCTTCAGCACAAAGCGCAGCTGGTCATCGTTCTGCCAGCGCACTTTCGCCGGTTGCAGCGCCTTGCCGTCGAGCGACAGGCCATGGTTCAGCAGTTTCAGCTGATCGTCCGGCAAACGTCCGGGCTTGGTGTATTTCACCCGCACCAGATATTCCTTCTCGATTTCAGAATCCTGCCCGATCAGATGCTTGGCGACGCGGCCGTCCTGTGTCAGCACCAGGAGGCCGACCGAATCGATATCGAGCCGGCCGGCAGGCGCCAGACTTTTGAGCTGTTTCGAATGAAAGGTTTCCGGTGATTTGTCTTCCTTCCAGCGGGATTCTGCATTGACGAGCGTGAACGCCGGCTTGTAGCCGTCCTCAGCCTGGCCGCTGACGTAGCCGACCGGCTTGTTGATCAGGATGGTGACGCGTTTCGCCTGTTCGGCATTGGCCTGGCGCTCGATCGTGATTTTCTGGTGCGGCAAGACCTTGCTGCCCAGTTGCGACACGATCTGGCCGTCGACACGCACCCAGCCGCGTTCGATCCATTCGTCTGCCTCGCGGCGTGAACATAGTCCGAGTTCGGACATGCGTTTTGAAAGTCGTACAGGTTCGGTCATAAGCGCAACACTTCAAGCAAATCGGTTTCAAGCTGGATTTGGGTCCGGGCATTTTCCAGCGCATCGCCCTCAACCAGGAACACGTCCTCGACCCGTTCGCCCATTGTCATGATTTTGGCGGTGTGCAGGCTGATGCCATATCGCGCCAGCACGGTGGCGATCGCATACAGCAGGCCGGTGCGGTCGTTGGCCGTGACTGACAGCACATGATACTCGCCGCGCGCGTCAGGGCGCAGATCGACGGTTGGCGTGACCGGGAAACTGCGCGACATGCGCGAAACCTGGCCCTTGGGCAACGACGCAAGCGGTGCCTGCACGAGCAATGTTTCGGTCAGGTCGTGCTCGACCAGACTGATGATGTCGCGGTAGTTCTTTTCAAACATTTGTCGCGTCACGAGGAAGGTATCGAGCGCGTAGCCGTGTTTTGTGGTGTGGATTTTCGCATCCAGAATGCTGTAATTCATCCGGGCGAAGTAGCCGCAGATGCGTGCAAACAGGTCGGGCTGATCCTTGATGTAAACCAGCACTTCCAGCCCTTCGCCGATGGGCGACAGCCGGCATTTTACGATCGGCTGCTCGCTGTCGAGGCGGTAATAGAGTTTCCGCGTTTGCCACGCGATGTCGGCGGCATCATGGCGCAGGAAATAGCCGACGTCGAGCTGTTCCCACATCTGTTCGTGCGCATCGGTCGTCAAGCCATACAGCCGCAATGTCTTGAGAGCTTCGTTTTGCTTGCTTATCAGTTCGCTGTCGGCCGAGAGCGTTTCGCCGCCGAGCACGCGCAACGTCAGCCGGTACAGGTCTTCGAGCAGTTTGCCTTTCCATGCATTCCAGACCTGCGGGCTGGTGCCGCGGATATCGGCCACCGTCAACAGATAAAGCGCAGTTAGGCGTCGTTCGTTGCTGACGATGGCGGCGAAGTTCTGGATGGTTTCAGGATCGGATAGATCGCGTTTTTGCGCAACCTGCGACATTGTCAGATGATGCCGCACGAGGAATACCACCAGCTCGGTATCTTCGTTGGCAATCCAGTGATCGGTGCAAAAGCGGCGCGCATCCTCCATCCCGAGTACTGAATGATCGCCGCCGCGGCCTTTCGCAATGTCGTGAAACAGCGCGGCAACATACAGCAGCCACGGCCGGGCAAAGTTCGCCATCAGTTGGCTGCAGAATGGAAATTCGTGCGCATGTTCCGGCAGCACGAAGCGGCGCACGTTGCGCACCACCGTCAGGATATGCTGGTCGACGGTGTAGATGTGGAACAGGTCATGTTGCATCTGGCCGACGATACGACGAAAATTCGGCAGATAGCGCCCCAGCACGCTGGTCTGGTTCATTTGGCGCAGCGCGTGCGTCACACCTCTTGGCGCCTGCAGGATGAGCAAAAACAGTGCGCGGTTGCTCGGATCGTTACGGAAATCATCATCAATGCGCAAGCGTGCATGCCAGACAGCGCGCAGCGTGCGTGCTGTCATGCCCTTCAGTTCCGGATTTTGCGCCAGCAGCAGGAACATTTCCAGCGTTGCCGATGGCGTGCGTTCGAAAGTATATTCAGACGCAATATCTATCAGCCCGTTGACCTCGTTGAAGCGGGCATTGATTGGATGCGGGTGAAACGGTTGCGGGAACAGTTGCGCTTCAATGTTTTGCAGCAGGATGGTGTTCATTTGCGTGACCGCTTTCGCGGCACGGTAATAACGCTGCATCATCTTTTCTTCCGCCCGCTGCGCATCGCGGCTGCCGCTGACGTTCTTGAAGCCGAAGGTTTCGGCAATCGGTGCCTGCAGGTCGAACACCAGCCGATCTTCGCGCCTTCCCGCCAGCACATGCAACTGGATGCGCACTTCCTTGGTGGCGCGTTCGCAGTTCGTCAACTGGCGCGCCTCGGTTTCGGTGATCAGCCCGCGTTTTGCCAGCCCACGCCAGGATTTGCCCAGACGTGCCGCTTTCGCCAGCCACAGGATGACCTGCAGATCGCGTAGCCCGCCAGGGCTTTCCTTGCAGTTGGGTTCCAGACTGTATGGCGTATCTTCATATTTCACATGCCGCTGTCGCATCTCCAGCGTTTTCGCCTGAAAGAAGGCAGGCGCATCCATCTGCGCACGATAACGGCGTTGCAGTGTCTGGAATAGTCTGCGGTTGCCTTGAACCAGCCTCGCTTCCAGCAATGCAGTCTGGATCGTAATGTCGGCGGCGGATTCGCTGATGCATTCATCGACCGTGCGGATGCTGTGACCGATATCCAGTCCGAGATCCCATAGCAGCGTGACCAGCGTTTCCAGCGTGCCGCGCAACGCATCATCCGGCGGGGCATCGAGCAGGATCAGCAGGTCAATATCCGAATGCGGGAACAGTTCGCCACGGCCATAGCCGCCGACGGCCACCAGCGCGTGCTGTTCAGGCATGCCAACAGCGTGCCAGGCTTCTGTCAGCGCGGCATCAACATTCTGACGCAGCCGTGTCAGCAATTGCGTTGGCCGTCCGCCCGACTGGTAAGCGGCGATCGCTTCTTGCCGTCCGGAATTCAGGCGCTGTTTCAGTTGTAGCGCGAGCGTGTTCACTGCTCAGGCAGGTTTGTCCTGCGGCGTTTCTCCGGCAACGACCCATTCCGGTGGTGGTGGCATGTCGGGCGATACCGTTAGCACCTCGTAGCCTGTTTCCGTCACCAGCACCGTGTGTTCCCACTGCATCGACAGGCTGCGATCCTTGGTGCGGATGGTCCAGCCATCGCCCATTTCGCGGATTTCCCGTCGGCCTGCGTTGACCATCGGTTCGATGGTGAAAATCATGCCTGGTTCCAGTTTTGCCAGCGTGCCGGGCTTGCCGTAATGCAGCACCTGCGGCTCTTCGTGAAAGGATTTGCCGATGCCGTGGCCACAAAACTCGCGCACCACGCTGAACCCCGATTTTTCCGCATACTGCTGGATCGCATGACCGATGTCACCCAGAAACGCGCCCGGCTTGACCTTCGAGATGCCAATCCACATGCATTCATAGGTGACCTGGTTCAGACGGCGGGTCTGGAGCGACGGTTCGCCAACCAGATACATGCGGCTGGTGTCGCCGTAATAGCCGTCCTTGATGACGGTGATGTCGATGTTTAGCGAATCACCGTTTTTCAGGATTTTGCCCCCCGGGATGCCATGGCAGACGACATCGTTGATCGATGTGCAGGTCGCATTCGGATAGGGCTTGTAACCCGGCGGGCAATAATTCAGCGGTGCCGGGATGGTTCCCTGCACGTTCACCATGTATTCGTGGCACAGTCGGTCCAGTTCACCGGTGGTGACACCGGCTTTGACGAAAGGAGCGATATAGTCGAGAACCTCGGCGGCCAGGCGGCACGCGATCCGCATTTTTTCGATATCGGCGGCGGTTTTGATCAGGATGGAAGCCATTAGGATGCGTAATTGAAGAAAGATACAGCAAACGTCGTAAACAGAAATTATAAGCGACCAGCCGAATGTTCGCTAAGGGATGCGGATGGAAAGTGAACGGCTACCGCTCGCCTGGCAGGCAGGAGTGGCTGGCATGTTGAACGGCTGCGCTTGCTGTCCGGCATAAGTCTGTTATACTTGCGAACTTTGCTGGATTTGCTGTTTGCGATTCCGGCTTGCAGGAAAGGTGGCAGAGTGGTCGAATGCGCCGGACTCGAAATCCGGTATACGGTTACACCGTATCGTGGGTTCAAATCCCACCCTTTCCGCCAAGAATCAAAGGGTTACAGAGTTTTTTCTGTGACCTTTTTTATTTCTGGCAGAACATCCGTAGCTGGAACGTAGCATTTCAGTACAGAATCCAACCGTGCAGCCGCGTGCGCCAGATGGTCAGGCGCAAGATGTGCATATCGCTCCACCATTGCCCCAGTTCTCCACCCGCCCAATCGTTGTAACTCATGGGTAGGGGTTCCAGCTTGCCGCTGCCAAGTCGCCCAGGTATGCCGAAGGTCATGCCAACGGAAATCCTTGATGCCAGCTCTTTTCAAGGCTGCTCGCCATGCCTCTGTATTGGCATAATTTAGCGGTCGGCCAAGGTAAGTAAAAACCCTTGTGGGGTGTTTGCCTTTCTGCCGTTCCAGCACAGCAACAGCAGTTTCATTCAACGGCACTGAAATAGGTCGGCGGTTCTTCGATTGCCAGCCATGTATCCACGCATGGCGTAGCTCTAGATTCACCTGTTCCCATTTCAGTTGAAGCACATTGCTTTTTCGAAGGCCAGTCACCAAAGCAAATAGTACGACTTCGCGCTGATGCTCCGGCAATTCACTCAAAAGCAGTTTCGCCTGCTCCGGTGTGAGCGACCGTTCACGGTTGTTAGTTTCTTTAAAGAGCCTGACCTTTGGCGCTTTCTCGATCCATTCCCATTCATCCCTTGCCCGAATCAGAATGGCGCGACCAAGTCAATCTGGTCGAGGTTCACATCACCGAGGAAGGCATGAAGCCAGACGAGCTTCTTCTTGTCTTCCTTGTGCGTGGCCTTTTCCGAGGTTTCTTCCAGCCAGCGAACAACTGCCTCACGCCAGGAACGCTTGGGCTTTATGCCAAGCCGTTCCCTGTCCCAAACGGATGCCTTTAGCTTGTCGTGGAACTCCTGAGCTTTGTGCTTGTCAGCAGTCCCAGTGCTTTGCTGTATCGGTCGTCCGTTGAGTGGCGTGATTTTGACCCACCAATATGGGGAGACCGAACATCTCTCCAACGTGCTTCTGGGATTTGCCGTTTTCCTGTGCTTGCCTGTTTCTTGGGCTGCTTTTCAGGCAATGGCGCTTCTGGTGCGGTTTCATCTTCAGATGCCGCCGTTGTTGGCTCAACGTGTGCCTCGATTTGGAAATCGTAGGTATCCAGCCCCGTTTTTTGCATGTACTCGAATACGGCAGGCAGTTCGTCAGATTCTTTGGCCACGACTGATTTTTCTGGTTCGAGAATGTAGTCCTCAAATGATGGATCGGTAATCAGTGGACGCTTTAGCAGTGCGTGCGGGATTAATCGCCCTTCGAGCAGCGCGGCCATTTCTTGCGGCTCGACCTCATATAGCGGAATGGCACCACCGAATGCGCAGTGAATTGTTCGTGCGATTGCCTTGAGTTCGATGCGCGTAGGTGCATAATCCCAGTTAAAACCATCCTGATAAACGTGGTAGCGACAAATAGGTTCTTCATCCAGAATTGCTATTGGTTCGACGAGTACGGGAACGAGAAGATGCTCGAAGCCTTCATGACAATTCAGCCTGCTGGTCGTGGCCAGTATTCGCAATGGCGCGTTGACGGCGTTTTTCCATTGGGACTTGTTCCAGAATTCACGAAGACAATCCAATAACGATGTTGGGCGTTTGTATGTGGCAAGGTATTCGTATATCCGGTCATCGACACCTTCAAGATAGGCTGACCGAATATTGAACAAGGTGGCAACCTGGTCGAGAACGGCTGGCGTGATGACTTTTAGAAGATGCGCTGGTGATTGCAGGTCGGTGTGTGTGACAGCACCCAGCAGGCGGGGAATTTGGACGGTTTCGATGCCGTGATCGAGGAAAACTTGAAGAAACCGCTCGGCAACCATGAGAGGTGAATTTTCGGTGTTTTCTCCGAAAAGAAGATCTCGAATAGCCTTCTTGATACGGGATTGGCGAGTCATGGCTGGTGACTAATCGCTAAGAAGCTATCATAATACAACGGGGATCAGTCATTTTGCCAATAGCTCTCTGCGTCGTGCAGAATTCAAATCAAGGCCGCCATTGCCTTGTTTTGAATGCACAATTTGTATTTTCAAAATTGATAGCAAAATCCTTACGATTTTCTCAGAAAATATACAACTTTACAAATTCAGGCTAATCGCGATATGTATTACATTTACATGAACAACTTTCGTGGTTTTTCACACACAGCAATCCCGATACACAAAATGAATTTCTTTGTTGGAGAAAACAGCACGGGAAAAACTTCAGTTTTATCTCTTATAGAGCTTTTCGCCAATCCAAAATTTTGGAGTGATGCGGACTTTAATGTCGGGAGTTACGAGTTCGGTGGCTACCATGATATAGTCAGTGCATTTTCTAAAGATAAATCAGAATTTCAAATTGGCCTCTACCATTGCGACAAAAACAAACCCGATAATTGGGTTGGGCAACTATTGCACTTTAAAGACAGTCAATCTGGTCTAGCGACACTATCAAGATTTAGCGCTATGACACAAAATTTAATTGCAACGCTTGAATTTAAAGGAAGAAGCCTAAGATCTTACGTCGGGCCTAATGAGGCTACAAAAATTAGCCAGTATATTGATGTTTTTAATTATCTCTCAAAAATCCCAAGTGAAAATTTTTTATATTCATCCGTAAAAAGGGATGATAGGCTAGTACTTATTAATTCCCCACTCAGAAATTTCTGGTATTACATTCGCCATGAACTTGTTGATAAATCCCGCATAAAATTTAACCCATTCAAATTTGCACGATTGCCATCTTCATATGCATCAATTGCGCCTATAAGAACTAGACCAAAGCGAACTTATGATGGATATACAAAACAATTCAACTCAGAGGGTGAACATACACCTTACGTAATAAGAAAAAACTTAGAAAGGAGAGGTAAAGAAGGAAAAAATTTCAAAGAAATCCTATCACTTTTTGGCAAAGAGAGTGGGTTATTTGAATCAATAAGCGTTACTAATTTTGGAAAATCACATGACGCTCCTTTTGAGCTAAGGATATCTCTGGAAGGAAAGAGTTTTAGAGTAAACAGTGTCGGTTATGGAATTTCTCAAATATTGCCAATCATTGTTGAGCTTTTTTCTGTTGATTCGCAATCTTCTTGGCTTGCAATACAACAACCTGAGGTGCACCTGCATCCTAAGGCACAAGCTGCACTTGGTGAACTGTTTTTCTATTTTACCAAGGATGGAGAGGAAACCTTGCTGGTAGAAACGCATAGTGACTACACTATAGATAGATTTCGTATGTGTATGCGAGAAAACCAACATCCAGAGAGGTTAGCGCAAATACTTTATTTTGAGCGCAGCTCAGAAGGAAATACCATAACAAGTATGGAAATTTCCCCCTCTGGTGATTATCCAGACGATCAACCTGAAAGTTTTAGAGCATTCTTCTTAACGGAGCAACGAAAACTTTTGGGGATCTAACATGTGCTTTGTATTAGACGTAAATTGTGTTCCAACACTATTTGATCCAAAATCTGATGGGCATAACGAATTTGCTCCTTTATTGGGTTGGCTGTTTGATCATCCTAATACGTGCTTGGTAGTCGGTGGTGAAAAATATCTCAAAGAATTGGGATTTTTTAAAAAATACTTAAGCATTTTTGCGGAGCTACGCCGTCTGAATAAAATCACCAAAATTTGCTCTGTTGCTGTTGATTTTGAAACGCAAAGAATAAAGGCGAAAAATAAACATCAAGACTTTGATGATGAACACCTAGTTGCGCTTTTATGCGCATCAGGTTGTCTAGTGTTTGCGTCAAAAGATAAGCGCGCAGATAAATTCATAAAGATGAAGTCTTTATATACAAAGGCTCATACGCCTCCAAAAATATATAGAAACGAAAGGCACGGGAAAAAATTATTATGCGATCAAAACATTGCTACGCTAAAAAATACTATCTAATAAGGCATCCCCTCTGTATCTTGTATCCTACTTGTGGATCCTACTAGAGAACATTAGAACTCTGCCAGAGCAGTATTCTTAAAATTGTAGCTAGATTGTAGCTAGATTCAGATATTTTTAGCTGTTTGATGCTCTTTCATACTAAAAAACATAATATGGCGAACGCTGTAAGGTGTTGATTTTGAAGATAGATTAATTTCTTTATTGAAGCTCGAAATCCGGTATACGGTTACACCGTATCGTGGGTTCAAATCCCACCCTTTCCGCCAAGAATCAATGGCTTAAGCTAACATCAAACCCGTAATTTTGGCGGGTTTTTTAGTTTTCGGAGCGGAGATTTTTGTCATTTTCTGTTGCGCCGCGAGTTCTTTGCACGGTATTTGACGTTAAGCGCACCAGTGTAACGATTACTTCATTTGCTGCTTGATGAGTGGTTTGATGCCACCGCAAGACAGGATGTTCAGCGTATAGTCGGATAGCGGTTCTGCCTGTGCAATGGCACCGGTTGTCACATTGGTGATGACGCCTGAACCGAATTCAATTTGCACGACATCCCCTTTTTTCACCATGTTGCCAAAGCCCTTGCAGACGATCAGCGGTAGGCCGAGGTTGATGGCGTTGCGGTAGAAAATGCGGGCAAACGAGTCGGCAATCACGGCGCCGACGCCTATCGCTTTCAGCGTAATGGCCGCGTGTTCCCTGCTGGAGCCGCAACCGAAATTGGTGGTGGCCACGATAACGTCGCCATCGGTAAATTCCCGCACCAGTTCGGGATCGGCGCCTTCCATTGCGTGCCTAGCGACATCTTCCGGATCAGTGATTTCCAGGTATCGTCCGGGATAAATTTGGTCGGTATCGATGTTCGGGCCGAAAACAAAAGCCTTGCCCTTGATGATCCTGTTTTTCATGCGTAAGTGCTCCACTGTCACAGATACTGGGTCGGGTCGGTGATCATGCCTTCCAGCGCCGCCGCAGCCACGGCAGCGGGGGAAGCCAGAAATATTTTGGCATCGGTGTGTCCCATTCTTCCGGGGAAGTTCCGGTTGGTGGTCGTGATGCAGGTTTCTCCCGAGGCGATCATGCCTTCGTGTGTTCCCAGGCAGGCAGCGCAGCCGGGCGTCACGAAGGTCGCGCCGGCGCTAACGAGCGTTTGCACGAAACCTTTCTGCATCGCTTCCAGGAACACGCCTTTGGAGGCAGGAACGATGACGAAGCGGGTGCGAGGATGGATAGTCCTGCCCCCCAGTATTTTGGCGGCGATGGCCAGATCTTCCACCCGACCGCCGGTGCAGGAACCCAAATAGGCTTGGTGAATCGTGGTGCCGATGTACTGCGTCAGATCAAAAACATTATCCACGCTGCTTGGCGCCGCCACTTGCGGTTTGATTGGCGTGACGTCGAAGGACAGTTCTTCCGCATAGCGAAAATCCGGATCGGTGGTGACAATATCGTATTCGCCCGTTACATTGGCGCGCAGGTACGCCAGCGTGATTTCATCCGGCTGGATATAACTGGTTTTGGCGCCCATTTCGGTCGTCATGTTGCATAGTGCCATGCGCTCGGACAGGCTCAATTGCGCCAGCGCCGGGCCGGTGAATTCAATCGCCTTGTAAACGCAGTAGTCGGCGCCCAGCTGGCCGATGATGTGCAGGATCACGTCCTTCGCATAAACGCCGCGCTGGACAGTTCCTGCAAGATGGATGCGGATGATTTCCGGCACGCGCAGCCATAGCTGCCCGGTGGCCATGATGATCGCCATGTCGGTTGCGCCGACGCCGGTGCCGAACGCGCCGAATGCTCCGTGAGTGGTAGTGTGCGAATCGGTGACAATCAGCAACTGGCCGGGATGAACCAGCCCCTTGTCTGCCAGCACCTGATGGCAGACGCCTTGATCGATATCCATTAGCAGGTCAATGCCCTGATCCCAGCAGAATTCCCTGAATTGCTTCTGGTTGGCCGCTTGCGTGATCGACGATGCAGGCGCGTAATGATCGAGGAACACGATCAGGCGCTTCGGGTCATGTACGCGCTTTCCGCCGATCTCATGAAAGGAGCGGATGGTTTGCAAATACAGGTCGTTGATGCCGGCCAGATCGACCTTGCAGTTGACGATTTCACCCGTTGTCACCGTCTTCACGCCTGCGGCTCTTGCCATGATTTTTTCCAAGGCATGCATGCACTACTCCAGAGAAAGGAAGGCGTCAGGATATCGCAGGTATGAGAAAAGTAAAGCCGAGAAGAACCGAGTACTATTTATTCTGCCCATTACCCCAGATGTGATTCAGGCGCGCATCACGGCCGCATTGCAGGCGGTAGATTTTGAAGCGCAGAGGGTTTTTGTGGTGGTATGCCTGATGCCGTTCCTCGGCCAGATAAAAAGTGCCCGCGGGAACGATTTCTGTCGCCACCTTGCCAGGTTCCGTTTGCGAGGCTTCTGCCTGTGCGTCGGCCTCGGCATGCCGTTGCGCTTCAAGCTGGAATTCAGGTGGATAATCGCTGCTGGCAACCGCAACCGGCGGTGAAACATGCCGCAGCACGCCGGATTGTTCCAGCGCAATTTTGCTGGCAATGGCTTCCTGTCGCTGAATATCGTTCAGATAATGGATGCCGGTACGGTATTGCGTGCCGAGGTTACAGAACTGCCGGTTGTTCGTGGTCGGGTCGATGTTGTGCCAGAAGTGATCGAGCAATTGGCGGTAGCTGATGCGCGCTGGATCGTAAGTGATGCGCACCGCTTCTGCATGGCCGGTTGTTCCGCTTCGGACCTGTTCGTAAGTGGGATTGATGGTATGGCCGCCGATATAGCCGGCTTCAATACGGATGACGCCGGGCAGTTTTTCGAAATTGGTTTGCGCGCACCAGAAGCAGCCGGCGGCGAAGATGGCGCTGGCGGGTTGCTGCGCCGACGAAGCGGGCGAAAACGCCGCCAGCAGCAGGGCGAGCAGGCCGGTGAGCAAGGATGATGATGCCTTGGCTATGAACTGAAGATGGCTCATGCTCCCTCCACAATTTCTTCGTGCGTGCGGCCAGATTATGCGCGCAAATCGAAAAGCCTGCCGGATGTCGCCATGTGGCGTAAAATGCGGGCTAATTGTGCGAAGAATCAGCATTTCGATGGCATCCGGCAGAGTCCGGGATGTTTGGTCATGTTGGTTCTTCGAGCGTTTTTGAGAGATTGCACCAGTTATGTCTGACACGAAGTTTGAAGCAGAGAAAAGCGCGGCATCAGCCGTCCGTTTTGAGGATTTCGGCCTGAGTGCCGAGATTTTGCGCGCGCTGACCGAGCAGGGCTATCAGCACCCGACGCCAATCCAGGCGGAGGCGATTCCGATCGTGCTCAAGGGGCACGACGTGATGGGCGCAGCACAGACCGGCACCGGCAAGACCGCAGGTTTTTCACTGCCGGTGATCCAGAAGCTGCAGCCGCAGGCGAATGCCAGCACGTCGCCAGCGCGGCATCCGGTGCGCGCGTTGATCCTGACGCCGACGCGCGAACTGGCCGATCAGGTGGCCGAGAACGTGAAGAATTATGCGCAGCATACTGGCCTGCGTTCGGCGGTGGTATTCGGCGGGGTCGATATCGGGCCTCAGACGGCGGCGCTGCGCGCCGGGGTTGAGATTCTGATCGCTACCCCAGGTCGGCTGCTCGACCATGTGCAGCAAAAGACGCTGAACCTGTCGCAGACGCAGATCCTGATTCTGGATGAAGCCGACCGGATGCTGGACATGGGCTTTCTGCCTGATTTGCAGCGCATTATCAACCTGCTGCCGAAACAGCGGCAGAATCTGATGTTTTCGGCCACCTTCTCGCCGGAAATCAAGAAATTGTCATCGAGCATCCTGAACAATCCGGTGACAATCGAAGTTGCTCGCAGCAACGCGACTGCCGACACGGTTACGCAGGTGGTGTACAAGGTGGATGAGGCTGACAAGCGCGATGCGGTGGCGCACATCATCCGCGAACGCGATCTGAAGCAGGTGCTGGTGTTTTCGAACACCAAAATCGGCGCATCACGACTGGCGCGGCAACTTGAACAGGCTGGCATCAAGGCGACCGCGATTCATGGCGACCGCACGCAGGCCGAGCGGATGGCGGCGCTGGATGCGTTCAAGAATGGCGGCATCGACGTGCTGGTTGCGACCGACGTTGCCGCGCGCGGGCTGGACATTGCCGAAATGCCGTGCGTGATCAATTACGACCTGCCATTCAATGCCGAAGATTACGTGCATCGCATTGGCCGCACGGGCCGTGCCGGCGCCACCGGCGACGCGATATCACTGTGCATCGAGCGGGAAACGAAGTTGCTGGCTGAAATCGAAAAACTGATCAAGCGTAGCCTGCCATGCCAGGCGCTGGAAGGCTTCGCGCCGCAACGCGGCGCAAGGCGCGACGACAGTGAACGGGAGCGTCCTCCGCGCCGCAGCCGGGCCGAGCGGCCTGACAGCGGGCCTTACAAGACTTCGCTGATGGCGCGCAAGGCGAAACCGGATCCTTGGTTTGACAAGCCATACGAACCGGCCATGCCGGCATCGGCTGCGTCGGCGACATCGCCTCTCATTCCTGCTGGCAAGGCTGTGAAAAAGACCGTCGCTTTCCTGCTGGGAGGCGGGCCGAAGGCCTGAACGCCTTTTTTGAGGTGTTTTTTCACCTCAAAAATACTGGTGGTGGGTATTTGAAAACGGCCCCGGAAGTTGCGGCCCAGTTCTGGTATTTGGGCTGATACCCCCCTGATTTTTCCATTTTTTCGTCGCGGATCATGCTTGCCGGCTTGTGCTTTTGTGCGGCGCGGACAGCGCATCGGATGGGTTCCGGCAAACGGCTGGCACGACAACGGCAGGGCAAGCAGAATGGTTTCAAAACCGGGCTGGCACGGTAAAATAGCCGGATGACAGCGCACCAATTCATCCATCTTCGCCTGCACTCCGAGTTTTCGATCGTCGATGGGCTGGTGCGCATTGACGATGCGGTCAAGTCCGCTGCCAGCGATGGCCAGCCGGCGCTGGCGATCACCGATCTGTCGAACCTGTTCGGCCTGATCAAGTTCTACCGCGCCGCGCGCGGTGCAGGCGTGAAGCCGATAGCTGGCTGCGATGTCTGGATCACCAATGATGAACAGCGCGACAAGCCGTCGCGGCTGCTGCTGCTGGTAAAAAATCATAATGGTTATTTGCGGCTGTGCGAACTGCTGTCGAGAGCTTGGCTGGAAAACCAGCATCGCGGCCGCGCTGAAATTCGCATCGAGTGGCTGCAGGCGCTCACGCGCGACGGCAACCCCGGCCTGATTGCGCTCTCCGGCGCGCAGCAGGGCGACGTCGGCAGCGCGATCGATAATGGCAATCCGACCGCGGCAGAACGTCATGCGCAGCGGTGGGCCGAAATTTTCCCCGGACATTTCTACCTTGAAGTGCAGCGTTTCGGCCAGCACGGAATGGAAAACCACGTGCGCCAGACGGTGGCGCTGGCGGCGAAGTTGAAGCTGCCGGTGGTCGCGACCCATCCGGTGCAGTTTATATCGCGCGAGGAATTTGTCGCGCACGAGGCGCGCACCTGCATTTCCGAAGGCGAGATTCTGGCCAATCCGCGCCGCGCGAAGCCGTTCAACGAACAGCAGAATTTCAAGACGCAGGCGGAAATGGCGGCGCTGTTTGCCGATCTGCCGGGCGCATTGCAGAATTCGATCGAAATTGCGCGCCGCTGCAACCTGCAACTGGAACTGGGCAAGCCGAAACTGCCGGATTTCCCTACGCCGCCTGGCGTCAGCATCGACGAATTCCTGGTGATGGAGGCCAAGGCTGGGCTGGAAGATCGGCTGAAGCAACTATATCCGGATGAGCAACAGCGCGAGCAGCAACGCCCGCGTTACGAAGAACGGCTGCGGTTCGAGACCGACACCATCATCAAGATGGGTTTCCCCGGCTACTTCCTGATTGTGGCCGATTTCATCCGCTGGGCGAAAAACAATGGCGTGCCGGTCGGCCCCGGGCGCGGTTCCGGCGCCGGTTCGCTGGTCGCCTATTCGCTGCTGATTACCGACCTCGATCCATTGGCGTACAACCTGCTGTTTGAACGTTTCCTCAACCCGGAGCGCGTGTCGATGCCCGACTTCGATATCGACTTCTGTCAGGAAGGCCGCGATCGCGTGATCCAGTATGTGAAAGGGCGCTACGGCGCCGATGCGGTATCGCAGATCGCGACCTTCGGCACGATGGCGGCGAAAGCGGCAGTGCGCGACGTCGGCCGCGTGCTCGATCTCGGCTACAACTTCTGCGACGGCATTTCGAAGCTGATTCCATTCAAGCCCGGCAAGCATGTGACCATTGCCGACGCGAAGAAGGAAGAGCCGATGCTGGCCGAGCGCGAACAAAACGAGGAAGAGGTCAAGCAGTTGCTGGCGCTGGCCGAGCAGGTCGAAGGCATCACGCGCAATGTCGGCATGCATGCCGGCGGCGTGCTGATTGCGCCCGGCAAGCTGACCGATTTTTGCCCGCTGTATCGCCAGGGTGGAGAAGAAGCAGGCGTGGTGTCGCAGTACGACAAGGACGACGTCGAAGCGGTCGGGCTGGTGAAGTTCGACTTTCTCGGACTGACCACGCTCACTATTCTCGACTGGGCGGTGCGCTATATCCGCCAACTCGATCCGGCGATGGCGGATTTCAACTTGGAATCGTTGCCGCTGAACGACCGGCCGACCTACGATTTGCTGACGAAAGCGAAAACGGTGGCGGTGTTCCAGCTTGAAAGCCGCGGCATGCAGGGCATGCTGAAGGATGCGAAGCCGGACCGGTTCGAGGACATCATTGCGCTGGTGGCGCTGTACCGGCCGGGGCCGATGGATCTGATCCCCGATTTCTGCAAGCGCAAGCATGGTGAGCGTTTCGATTATCCCGATCCGCGCACCGAGGGCATCCTGTCCGAAACCTACGGCATCATGGTGTATCAGGAGCAGGTGATGCAGATGGCGCAGGTGGTCGGTGGCTATTCGCTCGGCGGCGCCGACCTGTTGCGGCGCGCGATGGGCAAGAAAAAGCCGGAAGAAATGGCCGAGCACCGGCTGATCTTCCGTGACGGCGCGGCCAAGAACGGTTTGCAGGCGGAAAAGGCGGACGAAATTTTCGACCTGATGGAAAAGTTCGCCGGCTACGGTTTCAACAAGTCGCACGCCGCAGCGTATGCGCTGCTGGCATATCAGACCGCATACCTGAAGGCGCACCATCCGGCGGCGTTCATTGCCGCCAACTTGTCGCTGGCGATGGACGATACCGACAAGATCAAGGTGCTGGTCGAGGATGCGGTTGATATCTGCAAGCTGACGCTGCTGCCACCGGATATCAACCAGTCGGATTACCGTTTCACGCCGGTCGGCGAGCCGCCAAGCATGAGCAAGAAACCGGTGACGCAGATTCGTTACGGGCTGGGCGCGGTGCGCGGCGCTGGGCAGGCAGCGATTGAAGCGATCGTCGAGGAGCGCAAGCAGCGGCCCTTTGCCGACCTGTTTGATTTCTGCCAGCGCATCGATCGGCGGCTGGCAAACCGGCGCACGATCGAGGCGCTGATTCGCGCCGGCGCGTTCGATTGCTTTGGCGCTGATCGGGCTGTGTTGCTGGCGTCCGTGGGCTTGGCGATGGAAGCGGCCGAGCAGGCGGAAGCGGCAGCGAACCAGAACAGCCTGTTCGGTGGTGACGACAGCGATCTGGTGGCGCCGCCGGAATACGTGAAGGTTCCGCCGTGGAGCGAAAAACAGAAACTGATAGAGGAAAAAGCGGCACTCGGGCTGTACCTGTCCGGCCACATGTTCAACGCTTATGCCGACGAGGCGCGCCATTTTGCCCGCACTCGTCTGTCTGCGCTTGAACCCTCGCGCGACGCGAAATGGATCGCCGGCATCATCGCCGGCTTGCGGCCGCAGATGACGCAGCGCGGCAGGATCATGATCGTCACGCTGGATGATGGCAGCGCCACGCTGGACGTGACGGTTTTCGGCGAACTGTATGAAAGCCACCGCGGCATGTTCAAGGAAGACGAATTTCTCGCGGTGCAGGGGAAGGTGTCGGAAGACCGTTTCACCGGCGGCGTGCGCATCACGGCCGACAGTGTGCTTGACATCGCCGGTGTGCGGATGCGTCTGGGCAAGGCCTTGCAGATGGCGTTGCCGGCAAAGTCCACGGCGGCATCGATTGCAGATGTGCTGGCTGGCCATCGGAACGATGAAGGCTTGCCGGTGGTCGTGCAATGTGTGTTATCCGGCTGCGAATGTGCGCTGCGGTTCGATGATAGCTGGCGCATTGCGCCGACGGATGCGTTGAAGCAGGTGCTGGTGGAAAAACTCGGCGCAACCGATGTCCGGATCGAATACGGCTCGGCATGATGATTTCCGCGATTAATCGAAGGGCACCGGTTTGCGTTATCTGACATGGTTCGTTGCTGCCGTGAGCGTGCTGTTCCCGGTGCTGGCATTGACGGTTCGCGGCGCGGCCAATACCTGCTTTTTCCTGCTCGCCTTGTCTGGCATCGTGGCAATTGTTTGCCGCGCCAAGGTGGCTGGCTCGTCGTTTGGCGAAGCGTACCGGCATTACTGGCCGCTCAATCTGGCGATGATGGCGATGTTCGTTGCAATACTGTTCAACCAGATTGCGAACGGCCAATTCCTGGCTAGGGAATACGATGCGTCGCTCCGGTTGGTGCTGTTCCCGCTGGCGTTCTGGGCCTTGCTGATGGTGCCGGCCAAAGCCGACAGCTATCTGGCGTGGGGGTTGATTGTCGGCGCATGGTTTGCATTTGCGAAAATGTTCTGGCTCATCAGCGCGGGCGTGGATCGCACCGGCATCGGCGGTTTCATCTCCGTGATTCCGTATGCGGAAATGGCGATGCTGCTGGGCGTGTTCGCCGCCTTTTCAATCGGCTGGGACCAGGCGCGGGAAAGCTGGTTGGCCGTGCCGAAACTGCTGGCGTTGCTGGCCGGGTTATGCGGCGCCTATCTGTCGCAAACGCGTGGTGCCTGGATAGCCGTGCCGGTGGTTGCTGTCATCGCCTTTTCAGTCAACAGAATGCGCAAGGCCTGCAAATACATGGCATTATTGTTTGCATTCATTCTGCTGGCTGGCGCACTTGGTTTCGGTAATATCGGGCAGCAGCGGATGGCCGAAGTAAAGCATGATGTCAGCGCATATTGGCAAGGACAGGAGCGCGATACGTCGATCGGTTTGCGTTTTCAGATGTGGCAGGGGTCATGGGCGCTGTTCACTGAACGGCCGCTGTTTGGCGTTGGCCGGGAAAATTTTGCCAAAGGCCTGGATGGACTGGCAGCGCGCGGAGTAATTTCGCCTGAGGCGGCACGGGTTGGCCAAGGACATTCGCATAATGAAATGCTGTATAACATGGCGACCTTGGGGCTGACTGGTTTGCTGGCGCTGCTGGCGCTTTATTTCGTTCCCGCATGGTATTTCTGGCAAGCGGCGCGGGAAACGGATCGGGAAATTCGCTGGGCGGCGGGCATGGGGTTGGCATTGTGCCTGGGATTTTTCGTGTTCGGGCTGACCGACGTGCAATTCCTGTGGGGGCATTGCAATACCTTTTACAGCATGCACGCCGCTTTGTTCATGGCCTGCATCGTGAAACGCAGGGCCGTGCTGCGTGCAACTGCTTCGCAAGATGCGGGGAAACTCGCGGCGCCGCAAACGTGAAACTTGAAGCCATCGGTTAATCAGAAAATGCAGTTTCCACACTACTTCAAACGACTGTTTACGCTTCATCGCCCTTATGTAGGCCGGATGGTATTGGCCTTTGGCGCGATGATCATCACCGCCGCGACCGAGCCGCTGGTGCCGTTCCTGCTGCAACTGCTGCTCGATCACGGTTTTGTCGGCAAGCCGCTGTTTCCGTACTGGTGGGTGCCAGTGGTCGCAATCGGCCTGTTTGCGATTCGCGGCTGCTCGACCTTCCTTAGCACCTACATGATGACCTGGGTTTCGGCGCGGATCCTGAATGAATTGCGGCGGCAGATGTTTGCCCGCATGCTGGACGTGCCGGTCGGCTATTTCGCGCAGCATTCAGTCGGCAGGGTAATCAATTCGATGATGTACGAAGTGCAACAGATCATCGAAATGGTGACTAAGGTGTTTACTTCGATCGTGCGCTCGGCGCTGACGGTGATCGGCTTGCTGGCGTGGCTGCTGTATCTGAACTGGATGCTGTCGATCATCACGCTGATTTTGCTGCCGCTGCTGGCAGTCGTGGTGCGCTTCACCGGCCGGCGTCTGAAGCGGCTGAACGAAGACTCGCTGAGCGTGAATGCGCAGCTGACGCAGGTGATCGAGGAAACGACGCGCGCGCATCAGGTGATCAAGATTTTCGGCGGGCAGGAGTACGAGAAATCGCGCTTCTGGCAGCGGTCGGAAAACCTGCGCCGCTACACGATGCGGATGACCAGCACCTTCGCTTCGACCGTGCCGATCACGCAGCTGATGACCGCGTGCGCGATGTCGATCGTGGTGGTGATTGCGCTGGTGCAGTCGAACGAAGGACAGATCACGGTCGGCGGCTTCGTCTCGTTCATCACCGCGATGCTGATGCTGCTGGCGCCGCTGAAGCAACTGGCCGAGGTGAACGGTCCGCTGCAGCGCGGCATGGCGGCGGCGGAAGCGGTGTTCCAGCTGATCGATGCGCCGATTGAGCGCGAGAATGGCAAGGCTTTGCCGGGGCGCGTTGCCGGCCGGGTCGATTTTGTCGATGTCAGTTTCGCGTATCCGGAGCAGCAGCACAAGGCGCTGGACGGCATAAACCTGCAGGTGGAACCGGGCGAGACGATCGCGTTTGTCGGAATGTCTGGCGGCGGCAAAACGACACTGGTTAACCTGCTGCCGGGGTTCCATGCCGCCATCAGCGGCAAAATCCTGCTCGACGGGCAGCCGATCGATGAAATTTCGCTGCCGAGCCTGCGGCAGCAGATCGCGATGGTGAGCCAGAACGTGGTGCTGTTCGATGATACGGTCGCGGCCAACATCGCCTATGGCGACTCGAATGCGGATCGAAGTCGGATCGAAGCGGCGGCCAAGGCGGCGCACCTGACCGACGTGATTGCAGGCTTGCCGCAAGGGCTGGATACCTGGATCGGCGACAACGGCTCGCGCCTGTCAGGCGGTCAGCGCCAGCGGCTGGCGATTGCGCGCGCGATTTACAAGGATGCGCCGTTGCTGATTCTGGACGAGGCGACCTCAGCGCTGGATACCGAATCCGAGCGCACGGTGCAGGCAGCGCTGGATGAACTGATGCAGGGACGGACCACGTTTGTGATCGCGCATCGCCTGTCGACCATCGAACGCGCCAGCCGGATCGTGGTACTGGCCGAGGGACGGATCGCGGAAATCGGCACGCACGAGGAATTGCTAGCCAAGCAGGGCGTGTATGCGCATCTGCACCGGCTGCAATTCTCGGCTGGCGCGAGCGACAGTGCTGCGGTCTGACACCTGCGGCGCAACGGATAACGAAACGAACAAATGAGCACAAGCACTCAACTGGTTTCAAGCGAGCGTCTGCAAGCCGCCGACAAGATACTGTTCATCACCCATCTGGCGCTGGGCGATTACACCTACCTGCAAAACTGCTTCAAGGCGTTTGCGCAAGCGTTTCCACAGCTTGAGATTCATGTGTGGGTGGACGAGCTGCGCCGCACCTCGCGCGCAGCCGACTGGGTGCATTTGAAAAAATATGCGCTGTATGACTGGCTGGCCGCCTGTCCGTTCGTGCACAAGGTGTACAACCAGACCTACAGCCCGCAAGGCTACCGGCAGTCGATTGCCGACGCACAGCAGGAGCACTATCCGCTGGTGGTGTCGCTCGCGACCTTGCGCCCGCATCGCTATGCTTCGCTGGCGCGGGAAATCTGCCCGCAGGGTTTCGTTGTTGGCATGAAGGCACGTGCCGGCATGTTGGCCATCCACAAGCACTGGAGTTACAGCAAGCTCGATGCGGCGCTGGATATGGTGGCTTCGCAGCGGCCGGGAATGCATATCAGCGAAGTGTATGCCGACTGGTTTTACCGCCTGTTCGGACTTGAAATCAATGCCGAGCGGCGTTTTCCATTTGTCGAAATTCCGCTGCATTGGCAGCAGCAGGCAGCCAGCCAGCTTGAACAGTGGGGCTTCGCGCAAGGCGGCCAGGGGGCGGCGAAAATCGTGTTCGTGAATGCGTTCGCGAAGAACAACAAGCGCTGCTGGTCGCTCGATCATGTGGCCGATCTGATCGTCGAACTGCGGCAGCACCCGGCGTGGCAGGAGGCGTGTTTCATCGTGAACTCGATGCCGGAAGAAATGGCGCGGGTGGAAGCCTTTTTCGCCGCCCGCTCGCTGGACAGGGTGAAGCTCTTTAGCGCGGTCGACAATTTCTTCCAGTTGCCGGCAATCTTGCAGCAATGCGATTTGATCATTTCGGTCGAAACCGCGGTGATGCATCTGGCGAACGCGGTGCAGGTGCCGGTGGTGGCGCTGATGCGACAGAAAAACCCGGAGTGGGTGCCGGTCGATGCGCAGCACAGCACCGTGATCACGGCGGAAAAGCGCAGCGACTGGGTGAAGGATATTCCAGCACAAAGGGTGGCGGAAACGGTGGTGAAAGCGGTGAACGGAGGCGCGGCATGAGCGCGGCCGTGCAGCAAGGGAACGAGGGGCAGCGATGAACCCGATCGTGCCGCCGGAGCGGTTGCGCGACGCCGACAGAATCCTGTTCATCGCCCATCTGGCGCTGGGAGATTTTGCCTACCTGCAAAACTGTTTCCACCAGTTTGCCGCCGCCTATCCGCACATCAAGCTCGACCTGTGGGTGGATGAACTGCGCCGCACCGACCGCGCCGCCGACTGGCCGTTCCTGCAGAAATACGCGCTGTACGACTGGCTCGCGGCCTGCCCGTATTTTTCCCGGGTTTATAACCAGACCTACAGCCCGGCGCTGTTCGAACAATCGGTGTTGGAAGCGCAGCGGCAGGACTATCCGGTCGTGATCTCGCTGGCGGTGCTGCACCGGCCGGAATATGCGCGGCTGGCGCGCCGCATCAGCCCGTCCGGGTTTGTGGTCGGGCAACGGAAAGGCTGGTTCCCCGATCCGTCGAAATACCTCGCCTACCGCCAGCTCGATGCGGCGATACCGGCCTATTCGTCGTCCAAGGTCGGGTCGGCACACATCAGCGAGATTTACGCCGGCTGGTTCGGCGCCATGTTTGGCGCACAGGCGGTGCCGCAGGATCGCTTTCCGTTCGTAGAGATTCCGCTTGAATGGCAGCGCCGGGCGCGCGAACAGTTTGAAGCTTGGGGTTTCGCGCACCATGGAGAGCGCGGCAAGGTCGTGTTCGTGAACGCGTTTTCAAAAGCGCAGGAGCGCAACTGGCCGCTGGAGCGGGTGGTCGAACTGATCCGGGCGCTGCGCCAGACCGAGGGCTATGCCGATGCTGGCTTCATCGTGAATGCAGTGCCGGAAGAAATGGCGCGGGTGCAGGCGTTGCTGGAGGCTGCCGGGCTGGCGCGCACGCATTGGTTTTCGGCCGACGAGAATTTCTTTCAACTGCCGGCGGTGTTGAGCCTGTGCAACCTGATCATCTCGGTCGAAACGGCGGTGATGCATCTGGCGAATGCGGTGCAGGTGCCGGTGGTGGCGCTGATGCGCCAGCGCAACCCGGAGTGGGTGCCGATCGACCGCGCGCGCAGCACCATCATCACTGTTCCCGGCAAGCGCGACTGGGTGGCGGCGATTACGGTGGAACAGGTAGTGACAGTGGTGCAGCAACAGAATTTCGCGGAGGCCAGCCATGCCGCTGTTTGCTGATGCCTGGCAGGGCGAGCTGATTTGCGGCGTCGATGAAGCCGGGCGCGGGCCGCTGGCCGGGCCGGTGTTCGCGGCGGCGGTGATCCTCGATCCAAACCGGCCAATTACCGGCTTGCGCGATTCGAAAAAACTGACGGAAGCGAAGCGCGATGCGTTGGCGCTGCAAATCAAGGACGACGCGCTGGCGTGGTCGATCGCGTTTTGCTCCGAAGCCGAGATAGACCAATTCAACATCCTGCAAGCGACCATGCTGGCGATGCGGCGCGCGGTCGAAGGTTTGCAGCTTGTGCCGACGCTGGCGCTGATCGACGGCAACCGCTGTCCGCAAATGGCGGTAAGGGCGGAAGCAATCGTGAAGGGGGACGACAAGGTGGAAGCGATTTCGGCGGCTTCCATTCTGGCCAAGACCGCGCGCGATGCGGTGTGCGTGCAGATGCATGTGAAATACCCGCAATACGCATTCGACCAGCACAAGGGCTACCCGACCGCGCTGCACCTGGCGCGCCTGCGCGAGCATGGCGTGTCGCCGGTGCACCGCAGGTCGTATGCGCCGGTGCGCGCACTGCTGCCGGAGGGGGCATGAAAGCGATCACCTCGCGTGAAAATGCGCAGTACAAGGAACTGAAACGGCTGGCGGGCAGCGCTCAGGCGCGGCGCAAGGCTGGGCAGACGCTGCTCGACGGCGTGCACCTGTGCGATGCCTACCTGGCAACGCATGGCAGGCCGCAACAGTGCCTCGTTGGCGAATCGGCCAGCATGCTGCCGGAAGTGGCGGACATCGTTGCACGCTGCGAAGCATTGGCGGCCTCATGCGTGCTGTTGCCGGATGCGCTGTTCAAGCCGCTGAGCCAGGTCGAAAACGGGGTCGATCTGCTGTTTCTGATCGATACACCAGCGCCGCAGTTGCCACAGAAATTGACCCAATCGGCAGTGCTGCTGGATGCGGTGCAAGACCCGGGCAACCTCGGCTCGATCCTGCGCAGCGCGGCCGCGGCGGGCATCACGCAAGTGTTTTGCAGCCCCGGCACGGCGCAAGCGTGGTCGCCGCGGGTGCTGCGCGCCGGCATGGGCGCGCATTTTTTGCTGCAGGTGTTCGAAAACGTCGATCTGGCGCAACTGATCCGAACGTCTGCCGTGCCGGTGCTGGCCACCAGCCCGCATACCACGCAAACGGTGTATCAGGCCGACCTGCGCCAGCCGCTGGCGTGGCTGTTCGGGCATGAAGGGCAGGGCGTGTCGGATGAACTGATGGCGCTGGCAACGCTGAAAGTGGCGATCCCGCAGCCGGGAGCAATGGAATCGCTGAATGTCGCCGCCAGCGCGGCGGTATGCCTGTTCGAGCAGGTGCGTCAAAATAACTGACCGAAATGAATTTTTGGTCAGTAAGGGCGAAAAATATACTCCGCCCAGTATATAAAAACAACCAGTAAATATGTGGCCTGGCGCCGCGTTTTGGCTATATACCCCGTCATACTCAAACAAAAAGCGCAGGCATGCCCGCGCTTTTTTGGTTTTGTGGCACCAGGCAGGCGCCGCAACGCCGTCGTCCGGCTGCGGCGCTGTCTGATTACAGGCTGTCGCCGAAATCCGCCTTGAACTTCGCCACCAGTTTCTCGTGCCAGCCAGTGGTGCCTTCGAGCTTGCCGAAGAAGAAGCGCAGCATTTTCGGTTCTTCAACGAACTTCAGGCCGCCGATCAGTTCCCTGTTCTGGTACAACCAGATGATGCGGTCAACCACGAATTTCATTTGCGACAGCGTGAACACGCGCCGCGGCGCGGCCAGGCGCAGCAATTCCATGTTGGCGTAGGTTTCGTTGCCGTCGGCATCGCGCTGCTCCGAGATCGAGCCGCGCTCCATGCCGCGGATGCCGCCAACCAGATACAGCGCGGCTGCCAGCGCACCAGCCGGGTACTCGGTTTGCGGCAGGTGCGATACGAACGCGCCGGCGTTGATGTGCGCGCCCAGGCCGCCGGCCGGGGTGATCACCGGCACGCCGGCCTTGTGCAGTTCGTTCACCACGAATTCGATGAACTGCGGACCCTGGTTGATCATGTTCTCGTCCATCGTTTCATCCAGGCCGACCGTCATCGCCTCGATTTCGCGCACCGACATGCCGCCGTAGGTCAGGAAGCCTTCATACAGCGTGACCAGTTCGCGCATCTTCATGTAATCGTCCTGAGTGCGGGAGCAGATGCCACCGCCACGGGCGCAGCCGAGCTTGCGTGCGGAGAAATAGATGATGTCGCACAGGTCGCTGATTTCGCGCGTGATTTCGCGGATGCTCTTGTTCTTGCATGCATCTTCGCGCGTCTTGATGAAGTGCAGGTTGTCCGCCAGCAGGCTGGCATCAAATACCAGCTTGAGGCCGTTTTTCTTGCAGATGCCGCTGACTTCGCGCAGGTTCGCCAGCGAATGCGGCTGGCCGCCAATCAGGTTGGTGCCGGTTTCAACCCGCACATAGGCGATTTTCGATGCGCCAACGCGGTCGATCAGGCCTTGCAGCGCGGCCGTATCCATATTGCCCTTGAACGGATTGTCGCTGTTGAACTTCAGCCCTTCCTCGGTGATGTATTCCTCGACCGTGCCGCCATTCAGCACGATGTGCGCCTTGGTGGTGGTGAAGTGGTAGTTCATCGGCACGTACGAACCCGGCGTGACGTAAACTTTCGAAATGATGTTTTCCGCCGCGCGCCCCTGGTGCACCGGCAGGAAGTATTTCATGCCAAAGATTTCTTCGATTTTGTTTTCCAGCCGGGTGAACGATTCGGAGCCGGCATAGCTGTCGTCCGCAACCATCATTGCTGCCAGCTGCTGATCGCTCATCGCATTCACGCCGCTGTCGGTCAGCATGTCGAGGAAAATATCGCGGTTTTTCAGCAGGAAGGTGTTGTTGCCGGCTTCCTTGATCGCTTGCAGACGGCGATCGATCGGTACAAGATCCAGCTTCTGGATGATGCGTACCTTGTGCATTTCGAGGGGAACGTTCTCCCCGGAGTAAAATTTAACTTTGGACATGAAAATCTTCCGTGAAGGGTGGTTGCGGATACAAACTGCC
>JAGTRJ010000022.1 GCA_018261755.1 Burkholderiaceae bacterium
TCGATGCGACCACCGGGTCGCCATGTTTTTTTGCCAGCCGCATCAGCGACAGGTGCCCGTCATGCAGGTTGCCCATCGTCGGTACGAAAACGGTGCGCAATTGTCCGCGCAGCTGTTCGCGCAGTTCGTTGATGCTGGAAATAATCTTCATGATTGATGAATTGGGGGTCTGAAAAAGTGAAGCAAAGCCTCTATTCTACAAATTTTGCAGGACGAGGGGAAATGGCTGTGTCAGCATGCGCGTACATAAATTGGTGCCAGCGGTTCCGCCTGGGTGATTTCAACCAGATTTTCCTTGGCAAGTTCGAGCAGCGCGATGAAATTCACGATTACGATTTGCACGCCGCGGCCGGCATCGAACAGTTCGGAAAATTCGACGAAACCGACTGATTGCAGGTGTGACAGGATGGCCGACATGTGTTCGCGCACCGAAAGTTCCTCGCGCGTGATGACGTGTTTCGCGCTCAGTTGCGCGCGCCGGATCACGGCTTCCAGCGCCGCCTGCAAATCGGTTAGGCTGACGTCCGGCCAGCGCGGCGCGGCGGATTGCATGACGGACGCCTGAGCATGCAGGTAATCGCGTCCGAGTTGCGGCAAGGCGTCGATCTGTTGCGCGGCCAGTTTCATGCGTTCGTATTCGAGCAGGCGGCGCACCAATTCCGCGCGCGGGTCGTTCGTTTCGTCATCCTTGCTGTTCCTCTTGGGCGGCAGCAGCATGCGCGACTTGATTTCAATCAGCATCGCCGCCATCAGCAGGTATTCGGCCGCCAGTTCCAGATTGCGTTCGCGGATCTGGTCAACGTATTTCAGGTATTGGCCGGTGACTTCCGCCATTGGGATGTCGAGGATGTTGAAATGCTGCTTGCGGATTAGGTACAGCAGCAGGTCAAGCGGCCCTTCGAACGCTTCCAGAAAAATTTCGAGCGCATCCGGCGGGATGTACAGGTCGGTTGGCATCTGGAACAGCGGCTCGCCGTAAAGCTTGGCGAACGCGACGCTATCGATCAGCTCGCTTTGCATTTCAGCGGGCAAGACGGACGGCATTTCCTGAGACGAAACCGATGAGTCCATTCCAGTGTCAATCGTAAACGTAGGATTTGCGGCGAACCTGCGACGCAGCCGCGCGCTGGGCGCGCTCTGGTTCTTGCTGCGGCCTGTTCCACAGCAGTGCGCGGCCTGCGGTCTGGCGTTCGGCCACGCCGGGATCGCGGGCCTTCCATTGGTCGATGAACAGCGTGAATTCGGAGCGGTATTCCGGTTTTGCAAACAGGTTCATCACCACCTCCCTAGCGGTTGAATGTGCGGCGCATCATGATGGGCGCCGACTCGCCATGCATGTCGTGCGGATATTCCAGTTCTGGTGCCAGTTCGAAACCGAAGGCGGCGTAGAAATCAACCAGCCGCGGCTGGTCGGCGCGCACGCCCAGGCGCAGTTCATGCACATCGGCCGACAGTGTGCGGTGAATCACGGCTTCGAGCAGATATTGTGACAGATTCCGGCTACGGTACATCGGCATCACGCCCATCCGGCGCACTTCCCACACGCCGCTTTCGCCATCGACCGGTAGCCAGCGCACCGAGCCGGACGGTGTGTCGTTGACGAGCAGAATGAAAGCACCGCCGCGTTGCAGATCGGCCCGCACCAGTTCGGCGGTTTCGCGGTGACCGCTGGATGTCGGATTGACCTTGTCAGCCCAGGAGGCTCGCGTCAGTTCCGCGATCAATTGCGCGTCGTTAATCGACGCTTCGCTTATCAGGATGTTCAGGTCGTTGCCTATGTCGTCACTCATATAAGCTCACTGCCGGATTGGCCGGCAGTGCGTGGTTGAGAATTCCTTACCGGATTCGCATGCCGGGTTCGGCGCCGGGCCACGGGTTCAGGATATAGATGCCCGGTTTCGCCTTTTCATCTTTGGCCGAAGCTGCCAGCACCATCCCTTCGGACAGGCCGAATTTCATCTTGCGCGGCGCGAGGTTCGCGACCATCACCGTCAGCTTGCCAATTAGTTCTTGCGGTTGGTACGCGGACTTGATGCCGGCGAACACGTTGCGCGTACTGCTTTCGCCGATGTCCAGCGTCAGTCGCAGCAAGCGGTCCGAGCCTTCGACCAGTTCAGCGTTCACGATCCTGGCGATGCGCAAATCTATTTTGGCGAAATCGTCGATGGTGATCGTCGGTGCGATTTCTTCGATTTCGTTCGCCGTAGTAGGGGCGGAGGTCGATGTTTCGGCTGCCGCAGGCGCATCGAACAGCGCATCCAGCATTTTCGGTTCGACCCGCTGCATCAGGTGCGAGTAAGCGTTGACTACATGGCCGTCCGGCAACGGTTGGTTGATGTCGCTCCAGACCATCGGCGGCAGGTTCAGCAGGGCTTCAACCTGTGCGGCCAGTGCGGGCAGCACAGGCTTCAGGTAAATCGTCAGCACGCGGAACGCTTCCAGCAGCGTGCTGCACACTTCATGCAGCGCCGGTTCGGCCGCAGGGTCTTTCGCCAGCACCCACGGTTTGTGCTGGTCGACGTAGGCGTTGATGATGTCGGCCTGATGCATGATCGCGCGCAGCGCGCGGCCATATTCGCGTGCCTGGTAATCCTTCGCGATTTCATCGGCGGCGGCGCGCACCGTTTCGAGGAAACCGGCGTTTTCCGGCGCGAGTCTGGCCGTGATCTTGCCGCCGAATCGCTTGGCGATGAAGCCGGCCGAGCGGCTGGCGATGTTGACGTACTTGCCGATCAAATCGGAATTCACGCGTGCGACGAAATCTTCCGGGTTGAAATCGACGTCCTCGACGTGCGAGTTCAGCTTGGCCGCAATGTAGTAGCGCAGCCACTCCGGATTCATGCCGAGGTCGAGATAGCGCAGCGGCGAAATGCCGGTGCCGCGCGACTTGGACATCTTCTCGCCCGAAACGGTGATGAAACCATGCACGAACACGTTGTTCGGCACGCGCATGCCGGAAAATTTCAGCATCGCCGGCCAGAACAGCGTGTGGAAATAGGTGATGTCCTTGCCGATGAAGTGGTATTGCTCGGTTTCGGGATCAGCCATGAATGCATCGTAATCCCGGCCGGTCTTGCCGAAATAGTTTTTCAGTGACGCCAGATAGCCGACTGGCGCATCGAGCCAGACATAGAAATATTTACCCGGTTCGTCCGGAATTTCGATGCCGAAATACGGTGCGTCACGGCTGATGTCCCAGTCGCCCAGGCCTTCACTTTCGTCGCCGAGCCACTCGCGCGCTTTGTTCGCCACTTCCGGCTGCAGGCGTGGCACGCCATCGACGTCGCCCAATGCCCAGTTTTTCAGGAAGGCGACGCATTGCGGGTCGGACAGCTTGAAGAAGAAATGTTCGGACGTTTTCATCACCGGCGCGGCGCCGGTCAGGGTCGAATACGGATTTTTCAGCTCGGTCGGCGCATATACCGCGCCACAGGCTTCGCACGAATCGCCATATTGGTCGGCCGCGCCGCATTTCGGGCACGCACCCTTGATGTAGCGATCCGGCAGGAACATGTTTTTCACCGGATCGTAGAACTGTTCGATCGTCTTGGTCGAGATGAAGCCGGCCGCTTTCAGGTTGCGGTAAATCGTTTGCGACAGTTCGTGGTTTTCCGCGCCGTCGGTCGAATGCCAGTTGTCGAACGAGATATGGAAGCCGTCCAGATACTGCTTGCGACCAGCGGCGATCTTGCCGACGAATTCCTGCGGCGTGACGCCGGCCTTTTCCGCCGCGATCATGATCGGTGCGCCATGCGCATCGTCGGCGCAGACGAAATGCACCTCGCGCTGCTGGCCTTCATCCCGCTGCATTCGCTGGAAGCGCACCCAGATGTCGGCCTGGATGTATTCCATGATGTGGCCGATGTGGAACGGACCGTTGGCGTAGGGCAGGGCAGTGGTAACGAACAGCTTGCGGGTCATGACTCAGGCAATGAAAAAAGAGGGAATTCCCATTTTACCAGCCGATGGCCGTCAGGCGAATAGGGACATGCTGCCAGCCGCCGCTTTTTGGGCTAGACTCCTCGGATTACGGGAGCGAAGCATGACTATCACCAACGAACATATCAATCAGGTGCTGGCTGGCGTCATCGATCCGGATCTTGGCCGGGATTACGTGGCGGCCAGGGCGGTCAAGCGCATCGAGATCAACGGCACCGATGTGTCGCTGACGATCGAACTTGGTTATCCGGCGCGCAGTCGGTTCGAAGCAATCCGGCAGCAGGTTGAGGCCGCGCTGACGGGCATTGATGGCATCGGCAAGGTCAAGGTTTCCGTGGCGGAGAATATCGTGCCGCACGCGGTGCAGGGTGGCACACGGCCGCTGAAGAACGTCAAGAACGTGATTGCGGTCGCGTCCGGCAAGGGCGGCGTCGGCAAATCGACCACTGCGGTCAATCTGGCGCTGGCGCTGGCGGCAGAGGGGGCGAGAGTCGGATTGCTCGATGCCGACATCTACGGCCCGTCGCAGCCGGCGATGATGGGGCTGGCCGGCCAGAAACCGCTGACGAAGGATGGCCAGACGATGGAGCCGCTGGAGAATTACGGCGTGCAGGTGTCGTCGGTCGGCTTCATGATCGATCCGGACGAGCCGATGATCTGGCGCGGGCCGATGGTGTCGCAGGCGCTGCAGCAACTGGTGACGCAGACCAACTGGCACGAGCTCGATTATCTGATTATCGACATGCCGCCCGGCACTGGCGATATCCAGCTGACGCTGGCGCAAAAGGTGCCGGTGACCGGCGCGGTGATCGTCACCACGCCGCAGGATATCGCGCTGCTGGATGCAAAAAAAGGTTTGAAGATGTTCGAAAAAGTTGGCATTCCGATCCTCGGCATCGTCGAAAACATGAGCGTGCATGTCTGTTCGAATTGCGGTCATGCGGAGCCGGTTTTCGGTACTGGCGGCGGCGAGAAGATGTGTGCCGAATACGGCGTCGATTTCCTTGGCGCGCTGCCGCTGGCGCTGGCGATTCGCGAGCAGACCGATGCCGGCAAGCCGACAGTGGTGGCCGAGCCGGATGGCGCGGCGGCCAAAATCTACCGCCAGATTGCGCGGCGGATGACGGCGAAGGTCGCATTGAGACCGAAGGATTTGTCGGGCAAGCTGCCGCCGGTGGTGGTCGCGCCGGCCTGACCGTTCGTCAACCGGTCAGCGCGGGCTTCTGACGGGCCGAAAAATACTGGCGGGAGTATTTTCAGAGGGCCGCGGAAGTCGGGGCCGAACAGTACCTTTGGCGGGATTACTCCGTCATGGGCGGGGCTGGAAAGCCGTTTCGAGTGTCAGGACGCGGCCAGTATCGGTCGCGTCGTAACCGATCAGATGACTTACGCGCTCGCGGAAATCGTCGCTTTGCAGGATGTCGAGCACATTGCGTAGCGGCGCCCTGCGCAGTGCTTCCTTTTCGGCGGCGAAGAAATACCGCTCGCGCACCAGCGGGATGAAATCGAGGTTGAATTGCCGTGCGGCGGTTTCGACGCCGAAACCGGCATTCGCCATGCCGCTGGCGATGTAGGCGGCAATGGCTGAATGCGTGAATTCCTCGGTCTGGAAACCGTTGATCGATTCTTTCGCAATGCCGGCACGTGCCAGCAGCGTTTCGAGCAGGATGCGCGTGCCGGAACCGGCCTGGCGGTTGACGAAGCGGATGTCAGGGCGCGTCAGGTCGGTTAGCGCGTGGATGCCCTTCGGGTTGCCGTGCGCGATCAGCAAGCCCTGATTCATCACCGCCAGATGGATCAGGCAATGCCTTTCCGGATCGAGCCACGGTGAATAGCGGGCGATGGTTTCCGCTTCGAATTCGCCCAGCGGAATGCGGAATCCGGCCAGATCGCATTCCTGCCGTGCCAGCGCGGTCACTGCTCCGGTGCTGCTCAGGTAGCGCAGTTCTATCGGCAAACCTTCCGCGTTCAGGCGTCTGACCAATTCTTCGACCGCAAAGCCATGTCGCGCAATCAACCGTACGTTGTTGCGTTCGGTCATCATGCTTTTGCTTAGTTCGATTTCCAGTTCGGATGACAGGCTTTCCAGCGTCGGCGACAAGCGCGCTGCAATGCGTTTGTCGGCCCACAGCAGCGTGGTGGCCAGATGGGTCAGGCGTGTGCCTCGGCCACGTTGTTTTTTCAGCAGTTCGCCGCCGAAAATGGTTTCAGCTTCGCGCAGCATTCCCCATGCGTGACGATATGACAGATGGACCGTTTTGGCCGCCTGAAGAATGGCGCCTTCAGTCTGGATGGCTGATAACAAACGCAGCAGCATTGCAGTGTCCATGGCAGCGTTGTTGCCATATGCGATGCGCCAGTGTGGTTCGATGGAAACTTTGTACATGCGGCATTGTAGCGACAACTTATTGCATGTGCAAAAAAAAGCATATAGCCCTTGCTTTTTTCCGATGGTAATATCGTTGATGGAGATTTTGTGTTGTAGTGCATGAGGGCCATAAATGTGGAGTTGGAGAGCACCACATGTGGGGTTGGGAGAACACCACTTTTGCGGCCTTCGATTAAATTAAAGGAGAGTATGTATGTCTGCGTTCAAGCGTCTAGGCAAGGAGTACACTATTGGCGGGGAGGGATTTAACCGCTGGATGGTGCCTGCATCAGCGTTGATGATTCACCTTTGCGTCGGTATGGGTTACGGCATGTCCGTGTTCTGGCTGCCGATGTCCCGTCTGGTTGGCGTTCAGCAAGGTCTTGGCAAGTCCTTGGTCTGTCCGTCCGACATGAGCATTTTCGCCCAACTGTTCACCACCAGCTGCGACTGGAAAGTCGTGATGTGCAGTGTCGTATTCGGCATTCTGTTTTTCATGCTGGGCACGACCACCGCAATTCTGGGTAACTGGCTTGAGCATGTTGGCCCGCGCAAATGCGCCGTCGTATCGTGCATCTGCTGGTGTACCTTCCTGCTGGTCGCTACCGTCGGCACATTCACCCACCAGCTGTGGCTGATGTGGCTGGGTGCCGTGATTGGCGGTGTGGGCCTGGGTCTGGGTTATATCACCCCCGTGTCCACGTTGATCAAATGGTTCCCGGATCGCGTCGGCATGGCAACCGGTTTCGCTGTCGGCGGTTTTGGCGGCGGCGCAATGGTTGGCGCACCGTTCGCGCAGGCGCTGATGGGCATGTATGCGACCCCGACTTCCGTCGGCCTGTGGCAGACCTTCCTCACGATGGCTATCGTTTACTGCGCTTTCATGTTGTGCGGTGCGTTCTCCATCCGTGTGTCTCCTCCGGGATATATGCCGGCCGGCTATGTGCCGAAGGCGACGGGCAACATGGTTGACGACGGTCACGGCGGCCTGATCGAGGCTTCCGCGTTCAACGTTGAAACCAGCCGAGCAATGAGAACGCCGCAATTCTGGTTCTGCTGGGGCATGTTGTTCCTGAACATCGCGGCAGGTATCGGCGTCATTTCGATGGCTTCGCCGCTGCTGCAAGAGGTATTCGCAGGTAACCTGATCGGCCTGCCGGGCGTGGGCTTCGACCAGCTGACTGATGCGCAAAAAGGTCAGGTGGCGGTGATTGCCGCAGGCTTCACCGGTCTGCTGTCGCTGTTCAACATCGCAGGCCGCCTGTGCTGGGCTACGCTGTCCGATTTCCTGGGCCGCAAGAACACGTATTACATCTTCTTCGTCGTCGGCGCGATTCTGTACGCGACCATCCCGACGCTGGCTTCGTCGCTGAACCTGATGCTGTTCCTGGTAGCGGTCTGCATCTGTCTGACCTTCTACGGCGGCGGCTTTGCCACCATTCCGGCCTATCTGGCTGACCTGTTCGGCACCCAGTTCGTCGGCGCGATTCACGGCCGTCTGCTGACCGCATGGTCCACCGCCGGTCTGACCAGCCCGCTGTTGATCAACGTTATCCGCGACATGCAGATCAACGCTGGCGTACCGCGCGCACAAGCCTACAGCGTCACGCTGTACATCATGGCCTGCTTCCTGGTTGTTGGCGGCCTGTGTGCGGTGTTCATCCGTCCGGTAGCACAGAAATTCTGGATGACTGACGATGAGCTGAAGGCCGTTCAAGCCAAGCTGAACGACAAGATTGCCCACGCTGCCGAATCCGGTGATATTCCGGTCAAGAAGCCGACCTCGACCGGCAAGCTGATTGGTGCATGGCTGGTTGTCGGCATTCCGCTGGCATATGGTATCTATGAAACCATTCTGCAAACGGCGAAGATGTTCGTGAAATAATCGCCCGCCGTCATTCGGCAAGCGACAAAACGCCCGCGGTTCGACCCGCGGGCGTTTTTCATTCCGCGGTACAATTTCCGCATGTCAAAACCACTCATTTCCCAATCCTCTGCGCCGCTGATCGCCGAAATCGACGTGGTCGATGAACGTGGCCGCCATAGCAGCATCAACATTCCCGCCGAGCGTCCGCTGACGGTGTATCTGGACAAGCGCGAACTGGTGACGCTGATGACGATGGGCGGTTGGCCGGAAGCGCTGGTGCTCGGTTATCTGCGCAACCAGCGGCTGGTGCGTTCGCTGGATGAAATTGCATCGGTGCAGGTTGACTGGGAAGTCGAATCGGCTGCTGTCACCACGCATGGCGGCGTGGATCGGATCGAGGAGCGCACGGCGAAAAAGGTGGTCACCACCGGTTGCGGGCAGGGCACGGTGTTCGGCGGACTGATGGACGAAATAGAATCGGTCATGCTGCCGCCAGATGCGCGCATCAGCCAGCAGGTGATTTACCGCATCGTGGATGCGATCCGCAACCAGTCGTCGATTTACAAGCAGGCCGGTTCGGTGCATGCGTGCGCATTGTTTTCGCGCCAGGGCGAGCTGATTTATTTCATAGAGGATATCGGTCGGCACAATGCGGTCGATGCCATCGCCGGTAGCATGTGGCTTGACGGCATGGATGGCGGCGACAAGATTTTCTACACCACCGGCCGGCTGACGTCGGAAATGGTGATCAAGGGCGCGCAGATGGGCATTCCGTTTCTGATGTCGCGCTCTGGCACGACGCAGATGGGACACGCGGTGGCGAGCCAGGTTGGCGCAACCCTCATCGGGCGCTGCAGCGGCCGGCATTTCCTCGCGCTGGCCGGCGCAGCTCGGATTGATTTCGACGCCGAGTTGCAGCAAGCCTGACAAAAAGGCCATTTCGTTGGGGGTATGTGGCCAAATGTGGTTTCTGGGCCACTAATTCTGCGGTGGTTTGAAAATACTCTGGGTAGTATTTTTCTGATAGCTGAGGCATGTTTTTTCGTCCGGCGGCAGGCTCGCGCTGGCGCATGGCTTGCATGACGGCCGGATATTTCAAGCCAGGGTGAGAAAGCGGTAAAATCTCGTTTTTGATTCCTGCGGCTTGCCCGCCTCGTTGATTGCCATGACTGTTCGCACCCGTTTCGCACCCAGCCCGACCGGCTTCCTCCATCTCGGCGGCGCGCGTACCGCGCTTTATTCGTGGGCCTATGCGCGCCACTTCGGTGGCCAGTTCATCCTGCGCATCGAGGATACAGACGTCGAGCGCTCGACACCGGAAGCGGTGCAGGCAATCATCGACGGCATGCAATGGCTCGGCCTACAGCACGATGAAGGCCCGTTCTACCAGATGCGCCACATGGATCGCTACCGCGAAGTGATCCAGCAGATGCTGGCCGAAGGCAGCGCCTATTACTGCTACTGCACGGCGGAAGAGGTCGAAGCGATGCGCGAGCGCCAGCGTCTGGCAGGCGAGAAATGGCGTTATGACGGCACCTGGCGTCCTGAGCCGGGCAAGACCCTGCCGCCAATTCCCGAAGGCCGCCAGCCGGTGGTGCGCTTCAAGAATCCGCTGGAGGGCGATGTCACCTGGACCGACTTGGTGAAAGGCGAGATCACTATTTCGAACCAGGAAATGGACGACCTGATCATCGCCCGTTCCGATGGCACGCCGACCTACAATTTCTGCGTGGTGGTCGATGACTGGGACATGAAAATCACGCACGTGATTCGCGGTGACGACCACGTGAACAACACTCCGCGCCAGATCAACATCCTGAAAGCGCTGGGCGCAACGCCGCCGCTGTATGCGCATCTGCCGATGATCCTCGGCGCCGATGGCGAAAAGCTGTCCAAGCGCCATGGCGCGGTCAGCGTGATGGATTACCCGGAGCAGGGCTATCTGCCGGAAGCGGTGCTGAATTACCTCGCGCGCCTAGGCTGGAGCCACGGCAATGACGAAATCTTTTCGATGGAACAGTTCTGCCAGTGGTTCGACCTGGACCATCTGTCCAGTTCCGCCGCGCAGTTCAACATGGAAAAGATGGCGTGGCTGAACAATCACTACATCCGCCAGTCCGACGATGCGCGCCTTGAGGCGCTGGTGCGGCCGTTCCTGGAGCGCGACGGTGCGGTGTTCGACGGCGCGCCGCCACTGCAACCGGTGCTCGCGCTGCTGAAAGAACGCGCGAATACGCTGGTCGAACTGGCCGATGCGGCGATGCTGTTCTACCGCGAGCCGAAGCCGGATGCGGCCGCTCTGGCCGGTCACCTGACTGATACGGCGAAAGCGGCGCTGGCCGAATACGCGCAGCAATGCGCGTCGGTCGAGTGGAGTCGGGAAGCGCTGTCCGGCATGATGAAAGGCGTGCTGGCGAACCACAAGCTGAAGATGCCGCAGATCGCAATGCCGTTGCGGCTGATGCTGACCGGCCAGTTGCAAACGCCGTCGATTGACGCGGTAGTGCATTTGTTCGGGCGCGAAACGGTCGCGCAGCGGCTGGCGAAATACCTGTAATCGCACAAAAAGCCACGCCGGAAGGCGTTGTTTGGTCCCAGTTGTACGATTTGCTCGCAGGTGATTTACAGCCGGCAGAAAATCTTGTTATAATCTCGTTTCTGTGTCACGGGGGTATAGCTCAGCTGGGAGAGCGCTTGCATGGCATGCAAGAGGTCAGCGGTTCGATCCCGCTTACCTCCACAGTCCCCATCGTCTAGAGGCCTAGGACATCACCCTTTCACGGTGAATACAGGGGTTCGAATCCCCTTGGGGATGCCAGGATTTCAAAACCCTGAGCAATCAAGGTTAAGCAGTACAAAGGCTGTTGGCGCGGTCGCGATGCCCGCCAGCCGGACAGAAATGTCCCCATCGTCTAGAGGCCTAGGACATCACCCTTTCACGGTGAATACAGGGGTTCGAATCCCCTTGGGGATGCCAAACAAAAACGCTTGTTGCCCGCTGTGTCAGCAGTTCATTCAGCCTGTGTTCCCATTCGGTCAGCAATTCCCGGTTTTCCAGCAGAATGATGAGCGGCGTGGTGGAGCTTTTGAGGCTGAGCTCAAGGTTGAAGCGCGTTACCGCGTGCAGTTCCACGATTCCCGGAGCAGCACCCAACGGACGGCTCCTTTCGATGGTTTCGTGCGCCTTGATCGCTGAAATGTCGGCCAGTGGACAAAATTTCGTCGCGCCATTGCGGTGCAGCAGCAGACGTTGTTCGCCTTGCCTGAAGGCGATGGCGGTCGAATAAAAGAAGGCAAACCGGGTCGGCACATAGCCTTGCGCCGCCATCCATTTTTCGACATTGGCTGAAGTCGCCGTCGCGGCGCGTCTTTTGGCGACCTTGTGCCGGATGGCAACAAGCGCCAGCAATACGGTGACAGCCAGACAGCCGATCACCACGAAAGAAACGATCTGGTTTTCCATGGGCGCACTCCGTTTGAACCATACGGATTATCCCATACCGGCAGGCGCTTCTTCGAAAAAGCGGCTTATCCCAGGTCGCCGCGAATGTAGTGCTGCAATTGATCGATCAGGAATTCCTGCTCGCAAATGGTGTTCTTGACCAGATCGCCGATGGAAATCAGACCGATCAGCTTGCCGTCATCGATCACCGGCAGATGGCGCAGCCGGTTTTCGGTCACCAGCGCCATGCATTCGTCGCGGGTTTGATCCGGGCGCACGTACATTACTGGCGACGACATGATTTCGCGCACGCTGGTTTCACTCGAACTGCGGTTCATTGGCACCAGCTTGCGCGCGTAATCGCGTTCGGTCACGATGCCGACGATGCGTTCGCCTTCAGTCACCACCAGTCCGCCAACGCTTTTTTCCGCCATCAGCTTGGCTGCATTCAGCGCAGTGCTGTCGGGGGAAATCGTATGGACAGATTGATCGCGTTTTGCCGCAAGAATTTTCGCTACCGTTGTCATGCCAGCCTCCGTTTTTGCGGGTGAAGTTGCCAATAGTGTAGCGCCGGCAGGAAAATCCTGCCGGTCAGGCTGGTTGCGCGGGCAAAAAACAACAGTCGGTTAGGGTGTTCGTGTTGCCAGATCAGGCCACCAGATCGACTTGCTGGATGCTGCCGGCGACGCCGTTTTCCGACAGCCAGACGCCGGATGAGCGCACCTGTCCCTGCAACTGGTTGTTGGCATCCTTGAGGTCGAACGGCGAACTGACATTGCCGAGAAACAGCGCGCCCACATTCGCATCTTTCAGGCTGGTCAGTACATCGACGCCATCACCGCCCTTGGTCCAGATCTGAAGCTGGCTGAAGGCGGCATCGTTTTCATCGATCCAGCCGTTGCCGTCGCCATCGAGCGCGCCCAGTTCGGCAAAACCGTTGCCGCTTGCAGGGCCGAACAATTCGCTGCCGTCGTTGATCTTGCCGTCGCCGTTCTTGTCCAGCGCGAGGAAACCGCCGCCACGAACGAATGAGATGTTTTCCTTCGTGCCATCGGCATTCAGGTCGAACGAGAATGTCTGGTCGGTGAGTTGCGCCGCATTGCCATCGAAGTTGATCACCAGCGGATCGACTTTCTTCCTGCCGTCGCCTGCGCGCAGGCTGACATCGGTCTGCTCCGAATAGCTGCGTTGCATCGATAGCGACAGGCTGAACTGGATTTCCTTGCCATCGGCGGTGCGGATCACGCCGGAGGTTTCAAACGACATCGATGCGGTTTCGGAATAGGACGCATGATAATCGTATTCAACGCCGTAGCCGGCGCGCGCCGGCGGCTGCGTTGCCGTCTGCTGGTTCGCCGCTGGAACAGCAACGGCGGCATTGTTCGGGTTGCCGATGGCGGCCGGGTTGATTACCGTGATTTTCTCGCCGGTCAGAAATTCGATCATCAATTTCAGCAGCCTCATCCTGGGATCGCTGTCGACGGCATCGTTGATGGCATCGCTGGCGCTGCTGGTGGCTTGCGCTTCGCCCGATTGCGCGGTTTTGCCGGCATCGGACAGGCTGACCTTCGCGCTTGCAGGCGTGCTCGTCGCCTGAGCATTGGCCGCGGCCTGATTACCTTCGAAATCCGGGCGCGTGTCGCCAACCCACGCGCGCAGCGTTTCACTCATCTGCCGCCGGCTGCTGGCCGCGCTGGCGGATGACATTACGACATTTGATTCGGCAATCTTCATAAAATCCTCCGGCACCGAACGAATACAGTTTCTTAACGGTAAAACTTGGGATTTCTTGATTATTGCAACAAGGAAACACATTTTATCGGTAACATTCCGGGGAAATCGCTGTGCTAGTATTGGCTTGGTGGTAACATTTTCGGAGGCGCAATGAATTTGAAGCGGGGCGGTGTATGTGCGGCAGTGCTGTTTTTCCAGCTGGGCTGTGCGTGGGCGGACGCCGCCATTGCGCGGCAGGAAAAAAATGCGGATGGCTACTATATGTGCGTCCGTTCCGACAGGGAAACGGTCAAAAGGTGCGCGCAGCAGGAATGTGAACGGCAAACCGGTCAGCCGTGCAAGGCAGTCATGTCATCTGGCAAGCGCGGCTGGCATGCGGTCGCGCGCCACTCTAACGGCAAGAAATCAGGAGGCGTGGCCAGCTTTGGCAACCAGACCGAGCAGCAGGCGATCGACGAAGCCTTTGCCAAGTGCTCGCGCAAGGCGCCCGATGGTAATTGCCAGGTCGTGCTGAGCTTCGAGGACATGTAGTAGTTCAGACTTGATCTGACAGTTACCCGATTTGACGGTGCAATTGTCAGGTCAAGTTTAGTTGTTTAATGTGGTGATTTTATCGCGCCACACCTCCTTTCCATCAATCAGTGTTTGCATCGGTGTTCTGCCGCAACACATCTTCCCTTGATGCGTGCGGTCATTGTTGTAGTACGCCAGCCATTCGTCGAGGTCATGCTGTAGCTCATCAAGCGAGCGATAAATCTTGCGCCGGAAGGTGACTTGGTAGAACTCCTGCAGAATCGTTTTGTGGAATCGTTCGCAGATGCCATTGGTCTGCGGATGGTTCGCCTTGGTTTTTGTATGCTCGATCTCATTCAAGGCCAGATAGGGCTGGTAGTCATGCGTTTCCGCTTTGCCACAGAATTCCGTACCCCGGTCAGTCAGGATGCGGATGATCCCCATGCCTTGCTCCTCAAAGAACGGCAGGACACGATCATTGAGCAAATCGGCGGCGGTAATCGGCGTTTTGGTTGTGTACAGCTTGGCTGCGGCCAATTTGGAGTAGGTGTCGACAAAGGTTTGCTGGTAAATGCGGCCAACGCCCTTAATGGTGCCGATATAGAAGGTATCCTGACTGCCAAGGTAACCAGGGTGCGCCGTCTCGATCTCGCCATGCGCAACATCGTCATCCTGTTTTTTCTCAAGGGCAGTTACCTGGGCTTCGGTGAGTACTTCACCTGTTTCGGCAACGTGGCGCTCCAGTGCAGATAGACGCTTCTTGAAGGATTCCAGGTTGTGGCGCAGCCAAACCGAGCGTACGCCAGACGGAGAAACGAAGATGCCGCGCTTGCGCAACTCGTTAGATACCCTGACTTGTCCAAAGGCCGGCTGTTCGATGGCGAAAGCGGCTACGGCCGATTCCGTCGCATCCTCAACACGGTTACGCAGGTTGTGCTTCTTGCGATTGGCGTCAATCAGTGCATCAATGCCGCCAGCTTGCATGGCCGACTGATAGCGGTAAAAGGTGTCGCGGGAAAGTCCCATCACCTTGCAGGCGCGGGACACATTGCCAAGCTCGGCTGCCAGATTCAGCAATCCAACCTTGTGTTTGATGAGATTTTGGGAAACACTGCTCATGGGGTTACTCCTTTGGCGCTTTCGCGCTGGTCGATAAAGATTCGCACCTCTATCAAACCGGGTAACCCCACCCTTGGGCAAGGCCTTTCTGTCAGATCAAATCGAAACTAGTACACCTAATCTCTGGCAGCAACTGATGCGAGACTAATTCCTTCTGTGCCAAATTGCAGAGAAGTTTGCTCCATATGTAGATTATCTCCCTTAATTGCAATATGACGACGGTTGTTGCGTGTTTCAGCGCATTTCTTTAATAATATGCTGCCGATTTTACTCAATTGCTCTTCAAATGCGTCAGACCTGTTCCAGGACATATACCCCACACTAGCCGCGGTATCGAAAACCCCCAGTGGAGCATTAGATAAGACAATTGGGATTACAGCTCCAGACTTAAATCTTTGTTTGAACTGATTGGACTCAAACTTCGTCCAGATCCTCTTTGGATAGTCTGGCCCAAGAATGCAAATAACAAATTGAGCATCCGATGCATAGATCGGAGCTAAATATTCCTCAACGTCCTGAGCAAGGATACGATGTTGTTCATTTTTGTCATAAAAAACTTCAAGCTCGTTTTCTGCCAAATGATTGAATATAGCTTCTGCAATATCTCGATCGGATCCGGAAAATGACAAGGCGAAATCGTAACGCGAAGGGAATTCAAGAGAAATAAAACCAACCTCGTCAGCGAATTGTGGCCATGATAAATTTCTTATGTAGAATACAAATTGAGGATCCTGAATTGCTAAGTTGCCACTTGCGTTGTCAAAGTGCAGCACCTTTTGAATATCATCCGAAGATCTAATCAAATCCTCTAAGAATCCTTTGGTCACAACTTGAGATACGCTGCCTTTTTGCTCAGGATGACGATCCGCTTCTCTTTCTGCATTGATAACCCAGGTTTTGCTTTGACTAAGCCAATACAAAAGGTGCAAGTAAGGCGCGCGTCCTTCTCTTCTTAGCTTTGTGCCTCTTGCAAAGTTTATTGCAGTATCATGAAATATTCTGGCTAACGACGTCATAACTTGCGACTTAACTGACTCATGGCTTTCCTGGGTTTCGATCAATTCGTTAGGTCGCTTTAATATGCCAGCACGGAGGCATGTGTTATAGGCCAGCATTTGGGCCAAATAAAAGCTACCTTGCGCGTCTTTTACAATGTCACTCGAAATGTTGATTTTGATATTTAATGCTGCCTCCCCTTTTTGAATTAACTCCTCAATTTTATACTCCGGATTCGCCTCGAACGGAATAACCTCAATTCTATTTGCTAAATCCTTACCGAAAGAAATCAGCGTTTGCCCTGCATTTGTAATTCCAAGGATAATGATCTTGCTGTGGGAGGCTCCCTCATCGGCAAGCGCTTTCATTACATCAGCGATTTGCATTTTTACATCAACTTCGAGGCGATGAAAATCATCTATAACTACTATTCCGAAAGGAATTTGCTTAGGTAATTCCTTGATTAGTTCAACTTCATCTTGCTTTCTTGCTGATAATACTAAAACCCTTTCTGATAGACCTGCATCTTTGATAGAATTTATAACCGCTGTCGTCTTTCCAATCCCTGATGGCCCTTCAACGACAATCCCTCTGCCATTTGTTTTTAGCGCAACTAATAACCGTGTATACTCGATAGGTTGTACAAAAGTAATCGTTGGAATTCCTGATAAGACGAAAACGTCTTGGAGTTCATGGCCTTGATCAATTTTCATATTTAATGAGTCTTAGTAGGTGATCAGAACGAATAGCGGCAACAATACATAAGTTGATTTGACTATCATATACTTAATATCGGCTTCAAGGAACCTTATTGAGGCTAAAACCCAATGCGAAGTTCTTTGAACGCATCTGGCGCTACAAGCGCGACCTGCCTTTACGTCCTACTACTGACCGTATTTCCTAGAAAAGAAGGCACTGATAAGAGAAACTTGCCGCGATTATCCAAGTTTTAACGCAAGCTCTTCCGCCTTGGGATGGTAATAGCGTCTGAGCATCTGCAAAGACGTGTGACCTGTTACCGAGGCAAGTTCAATCACGTTCGGCAACTTCTTGGCCATGCGGCTGGCTCCTGTGTGTCGCAGGTCATGAAAATGCAGATTGCCAAGTTCAGCGCGTCTGACGGCTTTGAGAAAAGCTGCCTCCATCGCGGCGGTGTTGATTGCGAACACTCGGCCGTCGTCCTGCGACCTTGGCAACGAACCGAATGTTTCGATAGCTCGACTTGATAACGGTACATATCGAGACAGCCCATTTTTGGTCATCGGCAAGAAGAGAATCCGTCTGTCCAAATGCACATTTTCCCACTGGAGGCTGAGCAGTTCACCACGGCGCATGGCGGTCTCAATGGCGATGATTACAAGTGGCTGCATGATGGTGTTCCTGCGTCCGGTTGGTTCGAGTGCGTTCAGCAGCCGAGCTTCCTCCGTTTCCGATAGCACTCTGTCGCGGCCGGGTGGCATCGATGGCTTGCGAATCATCTCCACCGGATTGGGGATGACGATGCCCCATTCACGCTTTGCATGATTGATGATTGACGATAAGACTGCAAGATCGCGGATGACTGTGTTGGCCTTGCATGTGCGCAACCGATCATCTCTGTAGCCGGCAACAGCCTGCGGAGTAAGGTTCGCCATGCTTAATTTGGCAATGCTGTGTCGTAACGTTGCTTTCAGCCGAAACGTTTCCTCAACGTGACCGCGCTTCTTCGGCGTGATGGTTTCCATGTAACGCTGGATAACATCACCAAAAATTGATTGCACTGCGTCTTTACGGCTGACGAATTCACAGCGATCCATCTCACTTTCAATGGTTCGCGCCCAACGCTCAGCCTCAAGCTTGGTTGGAAAACTTTTTGTTTGGTCGGGATACCCACGTCGCCGGACACGAGCTTGCCAGCCTCGTCCATACTTGCGGAAAGTTGCCATCGTTTCTCCTGAAAGGGACAAACGAGGGACAAAAAGCATTTTTCGAGGTTTGCGCTGTCGTTGGTGAACCGAGCTTCGTCAGAGGCTCGGTGCCTGCGTCACTTCTCGGTGTCTAAAAATACATCAATAAATCAATGGGTTGTCAGGCCCTTACCCAGTCGCCCGACTTTCCGCCGCGTTTTTCCAGCAACCGCACGTTGGTGATTGTCATGCTGCGGTCGATCGCCTTGCACATGTCGTAAATCGTCAGCAGGCCGATTTGTACCGCCGTCAGTGCTTCCATTTCGACGCCGGTCTGGCCGACGGTTTCGACTTCGACGATGCAGGCTATAGCCGGTTTTACCTTGTCCGGCATGAAATCCACGTTCACGCGCGTCAGCGCCAGCGGGTGGCACAGCGGGATCAGGTCGGCGGTACGTTTGGCGGCCATGATGGCGGCGATGCGCGCGATGCCGATGACGTCGCCCTTGCCGGCATTGCCGGCTTCAATCACGGCGAAGGTTTCCGGCTGCATCAGGATTTCACCGACCGCGACCGCGATGCGGCGGGTTTGCGCCTTGTCGCCAACACCGACCATCCATGCCTGACCGCTTTCATCGAAATGGGTCAGACCGGTGCTGTTGGCTTCGTTCATTTTTTTTGCGGATGTCATGGCAACGGGATGTGTCAGAAGAATAAGTGAAACCTAAGGAAACGCTGAATAAATGGTTGCGCGGACGATCTGCTGCGTTGCGCGGTGCTCGGAAGCCTCATGTACCTGTATCTACATTCCGGTTCCTGCGCGCCGTGCGCCTTGCATCTCATTGCGCTCACCGATTTCTTCTGCGCTCCCTAAGTGGAGGTATCATATACCGAACCCGTTTTGTTGAGGCGCATGATGAAGCCTGGTCGCATCCTGTTTCCGTTTGCTTTCGTTTCCCGCAGCGCTTCGGCGCTGCTGCTGGCAGCCGTCTGCGCGGCGTTGGCCATGCCGTTGTCGCCGGCCGTGGCGCAGTCTAACCTGCCGAATCTGGGCGATACTGCCCGCAGCGGGCTGACGCCGGTGCAGGAACGCAAGCTGGGCGAAGAAGTGATGCAGATGGTTCGGCGCGATCCGGATTATCTCGATGATGCGCCGCTGATCGAATATCTGAACGGCCTGGGCAATGGCATGGTCGCGTTGTATCCGGAAGCGCGCGGCGAAACTGGCAACGATTTCTTTTTCTTCGCCGTGCGCGATTCGAACATCAATGCGTTTGCGTTGCCGGGCGGCTTCATCGGCGTGCATTCGGCGCTGCTCTTGACCGCGCAAAGCGAATCCGAGCTGGCATCGGTGATTGCGCACGAAATCGGACACGTCGCGCAGCGACACATCGCGCGCATGATGGGGCAGCAAAGCCAGGACATGCTGATTCCGGTCGCGGCGGCGGTGCTGGCAGCGGCGGCGGCGCGCAGCAGCAGCGATGCGGCGATGGGTATCATGACCGGCGGGCTGGGGCTGGCGGCGCAGCGACAGATCAATTTCACGCGCGAGGCCGAGCGCGAGGCCGACCGCATCGGTTTCCAGATCCTGAAAGCGGGCGGCTACGATCCGGCCGGCATGACCGTGTTTTTCACCCGGATGCAGACCGCCACGCGCGCCTACAGCGACACCACGCCAGCCTACCTGCGCACTCATCCGGTGACGACCGAGCGGATTGCCGACATTCAGGCGCGCATCCGCGAACAGCGTTACCGGCAGCGGGCGGACAGCCTGGATTTCCATCTGGCCAAGGCGCGGCTGCGGGTGCTGCAGGATGAGTCGACGCAAGGGTTGGCCGATACCACTCGCGCGTTCGAGAACCAGCTTGCAATCAAGACCCGGATGCAGACCATTGCCGCGCATTACGGCCAGGCGCTGGTAGCATTCAAGCGCGGCGAACTGGCGAAGGCGCGCTCGTTGCTGCAGCAGGCGCGCAGCGAGGCGAAAGATCCGGCGGCATCGCGCAACGTATTCTTTGCCAGCCTGTCGATCGATTTGCGGCTGGCAGCCGGGCAGCGGGCAGAAGCGGTGAGGGAAGCGAAGCAGGCGCGCAGTGCCTTGCCGCTGTCGCGCGGAATAGCGTTGCAATACGCGGAAACGCTGTACGCTGCCGGCCGGCTGGAAGAGGCGGCGTCGTATCTGCGCGAGCAGGTATTGAGCTACCGCGAAGAGCCGAAGCTTTACCGGCAACTGGCCAAGACTTACGCCGCGCAGAACAAGCAGGCGCTGACGCATCTGGCAATGGCACATGCATATGCCATCAACGGCAGCCTGTCATCGGCGCTGGAACAACTGGTGATTGCGCGTCGTTCGCCGGATGCGAACTTTTACGACCACTCGCTGATCGATGCGCGAGAGCGTGAATGGCAGGCGCTGCGCCGCGAGGAAATCAAGGAAGGCAAGAAGCCGCAGCAATAAATATTGCGGGGGTATATTGCCAAAACATGCAGATGGGCCACATATTTGCTGGCTTATTTTAAATACTGGCGGGAGTATATTTTTGGTCTTATTGACTGAAAAGTCACTTCTGGTCAGTTATTTTGACGCCGTTGCGACCTGACCGCATTTCAAGCAAAGCCAACTGCAGCGCGTTTCGGCGGCATGAATGAAAAATGCCCGGTTAGGGTATAAGACGGCAAACCGGGCATTTCAAGGCGCAGGAAAGACACGCCGTAATAAATTGCAGGCCACACACGCACACATGCAATTGGCACGTAGCGGCCCGCGAGTTTTACTTTTTCACCCAGATCTCAACCCGGCGGTTCTTGTCGCGCCCTTCCGCGCTCTGGTTGCTGGCCACCGGCAGCGTGGCGCCGTAGCCGGTAATCGTGTCGATTTTCACGCCGCGCTTGACCAGTTCTTCCGCCACCGCCTTCGCGCGTTCGCGCGACAGGTTCAGGTTGGCGTTGGCGTCGCCCTGCGAATCGGAGAAGCCGAACAGCATCACGCGCTGGCCCGGCGCATTGCCGAGGAACTCCAGCACGCGGTCGAGGTCGCGCACCGCCTTGTTATCCAGCCGGTGCGAGCCGGGCATGAAGCGGAAGTTCAGCGACAGACGCTGCGCGCCAGCCGTCAGGCGCGCATATTCGGTCGGCATGCCGCTTTGTGGCGCGGCCGCGGCAGCAGTCTTGCTCGATTCGACGTTCAACTCGATGAAACCGTATTGCTTGACGATGTCTTGGCCGGCGCGCGACAGTGCGAATTCGGCGAACTTGCGCACATGCGGATTCGTGTTCGTGTCCGGCGTGTACAGATACAGCCGGCGCGACAGCGGATAGTCTTCGGTCGCCACCGTCAGGCGGGTGGCGATCAGCGGCGAGGTGCCGGCATCGGACACCGCCAGCGCCTTGTTGTCCTTCACGAATGGCAGGCCGACGAAGCCGATGGCGTTCACGTCCTGCGCCACCCTGGTCGAAAGATCATTGCTGTCTTCGAACCGCTTCGCCTGGCCGTCGAGCAGCAGGTTGCCCAGCACGATCGACTTGAAAGTATCCCAGGTGCCGGATTTTTCGTCGCGCGCGTACAGCGTGATTTTGCCCGGTTTGCGTTTCAGTTCCGCCCAGTCGGTGATCACGCCGGAGAAAATGGCGGCGATCTGGTCTTTCGACAGCGCGGAAACAGGATTGTCGCGGTTGACGATGACGGCGATGCCGTCGAGCGCCAGCACGTGTTCGCGCGATGCCTGCGTCACGTCGCCCAGTGGCGCCAGCTTGGTGACTTCATCGCCCTTGATCTTGCGCGAAGACATGCCGATGTCGGCGCTCCGGTCGAGCAGGGCTTTGAATGCGGTGCTGGAGCCGTGCGATTTGATTTCAATCGCCGCTTCCGGCTTTGCGCTGTCGGCGACAGTGACTTCTTCGGCATCCTTGCCCGGCGTGCGCTTTACCGCGGTTGCGCCTTCCTTCTTCAGGTAGGCTTCGGCCAGCGCCGGCAGCAGTTCACTGCCGATCGTGTTCGAGCCGGCGAAGCGCAGCATCACATTTGATTTGGCCGGCGCCGACGCGGCGATGGCTTGCTTGGTCGGGGCGGACGGAGCGGACGAGAAAAAGCTGAACATGCCGAAACCGATTGCCACCAGCGCGAAAATCGCGATCATGAGGTTGATCGGATTGCGCCGGCCGGAAATTTCAGGCGACGATTGCAGCGGCTTGCTGCATTCCGGGCAGATGAAGGGCGCGCAAGAGGGAACGATAATCGGCTTGCTGTTATCGGCGTTGGTGCACGAACCGAGGTTCATGCAGATTCCGCGTTGGTCACTCATGAGGGACTCCTTTTTATGGTTTCCTTCATGGTGACAGATGAATATGACGCAGCCATGACGCTGCTGGCGCGGGTTGCAACGACGGTGGGTGGTGAAAGATACTGCCGGTAGTATCTTTGAACTGGCGCTGAATATCTGGTTCGCTGTCGGTATTTACGCCTATACCATGCTGTTTGGGTGTAAATCAGGCGTCCGGCGGCGGTTCATTCGCCAGAAACGCCAGTACCTCGTCCAGTTTTCTGCTGCGCGCGAACGGCGGCAGGCTTTGCCAGATGCGCCGGCCGTAGCGGGCCGTGATCAGCCGCGGGTCGCAGATCATCAGCACGCCGCGGTCGGTTTCATCACGGATCAGCCGGCCTGCGCCCTGTTTCAGGCTGATGATCGCCTCCGGCAACTGGTAATCCATGAAACCGTTGCCGCCGTGTTTTTCCATCGTCGCGATGCGTGCCGCCAGCACCGGATCGTCCGGCGGCGCGAACGGCAGCCGGTCGATGATCACCACCGACAGCGCGTCGCCGCGCACGTCCACGCCTTCCCAGAAGCTCTGGCTGCCGACCAGCACCGCGTTGCCAGCGGCGCGGAAGCGATCCAGCAGTTCGGTGCGGCCGGCGTCGCCCTGCACCAGGAGTGTGTACGGCCACCCTCGTTGCGCGAATTCGTCGCGCAGCCGTTCGCCGGCGCGGTTGACCGCGCGCAGCGTGGTGCACAGCACGAACGCGCGCCCGCCGGCCGCTTCGATCAGCGGCAGCGCGGCGTCGAGCACCGCGTCGGTATAGCCGGCCGAATTTGGCGGCGGCATGTTTTCCGGCGCGTACAGTAGCGCCTGGCGGCCATAGTCGAACGGGCTGGGCCATGTTTGCGCCGGCTCGTCGGTCAAACCCATTTGCGACGCGAAATGGTGAAAATCGTTTTTCACCGCCAATGTGGCCGAAGTGAAAATCCATGCGCGCGGCGTGCCTTCGCGCTGCTTGCTGAAGATCGGCGCAATCGACAGCGGTGTCGCGTGCAGTTGCAGCGAGGATGAAAATGCTTCGACCCACAGCACCGCTTCGCTTGCTTCGGTTTGGTCGATTTCCTTGTCGCCGCTTTCCGTGCCGTCGCCTTCGGCATGGGCCTTCTTTTTCCACGCTTGCAGCGCCTCGCCCAGCAGTACCGCGCGGTCGCGGCACAGCGCCAGCGTGTCGGCGCGCTCGGCCTGATTCTCCAGCACCGCCGTCATCGCCGCCAGTTCGGTTTGCAGTTTTTCCAGCGCCGGGAACAGGCCGCATGACGGCGCGAGCTGGTTCACTGCCAGCCGGGTGAAGTCGTCCGGAATCGTCAACCGCAAGTCGCGCGCGGCTTTTTCCACCGGCGCGATCACGTCCGGCCATTTCGCGCCGTCGCGCGCGTGGGTCAGCCCTTCGGCCAGCACATCGCGGCACAGTTCAAACACTTGCGAAGTCGAGACCGATTCGCCGAAGAACAAGGTCGCCGTGTCCGGCAACTGGTGCGCTTCGTCGAAGATCACCGTATTCGCTGTCGGCAGCAGTTCGGCCACGCCGGTATCCTTCAACGCCACATCGGCGAAGAACAGGTGATGGTTGACCACCACCACGTCCGCCTGCTGCGCTTCGCGCCGCGCCTTCATCACGAAGCAATCCTGATAGTGGCCGCATTCGGCGCCGAGGCAGGTGTCGCGGGTCGAGGTCACCAGATTCCAGATCGGCGCGTTTTCCGGCACCGACGACAGTTCGGCCTTGTCGCCGGTCTGCGTGGTCTTGGCAAAGCGCGAGATCGAGCGCAGGTGGCCGACATCCTCGCGCGACGTTAGCCGGCCGTTTTCCAGCGTGCGCGCCAGATGGAAGTGGCACAGGTAGTTCGAACGCCCCTTGAGTAGCGCAATCGTCACCGGCACGTTGAGTGCATGACGCACGGTCGGAATGTCGCGCAGGAAAAGCTGATCCTGCAGGTTCTTGGTGCCGGTCGAGACGACCACCTTGCCGCCCCACAGCAGCGCCGGCACCAGATAGGCGAAGGTCTTGCCGGTGCCGGTGCCGGCTTCGGCCACCAGTACTTCATTTTTGGCGATCGCGTTTGCAATCGCCTGCGCCATGCCGGTTTGCGACGGGCGCGGGCGGAACGACGCGACCGCCGCCGCCAGCGGGCCGTCGGCGGCAAACAGCCGTTCTAGCTCGGCGTCGTGTTCGCCGGGGGGAGGGGAATCTGGGGTGGCGTCGCTCAAGGTGGAAACTCGGATTGCGGCTGGTTGTGGTCAGCCGCAATGGTACACCACCCGCTTGTCGCCAATGGTCGGTTTAGCGATAAATCCAGCCCCGGCGCCGCAGCCATTTTTCGATTTCAGCCAGCACGAACACCAGCGACGACAGCAGCAGGCACAGGGCGAGGTCGGCAGCGGACAGCGGTTCGGTGTGTAGCAGCGCGTTCATCCACGGAACGTAGATGGTAGCCATTTGCAGCGCAAAGGTGAAGGCGACGGCGCCCAAGAGAGGCAGGTTTGATGACAGCCCTTGTGCGAACAGCGATTCGCGTTCCGAGCGGATCGTCAGCACATGCCACATCTGCGCCAGTGTCAGCACGGTGAACACCATCGTTTGCCAGTGGGCTGAATTGGTGTGGATGGCCCATGCCTGCGCGAACAGGGCAACGGCCGCCATCGTCAATCCGCACCAAAGGATATGCTGCCACATGCCGTGCGCGAAAACCGGTTCGTCCGGCGCGCGCGGAGGGCGCTGCATCACGCCTTGTTCCGCTGGTTCGGCCGCCAGCGCCAGCCCGGGCAGGCCATCGGTCAGGAAATTGATCCACAGGATGTGTATCGGCAGCAGCGGGATCGGCATGCCGAGAAAGGGCGCGAGAAAGATGGTCAGGATTTTGGCCGAATTGCCGGTCATCGAGTAGCGGATGAACTTGCGGATGTTGTCGAAGATGCGGCGCCCTTCGCGCACCGCGCCGACGATGGTGGCGAAATTGTCGTCCAGCAGTACCAAACTGGATGCCTCGCGCGCGACATCGGTCCCGCCCTTGCCCATTGCGACGCCGATGTCGGAGCGCTTGAGCGCCGGCGCGTCGTTGACGCCATCGCCGGTCATCGCGACGATTTCGCCGCTTGCCTGCAAGGCTTCGACGATGCGGATTTTCTGCGCCGGATCGACCCGCGCATACACGCGCACCCTGGCCACTTGCCGGCGCAGTTCGTCAGCGCCCATCGCAGACAGTTGAACGCCGGTCAGCACTGCGCCATCTTCATTGGCGATGCCAAGCTGGCGCGCTATGGCTTTTGCGGTCAGCGGATGGTCGCCGGTGATCATTACCGGCAAGATGCCGGCGCTCTGGCACAATGCGACCGCTTGCCGCGCTTCCGGCCGCGGCGGATCGATCAGGCCGGCCAGACCGATGAATGTCAGTTGTGTTTCGATCTCGTCGGGCGTGGCTGATGGTGCCGGCAGCGAAGGCCAGCGCCGTTGCGCGAGCGCCAGCACGCGCAAGCCTTCCGCCGCCATTTTGTCCGCGATGGCGAACAGGGCAGCGGCATCAATTGGACGCTCGCCGTTTTCAGTCAGCATGGCAGTGCAGCGCGGCAGCACCGATTCGGGCGCGCCTTTGGTGTAGGCGATGATGCCATCCTGCCGCCGGTGAACTGTAGTCATCCGCTTGCGTTCGGCATCGAATGGCAATTCCTGCACGCGAGGGGCGACTGCGGCCAGCATCGCCTTGTCGTAACCCGCATCGTGCGCGGCCAGATGAAGCGCGATTTCGGTCGGATCGCCGATCGCCTCGCCATCCGGTTTCCTTTGCGCATCGTTCGACAGCGCCAGTGCCGTCAGCAAGCTGGGCCATGGTTCGTCAGCATGCGCAGCTTGTCCGTGTTGCAGCATCCGGCCATCGGCGTGCAACTGCGCCACGTGCATCTTGTTTTGCGTCAGCGTGCCGGTCTTGTCGGAACAGATGACCGTGACCGAGCCGAGCGTTTCGACCGCTGGCAGGCGCCGGATCAGCGCGTTTTGCCGCACCATCTTGCGCGCGCCGAGCGCCAGTGAAACCGTGATGATGGCCGGCAACGCTTCGGGAATCGCGGCCACCGCCAGGCTGACCGATGTCATGAACATCAGCACCGCCTTTTCGCCGCGCAGCAGACCGACGGCAAATACCAGTGCGCAGATAGCCAGCACCGAGTAGCCGATATGGCGGCCGAATGCCGCCAGCCGCCGTTGCAGTGGCGTTGCCGTTTCGTTGCCTTCCTCCAGCAGCGCGGCGATTTGGCCGAGTTCGGTCGCCATGCCGGTCGCAACCACGATGCCGGCTGCGCGGCCGTAAGTTGCGGTCGTGCCCTTGAACGCCATGTTGATGCGGTCGCCCAATGACAGCCTGGCATCGGGCAATGCGTCGCCATGTTTTTCAGCCGTGATTGCTTCGCCGGTCAGCAGCGATTCATCCACCTTGAATTGCGCGATCTCGAGCAGCCGCAGGTCTGCCGGTACGATATTGCCCGCTTCGAGCAGCACGATGTCCCCCGGCACCAGCGCGCTGGACGGAATGGTTTGCCGTTCGCCGCCGCGCCGCACCTGCGCCGTTGTTGCCGCCATTTTCCGCAGCGCGGCGAGCGCATGTTGCGCGCGCCGTTCCTGCATGAAGCCGATGATGGCGTTCAGCAGTACGATGGCGACGATGGCCAGCGCATCCTTCGCATCGCCGACAAAGCTTGATATCACGGCAGCCACCAGCAATATGGCGATCATGAAATCATTGAACTGCCGGATGAAGACCCGCCATGCAGGCTGCGGCGGCTGTTCCCGGATCACATTTTCGCCATGGATTGCCAGACGTTGCGCCGCTACTGCCGCTGTCAGGCCTGTGGCGGCATTTACTTCCAGTTGCGTGGCCACACCGGCAGCATCCTGGGTGTGCCATGCGGGCTGCGGGGTGGCATCTGTGGCCTTGTTGCGGGGGTGATCTGCCATGCGGATAGCCTTTTCAGCGAATAAATATCACGAAAAACGGTCAGAATATACTGGGTGGAGTATTTTTTGATGTCCAGTGAATATGAGGCCAGGCAGCCAAATTTTCATATATACCCCATCATTTTGCGAAAATCTGCGGTGGGCGCAGCTTGTTTTAGCACATTCCGGTTCAAAAACGATAGCATTGCGCAAATTAGACAGAATGACATGCGGCAAAAGGCGCGCCTTTTGCTATCATGCGCGTGCTCAAATATTTCTTTTGTAACAAGCATGAATTTCTACCAAATCGAAGCCGGTACCGGCCAGCATATCGGGGATCGCAAGGAACAGCAGGATCGCGTCGCGCTGCTGGCCGCGCCGAAAGCGCCCGGCTACATGCTGGCGGTGCTGGCGGACGGCATGGGGGGCGTGCAGGGCGGAGCGATGGCGGCCGAACAAATCATCCGGACCGCGAAGCAGAATTTCGATGAATTCTCGCCGCTGACGCACGATGTCGAGACGTTGCTGAAAACCATCGTCGCCGAATCGCACACGATCATCCGGCTGATTGGCATGTCGGAGGAAAGCGATCCGCATACGACGGTGGTGGCGCTGGTGCTGACCCCGGATCGCAAGGCCATCTGGGCGCATGCTGGCGATTCACGCCTGTACCGTTTTCGCGGACCGAATTTTGCCGAGCACACGATAGACCATTCGCTCGTCGAAACGATGGTGGCCAAAGGTGAACTGACGCGCGAGCAGGCGAAAAACCACCGGATGGCGAATCTGCTGGTGAACGGGTTGGGCAGCAAGAAGGAACCGTATGTGACCATCGGCCAGTACCAGAACTTGCAGCCGGGCGATTCCTTTCTGCTGTGTTCGGACGGGCTGTGGCACTATTTCAGCGAGGCAGAACTCGGAGCTGCGATTGCGATGAACACGCCGCGTCAGGCATCGGAAATGCTGATCGGCAAGGCGCGCGAGCGCGCGCATGGCAAGGGCGATAATTGTTCGCTGGCCGTGATCAAGCTGGTAGCGCGTAGCACGGCATAATCTGGCCGCAGCGTGATTGCCTCGGGTACGCGCTAACGCTTGGTCGGTTCGATTTGTTGCGGCGGAGATGGCGGTTTGTCTTTATCGGCTTGTGCCTGAACCTTTTTCCGGCGCCTTTCTTCTTTTTTCGTTTTCTTTTCAGCTACCTTGCGTTGCCGTTCTTCGGCCTTGCGCAATTTTTCGGCGTATGCGCTTTCGCGCTCATCGCGCTGATTTTCGGTGGTTTGCTGCTTGCGCTGCATTTCCTGCTGTTTGGCACCCATCTTGCTGGCATGGGCGGCGGCAGACGCTGCGCGCGCTTGCGCGTCGGCCGGTTCCTGCTTGCGTTTTTCAGCCAGCGCCGAGTCACGCTTGATCACGGCCGCATGGCGCTTGTAACGCTCCGCTTCGATTTGCACTTCGCGTACCTGATTCAGTGCCAGCCGCCGCTGTTCTTTCGCCAGATCGCGGCACTTGTTGGCGAAAAATTCCTGCCGGTAGCAGCGTCTCTCTTCGGTCTTGAAACGCGCTTCGATTGCGTTGCGTTCGCTTTTTGCATCGGCAATCGCCTTGTCTGCGGTTTCAACCGATGAAATGCTGTCTTTCGGGTAGCGTTGCCGCAGATCAATCGGCGCCGGCAGCGCTTCTGCCTTTGTTGACTGCGCAGAGGTTTGGGGCGCGGGCGACAAGGCAGGTTTGCCCGGCACCACCTGCTGCGCGCTTGCCGGCGCGGCGAGCGCAGCAACGGTTGTCGCAGTTGCCGCCAGCAGGCAAGGGCGGGCGAGGAGAGAAAATGTCGTCATGAGCAATCGTTCCGTCAGATGTCGAGCAGCAGACGCGCCGGGTCTTCAAGCGCGTCCTTGATGGCGACTAGCGCCAGTACGGCTTCGCGGCCGTCAATCAGGCGGTGATCATACGACAGCGCAAGGTAATTCATCGGACGGATCACGATTTGTCCGTTTTCGACCACCGGCCTGTCTTTGGTTGCATGGATACCGAGAATGGCCGATTGCGGTGGGTTGATGATCGGCGTGGACAGCATCGAGCCAAACACGCCGCCATTCGAAATCGAGAACGTGCCGCCGGTAAGATCGTCCAGTGTCAGCCGGCCATCGCGCGCCTGCGTGCCGAACTCGGCGATTTTGCGCTCAATGTCGGCGATCGACATTTGATCCGCGTCGCGCATTACCGGCACCACCAGTCCGCGCGGCGAACTGATTGCTATGCCGATGTCGAAATAGCCGTGATAGACGATGTCATTGCCGTCGATTGAGGCATTCATGATCGGATATTTCTTCAGCGCTGCTACCGCCGCCTTGACGAAGAACGACATGAAGCCGAGGCGAACATCGTGTTCCTGCTCGAATTTGTCCTTGTAGCGGTTGCGCAGGTCGATCACCGGCTGCATGTTGACTTCGTTGAACGTGGTCAGCGAAGCGGTATTCATCTGTGATTCCAGCAGCCGCTGGGCGATGCGCGCGCGCAGTCGGCTCATCGGCACGCGGTCTTCCGGCCGGTTGGCCAGTTCGGCGTTGATTGGCGCCGCGATCGCGCGTGACGAGGAAACCGGCGGTGGCGGCTGCGTGCGCGCCGCCGGCACGATTTCGGTCGATGGCGCAGGCGCGGGGGGCTGCGATGATGCAGACGGTACTGATGGCGCAGAAGGCGCCGGGGCGCTGACTGCCGACGGCCTCGGTGCCGGTGCGGGCGCCGCCGTTACCGATGCGACCGCTTCGCTGTCGATCAGTGCAATCGTTTCACCGGCGACGACACTTTCGCCGTTCCCCTTGATGATTTGCACTAGCACGCCGGATCCCGGCGCGGGCAGTTCCAGCACCACCTTGTCGGTTTCGATATCGACTAGGTTATCGTCCTGCCTGACGCTTTCGCCAACCTGCTTGCGCCACTGTATCAGTGAGGCTTCGGCAACCGATTCCGACAGTTGCGGAACCTTGACTTCCAGTACAGCCATTGTTTTTCTCCGGATTCAACGGTTATTTGGTAAAAATCACGCCCTTCAGGCGGGCGAATGCCTGCGCCAGCAATTCCTTTTGCTGCGCCGCGTGTTTGTGGTAGTAGCCAACCGCCGGCGAAGCGCTTGGCGGCCGCCCGGCAAAGCCGAGCTTTTGTCCGCTTTCCATCTGGCCGAGCAGGTTGTGCTGGATCTGGAACCACGCGCCCTGATTCTGCGGTTCATCCTGCGTCCAGACCACTTCAGCCAGGTTCGGATATTTTTTCAATTCGTCGCCGAAAGTCTTGTGCGGGAACGGGTACAACTGTTCGATGCGAACGATGGCGATATCGCTTCGGCCCTGTTCGCGGCGAGCGTGCAGCAGGTCGTAGTAAACCTTGCCGGAGCAGACCAGCATCCGCTTGACATCATCGGCGCGGATGGTTTCATCAATTTCGCCGATGACGGTCTTGAATCCGCCCTTTGCCAGGTCTGCCAGCGGCGAGCTGGCATCCTTGTGACGCAACAGCGACTTCGGTGTCAGCACGATCAGCGGCTTGCGGAAGCGGCGGATCATTTGGCGGCGCAGCAGGTGGAATATCTGCGCTGCGCTCGTCGGCTGCGCGATCTGCATGTTGTTTTCCGCGCACAGTTGCAGGAAGCGTTCGATTCGGGCCGATGAATGTTCCGGTCCCTGGCCTTCGTAGCCGTGCGGCAGCAGCATCACCAGACCGCAGGCGCGCCCCCATTTGACTTCGCCCGAACTGATGAACTGGTCGATCACGACTTGCGCGCCGTTGGCGAAATCGCCGAACTGCGCTTCCCAGATGGTGAGCGTGTTCGGTACTGCGGTCGAGTAGCCGTATTCGAAGCCAAGCGCAGCTTCTTCGGACAGCACCGAATCGATGACGGTGAAATTCGCTTGCCTGTCAGATACATGTTCCAGCGGCGTATAGGTGCCGACATCCCAGCGTTCGCGATGCTGGTCGTGCAGCACCGCATGACGGTGTGCGAACGTGCCGCGTCCTGAATCCTGTCCGGACAGGCGGATCGGATAGCCGGAAGCCAGCAGCGAGGCGAAAGCAAGATGCTCGCCCATGCCCCAGTCGAGCTCGATTTCGCCGCGCCCCATCGCGGCGCGATCCTTCAGCACTTTGGCGGCGAGCGGATGCAGTTCGAAATCATCCGGCACGGTGGTGATGCGTTCCGACAGACGCATCAACTCTTCGATCGGCATGGCCGTATCGGCCGCGTCGGTCCACTTGCGGTTCAGGAACGGCGCCCAGTCGACTTCGGTCTTGTTCGGGTAGCTGGCAAAAACCGGGTCGGTATCGAACACGCCGGAATCCATCACCTTGCGGAACGAGGCCGCGACATCTTCTTCCTCGCCTTGCCAGATGATGCCTTGCGCCGCCAGCCTGCGGCCATATAGCCGGCGCACGCCTTGCTGCTGCGCGATTTTCTGGTACATCAGCGGTTGCGTCAGCGCCGGCGTGTCCTGTTCGTTATGCCCGAGCTTGCGGTAGCAGACGATGTCGAGCACGATGTCTTTCTTGAACGCCATGCGGAAATCGAGCGCCACCTGCGCTGCGAATACCACCGCTTCCGGGTCGTCGCCGTTGACATGCAGCACAGGTGCTTCGACCATTTTTGCCACGTCGGTACAGTACAGCGTCGAGCGCGAGTCGCGCGGGTCGGATGTGGTAAAACCGATCTGGTTGTTGATCACGATATGCACCGTGCCGCCAGTGCTGAAACCACGTGTCTGGCCCAAGTTCAGCGTTTCCATCACCACGCCTTGCGCGGTGAATGCGGCGTCGCCATGAACCAGCACCGGCAACACTTGTGACCCGTCGAGATCGCCGCGGTGATCCATTCGCGCTCGCGCCGAGCCTTCGACCACCGGATTGACGATTTCCAGATGCGACGGGTTGAACGCCAGCGCCAGATGCACCGGCCCGCCGGGTGTCGCCACATCCCGGGTGAAGCCCTGATGGTATTTGACGTCGCCGGAAGGCAGATCGGCCGCCTGTTTTTCCTCGAATTCGGCAAACAGGTCGCGCGGCAGCTTGCCCATGATGTTGACCAGCACGTTCAGCCGGCCGCGATGCGCCATGCCGAGCACGATTTCCTGAATGCCGTTGGCGCCGCCGCGCTGGATCACTTCATCCAGTGCCGCGATGACGCTCTCGCTGCCTTCAAGTGAAAACCGCTTCTGCCCAACATAGCGCGTGTGCAGGTAGCGCTCCAGCCCTTCCGCCGCCGTGATGCGCTCCAGGATGTGCCGCTTCTGCTCTTCGGTGAAATCCGGTGTCGCGCGCGTCGATTCGAGCCGCTGCTGCATCCAGCGCTTTTGCGCCTGATCGCTGATGTACATGAATTCGGCGCCGATCGAGCGGCAGTAGGTGTCACGCAGGAATTGCAGGTGGTCGCGCAGCGTTGCCGTTTCGACGCCGAAGTAGGTGTTGCCGATGTTGAACACCAGATCCATGTCGGCATCGGTGAGTCCGTAAAAGCTGTGTTCGAGTTCGGGGATATGCGGCCGCTGGTGTCGCTGCAATGGATCCAGATTCGCCCATTGCGAACCGAGGATGCGGTAGGCTGCGGTCAACTGTTGCGACGCAACCTGCTTGCGTTCCATTTCGGAACTGACCGGCGTGACCACGTTGCGGAACGGGCCGTGCTTCGCACGTTCGGTGAACGATGCAATTACCGGCGCATGCGCGACATCATGCCGGCTGGATCCATCCGATGCTGGCACATTTTGCATCGCATTGAACCAGTCGCGCCAGTTGTCCGGCACCGAATGGGGGTTGTTCAGATAGGCTTCGTACAACTGTTCGACATAAGGCGCATTGCCTGCGAACAGGTACGACGTGGAAACGTCTTTCTGCATCATATTGCCACCTTTCTTCGCGCTTCGCGAAAATCCGGTTATCCGCCTGCCGGCCTGACCGGTCGGCGGAGTGCATTTTGATTGGAAGTGAGTTTTTTAAGTGAGCTTACTGTATTCGATAGTCGTCAGTCCATGCCTGATCGTGTGCAATTATTGTCGCATAACCGTGTGTTGCATGTGGTTATGGCGGACGTTTATCGTTTTTGCGGGGGTATGCGGCAAAAACACAGTGTTTCGCCACTATTTCTGTGGCCCGCTAAAAATACTCTCGCGAGTATATTTTGCGGGCCGGGATGGCTACGATGAAGCGCTTTAGCCGCGATCTTCGATTGATGGCACTTCGCGCGTGGTTGCGCCGGTGTACAGCTGACGCGGGCGGGCAATCCGGTGTTCCGGATCGGCGATCATTTCTTTCCACTGCGCGATCCAGCCGGCGGTGCGCGCCATCGCGAAAATACCGGTGAACAGCGAGGTCGGAATGCCCAGAGCGGACTGGACGATGCCGGAGTAGTAGTCCACGTTCGGATACAGTTTGCGTGAAACGAAGTAATCATCTTCCAGCGCGTACTTTTCGATTTCCAGTGCAACCTTGAACAGCGGGTGATCCTTCAGCCCCAGTTCGCCCAGCACTTCATGGCAGGTTTCGCGCATCAGAATGGCGCGCGGGTCGAAATTCTTGTACACGCGGTGACCGAATCCCATCAGCCGCACGCCGCCGGTGCGGTTTTTTACGTGCTGAATGAATTCAGGCACCTTGTCGACCGTTCCGATTTGTCTGAGCATCGTCAGCGTCGCCTCATTTGCGCCGCCATGCAGCGGTCCCCACAATGACGCGATGCCGGCCGCGATGCAGGCAAACGGATTTGCGCCGCTGGAGCCAGCAAGGCGCACGGTTGAGGTCGAGGCATTCTGTTCATGATCGGCATGCAGGATCATGATGCGGTCGAGCGCGCGCGCCAGCACCGGATTGACCTTGTAATCTTCAGCCGGGGTGGCGAACATCATTCGCAGGAAATTTTCGCTGTACGACAGGTCGTAGCGCGGATAGACGAACGGCTGGCCGATTGAATATTTGTACGCCATGGCGACCAGCGTCGGCATCTTGGCAATGATGCTCAGCGCGGATTCCTCGCGATGCTCCGGATCGGCGATGTCGATCGATTCATGATAGAACGCGGATAACGCGCCGACAGTTGCGACCAGCACCGCCATAGGATGCGCGTCGCGGCGAAAACCGCGGAAGAAAAACTGCATCTGCTCGTGCAGCATCGTCTGATGCTTGAAGGCGTTGACGAAAACATCCTTTTGCGCGGCGGTCGGCAACTCGCCCTTCAGCAGCAGGAAGCAGGTGTCCATGAAATCACCTTTTACCGCCAGTTGCTCGATCGGATAGCCACGGTACAGCAGGATGCCTTTTTCGCCATCGATATAGGTGATCGACGAATCGCACGATGCAGTGGACATGAAGCCGGGATCGTAGGAGAGCTTGCCGGTCGTGTTGTATAGCGTGCGGATGTCGATCGCATCCGGCCCTATCGATGCCTTGTAAACAGGCAGATCGACTGGCGGTGTGCCATCGGAAAAGGTCAGCGTTACCTTGGTATCGGAGTTTTTCATTGACAGTCCATCAAAAAAACAAAGTGCAGAATCTCGGAATGATAATGTATATCGTACTTTATCGGGTATTAACTTTATCTATTTTGTGCGGTTTTCCGTTGTCATGCCCGTTCTGCACCGATCGGGTGTAAAGCCGCGCGCGCAACAGGACCTGAAGATTTATCGTCATCCGCGGGCAATGATCGGTTGGTATTTTCGGCATCTTGGCGGACACGATTTATAATATAGCGCCAGTATTTTTGCGGGAACCCGCGTTTTGTCGAAGGAGTAATGCCATGCTGAAATTCCTGTCCACCTTTTTGCTGACCTTTGGTCTGGTATTTGCGTTGCCGCAAGCCAGTGCCGAGACAGCGCCTGCAACCTCAAAAACGACCAAGAAGAAGGTGGCGAAAAAAACCGTCAAAAAGAAATCTGCCGCGAAAGCAGAAAGTGAGGCCGTTGAACACGATGGCGACGTGCCGGATACCACGGGCTTCACCAGCGTCAGCTATAGCTGTGAGCTGGGTAACAATCTGACGATTTTCCAGAAAAAAAGCGATGACAAGCAGATCGCGGTTCGCTGGCGCGACCGGCTGCATCGCCTGTTGCGTGTGAATACCACCACAGGGGCCGATCGCTATGAAAATGCGAAAAATGGCTTGACCTGGGTTGGCATTCCGGCGAAGGGCATTCTGCTGAATTCGAAGAATGGCAAACAGCTGGCCAACGAGTGCAAGGATGCGGTGCAACTGAAGCATTCGACCTGATTTTGAATTGATTTGAACCGTTCAGGCGGCGCGGCCTGGTGTCGCGCCGTCGTGAATCGTTATGCGGGCGGGGTTCTTGCTTCGTCCGTTTTGTACTTGTTTTGATTTGTTTGATTGCCGGCGACGGCAATCCCTAATGGAGAAGTCATGTCCCGCAATACCCTGAACACGCTGAAGGATTTCAAGCTTACCGACAGCAAGAAAGGCCGCTTTTATTCGCTTCCCGAACTGGGGAAGAAACTGGGTGTCAACGTTGAGCGCCTGCCGGTATCAATCCGCATCGTGCTGGAATCAGTGCTGCGCAACTGTGACGGTCAGAAGGTGACCGAGGAGCACGTGCGCCAGTTGGCGAATTGGCAGCCGAACGCCGATCGTGTCGATGAAATCCCGTTCGTGGTATCGCGCATCGTATTGCAGGACTTCACCGGCGTGCCGCTGTTGGCTGATCTGGCGGCAATGCGGAACGTGGCACACAAAATGGGCAAGAACCCGAAGAACATCGAGCCGCTGGTGCCGGTCGATCTGGTGGTTGATCACTCGGTGCAGATTGATCATTTCCGCGAGAAACGTGCGCTCGATTTGAACATGAAGCTCGAATTTACGCGGAACAACGAACGCTACCAGTTCATGAAGTGGGGCATGCAGGCATTCGATACCTTCGGCGTCGTGCCGCCGGGGTTCGGCATCGTGCATCAGGTGAACCTCGAATATCTGGCGCGTGGCGTGCACAAGCAAAAAGCCGACAAGGGCGAGCTGTACTATCCGGACACGATGGTTGGCACAGATTCGCATACGACGATGATCAACGGTCTGGGCGCCGTGGCATGGGGCGTAGGCGGCATCGAGGCGGAAGCAGGCATGCTCGGCCAGCCGGTGTATTTCCTGACGCCGGACGTGATTGGTGTGAACCTGACCGGTCATTTGCGTGAAGGCTGCACCGCGACCGATCTGGTGCTGACGATCACCGAACTGCTGCGCAGGGAAAAAGTAGTCGGCAAGTTTGTCGAATTTTTCGGGCACGGGACCGAATCGTTGTCACTGACGGACCGCGCAACGATTGCCAACATGGCGCCGGAATACGGCGCAACGATGGGCTTCTTCCCGGTCGATGACGCGACCGTCGATTACCTGAAGGGCACAGGCCGCACGAAGGCGGAAATCACGGCGTTCGAAGCGTATTTCAAGGCGCAGAAGATGTTTGGTATCCCGAAATCTGGGCAGATCGATTACACCCGTGTGGTAACGCTCGATCTGGGTACGGTGGCACCGTCGCTGGCTGGTCCGCGACGTCCTCAGGACAGGATCGAGATCGGCAACGTCAAAAACAATTTTGCCGAACTGTTTTCGAAGCCGGTGGCCGATGGCGGGTTCAACAAGAAGGCCGACGATCTTGATACGGAATATGAAAATGCCGACGGCGTGAAAGTAAAGAACGGTGATGTGCTGATTGCCGCCATCACATCCTGCACCAATACCTCGAACCCGGGCGTGCTGCTCGCTGCTGGTTTGCTGGCAAAGAAGGCGGTCGAGGCTGGCCTGAAGGTTGCGCCGCATATCAAGACGTCGATGGCGCCGGGGTCGCGCGTCGTCACCCACTACCTCGAAGCGGCCGGCCTGCTGCCGTATCTGGAAAAACTCGGTTTTGGCGTGACCGCCTACGGTTGCACCACTTGCATCGGTAACGCGGGCGATTTGACGCCGGCAATGAATGATGCGATCACGAAGAACGACATCGTTGCTGCGGCCGTGCTGTCGGGCAACCGCAATTTCGAGGCGCGCATTCATCCGAACCTGCGCGCGAACTATCTCGCTTCGCCGCCGCTGGTGGTCGCGTATGCGATCGCCGGCAATGTCGGGGTCGATCTGATGACGCAACCGGTCGGCAAGGGCAAGGGCGGCAAGGATGTGTATCTAGGCGACATCTGGCCGACCTCGCACGAAATCGCGAAGCTGATGAAATTCGCGCTGAACGCGAAAGTGTTCAAGGATAACTACGGCGAAGTGAAAACTGCGCCGGGCAAGCTGTGGGAGGGCATCAAGGGCGTGGCCAAGGGTGATGTCTACAACTGGCCGAAATCGACCTACATCGCCGAACCGCCTTTCTTTGCCGATTTCACGCAGGAGCCGAAAGCTGCCGCGGGCAACATCACTGGCGCGCGCGCGCTGGGCGTATTTGGCGATTCGATTACGACCGACCACATCTCGCCGGCTGGCTCGATTGGCGAATCCAGCCCGGCTGGCAAGTGGCTGCTGGCAAACGGTGTGAGCAAATCGGACTTCAACTCCTACGGCGCGCGTCGCGGCAATCATGAAATCATGATGCGCGGCACGTTCGCCAATGTGCGCATCAAGAACCTGATGTTGCCGCCGAAGGCAGACGGTTCGCGCGTCGAAGGCGGTTTCACGCTTCACCAGCCGAGCGGCCAGCAGATGGCGATTTACGATGCAGCGATGCAGTATCAGAAGGACGGCGTACCGACGATGGTGTTTGCCGGCGAGGAATATGGCACCGGTTCGTCGCGCGACTGGGCGGCGAAGGGTACGCAGCTTCTGGGTGTGAAGGCGGTGATTGCGCGTTCGTTCGAACGCATCCATCGCGCGAACCTGATCGGCATGGGCGTGCTGCCATTGCAGTTTATCGGCAATGACAGCGTGCAGTCGCTTGGCATAACCGGCCAGGAGAAGTACAGCCTGACCGGACTCGACGGCGAAATCAAGCCGCAACAGAAAGTCATGCTGGTGATTGCGCGCCAGGATGGCAGCCAGCAGAAGGTGGAATTGCTGTTGCGCATCGATACGCCGATTGAAGTTGATTACTACCGCCATGGCGGCATTTTGCCGTTCGTGCTGCGGCAGTTGCTGGCGGACTGAACGCGCATCGTATCAAAATGAAAAACGCCGGGGAAACCCGGCGTTTTTCATTGCAGGTGCCGCGTATCAGGCTGTGAGCATCTTCTGGAATGCCGGTAGCACGGCATCGCCCTTGAACGGTTTGACGATCCAGCCCTTGATGCCGGCCGCCTTGCCCCGCTCTTTCATCGACGGCGAATTTTCCGTGGTCAGCATGATGATATTGACCTTGCTGTTCAGTTCGCTGCGCACTTTTTCGGCCATCGTCAAGCCGTCCATGATTGGCATGTTGACGTCGCACACCACCAGCTTGATGCCGGAGTCGCCTTTCAGTTTGCTCAGGCCTTCGCGTCCGTCTGCCGCCAGAGACACGCTCAGGCCGTTTTTGGTCAGGAAATCACTTACTTCATTGCGGACGGTGCTCGAATCGTCCACTACCAGAATTTGTGCCATGGTTGTTTCTCCAGAAAAGGGTTGAAGTGGTTAAAACAGTTCCAGCTCGCCGGTGCTCGTGTCTTCGGCCTGGGCTTGCACCTGGAAATCCAAGGGGGCGTAGTTGCATACGCCAAGACTGATGTAAAACCGGTAGTCATCGCCGGCATCGACCTGAAAATGGGCGGTGTAGCCATAGTTTTGCGCTTCCAGAAAAGAGGAAGATCGGCGGTCGATGAAATTCGGCGTTGACATGCCGACGTACTGAAAAAACTGTCCCAGATTGCGATTCAGCGTGCCGCAGCACATGTTTCCATATTCTGCGACGGCGTCGAACAGGCCTTGTTCGGTCATCTCATCGGTCGGCACCCGGCTGATGCGGGAAAAAAACATTTTTGCGCGTTCGTCCGGTGTGAAATAAATCATCACGGTTGCCCGGAACAGCAATGATGCAATGGTCAGGATGACGATTTTCTTTTCGTCAATCGCAGACTGATCTGCCAGAATCGTCATGTCGAAGCAATTTTCCAGCGATGAGGACAGGCTGGTTTTGACCGCCTCCTGCAGCAGTTGGTTGAAACCGTCACGGGCGCTGTGGGTAATCATGGTGCCAGCCTCAAGCGGTGAGTGTTTCCCGGGTTTTCCGGTTTGTCTGGGCCAGACTGATGATCGCGGCGATGATCATCTTGCCGCCAGCCTGCAGATCCTGGAAGGTGGTGGTTGTGATCAGATCGTTCTCATACAGGCTGCTGCGATATTCGCGCGACAGGTTTTCGGCACGATTGGCCAGCGTGCGCACTTCATTTGCCACTACGGCGAAACCGCTGCCCACTTGGCCAACCCTGGCAGCTTCGATCGAGGCGTTGAGCGCGACAATTACCATCTGGCGCACGATCAGCGCAAACTCGTCATTCTTGCGGTGCATCGATTCGTTGTGGGCGATCAGCTGATTCATGTCGCTGTGCCAACGCTCGAAGGTTCGGCCCAGGCCAAGCAGTTCATCGGCACTGACTTCGAGTGAGTCGCAGCTTTCGATCGCACTGGTGCGGACCTGCTCGCTGTGTTCAGCCAGCTGACGGACAAGCTGTTCGCTGTCGGCCCGCATCTGCTGAATTCTGATTTCGCTCGCGTACTGCTCTTGCTCCAGTTGCTGCTGATACTGTTCGATGCCTTCCTGCAGATCATTGACCAGTTGGCGCAACTGGTTTTCGCTGGCTTGCGCCTGTTCGGAATCGATCATGTGCGCACGTGTTTTCTCGATGCGGAAAAAGCGCCATCCCATGATGAGGCCGCACAAAATCACGCCAGAAATGAAACAGAGAATGTAATCAATCATATCGGTTAACTGCAAAATTTCATGAAATCAGGGCATGAGCGGCGGCCATTGTTGTCATGACCGCCGGGTGCGTCATGCTGCGCGATAGTTACCATCGTCGCCGGTTTTAGGTTTTTCATCGGACAACTTCTGCGTGCCACCCGTTTCCGGCATCGACCTGACCGTTTCATCGGTGAAAACCTGGTCGCCCGCGCCAAGGTTGGCGGCAAAGCTTTCCGGCAGGTAAACGACGACCATGAATTGCCGGAAATCGGCCCCAACCTGATTGTCGGTGAAGCAAATCTCGATTTTCCCGCCTTCACGCCGCACGAAATCCTGCACCGCATCCATGCCAACGCCACGGCCTGATACTGCGGTCACTTTCTCGGCGGTCGAGAATCCGGTCAGGAAAATGAAGCGCGCGGTTTCTTCGTCGGTAACCTGTGTGCGTTCGCCCAGAATGCCCTTATCGATCGCAGCCTTGCGAATGTTGCCCAAGGCCAGACCACGTCCATCGTCATGCAGCCTGAAGCGCAGCATGCCGTTTTCTGAATCCACTTTTAGCGTGATGATGCCGGCGGCAGGCTTGCCTTTTTCCTGGCGCACGTCCGGCATTTCTATGCCGTGATCGATGGCGTTGCGGAACAGGTGCATGAAGACGTTCTTGAGCACGCCGTTGGCCTGGTTGTGCACCACATAACCGTTTTCCTCGATCACAATCGACGGGGCTTCCTTGCCGAGCTCAGCCGCCAGCGATGGCGTGGAATCGATGATGCTGGCCAGTGTTTCGCCAATTCGTTCGGTGCCGAGTTGGCGCAGCGTCTTGCGTACTGAATTGCGCACCGCGATCAGTTCGTGCAGGTTGGACGTGTTGACATTTTCCAGGCGCGACAGGGTTTCCTGAATGTGCTTCTTGTCGACCATCAGATAGCGTTCGGCATTGCCGCGACGTCCAGGTCCCTTGCGTCCCAGGCTGACTTCATTGATCCGTGCGTAACGCTCGATGGCAGAGCGGACGCCGGACAGTTCCGCCATCAGCATTTGCTGATCCCAGGCGATATTCGAATGCGGCTTGCGCAGTTCGTCATAGCTTTGTTCAGCTTCATGCACGATGTTGGTCAGATAGTGCAGGCCATAGGTGCGGCCATTGCCTTTGACCGTGTGCATGTTGCGGAACAACTTGGTCAATGCGGACGGACTAGCTTCCGAGTGCTGACGGATGAGCAATTCGTTTTCATCGATCAACTTGAGCGAGCCGACGATGAATTCGTGGAATTTTTCCTGCGACACAGCCAGGATTTCACCAATCATCTCCAGTTCCCGTTTCTGTTCGTTTGCTTCGGCGGCCAGTTTGCGCAGTTCAGTTACATCGCGCACGCACAACATCAGGCGCGCAACAGTATTGGTTTCATCAATGATTGGCGACCAGCTCAAGTCGAGAATCTTCGAGCGGCCATCCGGCATTTTCTTCTCGACTTCGCCCACCATCAAATGCTGGTTGAATTCGAAATTCATCGCATCTTCGCCGATGCAGGCGCCGCTGACGGCTTCGACCTGCGACAGAACATCTGCGCCGAGATAGGTGTTGGAGAACACCAGTTCCATCAGGTTTTTGCCGGCGATTTGCTTCGTTTCGAACAGGGTTTCCAGAAAGGCCGAATATTCCGGGTGGATCTGGTTGCCATGTACAATCATCAGGATGCCTTGCGGAATATTTTGCAGCATCGACTGGATGTCGGCCGTTTTCTGTTTGAGTTGGGTCGAGCTTTCCTGGATTTTTTCAATCATGCCGTTGAAGGCGACAATCGAGTGGCCAATTTCGTCCATCCGTCCGACCGGCACGCGACGTGCGAAATCCTGGCTGGTGGCGATTTCACTCATCATCTGCTGCATGTTGCTAATCGGGTTGGCGATTTGCCGGTAAAGCAGCGCGCCAAGGCCGCCGAGGATGATGGTGGCGAGAACCGTAACGACGGTGAGAGCCGTCTTGGTACCGGACATGTTGTCATTCAGCGCGGTAATAGCGTTGTCTTTGCTGCGGTCTTTTTCTACCCGCAGCGTGCCGACGATTTGTTCCAGTTCATTCTGATACTGGACCACATTGCCGAAAAATAGAGCCTGCGCGATTTCCTGCTTGTCGTCGAGCTTTTGCTTGACCGACTCATCGATAGCGCCGAAGTAGTTGTCCACGCCTTCCTTGACCTGTTCCACCAGGCCGCGCTGCGCGTCACTGCCGGCATTTTTGAGTTGTGCGTCAATCGCGGTCAACAAATGCGCTTTTTTCTCTTTTAATTTGTCACGAGCTTGCGCGGCCAGCCCCTGATCCGGGGCATAAACAACGGACATGGTTTCAAGTTGCACGTCTTTCAGTTGCGAAACCAGATCCGCCGATTTCAGCGCGCTAGGCACGACGCCTTCGGTAACGGTACGTACTTCATTGGCGCTGTTCCTCGATTGCCAGATGGCATAGCCGCCAATCGAAACAAGCGCGGTCTTTAAAACTCCACGGATGGCAGGCGGGAATTGCCCTAGGGCAATTATGTCGAGCGAGAATTACGTCTCGATGACATTGTTGAAGCGTATGCCGCATGGCGGTGTAAACCTGCTCGCCGGTTGGGAAAACGTTGTGAGCGCGACTATTTGCTTGATTCAGTCGCGGAACAAATGATGGTGGTTGATTTCGCCGGCGGCACGCTGTTATCCGGCAAAATCCTCTAAAATAGGTTCCTTACGCCAAATCAACACATCATCATGCGTCGTCCATCCAAGAATTCACCGCCCAAGCTCTATCCCGATAGTCAGCGTTTGATTGCGCTTGCCCGCGAAACGGTGAATGCAGCCAGCCGTCTGGAAAAGCGTGTGTGGGAACACAGCATGGATGCGGTGATCCAGAAGTTGCTGAAGACCGGGCGCCAGGATGCGCTAGATGCGGCGCTCGACCATCTGTTCAAGGATGAAGTCAACGCCTACGACGCGCTGTTGCAGACGATAGAAGCGGCGAGCGAATCGTGTGAAATCGAACTCGATGGCGTGCTGTATGACGTGCTGCTAGTCGCGGCGCCGGTACTGGCATGGACGCGGTTTGTGATACCGCACGGACCGATACCGGCAGACATCCAGCAGGCGCTGACAAACCAGCTGACGGCACATGTGCTGGCGCCGAATGCGCGCACCTTCATCGCGCCACAACTGTTTTCAATCGACCAGTTGCCGTATTCGCATTCACAGACGGCGGCGGTTACGCGGCATCTTGCAAAAAACGCATTGAAAGGGGCCGCTTACCGGCCGTTGCAGACGATGCAGGAAACGCCGCCTTTTCTGGCGGATACACGCTATCTGCTGGTGGCTGTTGCAGCGCCCGCGGGCGAGCCGCTATTCTGCTGGCAGACAGCGCAGAATCCGCTGGCGGCAGCCGAGCTGCGCGATGCTGCGCTGAGCGCATGGCAGGCGCAGGGCGGGCAGAGCATGGCGCGTCTGTTGCCAGGTTGCGGTGTTGAACTGATGTTGCCGGAATCATTTTTTGCAGCCTGCCGCAAGGCCGATGTGCGAATCAGACCGGCATCGATTCGCGCCGCGGTTCATTATCTGACTCAGGCGCTGAGCCTCGAACCATCCGGGCTGCGCGCAGTGGTGGCGCCGTTTGGCGAAATGTCGTCGGCCACGCCGGCGAGCGAGTTCCGGGTCGGTTTTGCGACCAAAGACAGCAGCGACATCATCTACGGTATCGTCTGGCCGCTGTATGGGCAGGAAGAAGCCGGCGACGATTATGACGTCGGCAATATCATTTCCGATGAAGAGCCGGCTGCTGCGGGATCGACAGGCAAGCAGCAGAATGCGATTGATGAAATTCTCGCGACGCTGCAAGAGCAGGGCGTCGTGTGCGAAAAACGCCACAACGAGCGCTTCCCGCTTGAATACTGCGATGACTGCGGCGCGCCGCTGTTTGCCGACATCACCGGCGAACTGGTGCATGCCGAGATGCCGGAAGATGCGCCGCAGGGCGTGGCACGGCTGCATTGATTCATTGATGTTTGACAGAAGTTCTGCCGATGGCTATTTTGCGGCTTGATGCAGGATTTATAATTGTCGGGTTTCGTGCGCCTGTGGTTTTTGCACATCCTGTTTCCACCCGACAAAGGATCAAGCCATCATGCAAACGCCTGCCCTGGCAGTATCTTCCACCTATCGTTCACTGCAAGCTCACGCTCAATCCGTCAGCCAATGGCATTTGCGCGATCTGTTCGCGCAATCGCCGCAGCGTTTTCCGGCGATGACCGTCGAAGCAGCAGGCCTGTTTCTTGATTATTCGAAAAATCTCGTCAGCGAACAGACATTGCGACTGTTATGCGACCTGGCGCGCGAACGTGGTGTCGAGGTACGGCGTGCGGCGATGTTTGCCGGCGAGAAAATCAACAGCACGGAAAAACGGGCGGTGCTGCATACCGCACTGCGCGCGCCGCGCGGTGTGGCGCTGACGGCGGACGGGCAGGATGTCGTCGCCGACATCCACGCCGTGCTTGAACGCGTGAAATCATTTTCCGAACGCGTGCGCAGCGGCGCATGGCAAGGACACAGCGGCAAGGCGATCACCGACATCGTCAACATCGGCATCGGCGGTTCCGACCTTGGGCCGAAAATGGTTTGCCTCGCGTTGCGTCCGTTCGTGCAGCCAAGTTTGAAACTGCATTTCGTGTCGAACGTCGACGGGCATGACATGGATGCGGTACTGGCGAAAGTGGAGCCTGCAACCACGCTGTTCATCGTTACCTCGAAAACCTTCACCACGATGGAAACGATGCTCAACGCGCACACCGCGCGCAGCTGGTTTTTGCGCCATGCAAGCGAGGCCGCGTTGCCGCAGCATTTCGTCGCGGTTTCGACCAACGCCGAAGCGGTAGCCGCGTTCGGCATCGACACCAGCAACATGTTCCCTTTCTGGGACTGGGTCGGCGGACGCTACTCTGTCTGGTCGGCGGTCGGGTTGCCGATTGCGCTGGCGGTTGGCTACGACCGTTTCGCGGAGTTCCTGGCCGGCGCGCATGCGATGGACAGGCATTTTTGCGATGCCCCGCTGGAGGCGAACATGCCGGTGGTGCTGGCACTGATTGGCCTTTGGAACCGCAATTTTCTCGGCCATGCCTCGCTGACGATTGCGCCGTACCATCAGGATTTGTCACGTTTCCCGGCCTATTTGCAGCAGCTCGACATGGAAAGCAACGGCAAACGCGTGACAAGGGATGGGCGGCCGGTTGGCGTTTCAACCTGCCCGACAGTCTGGGGCGATTGCGGCACCAATGGCCAGCATGCGTATTTCCAGTTGCTGCATCAGGGAACCGACATCACGCCGATCGACTTCATCGCCGCACTTTTGCCCAACCACGGTTTGCACGGGCATCATGCGGCGCTGCTGGCGAACTGCTTTGCGCAGGCGGAAGCCTTCATGCGCGGCAAGACTGAAAATGAAGTGCGGGTCGAAATGCGGGGGCAAAACATTGCTGACGCCGAAGTCGAGGCGCTGGTGCCGCACCGGACTTTCCCGGGTAACCGGCCCAGCAACATGATTCTGATGGACAGGCTGACGCCGGCAACGCTGGGTGCGCTGGTAGCTCTGTACGAACACAAAACCTTTGTTCAGGGCGTGATCTGGAATCTCAACAGCTTTGACCAGTGGGGTGTCGAACTCGGCAAGGTGCTGGCGAAAAACATCCAGGCCGAACTCGAGGGCCAGACGGTTCCGCAGACGCATGACAGCTCCACCAGCGGCTTGATTGCGCGAGCACAAAAGGTGGTAATGAAATAGATTGCAGGGAATGTCATAAAAATACGCTATTTATGCCAGATGTTCTGTGGCAGATTTAAAATACACCGGGTAGTAAATGTAGTTCTGTTTTTGATAGCCTAATTCGAGAAAGTGCCGCCATGAACCAGCTTGAACAGCTTCGCCAGTACACCACCGTCGTTGCCGATACCGGCGATTTCCAGTCGATGAAGGCGTTCGCGCCGCGCGATGCGACCACGAATCCGTCGTTGATCCTGAAAGCAGTGCAGAAGGTCGATTACCAATCACTGCTGGAACAGGCGGTGCGCGATCACAAGGGCAAATCGACCCAGGCAATTATTGATAATCTGCTGGTGTCGTTCGGGCAGGAAATCCTGAAGATTGTACCGGGACGAGTTTCGACTGAAACCGACGCGCGCCTGTCGTTCGATACCGCCGGCACGATTGCAAAAAGCCGCGAACTGATCCGGCTGTACGAAGCAGCAGGCACGCCACGCGAACGCGTGCTGATCAAGATTGCTTCCACCTGGGAAGGCATCAAGGCGGCCGAAGTGCTGGAAAAGGAAGGCATCCGCTGCAATCTGACCTTGCTGTTTTCGCTGCCGCAGGCAATCGCCTGCGCCGAAGCCGGCGTGCAGCTGATTTCGCCGTTCGTCGGCCGGATTTACGACTGGTACAAGAAATCGACCGGGCAGGAATATGTCGGCGCGGACGACCCGGGCGTGCAGTCGGTCAGGCGCATCTACACCTACTTCCGCAAGTTCGATTACAACACCGAAGTGATGGGCGCGAGCTTCCGCAACACGTCGCAAATCGTTGAGCTGGCTGGCTGTGACCTGCTGACCATCAGCCCTGAACTGTTGCAAAAGCTGTCCGAATCCGAGGCGCCGGTGGCGCGCAAGTTGAGTGTCGACGCGGCAAAGGCCGATCCAGCCGAGAAAATTTCACTGGACGAAAAAACGTTCCGCTTGATGGTCAACGACGATGCGATGGCGACCGAAAAGCTGGCCGAAGGCATCCGCCTGTTCTGCGCCGATATTGTGCGGCTGGAGCAGATGATCGAAAAATTGAAGTGACGGAGTAACCAGAAACGGGTGGCGAGCTAGCGTGGCGCTGGAGTGGCGTTGTATCGGAACAGCCGCATTCCACCGAGCAGCGCCAGCGCGGCACTGGTCAGCGCCACCGTCAGCGCGACCTGCTGCCATGCGGTTTCGCCGAAATGGAACAGCTGGCTGACTGGTGGCGCGAACAGCGCCAGCAGCAGCATGCCGGTGGCCGCGGCCAGTACGCCCCACAAGGCGCGATTCGGGCGGACGATGGCTTGCCATGCGGGCTGCGTCCACGAACGGTTCATGAAAATCAGCCAGACATCGCCGACGATCATTGCGGTGAACGCCAGTGCGCGGGCCTGATCCGGATCGAGGCCGGCGGTGCGCGCAATGCTGTAAATGCCCAGCAGCAGCAGCAGCAGCGTCAGGCCCTGACGCACCCCCAGCAGCAGAATCTCGCAGCCGAAGATTTTTTCGTCCGGTTTGCGCGGCGGCCGCGCCATCACGTCCTCCTCCTCGGCTTCCGCTTCGAACACGATGGAGCAGGTCGGGTCCATCATCAACTCGAAAAACACGATATGCACCGGCAGCAATACCAGCGGCCAGCCGAGCATGACCGGAATCAGCGACAGGCCGATGATCGGAATATGCGCGCCGATGATGAATGCCACCGCCTTGCGGATGTTGTCGAAGATTCTCCGTCCGAGTCGCACCGCTTTCACAATCGAGGCGAATTCGTCGTCCAGCAGCACCAGTGCCGCCGATTCGCGCGCGACATCGGTGCCGCGCCTGCCCATCGCGATGCCGATGTGCGCCGCCTTCAGTGCTGGCGCGTCGTTCACACCATCGCCGGTCATCGCAACGATTTCGCCCGCCGCTTTCAGCGCATTCACCAGCCGCAACTTTTGCTGCGGCGTCACGCGGCAGAAAATGTTGACTGTGCCGATGCGGGTTTGCAGCGCCGCATCATCCAGCTTGTCGAGCTCGGTCCCGGTCAGGATGCCGTGGTCGAAGCTGATGCCGGCCTGCCGCGCGATGTTTTGCGCCGTGGCCGGATAGTCGCCTGTGATCATCACCACGCGGATGCCGGCGGCGCGGCATTCATCGACGGCAGCGCGCACGTTCGCGCGCAACGGATCGGCCAGTCCGATCAGGCCCAGGAATTCGAATTCGAAATCGTGCTGGATCTGCGGTAGGTCGGCATGGCGGAAAGATGCCTTCGCCACAGCCAGCACGCGCAGGCCTTGCGCAGCCATCGCATCGACCTGCGCGGTGATGCTGGCGATGGCGGCATCGTCCAGATGGCACAGGTCGAGCACCGCCTCTGGCGCGCCCTTGGCGGCGATGACGTAATTTTCACGATCGGGCGATTGCCACACGCGCGACATCGCCAGCAACTCGCGTGACAGCGGATATTCCTCCACCAGCGTCCAGCCATCGTGAATATGTTCGGTGCCATCGAGCACCGCACGGCCGGTCTGCTGGATCGCGCTCTCCATTGGATCGAACGGATCGCGCTGGCTGGAAAGCATCGCAAATTCCAGCGTTTCGTGGAAAGTTTCGGCGAAATTCTCCGGTTTTGCTGCGTCGCTGCGGTCGAATGCATGGGTTTGTCCATCGGCCACGATTTGCGCTAGCGTCATCCGGTTTTCGGTCAGCGTGCCGGTCTTGTCCACGCATAGCACGGTGGCCGAACCGAGCATCTCGATGGCCGGGATGCGCCGCGTCAGCACCTGGCTTTGCGCAATGCGCCACGCACCTAGGCCGAGGAAGATCAATAGCACCAGCGGGAATTCGGCCGGCATGATGCCCATCGCCAATGTCAGTCCGGCCAGGATGCCATTCAGCCAGTCGCCGTGGGTCGCGCCATACCAGAGCGCCAGCACAATCACCAGCGAAATGCTCACCAGCGCGACGCGGCGCACCGCGCGCGCCGTTTCCGCCTGCACGTTGCTCGGTTCTTCATGTTGCGTTGCCAGCGCCTGGCCGATGCTGCCGAGCGCGGTGTTTTCCGCCGTTGCCAGCACTCGCGCCACGCCCTTGCCTTGCACCACCATCGTGCCTGAAAAGAGGACCGGCTGGCCGTCGCCGCCAGGCTTGGCCGCATCCGTCAGCATCGGGCAATCAGACGCCAGTTTTTGCACCGGCACCGATTCGCCGGTCAAGAGCGATTCATCCACATAGAGGTTCAAGCCGTCGAGCAGCAGCGCATCGGCCGGCACGCGGTCGCCCTCGGACAGCAGGATCAGATCGCCCGTCACCACTTCGCGCCCGGCGATGCGGCGCTCGTTGCCATCGCGGATCACCAGCGCGCGCGGGCTGGACAGGTCGCGCAGTGCTTCAAGCGTGCGCTCGCATTTGCGCTCCTGGAAAAAGCTCAAGCCCATCACCACCACCACTGAGCCGAGCAGGATGATGGCGTCTTGCAGGTTGCCGAGGAACAGGTAAATCCCGCCGCAGGTGGAGAGCAGCAGGAACATCGGTTCGCTCACTACGCTCCAGGCAATCGCCAGCAGCGAGCGCGGTTTGGCCGACGGCAGTTCGTTCGCGCCGTTGGCGTCGAAGCGGCGGCGCGCTTCGGCTTCGCTCAGGCCCTGCTCGATGAATTTGCGCATGGCAACAGAAGGAGGAAGGATGGGTTTGCATCAGGCTACCGTTTTCATCATACGCCGCGTTGCGCGAGGTCAAAAGGGGGCTGGATGGCGGTTATTCGGCCCCAAGTGCGTTCATGTCGCCGAATTTTGAACGTGTGGCGGGGGGTATATGGTCAAAACATGTTGCTTGGCCACGATTTTTCTGGGGGTTTAAAAATACAGGAGGGAGTATATTTTTTGACCTTAATGACCAAAATGGCGGTTTGGGTCAGTTGTTTTTGGTCGCTCGCGGGCTTGCCGTGGTGCCGGCGAATGTCAGCCGACGGTCTGGCGCAGAGCTGGGCTGGTGCGCATGCTGTCGAGCTGCGCATCCAGCAGCCGGGTGCCATCTTTGATCAGGTCGAAGTGATCCGGCGTGAGCAGCCAGGTGTTGATCATGCCGTCGTAGGCGACATGCATCACGATGCTGGCCATGCGGATGTCGAGTTCAGCTGGCAGCTGTCCTTTTACCTGCGCGTGCGCCAGCGCGCGCTGGGTCGCTTCGCGGCCATGCAGCAGCCAGTCGCGCTGATATTGCAGGATGGGGTCGTTCGCGTCGAGATATTCGCAGCGGTGGAACAGGATGGTCAGCACCTTGCGGTAATGCGGATTGTCGATGATTTGCTGGCGGATGCCTAGGCTGCTGGTGCGCATCTGGCCGAGCGGATCAGTCGTTTTTTCGTCGGCAATGGCTTCTATTTTTTCCCGGATCGGCGTGCGCACGCGTTCGCACATCGCGTTGAACAGGTCGGCCTTGTTCTTGAAGTGCCAGTAGATTGCGCCGCGGGTGACGCCGGCTGCCTGAGCGACATCGTTCAACGACGTGTTGGAAACACCCTTGTCGAAAAATACATCTTCCGCCGCATCGAGTATGCGTTCACGGGTTTCCTGCGCCTTTTCCTTCGTATTGCGAGCCATGACTTCCTGAAAAATTACATACATTCATGATTGTATGTATAATAGCACCAGTTGCTTCACTAGCGTTAATAAATATCAAAGCATGCCAATTACGCGTCCGTAAATTGGTCTGACTTTTTAGCCAGCCAATCAGTTTACAACGCCTTCTCTGCCAGAGTCCTCATGAAATCACGTTACCGTTTAGCTTTGCTTGGCGCAGCCGTCGCCTTCACTTCCCTTCTTGCAGGTTGTGGTGACAAATCCCAGGGCGGACAGCGTCCGCGGACCGAGGTTGCCATCGTCACGATCGCGCCCGAGCGCATGGGCATCACCAACGAATTGCCAGGCCGGCTGGAGGCGAACCGCGTGGCGCAGGTGCGCGCGCGGGTGGCTGGCATCGTGCTCAAGCGCATGTTCAAGGAAGGCAGCGAGGTCAAGGAAGGCCAAGTGCTGTTCCAGATCGACCCGGCGCCGTACCAGGCGGCATTGAACAGCGCGAAGGCGACGCTGGCGAAGGCCGAGGCGAACCTGACGCAAGCCAGCCTGAAGCTGGAGCGTTATGAACCGCTGGTGAAGATCAATGCCATCAGCAAGCAGGAATACGATGAAGTGGTGGCGGCGCACAAGCAAGCCAAGGCGGACGTCGTGGCTGGCAAGGCAGCGGTGACCACGGCCAGCCTGAACCTTGGTTATGCACGCGTGACCGCGCCGATTTCAGGCCGCATCGGCCGCGCGCTGGTGACCGAGGGCGCGCTGGTCGGGCAGGGTGACGCAACCCCGCTGGCGCTGATCCAGCAGGACGACAGGATGTACGTGAACCTGACGCAGACCGGAGCCGAAGTGGCCAAGCTGCGGCAAGCATTGAAGGATGGCAAGCTGAAGGCGGCGTCGAAGAACGAGGCGCAGGTGAGCCTGGTGCTGGACGATGGCAGCATTTACCAGAAGACCGGCACGCTGCTGTTTTCCGATATCACGGTGGATGAATCGACCGGCACGGTAACTTTGCGCGCGATCTTCCCGAATCCGGATCGGGCGCTGATGCCGGGCACGTTCGTTCGCGCGCGCTTGCAGCAGGGGGTAGATGAGCAGGCGCTGGCGGTGCCGCAGCAGGCGGTGTTGCGCACCAACGAAGGTTCGAGCGTGATGGTGGTGGGCGCGGAAGACAAGGTCGAGTCGCGCACGGTGACAACCGCATCGGCCATTGGCGACAAGTGGGTGATCGCGTCCGGCCTGAAGGCGGGCGATCGAGTGATTGTCGAAGGCTTGCAGAAGGTTCGCGTTGGCATGCCGGTCAAGCCGGTCGAATGGAAACCGGGCGCGAAGGCGGAAGAAAAGCCGGCTGATGCTCCGGCGGACAAGCCAGCCGACAACAAGCCGGCCGGGAAAGCCGCAGAAAAACCGGCAGAAGCCGCTGCCAGCGCGCCAGCCAAGGCAGCCGGTTCCGCCAGCGCTGCCTCGCAGCCAGCCAAACAGTAAGGGAGCCGCAGCATCATGGCAAAATTCTTTATCGATCGCCCGGTATTTGCCTGGGTGATCGCGATCTTCATCATGCTCGGCGGCATCCTGTCGATCACGGTGCTGCCGATATCACAGTATCCGCAGATCGCGCCGCCGCAGGTGACGGTTACCGCTACCTATCCGGGCGCGTCGGCCAAAACGCTGGAAGACAGCGTGACCTCGATCATCGAGCAGGAAATGAACGGCGCCGAAGGCTTGCAGTACATGGAGTCGCTCAGCCAGAGCAATGGCCAGGCGCAAATCACCGTCACCTTCAAGGCGGGCGTGAACGTCGAACTGGCGGCGGTGGACGTACAGAACCGCATCAAGCGGGTCGAGGCGCGTCTGCCGGATTCGGTCCGGCAGCAGGGCGTGCTGGTCAACAAGGCGAATAACAATACGCTGATGTTCGTAAACATGTATTCGGAGGATGGTGCGCTCGATCCGATTGCACTGGGCGATTACCTGTCGCGCAACGTGATCAACGAGATCAAGCGCGTGCCGGGCGTGGGCGATATCAACCTGTTCGGCAGCGAAAAGGCGATGCGCATCTGGATCGATCCGGTGAAACTGTCCGGGCTGAAACTGTCGCCGTCGGACGTAACTGCCGCGATCAAAGGGCAGAACGCGCAGGTGTCGTCCGGTTCGCTGGCGGCGCTGCCGAATACCGGCAAGGAACCGATCACCGCGACGGTGGTGGTGTCCGGTCAATTGCAGACGGCGGAACAGTTTGGCAATGTGGTGCTGCGGGCGAACACGGACGGTTCGGTGGTGCGGATGCGTGATGTCGCACGGATTGAACTGGGCGGGCAGTCGTATGACACGACCGCGCGCTTAAACGGCAAGACGGTTTCCGGTTTTGGCGTGATGCCGACCGCGACCGCCAATGCGCTCGAAACGGCGACCGCGGTCAAGGCGAAGATGGATGAACTGTCGAAGTACTTCCCGCCTGGCGTCAAGCATGTGGTGCCGTATGACACCACCAAATTCGTCAATGTGTCGATCCATGAAGTGGTGAAGACGCTGCTGGAAGCGGTGGTGCTGGTGTTCATCGTGATGTATCTGTTCCTGCAGAACATTCGCTATACCATCATCCCCACGATTGCGGTGCCGGTGGCCCTGCTCGGCACGTTCGCGGTGCTGAACGCGCTCGGGTATTCGATCAACGTGCTGACGATGTTCGGCATGGTGTTGGCGATCGGCATTCTGGTGGACGATGCGATCGTGGTGGTTGAAAACGTAGAGCGGATCATGGCGACCGAAGGGCTGGGGCCGCGCGAGGCAACGGCAAAGGCGATGGGGCAGATCACCGGCGCAATTGTCGGCATCACCGTGGTGCTGATCGCGGTGTTCATTCCGATGGCATTCTTCGGTGGCGCGGTCGGTGCGATTTACCGCCAGTTCTCAGTCTCGATGGTGGCGTCGATGGTATTTTCGGCCATCATCGCGCTGTCGCTGACGCCGGCGCTGTGCGCGACCATCCTGAAGCCGATTCCGCAAGGCGCGCATCACGAAGCGAAAGGCGTTTTCGGCTGGTTCAACCGCAAATTCAATGCGACCACCGTCGGCTATGAGCGCCTTGTCACCGGCATGCTGGGCAAGCTGCTGCGCTGGATGCTGGTGTATGGCGCGATTGCGGTCGTGATGGCGCTGCTGTACTGGCGGCTGCCGACCTCGTTCCTGCCGAACGAAGATCAGGGCTATATCCTGACCAACATCCAGTTGCCGCCGGGCGCGTCGGCCAGCCGGACATCCGAAGTGCTAAAGGAAGTCGAGGCGCATTTCGCCAAGGAACCGGGCGTGGCGGACGTGGTGGCTGTTACCGGCTTCAGCTTCTCCGGCCGAGGGCAGAATGCCGGTCTGGCATTCGTGCCGCTGAAGGACTGGAGCGAACGCGGTTCGAACGATTCCGCGCAGGCGATCGTCGGTCGCGCGTTTGGCAAGTTCATGCAGATCCGCGATGCGATGGTATTCCCGGTGAATCCGCCGCCGATCCGCGAACTGGGCAACGCCACCGGCTTCGTGTTCCGCCTGCAGGATCGCGGCGGCATGGGGAACGATGCGCTGGTGGCGGCGCGCAACCAGCTGCTCGGCATGGCGGCGCAAAGCAAGGTATTGAAGGGGGTGCGACCAGAAGGGCTGGACGATACGCCGCAGCTTGAAGTGGTGATCGATCGCGACAAGGCGAACGCGCTCGGCGTGACCTTTGCCGACATCAACTCGGCGCTGTCGATCGCGCTTGGCTCGTCATATGTGAACGACTTCGACAGCAACGGTCGTCAGCAGCGCGTCATCGTCCAGATTGATGCGCCGCAGCGGATGCGACCGGAAGACATCAGCAATATTTACGTGCGCAATGCGAAGGGCACGATGGTGCCGTTCTCGGCTTTCTCGAACAGCAAATGGAGCACCGGCCCGGTGCAACTGGTGCGCTACAACGGCTATCCGGCGATGCGCATTTCCGGCGAGCCGGCCGCTGGCCAGAGTACCGGCGCGGCGATGGAAGAGATGGTGGCGCTGATGGCGAAATTGCCGCCGGGCTTCGGCTACGAATGGACCGGCCAGTCGCTGGAGGAAAAAGTCTCCGGCGGACAGGCGCCGATGCTGTATGCGCTGTCGATGCTGGCGGTGTTCCTGTGCCTGGCGGCGTTGTATGAAAGCACGTCGATTCCGGTAGCGGTGATGCTGGTCGTGCCGCTGGGCGTGTTCGGTGCGTTGCTGGGGATGACGGTGCGCGGCTTGCCGAACGACGTTTATTTCAAGGTTGGCCTGATTGCGACCATCGGTCTGTCGGCCAAGAACGCGATCCTGATCATCGAATTCGCGAAGGATCTGGAGGCGCAGGGCAAGGGCTTGATCCGTTCGACGCTGGAAGCGGTGCGATTGCGTTTCCGGCCGATCATCATGACTTCGCTCGCCTTCATTCTCGGTGTGGTGCCGCTGGTGATTTCCACGGGCGCCGGCTCGGCCGCGCAGCACGCGATTGGCACCGGCGTGATGAGCGGCATGATTGCCGCGACCGTGCTGGCCGTGTTTCTGGTGCCGGTGTTCTTTGTCGTCATTCGTACGGCGTTCAAGGGCAGCGAACGCCAGCGGCGGATGTATGCCAAAAATCAGACTCAACAAGAGGAGCCGCAGCGTGAACAGTAAGCGCGTGAACCGATTGATCATGGCCATGGTCGCCGCCGGCACCCTGTCGGCGTGCAGCATGGCGCCGACCTATGAACGCCCGGCGGCGCCAGTGTCGGGCGAATTCCCGGCGCAGGGCAAGACCACCGAACGCCGCGCAACCGACATCGGCTGGCGCGAGTTCTTCAAGGATGCTCGCCTGCAGGCGCTGATTGCCACCGGGCTGGAACACAACCGCGATTTGCGCGTGGCGGTGCTGCGGATCGAGGAAGCGCGCGCGCTGTATGGCGTCGCTCGCGCCGACCGGTTGCCGACCATCAACGCCACCGGCACCGGATCACGTGCGCGAACGCCTGCGGATTTGTCCAGCACCGGCGCGATTCAGACCAGTGCGCGCTACGACGTTGGCGTTACGCTGGCATCGTTTGAAGTCGATCTCTTTGGCCGCGTCAAAAGCCTGAGCGACTCGGCGCTGGCGAACTACCTTGCAAGCGAGGAAGCGCAGCGCGCGGCCACCATCAGCCTTGTGTCCGAAATTGCCAAGGCGTATCTGGCCGAACGCGCGTATGCCGAACAGCTCGAACTTGTGCAGCGCACCTATGATTCGCGTCAGCAAAGTTACCAGCTGGCGAAAATGCGGCACGAAGTCGGCGCCACGTCGAAGCTCGATCTGGTGCAATATGAATCGCTGCTGCAAGCGGCGAAAGTGTCCCTGGTGACGCTGCAAAGGCAGCGCGCGCAGGCGGAAAACGCGCTGGTGGTATTGATCGGCAAGCCGCTTGACAGCACGCTGCCGCCGCCGCAACCGTTGTCTGCCCAAGGGGTCCTCAACGATATCCCCGCCGGTCTGCCGTCCGAACTGCTCGCGAACAGGCCTGATTTGCTGCAGGCCGAGCAGACACTGATGGCTGCCAACGCCAACATCGGCGCCGCGCGCGCAGCGTTCTTCCCGCGCATTGCGCTGACCGCTGGTCGCGGTACTGCCAGCAGCGAACTCTCCGGTCTGTTCAATGCCGGTTCCGGCGCATGGTCGTTCGCGCCATCGATCGTGCTGCCGATTTTCGATTTTGGCCGCAACCTGAACAATCTTGATCTGGTCGAGGCACGCAAGAACATCGCGGTCGCGCAGTATGAAAAGGCGGTGCAGGTGGCGTTCCGCGAAGTGGCCGACGCGCTGATTGCACGCGGATTGCTGGAACAGCAGGTTGAAGCGCAGGCGGCGGTGACGACGGCGGAAACGGAACGGGTGAAACTGTCGCAGGCGCGCTATGACAGCGGCATCGCCAATTCGCTCGATTTGCTCGACGCGCAACGGCAACTGTTCGCGGCGGAACAGACGCTGGTGCAGACGCGCCTGTTGCGGCTGACGAACGCAATCGATCTGTACCGTTCGCTCGGTGGCGGCCTGCTCGAAGGCAAGGCTGAAACCGTGAAAGCCGCTGCGGCACAACCGGCTGGCCAGTCGGCGGCAGTGGTGGCAAAACCGGCGGACAAACCGACAGACAAATCAGTGGACAAAGCGGTTTCGGCGCCAGTCAAGTGATGAATCGGTAGGGGTATGTATCAAAAACATATTGCCTGGCCTCAATTTTGCTGGCTGTTTTAAAATACTGCCCCTAGTATATTTTTGACCCTTATTGCACAAAAACGGAGTTTGGGTCAGTTATTTTTGGTTTGCGCCACGGCAAGGCGGTTGGTTGGATGGAACAGGTCGGCGAAGAACGGTATCGCCAGCCGCCAGTGCCGCGCGTGGTGCGGTCAGGCATCGGGCCAGGATTTTCTTGACTTGTGCCTGGATGGTCGCATCCAGCGCCTGCCATTCATTTCACGCCGATTCCTTGAAAAGTCGGCAGGGGAATCAGAGTTCATCGAGTGATATGCCCATCGACGGCTCCTGCTGGCGGGGGCGTACCGGTTCCGCCAGAGCGAGCTCTTCCAGCCTTTTCATCAGCGCGGCTAGCTGCGTGCCTTGACCCATTCCGCCAGTCCGCCGCGAACCAGCGTGGCTGTGTCGACCACGCCTTTTTCCGTGATCAGGCCGGTGACCAGTTCGGCCGGCGTGACGTCGAACGCAGGGTTGCGGATCTGCACCCCTTCCGGCGCCCAGCGGCAGTCGCGGAAGCCCTTGACTTCGTCCGGATGGCGTTCTTCGATCGGGATGTCGGCGCCGGTGGCAAGCGTGAGGTCGATGGTCGACAGCGGGCAGGCGACATAAAACGGAATGCCGTGCCGCGCGGCCAGCACGGCGACCATGTAGGTGCCGATCTTGTTGGCGACGTCGCCGTTCGCGGCCACGCGGTCGGTGCCGACCACGACCGCATCAATCTCGCCGCGGCTCATCAGATGGCCGGACATGTTGTCTGAGATCAGTGTTACCGGAATGTTTTCCTGCACCATTTCCCACGCGGTCAGCCGCGCGCCTTGCAGGAACGGCCGGGTTTCGTCGGCAATGACCGAGATTTTCTTACCGGCTTCGACCGCAGAGCGGAACACGCCGAGCGCGGTGCCATGTCCGGCGGTGGCGAGCGCGCCGGCATTGCAGTGCGTGAGCACGCGCACGCCATCGGGCAGCAGCGCCGCGCCGTGCGCGCCCATCGCGCGGTTGATGCGGATGTCTTCCGCTAGCATTTCGTGCGCTTCGGCCAGCAGGCGCTGCGCTATCTCGGGTTGGCCGGCGCCGATGCCGCAGGATTCCCATGCGCGGCGCATCCGGGCCAGCGCCCAGAACAGGTTGACCGCGGTCGGACGGCTGGCGGCGAGCAGGCCGAAACCATGGTTCATCGCGGTGGCGAACACTTCCGGCAGCATGTGCTGCATCCGCAGCGCCTCGAGCGCGACACCATAGGCGGCAGCGACGCCAATCGCCGGCGCGCCGCGCACCACCATGTCGCGAATCGCCGCGGCAACGCTGGCGGCGGAATCGGCGCTAACGTAGTCGAACGACAGCGGCAGGATGCGCTGGTCGATCATTTCCAGCCGGCCGTCGCGCCAGCGCATGGTTTCCACTGTGGACGACTGCATTCGTTCAATCTCCCTCGAACTCGCACTGCGTGAACACCTTGTAGCCCTTGCCTTGCAGGCGCGAGTTGCCGCCGATGTCGGGCAGGTCGATCACGAATGCGCATTCGACGACTTCGCCGCCCACGTCTTCGATCAGGCTAGCCGCCGCTTCGGCCGTACCGCCGGTGGCCAGCAGATCATCGACCAGCAGCACGCGTTCGCCGCGCGAGATGGCATCCATGTGGATCTCGATGCGATCGACGCCATATTCGAGTTCATAATCCTTGCCGACCGTTTCCGCCGGCAGCTTGCCTTTTTTGCGGATCGGCACGAAGCCGACGCCAAGCAGGTAAGCCAGCGGCGCGCCGATGATGAAGCCGCGCGATTCGATGCCGGCAACCTTGTCTATTTTCATGTCCTGGTAGCGCGCGGCGAGCTGGTCGATCGCGATGCGCAGGCCGACCGGATCTTTCAGCAGCGTGGTGATGTCGCGGAACTGAATGCCCTTTTTGGGGTAATCGGGAATAGTACGGATGCGTGAGGTGAGTGGCATGGCGGCTCCTGAAAAGTGGTTAGCTGGACGGCTTGCCGGCCCATTGGCCGTAACTGCCGAATTGTTCGATGACGGCGCGCATCTGCGCGTCGGTCAGGATTTGGGGCGTGCCGATTTGCAGCACGCGCCAGTATTGTTCGCACAGCGATTCGACTTCGATCGCGATCGCCAGCGCATCATCGAGGTCGCGGCCAAGCGCGATCATGCCGTGGTGCGCCAGCAGGCATCCCTTGCGGCCATCGAGCGCAGCCAGCGCGGCATCGGACAGCGCCTGGCTGCCGAACAGCGCATACGGTGCGCAGCGGATGGTATCGCCGCCGGCGGCGGCAATCATGTAATGGAATGGCGGAATTTCCAGTTGCTGGCAGGCGAGCGTGGTGGCGAAGGTCGAGTGCGCATGCACCACCGCGCCGATTTCCGGCCGCGCGGCGAGAATGTCGCGATGGATGCGCCATTCGCTGCTGGGTTTAAATTCGCTGTCGGTGTTGCCGTCAAAATCGAGCAGCACCATTGAGTCGGGCGTCATCGTCTCTGGCGGCAAGCCGGATGGCGTGACCAGTAAACCATCGCTACAGCGCAGGCCGATGTTGCCGGAGGCGCCGCGGTTCAGTCCGAGTGCAACCAGCTGGCGCGCTGCGGCCAGCATCGCACCGCGCAGCGCGGTTTCATCCGCTTGCGCTACGGCATTCATCGGTTCAGCACGCGGCCGGCAACGGCGTCGAGCTTTGCCACCAGTTCCGGATCGCGCCCCTGCGGACTGGTAATCAGCGCGTGTTCAAGTGCCGAGCGACACGAACAGCCGGCGGCTTCGCCATCCTTTGCCAGCAGCGGGACGGCGTGGCTGACCAGCGCGCGTGCGCGGTCAGCATTTTCCATCAGCACGGTGATGATTTGCGTGACGGTGACATTGTCGTGATCAGGGTGCCAGCAGTCGTAATCGGTCACCATTGCCACCGTCGCGTAGCAGATCTCGGCTTCGCGTGCGAGCTTCGCTTCCGGCATGTTGGTCATGCCGATCACGTCGCACTGCCACTGGCGGTACATTTCCGATTCGGCCAGGCTGGAAAACTGCGGGCCTTCCATCGCCAGATAGGTGCCGCCGCGCACGGCGTTGATGCCCGCCTGCTTGGCCGCGATTTCAATGTGATCGCCGAGGCGTTTGCAGACCGGATGCGCCATCGACACATGCGCGACGCAGCCGCTGCCGAAAAACGATTTGTTACGTGCGAATGTACGGTCGATGAATTGATCGACTATGACAAACATGCCTGGCTGCAAATGCTCGCGCAGCGAACCGACTGCGCCGACCGAGATGATGTCGGTCACGCCGGCACGTTTCATGGCATCGATGTTGGCGCGATAGTTGATTTCAGACGGCGGCACGCGGTGCGCCCGGCCGTGGCGCGGCAGGAATACGACCTGCTGGCCGCCAAGTTCTCCGAACAGCAATTCGTCCGATGGTTCGCCAAACGGTGAACTGACCTTTTCCCAGCGCGTGTTGCTCAGTCCGTCGATGTTGTAAACGCCACTGCCGCCGATTACGCCGATTACGCCGATTACGCTCATGATGAATGTCCAGATGGTTTGTTGTGTGGCGGACAATCCGCCGGCAGGTGATGAGTGTAATGGCGCGTTGATGGCGAATGCAAGAGGCGCCTTCGTGGCTCAACCCGATAAAAGCGCCATTTTGTCACCAAAACATCACCCGGTTACAGGTAAAATGGCAACTTCTTGCTGGATGGATGCACTGATTCATCCGGACTGGTGGATGTCATCATCTGCAAATTTTCATAATGTAATTCTGCGGCCGGCGGGCAATTCATAATGTCATGAGCGATACAACAAACATCCTGGCGAAACAACGCTCGACTCTCCAGCGGATGATGCGGGTATTCCTGCCAGCGGCGCTGTTAATCTGCTTTTGCGCCTTTTTCATCCATCAGGCCGAAGTCGAGCGGCAGCACGCCGAGCACGCCAGTCGCGAACAGGAAGCGGTTCGCGCTGGTACGGTCGCGATTAACCGCATGCTGCAGGTGGTCGGACGCGATTTGCTGTATCTCGCCGGACGCCATCAAATTCAGCAACTGGTCGATTCGCCGAGCGAGGAGGCAATGGAAAACCTTGCGACGCAATGGGCAAGGTTTTCGCAGGCGAACCAGGTGTACAACAAGATCCGCTGGATCGACGAAACCGGCATGGAGCGGCTGCGCATTGATTATGCCGAGCCGGAACCGCTGGTCGTGCCGAAAGCAAAATTGCAGAACAAGGGCGATCGCTATTTTTTCACCCGCACCAACAAGTTACAGGAAAACGAGATTTTCGTTTCGCCGCTGGATTTGAACGTCGATAACAACCAGATCGAAGTGCCGCACCATCCGAACATCCGTTTCGGCATGCCTGTGTTCGACAGCAATGGCAAGCGCCGCGGCATCATTTTGCTGAATTATTCGGCACGCGATTTGCTCAAGCGTTTCGAACAGGAAACCGGCGAGCGCAGCAACCCGACCTGGCTGGTGAATCAGGATGGCTACTGGCTCAAGGGCGCGAGCCACGATGACGAATATGGCTTCATGTTCAAGCGCGACGACCTGACGATGGGACGGCGTCACGCCGAGGCATGGAAGCGCATTACCGCCAGCGAAAAGGGGCAGTTTGAAACGCCGGAAGGATTGTGGACTTTTGCCACGGTTTCACCATTGCACGAATGGCAGAACACCAGCAATGGCAAATCGCGCGGGTTTTTAATCGTGATCGGCAGCCAGGGACAGGCGGACGAGTACGCATGGAAATCGGTATCGTTGCTGCCGATGGCGGATTACGACGCCGGATTGTTGATGTTCAGGCTGACGCTTGGCGGCGGCACGCTGCTGCTTCTGGTGCTGTTTTTTGCCGTTACCTGGCGCATGTCTCACGTCGCTCATGCAAGGGAGCGCATCCAGAGCGAACTGACTGTCGCGACCGACATTCAGGCCAGCCTGCTGCCACGGCTGTTCCCCGCCTTTCCGGAACGTCCGGAATTCGACATCTATGCGCTGATGGAACCGGCGAAGGAAGTCGGCGGCGATTTCTACGATTTCTTTTTCATTGACGACACGCACCTGTGCTTCCTGGTGGCTGATGTTTCCGACAAGGGAGTGCCGGCGGCACTGTACATGATGGTGGCGAAAACCCTGCTGAAATCCGAAGGGCAGCGTTTGGGCGAGCCGGATCAGATGCTGGCATCGGTCAACAACACGCTGGCGGCCGACAATGACCGCTGCATGTTCGTGACCGTGCTGTGCGCGATCCTGAACACGAAAACGGGCGAAGTGCGCATGGCCAATGCCGGCCACAATCCGCCGCTGCTGCTTGATTCGCAAGGCGTTCGCTATCTGCATCCGAAGGCGGGCATCGTGCTGGGGCCGATGGCTGACGTCAGGTATGAAGCCGAGCGGCTGGTATTGCAGCCGGGCGACACATTGTTTCTTTACACCGACGGCGTGACTGAAGCGAAGAACTGGGAAGATGAACTGTATGGCGAAGCACGATTGCTGCGGGCATTGCAGCAATGCCCGGATACGGACGTGACCAAAACGATCCATTACATCAGTGCAGACGTTAATCACCATGTGGCTGGCGCGCCGCAGTCGGATGATGTGACGATGCTGGCGATTACGTATCACGGAATGGCGGTTGAACAGAGGCTGGAAAAATAAAGATGAAGAGCACGATAAGGCTGGTTTGGCTTTGCATGATGATGGTGATGGCGCTTGCAGGTTGTGGCAAGGGGGAGAGCGTCATCAGCGTTCCGGATGATGCGCACGACAAGCGCATTGGCGTGATGACCGGCGCGATTGGCGAAACGATTGCGAAAACCCGTTTCCCGAGAGCAGAGGTCAAGAGTTTTGACGACATCATGGATGGCGTCGCCGCCATCAAATCGGGGCAGATCGACGCCATCATCACGGCTTATCCGACGGCAATCAACATAGCGAAAAGAAATGCCGAATTGCAGATGCTGTCCGAACGGATGGGGAACGAGGATACCGCAGTTGCGATCAGGAAGGACGACGACCAGTTGCTGGCAGATGTGAACCGGATCATCGCTGAACTGGAGCGCGACGGCACGCTGGCATCGATGCAAAAACGCTGGCTGAAGACGGATCTGTCGCCGTATGAAGAAATGGACATTGCCGTTCTGACCGAAGGGAAACCGATCAAGGTCGGTGTGAGCGCAACGCGCGAGCCGCTGAGCTTTGTGGACAGGAATGGCAAGGTTACTGGCCTCGACGGTGAATTGGCGCGATTGATCGGTGCCAAGTTGCAACGGCCGGTGGAATTTCACGACATGAAATTCATGGCGCTGATTCCTGCGCTGCAGTCGGGCAAGGTCGACCTGATCATTAGCGGCATGAATGCCACGGCGGAACGGAAAAAAAGCGTGAATTTTTCGCAAGCCTATTTTGCGAATGCGCAGGTAATGATTGTCAAGAAGCCATCCGGCGAACAGGCGAAGGCAGACGGGGCAGCATCGAAGGATCCCGCGTCTGGCAATGAACTGGAAATACTCCAGCAGACCGCAGGCAAAAAGATTGCCGTGATGACGGGGTCGACTGGCGAGATGACGGCGACGGCGAAATTCCCCAAGGCCGATCTCAAGCGTTTTGACGATGCGGCCGATACCGTGGTCGCCGTCAAAACCGGGCAGGCGGATGCGGCGGTCATTTCCTACTCGTCCAAACCGCTGATTTTGCGGGCGCACCCGGAAATGCGCGTGTTGCCGGATCGTTTGCTGGAAGAACAGATTGCGATGGCGGTCAAGAAGGGCAATGGCGCACTGCTCAATGACATCAACCGTATCATTGATGAACTGAAGGCGGATGGCACGCTGGCCGCAATGGAAAAACGCTGGATGAAGGATGATTCTTCGGCTTATGAAGCGCGGGAAATTCCGGCGGTAAAGGAAGGGAATACGCTGCGGGTTGGCGTGACGGCCACGCTTGAGCCATTCATTTTCGTGGATGGCAAAGGGCGGCTTGTCGGCCACGACGAGGAATTGGCGCGAATTATCGGCATGAAGCTGAAGCGACCGGTGGAATTCATCGACATGAAATTCACGGCGCTGATTCCTGCACTGCAATCCGGCAAAATCGATGTGATTATCAGTGAGATGACGGCGACCGACGAGCGGCGCAAATCGGTCGATTTTACCCATCCGTACTTTGTCAATACGCAGTTGCTGCTGGTGAAGAAAGCTGGTGCCCCAGCGGCCACTGCGCCAGCGGAAAAAAGCGCCGGCACTTCTGGGGGCGAGATTGCGAATCTGGCACAAATCAATGGCCGGCGCATCGGTGTTTTGTCCGGCTCGGCCGGCGATCTGGCTGCGCGCAAGCATTTCCCGCAGGCCAGCTTCCAGGTGATGAATTCAGGGACAGATGCAGCGCTGGCGCTGAAAACGCACAAGGTCGATGCCTTCGTGTACGACAAAAGCGTGTTGCTCAATCTGGTGGAGAAGAATCCGGAGCTGGTGATTTTGGAACAGCCGGTGGCGAAGCTGGAAGTCGCGGCTGCGATCAGCAAGGAAAACACGGCTTTGCTGGGCGAGGTGAACCGGGCGCTGGAGGCATTGAAAAAAGATGGCTCGCTGCAGCGCTTGAGACAGAAATGGGTCGATTCAAAAGATACGGCATCGCGGCAGTTGCCGCCCGCGAAGCGCGAGCCGGCGGGCAAGCGTGGCGTGCTGCGTCTTGGAACCTACGCGATCTTCGAACCATTTTCGTATCAGGCCAATGGACGCATCATTGGTCTGGACATTGAACTGGCGAACCTGATTGGCGAGAAAATCGGTAGGCGGGTTGAGGTGATCGACATGCATTTCGAGGCGCTGATCCCCGCGCTGCAGGCAGGAAAAATTGATCTCGCGCTGGCCAATTTCAACGTGACCGACGAGCGCAAGAAGCTGGTGAATTTCTCCCTGCCCTATATCGAGAACGACATTTCTGCGCTGGTCAGAAAGGGCAGTCCGGCTGGGGCTGCCAGCGCACCCGGTAAACCTGCGGAAACAGCCGCAGCGGCGAGTGCCGGCCCGATTCAACTGGCCACTCCGGCCGACTTGAAGGGCAAGCGACTTGGGGTGCTGCTCGGCTCGGTGCACGACACCTATGCAATGAAACACTATCCGGATGCCACCATCCTGCAGTACAAATCCCCGTCCGACATGGTATTGGCGGTCAAGTCCGGCAAGGTCGATGCATCGTTCTATACGCGCGAAACCTTGCTGGAGGTGCTGCGCGGCGATGATGAACTCGGGCTGGTGGGTGATTCGCTGTATCCGGTGCCGATCGGCATGGGATTCAACAAAGGCAACGACCCGCTGCGTGAACAGTTCAACGATTTCCTCAAGCAGATCAAGCAGAACGGCGTGTATGACGACATGGTCAACCGCTGGATCAAACAGGGTAATACGGCGATGCCTGCCATTGCAAAATCGAAGACCAATGGCGTGCTGGTGGTCGGCACGGTGAGCGACAAGGGCTTGCCGTTTACCACGGTCAAGGATGGCAAGCTGATTGGGTTCGATATCGAACTGAGCGAGCGGTTTGCCGCCCATATCGGCAAGGAAATCAGGTTTGCCGACATGGAATTCGGCAGCTTGATTGCCGCCGTTTCGACCAACAAGATAGACATGATTGCCAGCACGCTGATGCTGACCGAAGAACGGCAAAAACAGATCGCGTTTTCGGATGTGTACTACGAAATGGGGTCGAACATTTTTGCACTGAAAAAGAACATCGTCAGTAAGGAAGTGCCTGCTGCCGCGAAGCCGGAAGAGGATTCGTTCTTCAGCGGTGTGGCAAAGAGCTTCCATAGCAACATCATTCAGGAAAACCGCTATCTGCTGATTCTGGACGGTCTGAAAGTGACGGTGCTGATCGCCATCCTGTCCTCGATCTTCGGCACGGCGCTCGGGGCGCTGGTGTGCTTCATGCGGATGTCGAACAAGGTCGTGCTGAATGTTCCTGCCGGTTGGTATATCTCGTTGTTGCGCGGCACGCCGGTGCTGGTGCTATTGATGCTGATTTTCTATGTGGTGTTCGCTTCGGTGGATATCAGTCCGGTACTGGTTGCCGTGATCGCTTTCGGGATGAATTTTGCCGCCTATGCGGCGGAAATTTTCAGGACTGGTATTGAAGGCGTCGACAAGGGGCAGACCGAGGCTGGCATTGCGATGGGGTTTACCAAAGTGAATACTTTCCGTCACATCGTGCTGCCGCAGGCGGTGCGGCAAATCCTGCCGGTGTACAAGGGCGAGTTCATCTCGCTGGTCAAGATGACCTCGATCGTCGGTTACATCGCGGTGCAGGATTTGACCAAGGCCAGCGACATCATCCGCAGCCGCACCTTCGATGCCTTTTTCCCGCTGGTGATGGTGGCGATTCTGTATTTCCTGATTTCATGGATGCTGACGCAGTCGCTTGAATACATGGAACGGCGCACGGATCCGAAACGCAAACGCAAGCAGGCGGGGAAAGCATGAATATGATCAAGGTCGAACATCTGTCAAAGAAATATGGCGACCTGACGGTGCTGAAAGACGTCACGGTCGAGATTCACAAGGGCGAAGTTATTTCGATCATCGGCCCGTCAGGTACCGGCAAGAGCACGCTGCTGCGCTGTCTGAATCTGCTGGAGCAGCCGAGCGGTGGCAGCATCGAGATCGGTGGCGTGAACATCATGGACAAGAATGTGGATCTGCCGAAGATCCGTCAGAAGGCGAACATGGTATTTCAGTCGTTCAATCTGTTTTCGCATCTGACGGTGATGGATAACCTGACCATCGGCCCGATGCGTCTTCTGGGCACGAGCCGCGCCGAGGCGGAGAAAAAAGCGCTGGAAATGCTGCGGCTGGTGGGGGTGGCCGAGAAGGCAGGCAATTTCCCGGACGAACTTTCTGGCGGCCAGAAGCAACGGGTGGCGATTGCACGCTGTCTGGCAATGGAGCCGGAAATCATCCTGTTCGACGAGCCGACCTCCGCGCTCGACCCGACGATGGTGAGCGAGGTACTGTCGGTTATCCGCCGGCTGGCGCGAGACGGCATGACGATGGCCATCGTGACGCATGAAATGGGGCTGGCAAAAGACGTTTCCGACCGGGTGCTGTACATGGATGAGGGCATCATCTATGAAATGGGATCGCCGGAACAGATTTTCGACAACCCGCAGCGAGAAAAAACGAGGACATTCGTCAACCGGATACGCAGTGTTTCATTTGGCATCGCTTCGCCTGATTACGATTTGTATGCGATGAACGCCGAAATAGAGGCGTTCTGCGAGAAACAATATCTGCCCAGGACAACGCGGCACAATCTGCTGCTGCTGCTGGAGGAGTTGCTGCAGATTTACACACCATATCTGGACAGGACGGCGCTTGAAATGAAGGTCGCCTATTCGGAAAAGAGTGAAACGGTTGAAATTATTTGCGACAGCGTCGGCGAAATGGCTAACCCGCTGGAAGGCGAATTGATGCCGGATGAACTGGGCCTGACCATCATCAAGAACATGACTGACAGCATCAGCTATCAGCAGATTGATGGCAAAGGCAGACTGACCGCGGTAATGAAAAAATTTGATAAATGACAGGCAAGGAGATAGGCATGAATTTTCAGGTCAGAAAAGAAGCGAATGCAACGGTCATCACACTGGCGGGCAGGCTGGACGCGGTTACTGTGCCGGAATATGAAAGAAAGGTGCAGCAGTTGATCAATGACGGCGATAGCCGTTTCGTAGTTGATTTCGACGGGCTGGCATACATCAGCAGCGCGGGCTTGCGCGGTTTGCTGGTGATGGCGAAGCTGCTGAAGGCGAAAGGCGGGCAAGTCCGTTTCGCGAACGTCAAGGGCGCGGTCAAGGAAGTATTCGCCATTTCCGGTTTCAATGCCATCTTTGGCATGGATGAATCGGTGGCCGCTTCGCTGGCAACGCTGTCCTGAACAGGCATGAAACTCGACGCGACACGCTATCCAGCCAGGCTTGAGCGCCTGGTAGACGCAAATGCGTTTGTCGAGGCATGCGCTGATCGCAGCAGGCTGGAAGATGGCAAGCGGTTTGGTGCGTTACTGGCGCTGGAAGAAGCGTTCGTCAACATTTGCAGCTACGCGTATCCGGATAGTAGCGGCGAGGTGGAAATTGCCTGCGGGCTGGATGGCGGTCGCTTCGTGCTGGAAATCGCCGACTGGGGCAGTCCGTTCGATGTGCTGTCATTGCCCGAGCCAGATCTCACGCTCGACATCATGGAGCGTCCGATAGGCGGGCTGGGAATCCATTTCATTCGCGTGATGACGGACAGCGTGAGCTATCGGCGTGAAAGCGGCCGGAATGTCTTGCGGATGGAATTTGCCGCTGCCGCAGGATGATGCGGTGCGGTTGCGCCGGTCAATGTCTCAATCCAGCAGCTCGTTCAGCAGTTGCGCCAGCCGCAGGCCGGCTCGCCTGATCTGTTCGCGGATGACCGGCACCGCCTGTTGCTGATATGCATGGTCGAGCAGATACGGTCCGGCAAAATCTCCGTTGCAACTGAAGCCTGGCAATGGGCCATACACATGCGTGAGCGAGATTTCGCGTGTTTCCTGCATCCATTGCCTTATCGCTGTTGGCGGCAGTTTGCCGGCGGTGTTCAGGCTAGCGGTAACCGGTCCTTGCTTGAGCGCAGCATTGACCAGTTCGACATCCCATAGCGAATGCAACGTGGATTCTCGTGGCGGCATGGTGGTCGTCAGCGTAGCGGGAACATTGCCTGCCGCGTCTCGATTACTGCCCGAGTGAAGCGGCGTATGCAGATCGCCAACCAGGTGTACGACCCACTTCAATGCTTCATTGCGTTCGCGTCTGTCTGCGTGCCGGTCTTTCAGCACGGCGGCATAGCGCAGCAGGTTGCGATCGACGCATCGCCCCATCCAGCAGATTCCAAGTTTGCTCGCGCATACCGGATTGCCGCGGGTATGCCATCCCCGATATTTTTTTTCCTGATCAAGGCTGCGGATTTCGTCCGGCCATGAAGCGACTTCAGCCAGCGTGGTGCGACCAGATGGCCGGTTGCGCGCATTCAGGTCATCCTGCAACAATTGTTTCACTTGCGCCTGTGCGACCGGCGTCAGATTCGCTTCGGCAATGGCGGCGATGGCAGCGTGACCATTTCTGTTCCATGCAGCGGCGGGCTGCATTGCCAGCAGCATGCAGGCCAGGCCGAGCGGAAACCATGTGAAATTGAGTGTGCGCATGAGGGGGAGCATAACAGGCACAGCACGCATTTTGCACACATGGGCATGAGGGCTTCCACCATCTGTCATTTTCCTGCTATAATCATTCTTCTTTAGGCGCGTAGCTCAGCTGGTTAGAGCACCACCTTGACATGGTGGGGGTCGTTGGTTCGAGTCCAATCGCGCCTACCAGATATTTCTGGTAGTCCAAAAATATTAATTAATGTAAGAGCGAGAAAGGCACCCGGTTATGACACCGCGAACGTCCAGCAGTATCTGTGAGTGACGCCGGTCGGGTACTTTTTTTCGTCTGTTACAGAAAAAGGCGCGGCTGGTCCGCGTTTTTTTTCGTCCATACTATTCGCAGTCTGATTCAGGCGCCTGGCAAAAGGCGCAACAACGGGGGTCATAATGGTTTCAGTCCAGCTTCCTGATGGTTCCAAACGCCAGTTCGATGCGCCGGTCACGGTCGCTCAAGTCGCCGCCAGCATTGGCGCGGGGCTGGCGAAAGCAGCGCTTGCCGGCAAGGTCGATGGCAAGCTGGTCGATACTTCGCACCTGATCGATCGTGATGTCGATCTGTCGATCGTGACCGATCGCGATGCCGATGGCCTCGAAATGATCCGCCACTCGACCGCGCATTTGATGGCATATGCGGTCAAGGAGCTGTTTCCGGATGCGCAAGTGACCATCGGTCCGGCGATCGATAACGGTTTCTATTACGACTTCTCCTACAAGCGTCCGTTCACGCCGGAAGACATGGCTGCGATCGAGAAAAAGATGATCGAGTTGGCGAAGAAGGACGAGCAACTGACGCGCAAAGTGGTGTCGCGCGACGAGGCGGTCGCTTACTTCAAGTCGATTGGCGAGCAATACAAGGCGGAACTGATTGAGGCGATTCCGGCCGATCAGGATGTGTCGCTGTACACCAGCGGCGCGTTCACCGATCTGTGCCGCGGGCCGCACGTGCCGAGCAACGGCAAGTTGCGCGTGTTTAAGCTGATGCGCCTGGCTGGCGCGTACTGGCGCGGCGATTCGAACAACGAGATGCTGCAGCGCGTGTATGGTACGGCCTGGGCGAAGAAGGAAGATCAGGACGCCTACCTGACGATGCTGGAAGAGGCCGAAAAGCGCGATCACCGCCGCATCGGGCGGGCGCTCGATCTGTTCCACTTCCAGGACGAGGCGCCAGGGTTGATTTTCTGGCATCCGAAGGGCTGGACCATTTGGCAGCAGGTCGAGCAGTACATGCGCCAGGTTTATCAGGACAATGGCTACCTTGAAGTGAAGGCGCCGCAGATCATCGACCGCAGCCTGTGGGAAAAGTCTGGTCACTGGGAAAACTACAAGGAAAACATGTTCACCACCGAGTCGGAAAACCGCGTGTATGCGGTCAAGCCGATGAATTGCCCGGGACATGTGCAGATTTTTCGTGCCAATCTGCATTCCTACCGAGATTTGCCGTTGCGTTACGGCGAATTCGGCGCCTGCCACCGCAATGAGCCGTCCGGTTCGCTACACGGCATGATGCGCGTGCGCGGTTTCACGCAGGACGATGGTCACATTTTTTGTACCGAGGATCAGATTCTGGATGAGTGCGTGGCGTTTACCGCGCTGTTGCAAAAAGTCTATGCGGATTTCGGTTTTACCGACATCATCTACAAGGTGGCGACGCGGCCGGAAAACCGTGTCGGTTCGGACGAGGTGTGGGACAAGGCGGAAAATGCGCTGATTGAATCGCTCAAGCGCTCGGGCTGCGAATACGAAATTTCTCCAGGCGAAGGGGCGTTCTACGGGCCGAAGATCGAATACACGCTGAAGGATGCGATTGGTCGGACATGGCAATGCGGCACGATCCAGGCGGACTTCTCGATGCCGGTACGCCTTGGCGCCGAATATGTGGCGGAAGACAACAGCCGCAAGATTCCGGTGATGCTGCATCGCGCCATTCTCGGCTCGCTGGAACGCTTCATCGGTATGCTGATCGAAAACCATGCCGGTTCGCTGCCGCTGTGGCTGGCGCCAGAGCAGATTGTGGTGATGAATATCTCCGATGCGCAGGCTGAATATGCGCAAAGTGTTGCGCAAAACCTGAAAAAACAAGGGTTTAGGGCGCGGGCCGATTTGCGCAACGAGAAAATTACCTATAAAATACGCGACCACTCCATGCAGCGCCTGCCGTATTTGATTGTCGTGGGCGACAAGGAGCGGGAAGCGAATACCGTCGCCGTGCGTGCGCGGGGCAACCAGGACCTGGGCGTGATGTCGCTCGATTCGCTGGTCGAACGCCTCAAGGACGAAGTGGCGGCCAAGGCCTGATGAGGTCTGGTGCCAATTGCACGGTCAATCTTTATAAAGGAAACGACAATAGCTACTGATAAGTCGCATCGCATTAATGGCGAGATAACGGTCGCAGAAGTGCGCCTGATTGGGGTCGATAACGAGCCGATTGGCATCGTCAATCTGACTGAGGCTTTCCGCATGGCAGAAGAGGCCAATGTCGATCTGGTCGAGATTGCACCGACGGCAAGTCCGCCGGTGTGCCGGCTGATGGATTACGGCAAGTTCAAGTATCAGGAACAAAAGAAGGCGCACGAAGCAAAGCTGAAGCAGAAGGTCATCCAGGTCAAGGAAATCAAGTTCCGGCCGGGTACCGATGATGGCGATTACAATATCAAGCTGCGCAACATCGTCAAGTTCCTTGAAGAGGGCGACAAATGCAAGATCACGTTGCGTTTCCGCGGTCGCGAGATGGCGCATCAGGACATCGGCATGCGCATGCTGGAGCGGCTGAAGGAAGACCTTGAGGCGCAGGGGCAGGTTGAGCAGTTTCCGAAGATGGAAGGGCGCCAGATGATAATGGTGATGGCGCCGAAGAAGAAGAAATAAATGGGTTTGTGCCAATCGTCCGGCAACGGACGTTTGGCTCAAGAGCGGCGGGACTTGATTCCGCCGCCAGACAAGTGAGTGCAGGCATCCAAGAGCAGCGAGTGGCTGCCACCTGCAATCATATAAAAAGGAGAAGCCCGCAAGGGCTGAAAAACTATGCCTAAGATGAAAACCAAAAGCGGGGCGAAAAAACGTTTCCGCGTGCGTCCGGGTGGCACCGTGAAATGCGGTCAAGCCTTCAAGCGCCACATCCTGACGAAAAAATCCACCAAGATGAAACGCCAACTGCGTGGCGCCACGAACGTGCATGAGAGCGATGTATTGTCTGTCATGCGGATGATGCCGTCTGCCTAACCTCACTATCAAGGAGAAAACATGCCTAGAGTAAAACGTGGGGTTACCGCACGGGCCCGTCATAAAAAAGTTCTGGTTCAAGCTAAAGGTTATCGCGGTCGCCGCGGCAATGTGTATCGCGTTGCCAAACAGGCAGTAATGCGTGCTGGCCAGTATGCATACCGTGATCGCCGCAACAAGAAACGCGTATTCCGCGCACTGTGGATCACCCGTATCAATGCCGCAACGCGCGAGTTGGGCATGACGTACAGCGTGTTCATGAACGGTCTGAAGAAGGCATCGATCGAACTCGATCGCAAGGTGCTGGCCGACATGGCAGTGATGGACAAGCCGGCGTTTGCCGCGATTGTCAATCAGGTGAAATCCAATCTCGCTGCGTGAGCAACATCAGCGCTGCTTCCGGGCAGCGCGACCTGACTGACGGGGCAGAGGGTTTCACCTTTGCCCCTTTTTTATTTGCAGTCCGATTTCATTTTCGATGCAGGAACCATCCGCATGAATCCGTTAGAACATCTCGTCGTCCAGGCGCAGGCTGATTTTGCTGCCGCCGCCGATGCCGCAGCGCTGGAAAACGCCAAGGCCAAGTATCTGGGCAAGACCAAGGATCAGATCGAAACCGTGTTGAACGTTCGCCGCGCAGCGATGGCGGATGCGCAGATGCAGGCGCGGCTGAATGCCGAAGCGATCGACGTTACCCTGCCTGGTCGAGGTCGCAGCAAGGGCGGCATCCATCCGGTAATGCGCACCTGGGAGCGGATCGAGCAGATTTTCGGCTCGATTGGTTTCGACGTGGCCGATGGCCCGGAAATTGAAAACGACTGGACTAATTTCACTGCCTTGAACAGCCCGGAAAATCACCCGGCGCGCTCGATGCAGGATACGTTCTATATCGATGGCAACGACACGCTGGGCAAGCCGCTGCTGTTGCGCACGCACACCAGCCCGATGCAGGTGCGTTATGCGCGCATGAACCAGCCGCCGATCAAGGTGATTGCGCCTGGGCGCACCTACCGCGTCGACAGTGATGCGACCCACTCGCCGATGTTTCATCAGGTTGAGGGTTTGTGGATCGACGAAAACATCAGTTTCGCCGATCTGAAGGGCGTCTACCTGAACTTCGTGCGCGCGTTTTTTGAAACCGATGACTTGCAGGTACGTTTCCGCCCGTCGTATTTCCCGTTTACCGAACCGTCGGCCGAGATCGATATTGCGTTCGGTAGCGGCGTGCTCAAAGGCCGCTGGCTCGAAGTATCCGGCGCTGGGCAGGTGCATCCGGTCGTGCTGAGGAACATGGGCATCGACCCGGAAAAATACATCGGCTTCGCGTTCGGCTCTGGCCTTGAGCGCCTGACGATGCTGCGTTACGGCATCAACGACCTGCGTCTGTTCTATGAAGGCGACCTGCGCTTCCTGAAACAATTCAACTGATTCTGCCGAAGGTTAATCATGCAATTCTCAGAAAACTGGCTGCGTACGATGGTCAATCCGGACATGAGTTCGGACGAACTGGCGCATTTGCTGACGATGTCCGGGCTGGA
>JAGTRJ010000023.1 GCA_018261755.1 Burkholderiaceae bacterium
ACGGCGACGCTGGTACGCCAGCCCTCACCTTTAAAGCCGCGCCATGCGTCCGGCGCTTGTTGTACTGCATCGGCAAAAGCCGAAGGAATGGCATTCATTGCATCCACCTTTTTGTTTTGATAAGTTGTCAAAAGAGGCCTGAATTTTTTGGGCCCCCTATGCTGCGAGCATAGGAAATTCGCAATTGCCCTTTTGGGGAAGTTATCAAAAAGGCCTGTATTGGGGTGGGGCAGGCCATGCCGTCGCCTGATAACTGGCATTAGTATAATGCGATCTGGCGGATGCAACAAGTTGGCCTGTTATTCTGCTTTCATTTTTGATGGCGAAAGTGCCAGAACGCTATCTTTTTCCCTGTGGCGCATATATTCTGCGCACTTGATTGTGCCGGCATAACGGTTGGAGCATCATGAAAAGCCTTTGCGTGTATTGCGGTTCGTCATTCGGCCATTCGCCGGTTCATGCGGCTGTTGCCAGGGCGCTGGCGGCGGAACTGGTTGGCAGCGGAATTGCGCTGGTATATGGCGGTGGCGACATCGGCCTGATGGGCGTGGTGGCCGACGAGGTGATGCGCCTCGGCGGCGAAGCGACCGGCGTGATTCCGAAAGCGCTGATGGAAAAGGAAGTCGGCCACATGGGGCTGACGCGGCTGCACATCGTGAAAGACATGCACGAGCGCAAGGCGATGATGATGGAACTGTCCGATGGCTTCATCGCGCTGCCGGGCGGGCTGGGCACGCTGGAAGAATTGTTTGAGGTGCTGACCTGGGCGCAGCTCGGCTATCATGCCAAGCCGGTTGGGGTTCTGAACGCGCAGGGCTTTTTCGATGGCCTGATCGGCTTTGTCTCGCATCAGGTGTCACAAGGTTTCGTGCAGCAGGCGCATGCCGACCTGATGCTGGTGGAAACGGAACCGGCTGGCTTGCTGCAACGGTTCCGCGAGTTCTACGCGCGGGGCGCAGTGCTGCCGCCGAAGGTGTGAGCCGCTAGAGCCGGGCTAGCGCCTGTACGATATCGGCCATCAGATCGTCCGGGTCTTCCAGCCCGATGTTAAAGCGCACCAGATTGCCTTCGCCGTGCCAGAAATTGCGCATGGCCGACATGCGGTAAGGCACACACAGGCTGTGCGATCCGCCCCAGCTGTAGCCAATCTTGAACAGTCGCAGGCTGTCGACGAAGCGGTCGGTCTGCGCTTCCGTGTCGCGCGCATCGAACAGCACGGAAAACAGGCCGCCGGCGCCGGTGAAGTCGCGCCGCCAGATGTCATGGCCGGGGCAGTCGTCGAATGCCGGGTGCAGCACCCTGGCGATTTCTGGCCGCGTTTTCAGCCAGGCGGCAATCTTGCGCGCGGCGGCGTCGTGCGCGTCGAAGCGCAATTTCATGCTTTGCAGCCCGCGCAGCACCAGATAGACGTCGTCCGGCCCGACGCCGAAGCCGAGCCGACCGTGCGCGGTGCTTAGACGGTAGTGGATGGCATCGTCGCGCGTGATGACCGCGCCCATCAGCACGTCCGAGCCGCCGGACTGGTACTTGGTCAGCGCCTGCAGCGAAATGTCGGCACCGTGCTCGAACGCATTGAATGCCAAGCCGGCCGACCAGGTGTTGTCGAGCGCGACCAGCGCGCCCTTGTCATGCGCGGCGCGGCAGATGGCCGGGATGTCCGGCACTTCCATCGACACCGAACCGGGCGTTTCGGCCCACACCAGCTTCGTGTTCGGCTGGATCAGTTCCGCGATGCCGGCGCCTGCCATCGGATCGTAAAAGCGGGCGCTGATGCCCCAGTCTTGCGCCAGCCAGGTGCCCATTTCGCGGCTCGGGCCATACACGTTGTCCGGCAGCAGCACGTCATCGCCGGATTTCAGCAGGCCGAAGTTGACCATCGCAATCGCCGCCAGTCCGCTCGGCGCGAGTATGCAATGCTTGCCATCCTCGATTTCGGCCAGCCGCGCTTCGAGCGTGAAGGTGGTCGGCGTGCCGTGCAGGCCGTAGGTGTAGGCCGACTTGTCCTGCCAGCGCGACGAGCGCATCGCGGCCACGTTGTTGAACAGCACCGTGGATGCATGGTGGATCGCGGTCGGGAACGCTTCGAAGCCTTCGAGCGGGCGGTAATCGCTGTGATTGAGCCGCGTGGCGATGGATTTTTTGTCTTTCATGGCATTCCAGAATGGTTATTCTTTAATCTCGCCCCACAGGTCATGCGTATCGGCACGTTTGACCACCACGTCGATAAAATCGCCGACTTCCAGCCGCACGCGCGGATCGAACGGACGCGCGATGTGCACCACGCCGTCGATTTCCGGCGCGTCGGCCGACGAACGGCCGGTGGCGGCGCCGGTGCGGCTGACGTCATCGATCAGCACGCGCACGGTGTTGCCGACTTTGGCCTGCAGCCGTTGGGCCGAGATTTCTTCCTGCAGCAGCATCAGCCGCGCGCGGCGTTGTTCGCGCACTTCTTCCGGCACCGGGTTCGGTAACGCATTCGCCGCCGCGCCTTCGACCGGCGAATACGGGAAGCAGCCGAGGCGGTCGATCTGCGCTTCACGGATGAAATCGAGCAGGTATTCGAATTCTTCCTCGGTTTCGCCGGGGAAGCCGGTGATGAAGGTCGAGCGGATGGTGATCTCGGGGCAAATCGCGCGCCAAGCCTGGATGCGTTCGATATTGCGTTCGCCGCTGGCCGGGCGCTTCATCCGGCGCAGCACATCCGGGTGCGCGTGCTGCAGCGGCACGTCGAGATACGGCAGGATTTTGCCTTCTGCCATCAGCGGGATGATGCGGTCGATGTGCGGGTACGGATAGACGTAATGCAGCCGCACCCAGGCGCCGAATTGCGCCGCCAGTTCGCCCAGCGCCGACACCAGCGTGGTAACGTCGGTTTTCAGCGGCTTGCCGCCCCAGAAGCCGGTGCGGGCCTTGACGTCGATGCCGTAAGCGCCGGTATCCTGCGAAATTACCAGCAATTCCTTCACCCCGGCGCGGAACAGTTTTTCCGCCTCGCTCATCACGTTGCCGATCGGGTACGACACCAGATCGCCGCGCATCGACGGGATGATGCAGAAGGTGCAGCCGTGATTGCAGCCTTCGGAGATTTTCAGGTAGGCGTAGTGCTTCGGCGTCAGCTTGATGCCTTGCGGCGGAATCAGGTCGATGAACGGCTCGTGCGGTTTGGGCACATGCGCATGCACCGCGTCCATCACTGCGGCCAGCGAGTCCGGGCCGGTCACGGCCAGCACTTTCGGGTGCGCTTTCAGGATGAAGTCGCTGCCGTCGGCTTCCTTGCGCGCGCCGAGGCAGCCGGTGACGATCACCTTGCCGTTTTCGGCCAGCGCCTCGCCAATCGCCTCGAGCGATTCCTGCACCGCGGCGTCGATGAAGCCACAGGTGTTGACGATCACCAGATCGGCGTCCTGATAGGATTTTGCGGTGTCATAGCCTTCGGCGCGTAATTGCGTCAGGATGTGTTCGGCATCGACCGTGGCTTTCGGGCAGCCGAGCGAGACGAAACCGATTTGCGGGGTAGAGCGGGATTTTCTTTGCATGGGGAATGAATCAAGTGCGGATTCGATATTGTAGGGCTTATCGACCGGATTTGCGCCATTTGCGGCCTGGCGGCGATGGCTGCCGCCGCCACCGCTGGCGGTTGCTCAGGTTGAAAGTAACCGACCTCGCTGGCAATCTCGTTCAATAAGGTCAAAAATAACTGACTCAAATGAAGAATGGGTCAGTAAGGCTAAAAAATATACTCCACCCAGTATTTAAAAACAGCCAGCAAATATGTGGCCCGGCGCGGTGTTTTGACTATATACCCCAGCCTTCTGGCGGTTCTTGGTGGTTTGTGGTGGGTTGGCGAGTCGCTTTGCGCAAGCGTATGGCGGTAGCAAGAAGTTGGCATTCGCAGCGTGGCAGGCTTGCCGGGGGTAGCCCGGCAGCTACCCCCTTTTCTTGTTTCGCCAAGAAAAGGAAGCAAAACAAGGCGACCGCAACGCCGCTGAATTCCCCGCTGACGTGAAGCCAAAAGCGGGAAACAAAAGCAACTCACTTCGCTCAGACAACTTTTGTTTCTGGTCCGCTTTTGTCTCCCCGCCAGCGGCAGCGTCGCAAGCGGATGAAAAGCAGCGTCAACCCAGCTGCTTGCACTTTAGCCAGCGTGGCGCGGATTCAGCCCGCCGTGTTATTTCAGCCAGATCAGCGATGCCATCCGGCCGGTGGTTTCATCGCGCCGGAACGAGTAGAAGCGTCGCCAGTCGGTGACGGTACACAGGCCGCCGCCGGCGATCTGCGTCACGCCAGCCTGCGCCAGCGCAACTGTTGCCAGCGCATACATGTCGCCCAGATATTTGTCCGGCGAGCCATCAATCGGGGTGAAGCCGTTGGCTGGGTCAATGCCGCCAGCGGCAAACGCCTGCAGCACGTCGTCGCCGACTTCGAACGCCTGCGGGCCGATGGCCGGGCCGAACCAGGCGAGGATTTCATCCGCGCCGCGCGCGCGCATTGCCGCCACGGTCGCCTGCAGCACACCGTCGGCCAGCCCGCGCCAGCCGGCATGCGCGGCCGCGACCACCGTGCCCCTGGCATCAGCGAACAGCACCGGCAGGCAGTCGGCGGTCAGCGTCACGCACACCGCGCCGGGTTCGCTGGCGATGCTGGCGTCGGCTTCAGGCGCGCCGGCTGTGGCGGCGGCATCGACCACGTGGATGCCATGCACCTGCGTCAGCCAGGCCGGTTCGGACGGCAGCAGGCGGCGCAGCATCGCGCGGTTGGCGCGCACATGTTCCGGCTCGTCGCCGACATGCGCTGCTAGGTTGAAGCCGTGTTCGCCGCTGGCGCCATCGTCATACGGCGCACGGCTGACGCCGCCGCTGCGCAGGGTCAGCAGCGCGCCGACATTGTCCGGCAGGCCGGGCCATTCCGGGGTGAGGATATTCATGGTTGTCGCTTCGTTTTCAAGAGAGGGCGGAAAGGTCGATGCCGGCACTTGCCAGCAGCGCGGCGAAATCGTCCGGCAGTGGCGCCTGCCATTGGCATTCTTCGCCGGTGGCCGGGTGGCTCAGGCCGAGGCGGTACGCGTGCAGCGCCTGCCGGTGGAAAAAACGCGCCAGATGTTGCTTGCCGTACACCGAATCCCCGACCAGCGGGAAGCCAAGCGATTGCAGATGTACGCGGATCTGGTGCGTGCGGCCGGTTTCGAGCTGGCAGCGCAGCAGGCTGACGCGGTGGCGGTCGAGCACGCCTTCGGCCAGCCGTTCGAAATGCGTCACCGCCGGCTTGGCGGACGGGCTTTCCAGCACCGCCATTTTCAGCCGGTCGCGCGGGTGGCGGCCGATTGCGGCCTCGACCTTGCCCTTCAGGTGCGGCGCGCCCCAGACCAGCGCCAGGTATTCGCGGTGCACGGTGCGCGCCTGCAACTGGCGCACCAGTTCGGTCTGCGCTGCCAGCGTTTTCGCCACCACCAACAGGCCGCTGGTATCCTTGTCCAGCCGGTGCACGATGCCGGCGCGCGGCACGCCGGCCAGCGCCGGGCAGTGGTACAGCAGGCCGTTCAAGAGCGTGCCCGACCAGTTGCCGGCAGCCGGATGCACCACCAGCCCGGCGGGCTTGTTGATGACGATGATCTGCGCGTCTTCATGCACGATAGTCAGCGCAATCGGTTCCGGCTGGAACGCGGTGTCTTCCGGCGCCGCCTGCGGTTCAATCCGCACCGCTTCGCCGCCGAGCACGGTGGTCTTGACCTGCGCCGGCTGGCCATCGACGGTGACGAAGCCGGCTTCGATCCATTGCTGGATGCGGCTGCGGGAAAACTGGCTGACGTGCTTTGCCAGCACCTTGTCCAGCCGTTCGCCGATGTCGGCCATGGTCAGTTTCAATTCGATGGCAGGGGTGTCCGGCAACGCCGCTGGCTGATCGTCCAGCCCGTATTCATCGTTGTCGTCAGTTGGGGAAATATCTTTTGGTGCGGCTGTTGCCATTGTGGCGCTTCCTATCGGCTATAATCGGTCACTTACCTTCTGTCGCTTTTGCACAAAAACCATGCCTAAAAAATTGCTCTCGCTTGTGGCGCTATCCTTAGCGGTTTTGCTGTCGGGCTGCAGTATCTTTTCCGAGCAGATTGATGAAACCAAATCCTGGTCGGCGCAGAAATTATACTCAGAGGCGCGCGCCGAAGCGCAATCAGGCAATTACGAAAAGGCGGTGCAGTATTACGAAAAGCTGGAATCGCGCTATCCGTTCGGCCTTTATGCGCAGCAGTCACAGATGGAAATCGCTTACGGCTATTATCGTCAGGGCGAGCAGGAACAGGCGCTGGCGGCGATCGAGCGCTTCATCAAGCTGCATCCGAATCATCCGAATGTCGATTACATGTATTACCTGCGCGGGCTGGCCAATTTCAACGATCGCGTCGGCTGGCTGAATTACCTGTCGAAGGAAGACCTGACCGAGCGCGATCCGAAGGCGGCGCAGAGCGCGTTCGATTCGTTCAAGCTGCTGGTGACGAAATTTCCGGACAGCCAGTATGCGCCGGATGCGATGTTGCGGATGAAATATCTGCTCAATGCACTGGCGCAGTACGAAGTGCATGTGGCGAACTATTATTACCGCCGCGGTGCGTATCTGGCAGCAGCCAACCGCGCGCAGCAGGCAGTGAAAAAATATCCCGACACGCCGGCGACCGAGGAAGCGCTGCTGGTGATGGTGCGTTCGTACGACCGGCTGGGCCTGAGCGACTTGCGCGATGATGCCGACCGCGTATTCCGCCAGAATTATCCGAACAGCATTTATCTGAAAGGCGGCCCGAAAAAGGATACGCCGTGGTGGAAGATTTGGTGACGATGGAGCGGATGAGCAACACCGATGCCAGTGAATCGAGGCCAAGCTGCATGATGCCGACAGTCAAGCCCGCGGGCAGTTTGATCATGGTCGTGGCGCCATCCGGTGCTGGCAAATCGACGCTGGTCAAGGCGCTGCTGGAGCAGGATCCGTCGATCCGGCTGTCCATTTCCTGCACCACGCGCGCACCGCGTCCAGGCGAGCAGGATGGGCGCGAATACCATTTTCTGTCGGTGGATGAATTCCTGGCGTGCCGAGAACGCGGCGAGTTTCTCGAATGGGCGGAAATCTACGGCAATTATTACGGCACTTCGGCCCCGCGGATTGCCGCGCATATGGCGACCGGCGCCGATGTGTTGCTGGAAATCGACTGGCAGGGCGCGCAGCAGGTGAAGCGACTGTTTCCGGATGCGGTCGGGATTTTCATCCTGCCGCCGTCGATTGCGACGCTGGAAGAGCGGCTGACCAAACGCGGCCAGGATGCGCCGGACGTCATCGCGCGCAGGATGCAGTCGGCCGAGAGCGAAATTTCGCATGCCGCAGAATGTGAATATGTTATTATAAATCAAAGCCTTGCAACCGCCTTGTCGGAACTGACGTCAGTCGTTTCCGCGGCGCGTTGCCGTTTCTCGCGCCAGGCGGCGCGTAACGCAAGCCTGTTTGCCGAACTGGGCATTGCACCAGCCGTTGCCCGGGCGGCGGACTGATCATTTTTTTAGGAGTACAGCATGGCACGCATTACCATTGAAGATTGTCTGAAGAATGTCCCGAACCGTTTTCAACTGACGCTGTGCGCGACTTACCGCGCGCGCCAGTTGCTGCAGGGGCATACGCCGAAGGTTGATGCGAAAGACAAGATGGCGGTGGTGGCATTGCGTGAAATCGCGGCCGGCAAGGTCGGCATTGAAATGCTGAAAAAAGTCACCGGCTGATTTTCCGCCATTCCCGCCGGTCGCTCGCTGAACGCCATGGATACCACGCTGGCTGATACCGCCCGGCGAAAGCCCAGGCGTGCCCGTCAATCGGCCGCTTCCGCCGTGCCTGAACCCGAGGTTGCGTCTGCCGCGCCCGCGCACGGCGTGGCCACGTTTTCGACGCTGACGGAAAAGCTTACCTACCTGCCTGCGTCCGATATCGCCCGCATCCGGGAAGCATTCCGCTTTTCCGATGAAATGCATCTCGGACAGATACGCCTGTCCGGCGAGCCCTATATTTCGCATCCGCTGGCGGTGGCCGAAATCTGCGCCGGCTGGAAGCTCGATGCGCAGGCGATCATGGCGGCGCTGCTGCACGACGTGATGGAGGATCAGGGCGTCAAGAAGGATGAGCTGATCGAGCGTTTCGGCCCGTCGGTGGCGGCGATGGTCGATGGGCTGTCGAAACTGGAAAAAATCGAGTTCCAGAATTACGTCGAGGCGCAGGGCGAGAATTTCCGCAAGATGCTGCTGGCGATGGCCAGCGACGTGCGCGTCATCCTGATCAAGCTGGCTGACCGCCTGCACAACATGCGCACGCTGGATTCGATGCGGCCGGACAAGCGCCGTCGCATCGCGCATGAAACGATGGAAGTCTACGTGCCAATCGCTCACCGGCTTGGCATCAACAGCCTGTACCGCGAATTGCAGGATCTGTCGTTCGCCAACATGCATCCGTTCCGGCACAAGGCGCTGGCAAAGGCGATCGTCGATGCGCGCGGCAACCGTGTCGAACTGTTCGGCTCGGTCAGCGACGTGGTCAAGGCGGCGCTGGAGAAATCCGGCATCAAGGCCAACATCTTCGGCCGCGAGAAAACCCTGTTCAGCATTTACCGCAAGATGCGCAACAAGCACCTGTCGTTCTCGCAGGTGCATGACTTGTACGGTTTCCGCGTGGTGGTCAATACGCTGCCAGAGTGCTACATGGCGCTTGGCGTGCTGCATTCGATGTACAAGCCGATGCCGGGCAAGGTGCAGGATTTCATCGCCATTCCGAAGCTGAACAAGTATCAGTCGCTGCACACGACCGTGGTCGGGCCGTTCGGTTCGCCGCTGGAATTCCTGATCCGCACGCGCGAAATGCACCATGTGGCAGAATCTGGCGTCGCGTCGCACTGGCTATACAAGGAAGACTACAACGAAAGCCTGACCGACATCCAGCAGCACAGCATCGCCTGGCTGCAATCGCTGCTCGACATCCAGCAGCAGACCGGCAACTCGATTGAATTCCTGGAGCACGTAAAGTTCGATCTGTTTCCAGATTCGGTCTATGTGTTCACGCCGAAGGCTAAGATCATCGCCTTGCCGCGCGCCGCGACCGCGCTCGATTTTGCGTACAACATCCACACCGATGTCGGCGACCAGACGGTGGCGGTCAAGATCAACGGTGAACCGGCTTCGCTGCGGACCGAATTGCAAAATGGCGATATCGTCGAAGTCATCACCTCGCCGACCTCGCGCCCGAACCCGTCGTGGCTGACGTTCGTGCGCACCGGCAAGGCACGCTCGTGCATCCGCAGCTACCTGCGTACCGCCAGCATGGCCGATTCGATCGAGCTCGGCAAGCGGCTGCTGACGCAAGCCTTGCATGGGCAAGATCTCAGCGATGAATTGCCGCCAGTAGTGCTGGAGCGGATTGTCAGCGAATCCGGCGCGAAATCGGAGGATGAATTTTATGCTGACATCGGCACCGGCAAGCGGCTGGCGATGCTGGTTGCGCACCGGGTGGCCAGCCTGGCCAGCAGCGCGCAGGCAGGCGCAGCCGGCGGTGGCGAAAGCAAAACCGGGCCGGCGAAAAACGAGCCGGTGCTGATTTACGGCAGCGAAGGCATGTCGGTGCAACTGGCCGAATGCTGCCGCCCGATTCCGGGTGACGATATCGTCGGCCAGCTCAATCTCGACCGCGGCCTGGTGGTGCATTCGTCCGAATGCGAACATGCGCGCCGGCTGGTATCGAAGGAGCCGGAAAAATGGATTCCGGTGGCGTGGGGCGAGGAACTCAAGCGTCGCTTCGACTGCCGCCTGACCGTGCTGGCAAAGGATGAAATGGGCTTGCTGGCGCGCATCGCGTCCGAAATCAGCGAATCCGATGCCAACATCACCTTCGTTAGCATGGATGAAGGCAAGGGGGACGAATTCACCAAGATGCGCTTCATCATCCAGGTTGAAAGCCGCGACCACCTTGCGCGCCTGATGCGGCGCCTGCGGCATGTGCACGGCGTCACCAGCATCGCGCGCGAGTAAACCGCCAGTCCGGCTGCCGCCAAGTCGCATCTCGCTCCGCCGTTTTAATGGCACGATTGTTGCAGCTTTTCCTGCCAAAACAATCGGAGGCCCAGTGAAGCAGCTGTATATCCTCAAGGCCGGGACAAGTTTTCCCGAAATCGTGCGCCACTATGGCGATTTTGACGACTGGACCCGCGCCGCGCTTGGTGCGATCCGGGTGCCGGTCACGGTCGTCGATCTGCAAAATGAAGAGCCGTTGCCGCCACCGTCGCAGTGCGCCGGCGTGGTGGTGACCGGCTCGCATGAAATGGTCACCGACCGGCTGCCGTGGAGCGTGCGGGTCGAGCAATGGATCCCGGCACTGCTGGCGGCGGCGGTGCCCTTCTTTGGCATCTGCTACGGGCACCAGTTGCTGGCGCAGGCGATGGGTGGCACGGTAGCCTACCATCCATCCGGCATCGAGGCTGGCTCGGTTGGCGTCAGACGCTTGCCGGAAGGGGCGGACGATGTGCTGTTTGCCGCGCTGCCAGACAATTTCGTTGCGCATGTGGTGCATTCGCAGACGGTAACGGCGCTGCCGCCGAACGCGGTGCGGCTGGCAGCCAATGCGCACGAACCGAACCATGCGTTCCGGTTGGGTGAGAATGCCTGGGGAGTCCAGTTCCATCCCGAATATCGGGCCGACATCATGCGCGCCTACCTGCTCGGTTGTGCCGGCAAACTGGCTCAGGCAGGCCGCAGCGTGCCGGCAATGCTGCTGTCGGTCCGGCCGGTGACGGTGGCATCCCGGCTGCTGGCGGATTTTGGCGCGCTGGTGGAAAGGGCGTGGCAGGCAGGGCGGTGTTGATGCAGGGAAGACGTGCGCAAGACGCGGCTTGTCTGTCAGCCGCAGCGCCCGAACGGATGAAAACCAGCGCTCACACAGCGTGAGTGGCCAGCCTGACTGGCGCAGGGCGAACAAATAACTGACTCAAATGAATTTTCGGTCAGTAAGGCTGAAAAATATACTCCAGCCAGTATTTAAAAACAGCCAGTAAAAACGTGGCCTAGCTTGGTGTTTTGGTAATATACCCCTGCAAAAAACAATCGCGGCAGGTTAGTTGCAGCGATTGGAGTGGTTTCATCCGCCCGCCCGGCTGAATGCGGGCCAGTGCCGCTGAAGAAAACCGCTGCTCCTGGCCCGCTGGTGATTACTTGCCCATAAGCGCGCGCACATGCGCGGCGGCGCCGCTAGCCAATCCGTCCAGGCTGTAGCCGCCTTCGAGGATGGAGACGATGCGCCCTTCGGCGGTTTCGTCGGCGATTTTCATCAGTTCCTTCGTGATCCAGTAAAAATCGTCATCGGTCAGGCTTAGGCCGCCGAGCGGATCCTTGTAATGCGCATCGAAGCCGGCGGAGATGATGATCAGTTGCGGCGCATACTCGCGCAGCGGCGGCAGCATTTCGCTTCGAATGCGGCTGCGGAAGGTGGCTGAATCGCAGCCGCGCGACAGCGGTACGTTGACCACGTTATGGTCGACGCCGGTTTCGTGCTTCGCGCCCGAGCCGGGGTAGAACGGCGACTGGTGGCACGAGGTGTAAAACAGTTCCGGATGGTTGTAGAACGAATTCTGCGTGCCATTGCCGTGATGCACGTCGAAATCGACGACCGCCACATGCTTGAGGCCATAGGTGTCGCGCGCATGGATGGCGGCAATCGCGGCCTGGTTGAAAATGCAGAATCCCATCGCGCGATCCGCTTCCGCGTGGTGGCCGCACGGCCGTGTGGCGCAGAACACGTTATTGGCTTCCTTTTTCATCACCGCGTCAACGCCGGCGCAGGCCGCGCCGATGCAGCGCATCTGGCCGCGCCACGAGCCGTTCGACATGATGGTGTCGCCGCCGTCGAGCGGGGTGTAGCCGTGCTTCGGGTTGCTGCGTTCAACGAAATCGACGTATTTCTGCGTGTGGATCAGCAGCGCCTTTTCTTTGCTCGCCATCGGTGCGTCGCGCCACCGCAGTTCGTCGAATTCGTCCTTCTTCAGCGCGTTGAGCACCGCTGTCTGGCGCTCCGGCGATTCCGGGTGATGCGGCCCGGGGCGGTGTTCGAGGCAGTCAGGATGGGAAAAGATCAGAGTGGTCATGTCGTCACGATGCCCTGAAAACGGCATCTTCTCCAAAAAAAGGTTGTGGGCGCGACAGCAGGCGGCCGTCGCGTCGGATGCAAAAAACATTATAGGGTATGCGAAGTCCGCAGCGGTTGTCGCGCGCGGACTGTACGCATAAATTTTGCGGCACGCATAAGGCGGATGGATTATCATTCGTCAATACATCGCCACCCTTGCCGGCGAATATGGAACTATCGCAGCATGAACAAGCCACCATCTTGCGCGCCGCAAGGCGCCTGTCCCCATTTGCAGGAAACGCGCATCAGCGGAGAAACCGTGTTTCAGGGCAATTTCCTGCAAGTTGAGCGCCATACCGTGCGTTTGCCTGATGGTAATACCGCCTCGCGCGAATTCATCCGCCACCCCGGCGCGGTTGTTATCCTGCCGTTGTTTGACGATGGCACGGTATTGCTGGAACGACAATTCCGTTATCCGATCGAGCAAGCGGTGCTGGAATTTCCGGCCGGGAAAATCGACCCCGGAGAAGACACGCTGGCGTGCGCCAAGCGGGAGTTGCGGGAAGAAACCGGCTATACCGCGACGAAGTGGCAATTTGTGTGCCGTATGCATAACGCACTCGGCTATTCGGACGAGTTTCTCGACATCTTTCTGGCGCGTGGCCTTGCGGCGGGCGAAAGCCAACCGGATGAGGAAGAATTCATCGAAACACTGCGGGTGGGCGCCGAGGATTTGCTCGACTGGGTGCGGCGTGGAGACGTGACTGACGTCAAGACAGTGGTGGGGGCATTCTGGCTGGAAAAAATCCGCGCTGGCGCGTGGCCGTTGTAAGCCAGCCTGTGGTTCAATAATTACTGCTGTGAAAAAGTGTTGCCGCCTGTGTGAATGATATAGGAGAAAAATCCCTTTTTCGGCGCAAAAAGCGAAGATTTGCTTGCAGAAAGAGGCCTATTATATGTAATATTAAAATACTTCATTGCGGTTCGAGGTAGTGGTGCAGTAACGTTTGGTCTTTCTTCGCTTGCTTTTCACGATCCAATGGATAACAGTCCGACTTAACTGAAATAGGAAATTCTAATGGCAACTGGTATTGTTAAATGGTTCAACGACGCTAAAGGTTTTGGCTTTATCACTCCGGATGAAGGTGGCGAAGATCTGTTCGCGCACTTCTCCGCGATCCAGTCAAAAGGCTTCAAATCGCTGAAGGAAAACCAGCGCGTTTCTTTCGACGTGACGACTGGCCCGAAAGGCAAGCAGGCCTCGAACATCCAGCCGATCTGATGTCTGCCGATCAGCCGTTTTTCGGTTGATGCGGACATAAAAAACCCCGGCTGGCCGGGGTTTTTTGCAAGTCGTTCATTTCCGTTTCGGTTTCTTTGCCGAGCGCCGGATCAGAAATTCGGTCAGCATAGGCACGGGCCGTCCCGTGGCGCCTTTGGCTGCGCCGCTCTTCCATGCCGTACCTGCGATATCCAGGTGCGCCCAGGTGTATTTTTTCGTAAAACGCTCAAGAAAACAGGCCGCGGTGATGCTGCCTGCCGGCGGTCCGCCGATATTGGCGATATCGGCAAAATTCGATTTCAACTGTTCCTGATACGCATCCTCGATCGGCATGCGCCATGCGGTGTCGCCGCTGGCCTTGCCGGCCGCCAGCAATTCATCCGCCAGTGCATCATGCGCATCGTCGTGGCGCGTGAACAGGCCGGAATTATGGTGACCGAGTGCGGTCACGCAGGCACCGGTCAGCGTGGCGATGTCGATCGCCACCGCCGGTTTGAACCGCTCGGCGTAAGTGAGCGCATCGCACAGCAGCAGCCGTCCTTCGGCATCAGTGTTCAGGATCTCGATCGTTTGCCCGGCCATAGAGGTGACGACGTCGCCCGGCTTGTTGGCTCGGCCAGAGGGCAGGTTCTCGCATGACGGGATGATGCCGATGACGTTTTGCGGCAGCTTCAGTTCCGCTACCGCCTGCATCGTGCCAAGTACCGCTGCCGCACCGCACATGTCGAATTTCATTTCATCCATGCCGGCGCCGGGTTTGAGCGAAATGCCGCCCGCGTCGAAAGTCAATCCCTTGCCAACCAGCACCGTGGGCGCTTCCCTGGCCGGGCCGCCCTGATATTTGAGCACGATGAATTTCGGCGGCTCGTCGCTGCCTTTGGCGACCGACAGGAAACTGCCCATTTTCAGTGCTTCGATCTGCTTGCGGTCAAGCACTTCGACCCCCAGCCGGTGTGATTTTGCCAGCTTGCGTGCGGTGGCGGCCAGATAGGTCGGCGTGCAGACATTTCCCGGCAGGTTGCCCAGATCCCTGGCCAGCGTCACGCCGCGCGCGATCGCCTGCGCCTGCGCTAGCGCGGCTCTTGCGCTGGTCGCGGCATCGGGTGTGACCGCGAGCGCGATTTTCCTCACGCCTTCGGCTGCCGCGTCCTTCTTGCTTTTCATCGCATCGCTGCGATAAGACTTGTCGTGCACTGCGGCAACGCACTGGCGCAGCGCCCAGCCAAGCTCGCGCCCTTTTACGTCCGACAATGGCAGCGCGACGATGGCATCCTTGGCGCCGAGCGTGGCAAACGCGCTGGCGATGGCGCTGGCGGCTTGCGAAAAATCCTTGTCGGCTATCGCGTCATCCTTGCCCAGACCAACCAGCAGCAGCCGTTCGGCGGCAAAACCTTTGGGTTGGCGCAACAGCAGCGTCGAACCAGCCTTGCCGCTGATGTCGCCTGAACGCAATGCGGCCGCGATGTCGCCAGCGCGATCCAGTGCTTTCGTCAATTGCGGCAGTTTCTGGTTTTCAAATACGCCAAGGGCGAGGCAGCCAGTCTTTTCCGCGTTGAGCGAGGGCGCCTTGTCGGGTGCTTTTATGCTAAAGTCCATTTCTTTCCTCCTAACCGTCCGATTATATCGCGGCAATGATTTTCAAACGTGCATTACAGCGTGAACTGATCAGCACGGCTGGCGGCGTGTTCATGACACTGTTCACCATCACCATCACCATTATGCTGATCCGGATTCTCGGCCAGGCGGCCGGCGGCCGGGTCGATTCGCGCGATGTGGTGGCGCTGATCGGCTTTGCGGTGCTGAACTATCTGTCGATTATCGTGATCCTGACCGGCTTCGTGTCGGTGCTGCTGGTGATCACGCGCAGTTATCAGGATTCGGAGATGGTCGTCTGGTTCGCCTCCGGCGTGAGCCTGACGCGATGGATCCGTCCGGTGCTGACTTTCGGCATGCCGCTGGTGTTGACCACATGCGTGCTGAGTTTTTTTGTCACGCCATGGGCCAACCGGCAAAGCGCAGAATTTCGCGAGCGTTTCGAGAAGCGCGACGATGTGTCGAAAGTGACGCCAGGGAAGTTCCAGGAATCCGCGAACGGCAACCGCGTGTTTTTTGTCGAAGGCGTTTCGGGTGACCTGACCAAGATGAAAAATGTGTTCGTGAATTCGATGACCGGTGGACGAACCGGGGTTGTGGTGGCGAACGAGGGGGCGATCACGACCGATGCGCAAGGCGACCGCCTGCTGGTGCTGGAAAACGGCATGCGCTATGAAAGTATCGACGGTCAGGCGGATTTTCGCATCATGGATTTCGAACGCTACAGCATCGTGGTGCAAGCCAAGTCAAAAGCGATTCTGGGTGATACGTCGGCCAGGGCATTGCCGACCGGCGTCTTGCTGGCCAGCGGAAACAATCTCAGCATGAGCGAAATATTGTGGCGCGTTGCCTTGCCGTGCATGAGTCTGTTGCTGATGCTGCTGGCCATTCCATTGAGTTTCGTCAATCCGCGTGTCGGACGTTCAACCAACCTGATCATTGCGCTGCTGCTGTTCGTTACCTATTCGAATGTGACCAGCTATTTCCAGGCGTCGGTTGCCCGGGGTAGGGCAAGCTTCGCCACGTCATGGTGGCCGGTGCATCTGTTTGTGGCGCTGGTCACGATTGCGTTGTTTCTGCTGCGGTTGAATGTGAATAGCCGCTACCATCCGCTGGCAATGTGGGCATCGCTGAAGCGGACGCGGCTGACGCGGAAGGAGCCGTCATGAGCATCCTGCAGCGCTATTTCGCGTCGGAAATCGTGCGCGCCGTGCTGTTTGTGCTGGCGGTGTTTCTGGCTTTGTTCGCCTTTTTCGACCTGATCAACGAATTGCGCTATGTCGGCCAGGGTAATTACCACTGGCAGCATGCATTCTTTTTCGTGCTGATGAGCATGCCGGCCTATGCGTATGAGTTGATGCCGATTGCGGTGCTGATCGGCGGGATTTATGCAATGGCGCAGTTTGCATCGAACTCCGAATTCACCATCATGCGCGCTTCATCGATGTCAACCGTGAAGGCTTGCCGCATGCTGGCCAACATTGCGCTGATGTTTGTCGTTGCCACGATGCTGATTGGCGAATTTTTTGCGCCTGCGGCCACCAAGATGGCGGAGGCGATGCGCATGTCGGCGCAGGGCGCGAGCGTGCGCAAGGATTTCCGCACCGGCATGTGGAGCAAGGATACGATCCGCGAAAACGGCCAGAGCGGCAAGGTCATCGGTTCGCGTTTCATCAACATCGGCGAACTGCTGCCCGATGGTACGTTGCGCAGGGTGAAGCTGTTTGAGTTCGATACCGAATTGCGGCTGACCGCGATTGTCAGTGCCGACAGCGCGGTCTATCAGGGAGATAACGTCTGGCGCATGGACCGGGTCGGCGAAACCGTGCTGCGGCGTGGAACAAAAGCGGCGGTGCATGGCATGGCGTCGAATATCGTCAGCCGGAAAATGGACAGCCGCGATCTGGTGACGGACATCACGCCCAACCTGCTGTCGGTGCTGTTTGCCAAGCCCGACAAGATGTCGGCCTACGACCTAGCCGTCTACAAGGGCCATCTGGCGGACAACAATCAGGATACGGCGGTGTATGAAATCGCTTTCTGGAAAAAACTGGTCTATCCGTTTTCGGTATTCGTGATGATGGCGCTGGCGCTGCCATTCGCGTATTTGCATTTCCGTTCGGGCGGCATCAGCCTGAAAATCTTTGCCGGCATCATGATTGGCGTTTCATTCATGCTGATCAACAGCCTGTTTTCCCACGTCGGTTTGCTCAATACTTGGCCACCTTTCATTACGGCTGTGATTCCCAGCGGTCTGTTCCTGCTGTCCGCAATCGGTGCGCTGTGGTGGGTCGAGCGACATTGATTCGTCTTGGCCTTGGGCAATGCGAATTGGCACCCATGATGCGCGAGTAAAATGACATAAAGTTTGGTTTCGTATATTCTTATATGCAATTAAGGAATATGAGGAAGCCATGAATATCCATCAACTTCGCTTCGTGCGCGAAGCGGTGCGCCAGAATTTCAACCTGACCGAGGCGGCGAAGGCGCTGTTCACGTCGCAGCCGGGCGTGTCGAAGGCGATCATCGAGCTGGAAGAAGAGCTGGGGGTCGATATCTTCCGCAGGCATGGCAAGCGCATTCGCGGGCTGACCGAGCCGGGACGCGCGATCCTGAAATCGGTCGAGCTGATCATGCAGGAAGTCGATGGCTTGCGCCGCATCGGGCGCGAATTCGCGGCGCAGGACAGCGGCAGCCTGACGATAGCGACCACTCACACCCAGGCGCGCTACACGCTGCCGTCGGTGGTGCAGGCGTTCATGCAGAAATTCCCCAAGGTGCGGCTGTCGCTGCTGCAGGGCAGTCCGAGGCAGATCGTTGACATGGTGATGCGCGATCAGGCCGATCTGGCGATTGCGACCGAGGCGATCGAGGACGCCGATGGGCTGGTGGCGCTGCCGTGCTCGCAGTGGGAGCATGTGCTGGTGGTGCCGCCCGAGCATCCGCTGTTGCAGTCGAAGCAGATCATGCTGGAAGAGATTGCCGGCCATCCGCTGATCACTTATGACAGCGCGTTTACCGGCCGCAGCAAGATCGACGATGCGTTCGCGCGGCGCGATCTAAAACCGGACGTGCTGCTGGAGGCGATCGATGCCGACGTGATCAAGACTTACGTCGAGCTTGGCATGGGCGTCGGCATCATGGCCGGCATGGCGTTCGATGCCGAGCGCGACAAGAATCTGCGCGCGATTCCGGTCGGGCATCTGTTCGGCATGAATGTGTCGCGCCTCGCGCTCAAGCAGGGCGCCTATCTGCGCGGCTATGTGTATGCGTTCGTCGAGCTGCTGGCCCCGGCGCTGAACCGCAAACTGGTCGAAAAGGCGATGGCGGGCGAACGGGGCGGCTACGAGCTGTAATCACGCCTGCGCAAGGCTGAAAAATACTCTAGGCAGTATTTCTGATGCGCCTCTGAAAATGTGGCCGAATCGGCGTGTTTGGCCACATACTCCGTCAGTTCAATTGGCGTCCCGGTTTTTTGCCGGTTTTTGCTATACTCATGGGTTATCGAATGCCATGGCGATGTGCCACCCCGAGTTTTGATATTCCGAGGAGATTCAACGATGTCGCTTAACCAGCAAGAGCAGGAAATGTTGGCGCGTTTGCGCGCGAGGTTGTTGCAGGGTCACCGGCCACGCGGGCAGCGATGCTGCGTCAGGATCCGCAGTCAGCGGCCATCATGAAACCTTTCGTTGCGGGCAGGGATGCTGATAAATGGCTGTTCGGCCAGCCGAGTCGCTGGTTGCTGCATTTGCCGGCGGGCGAGGTCAATCTGGACGATTACCCGGCAGTGCGGCAGCATCTTGAGTCGCATCGCGCCGAGCTGGAAAAGCGTCCGGCGCGGCAGAAATGGTACGAGCTGGATGGCGATCACACCGTTGCCGCCGAAACCGAGGCGCAAGCCAAAATCATCTTTTTCCAGGATGTCGGCAGGCTGATGTTTGCGCTCGATCATAGCGGTGCGCACTTCGACGCCAGCGGTTTTTCGATCCCGCGCGAAGACTATTATCTGCTTGGCATGCTCAATTCGAAACTGCTGCGGTTCCTGATCGAGAGCCAGGTGAAGCAAAGCGGTGAAGCTGCTGGCGTGCAGTCCGCGCATCTGGAAGCACTGCCTTGTCCAATACCGCTGCTGGAACACAAAACGATGATTGGTTCGACTTCGCACTACTGTGTGAAGCTGGCGAACGAGCGCGAGGGTTTCCATGCGCACATGCACCAGGAGATTGCGCAGCATCTGGCGCCTGGCGGCACGGTGGATGAATTGAGTGAGCAACTGCTGGGCTGGCATTTGCTCGACATTGTCAGTTTTCAGGAAGAAGTCCAGCGCCAGTTCGGCACCGGCATCGCGGACGACATGCTGCCGTCGTGGGACGGATTGCTGCGCGAAGCGAAGCAGCAACTGAGCCTGATCGACGCCGACCTGTGGCGGGCCGAGCAGCAGATTGACCAATGCATGTACGCGATGTTCGAATTGACGGAAGAAGAAATCGAACTGATGAACAAGCGTTACTGAACCATATTGCAGAATAACCAGAAAGTTGTTTAATTGATTACGCTAAGTGTATAATTTGCTTGCGTTTTTTTGAGAAGTTGCTAGACTTCTGGCATTCTGTTTTGTGTTTGGTTCAGGGAGGTGCCCATGTTAAAGGCCGTGTGCGGGGTTGTTTTTTCGCTTCTTCTGGGATCGGTGGCAGTGACTCAGGCGCAGGCAGCGCCTAAAAAGGCAACCGCTACGACAAAGAAGGCTGCAGCAAAACAGGCAAAATCCAGGCACAAGGCCAGAGTGGCCGCCAAATCCGGAAAACAGACCAAATCCGCCGCTGCGCGCGGTGAGCGCCAGCAAGCCGTGGCGCGAGGGCGCACGGTCAGGAAGGTCGTCGTCGTTAACGGCCGGCGCAAGGTGGTGTACCAGCGGGTCGCAGCCAGAAATGCGGTGGTCACACCTGCCGTGGCCAGCGCGGGCGACTTGGCTGGCCTGAACCGTACCCGTGATCCACTGGAACTGAAATCGAATGTTGCGCTGGTGCTCGACCAGAGCAGCGGCAATGCGCTGTTGTCGAAGAATGCCGACGTGGCGCTGCCAATCGCCTCGATTACCAAGCTGATGACGGCGCTGGTAGTGCTGGAGGCGCACCAGAACCTGCATGAAGTACTGGAAATCACCAACGATGACATTGATCGCGAGAAGAACACGACTTCGCGCTTGCGCATCGGTTCGCGTCTGTCACGCACCGACCTGTTGCACATTGCGCTGATGAGTTCGGAAAATCGTGCCGCCTCGGCGCTCGGCCGCAATTATCCGGGCGGTACGCCAGCGTTTGTGGCAGCGATGAATGCAAAGGCCAAGTCGCTTGGCATGGTAAATACCCACTACGCCGATGCCAGCGGCCTCTCAAGCCGGAATGTTGCCAGCGCCAGCGATCTGGCCAAGCTGGTGCTGGTGGCATCGAAACAGCCGCTGCTGCGCCAATACTCGACCGACACGAAATACGTGGTCGATACCGGCGGCCACATTCTGCAATATGCGAATACCAATCAACTGGTGAAGAACCCGGAGTGGGATATCAGCCTGCAAAAGACAGGTTACATTGCCGAGGCGGGCCGTTGCCTGGTGATGCAGGCGAAGGTGCAGGGACGGCCGGTGGTGATGGTATTCCTCGATTCGAAAGGCAAGCATTCGCGGCTGGGTGATGCAACGCGTGTGCGCAAGTGGCTGGCAAGCGATGGTCAGCACGCCACGCGGCGTGGCGGCAATGCGATTCCGCAGAGCTGAGTCAGCTTTTCCCGTTTATCCGGCGGCGGCGTAACCTAGCGCCGCCGAAATTTTTTCTGCCGCGCCGACCAGATCGGTTGTCCAGGCGTCGCGCAGCCGGTCGGCCGGTGCGGAAATCGACAACCCGGCGATCAATGCTCCGCCATCGTCGCGGATGGCGGCTGCGATGCAGCGCACACCTGGTTCCCATTCCTCATTGTCACGAGCGCAGCCGCTGGCGCGCACATGGCGCAATTCCTGTTCCAGTCGCGCCAGTTCGGTGATTGAGTTGCGTGTTGTGCCGCGCAAGCCGGTGCGTTGCGCATAGGCTTGCACCGCTTGCGGCGGTTCTTCCGACAGGAACAGTTTTCCGGCGGAAGACAGGTGCAATGGCACATGTCCGCCGATGGCGCGCACCACCTGCATGCCGGAACCCTGCTGATATGCCTGATCGATATAGACGATTTCATCCCCCTGACGCACCGACAGGTTGACCGTCTGCCTCGTCTTGCGATGCAGTTCGCGTATCGGGCCGGCGGCAATATGGCGGATGTTCAGGCGGCTTTTGACCACGTTGCCCAGTTCCAGCAGCCGCAGACCAAGCCGGTAGGTGCCGGATTCGTCGCGGTCAACGAACCGCTTGGTGGCCATGTCGTTCAGGATGCGGTGCGCGGTGGACGGGTGCAGGCCGGACTGGCGCGCAAGTTCCTTAAGCGTTAGCGAATCCGGGGTGTGAGCCAGAATGTCGAGCAGCGAAGTCATGCGCTCGATGACTTGGATGGCGGTTTTGCCGGAAAGGTTGGTATCCATCGTATGTTTGTTATACCACAATGCAAAATGCGCGGCCGGTTTTTGGGTGCGGCATGGCAGTTTTTCGAATCAAGGCTCATAATGCTGGCTGCAAACGATAATGGGCAGAATATGAGCGAGCGGCAGCCGGTCAGCGAATTCAAGAGCAAAAGTGGAGTGCGGCGGATTTTCGCCGCGTTTTTCTATTCAATCGATGGTCTGCTGGCTGCAATCCGATCCGAACATGCATTCCGGCAGGAATTGCTGCTGGCGGCAGTCGCGGCGGTGGTGGCGCTGCTGCTGCCAGTCAGCGCGCTGGAAAAGCTGCTGCTGATCGGCGTGATGGTGCTGGTGTTGATCGTCGAACTGCTGAATTCCGCCGTCGAGGCGGTGGTTGATCGCGTGTCGCTCGAACGCCACCCGCTGTCGAAGAATGCGAAGGATTTTGGCAGCGCCGCCGTGTTGCTGGCACTGCTTTTGGCTGGCGCGGCCTGGGCGGTCGTGCTGTGGCGCTGGTGGTCTGCGTGAACTCCGCTGTTTGGGCAGACCGTGGGGTATCACTGAAAACAGTGCTGGCGGGCCACAGTTTCCGCGGCACTTTGAAAATACAGCCGGGAGTATTTTTTGCTGAATTTTGCTGAATATAGTGTTGCAACGGGTGCCGGTTGGCACGAACGGGGCCGAAGCGGCGTTGAGGTGGTTTGATGCTGGCCGCGATTGACTTGGGTTCAAACAGTTTTCGCCTGCATGTAGGCCAGCATGATGGCGAAAAGATTGCCGTGGTTGCCAGCGCGCGCGAACCAACACGGCTGGCTGCTGGGCTGGACCAGGCGGGCTATCTGACGCATGCGTCGATGGATCGCGCAATGGTCGCGCTGGAACGGCTGGGCGAAGTGTTGCGCCAGCATCCGCTCGACGATGTGCGCGCGGTGGCAACGAACACGATGCGCATCGCGGGCAATGCGGCCGAATTTTTGCCGGTGGCGGAAAAGGCGCTTGGCTGTCCCATCGAAATCATTTCCGGCGAGGAAGAGGCGCGGCTGATTTACCTTGGCATTGCGAATCAGCTGGCGACCCCCGGCGAGCGACGGCTGGTGATCGATATCGGCGGCGGTTCGACCGAGCTGATTCTCGGCTGTGGTAAGGAAATCGAGCGGGCTGAATCGATCGGCATCGGTACCGTGCAGCAGAGCATGACCTTCTTTCCGGATGGTCGGATTGATGCCAGCGCGTTCGAGCAGGCGATCCTGTATGCGCGCAGCCGTTTCGAGGATGTGTTCTCGCCGCAGCAGAAACCGTGGAAAAACGTTTACGGTTCATCCGGCACGATGCGCGCCATTGCTGAAATCATTTCCCGGAACAATCTTGGCGACGGCGAGTTTTCGCGCGTCAGCATGGAGGCGCTCAAGGAGAAGATGATCGCCTTCGGTCGCATCGATCGGCTGGAATTCGACAAGCTGCGTCCGGATCGGGTTGAATCGCTGGTGGGCGGATTGTCCATCCTGCTCGGGTTGACGCAGGAAATGGACATCGACGCGCTGTCGCCGATTGAAGGTGGTTTGCGGCTGGGCGTGATGTGGGATTTGCATCTGCGCGCGACCCAGCGCGACCGGCGCGAACAGTCTGTGCGCAGCTTCCTGCAGCGTTTTGCTGCGGACGAATCGCGTGCGAATCAGGTTGCCGATTACGCGCTGGCGCTGTATGGCCAGCTCAAGCCGGGGACGGATGCATTTTCGAAATTGCTGCGCTGGAGCGCGGTGCTGCACGAAGTTGGCCTGGCGGTGTCGCCGACGAATTACCACAAGCACGGCGCCTATTTGATCGAGAATGCCGACTTGCCGGGCTTTACCACGCGCGAACAACGAACCATGGGGCGTTTCATCCTCGGACAGAAGGGCAATCTGCGCAAGCTTGATGGTGCGCTGAATGAACCGGATATTGCCAAAGCCGTGCTGGCATTGCGGCTGGCGGTCATGTTCATGCATTCGCGCATCGATGTCGATGTCAGCGAAATGCGCGTGAAAATGAAAAATCGCATCGATCTCGAATTCAGGCTCGATCAGATGTCGATGCACCCCACACTGCCTTACTGGATCGAACAGGAGCGCAAATTTTGGGGCGATGTCGGGATGATATTCAACGTCAAAACCAGAGGATAGCTGGCGGCGGCAGGCAGACGTTAATCGAAGTGCAGTTCGCCGTCGACATGTTCCGCCGTTTCTGGCGTCAGCGCCAGGCTGACTGCATGCGCGACGCTCAACCGGCTGATGCCCATGTCGGGAAACTCCAGCGCGATTGAATGTTGCAGCACGGTATATGGCGCATCCTTGACTCGCGCCAGCACCAGCCGTTTGCCTTGCGCGGCAACGAACACGGCCAGATCGCGCAGTGCTTCGATGCTGACGCTGTCCAGATCCGGGGATTCTTCCAGACTGAGCACGACTGCGTGCACCGAAGTGTCGGTGGCCAGGATCATTTGCCGCAAGCGGCTCATCATCCGGTCGGCATTGGCAAAAAACAGCGCCTGATCCGGGCGCAAGATGATTACGCCGGGAATGGCGCTCGCTCTGGGAAAGGTCGCCATGTTCACGAAATCGTGTTCGCGCCGGCCATGTCGTCCGAGCTGCGCCACGGTCGCGGCCGACATCTGGCGCAGCATCAGGAAAATGCTGATGCCGACGGCAACCAGCAAGCCGTCGAGCACGCCTAGCGCCAGCACTGCAATCACTGCGGCGACGATCACGACATGGTCACGGCGCCAAGCAAAATACGGCCTGAATGTTGCCAGCGTCAGCGTGTGGCTGACCGCGTGGATGACGATGGCGGCCAGCACCGGCTTGGGAATCAGCGCAATCGCTGGCAATAGCGTCAGCACGACCGGCAGTACGACCAGCGCGGCCACGAAGCCGGACAGGCGTGATTGCGCGCCCTGTTTTTCATTTGCCGCGGTGGCCGAATAGCCGGCGCCAACCGGCATGCCATTGAACAGGCCGGAAACCAGATTACAGGCGCCCAGTGCGAGCAGATCGCGGTTCGGCAGCACGTCGTCGCCATGCTTGATGGCGAAGCTGCGGATCGAACTGTACGATTCCGCATACAGAATGAACGCCATCCCGAGGCCGATTTCACCGAGCTGCAGCCATTCGGCATTCGTGAGTTGCGGCAACGACGGCGTGGCCAGTCCCATTTCAATCGTGCCGACCAGCTTCACGCCATACGCAGGCAGATTCAGCCATTGACTGGCGACGATGCCGAGCAGCAGTACGATGACGCCGCCGGGAAGCAGGCGGATGCGCTCCAGCAGAAAGAGGAGGCCGAGCGATGCGGCGGCGATTGCCATGCTGGCCTGATTCCAGTGGTCGAATTGCCGTGCCAGTTCCAGCACGATATCGAACAGGCTTGAGCCTTCCGTCCTGACGCCGGCGATTTCCACGCATTGCTTGACGATGATGACGATCACCAGCCCGAACGTGAATCCGCGCAGCACCGGCTTGGCGATGAAATCGGTCATGTTGCCCATTTTTGCCGCGCCGGCCAGCATAAACAGCACGCCGGTGACCATCACCAGTCCGCCCGCCATCGTTAGCCGCATGGCCGGAGCGCCGTCGGACATCGAAGCCGAAGCGGCTGCCAGCAGGATGGCGGATGACGAGGTGGCGGACACGATAGCGAAACGGCTGCTGCCGAAAATCGCGTAGCAGACCAAACCTGCGAACAGCGCAAAAATGCCGGCTTGTGGCGGCATGTTGCCGATGCCGGAATAGGCCAGCGCCTGTGGCAGCAGCAGGCCGGCTAGCGACAGTCCGGCGATGAGGTCGTGCCAGCTTGGGCGCTGCTTGTTGCCGCCCATGCTGGCGGCGCCTGGTTCAGTGGTGGGTGGCGTCATGTTCCATCGCGAGATGTCCGTGCGTGACGGAGTCGGTTGCTGTTACGGCGGCAGCCGGATGCTGGCAGCGCCAATGGCTGCATGATACTGAATTTTGCCGTGAAACGCGGTGAAAACAGAGGCATTTGCCATTGTGTTGTTTGTCGTGCGTCTGGTTTGTTGTAATCTTTGCTTTAGGGGGCATCGCATGGGGCGAAGCGGGCATAGCGGGAGGTTGGCATGGCAGTCAACTGGAAGTTGCCTTTGCGGCAGACATCGGGCGTAGCCGTCGTCGCCCAGACGTTGACACTGCCGGCGCGCGCTACGGTAGCGCAGGGCTTGCAGCAGATGGTCGCGAACTGCATGATGCAGATCCGGGGCAATGAAGCTGGTGTTGTCAGCGGATATGCCCCCGAATGCGTGCATCAGATGCGGGTCGGCTTGCGCCGGCTGAATTCGGCCTTGAAGCTGTTTCGCGACCTCGTGCCCTGTCCGCCGGAATTGCTGCTCGAACTGTCCTGGATTCGGCGCGAACTGGGTGCGGCGCGCGATTGGGAGGTGCTTGCGCATGAAACGCTGGCTGAAGTGCCGGCCATGGTGCCGGATGGATTGGCGCCGTTGCGCCAGGCGATTGCAAATCGCGCTGGCGGCAGCCGGCGACGGGTCGCGGCTGCGGTCAAGTCGCCGCGCTATCTGCAGTGCATCGAGGTGTTCGAAAACTGGGTTGCCGGCATGGCGCATGATGATTCGGCGCTATTGAATGCGCCGCTGGCGGCATATGCAAAACTCGTGTTGAAGCGGCAGCATGCGCAGTTGATCAGGCGTGGCGCGAAGTTGCGCCACGCCGATGCGGAGCGCCGCCATCGGATGCGCATTGCGGCCAAGAAAATGCGCTATGCGGCGGAATTTTTCCAGTCGCTATGTGCGCCGACAAAAACGCGGGCCTACATCAAGGCGCTGGCGGGATTGCAGACGGTGATGGGCGAATTGAACGATATCGTGGTGGCCGAGGAATTGTTGCGACAACTGGTCAAGCGGCAGCAGTTGCTGGCCGATGGCGCCTGGTTCGTTCGTGGTTATCTTGCCGGCCGCGGCACCGATGAATTGCGCGACCTGTTCAAGGCGTGGAAAGAATTCGGCCGGGTCGCGCCGCCGGTGTAATGGGCCGAGCTTCGTTCAGAAACGGTAACGCATCAGATCGCCCAGAATTTGCATGGATGATGAGTCGATTTCAATGAACTTCAGGCTGGTGCGGAATCCCTGCGTGCCGACGCATATGCTGGCCGTGCATTTCGACACGGCGCGCACTAGCGGAAATCGGCCGTCCAGCGGCACGTTGAAATCGATGTCGCAAATACTGCCGCTGGCAATTTGCAGCGGACTCATCATCGTCATCGCATTCGGAGAAACGTCCAGCGAACGGGCGCGCAACCGCATCGAATCCCTGAAAGCCAAGTTGACCGACATCCGCAAAACCCTGCGCAAGGATGAATTCGACGTTTCATTGCCATACTGAAGGAGCGCAGTGTTCATATCGTTCTTGGTCACATTGTTTCCTTGCGGGAATTTTGACGCCTGAATGTGACTTGAACGTGACGCAATGTTTTGTCATGAGGTTGAAACATGGTCGTCACTTGGATGAAATTTTTGGCAATTACGCTGGTCATGTCATAACCGAAAGGACATACCATGCGACTTTCCACTGTTTCCAATGAAACCGTTTCGAACGCCAGTACGCCGGAGGAAGTGCGTGAGGTGCAGCGTCTGCGTTACAAGGTGTTCGTCGATTCGATGGGCATTACGGCGCTGATCAATCCGGAAGGACTCGATCGCGACGAGTTCGACGAGTTTGGCGACCATTTGATCGTGCGGGATACGAACACGTTGGAAGTGGTTGGAACCTACCGGATTCTGGGGCCGCACGGCGCGCGCCGGATTGGCCGCTTCTATTCGGAACAGGAATTCAATCTGGGCCGCTTGCGGAATCTGCGCGGTTCGATGGCAGAAGCAGGCCGGGCATGCGTGCATCCAGAGTACCGCAGTGGCGCAGTGATTGCGCTGTTGTGGTCAGGTCTGGCGGCTTACATGAAAAAAGAGCAGTGCAAGTATCTGGTCGGCTGTGCCAGCGTCAGCCTGGCGGACGGCGGCCACAATCTGGCGGCGCTGTACCATTCGATTGACCCGGCGAATCGCGCGCCGGCTGAATACCGTGTGACGCCGCACTTGCCGTTTCCGATTGATACGCGCGACACCGGCTGCAAGCCGCAGGTGCCGCCATTGATTCGCGGTTACCTGAAGGGCGGCGCATGGGTGTGCGGCGAACCGGCATGGGATCCGGATTTCCACTGCGCCGATCTGTTCATGCTGCTGCCGATGGACAAGCTCGACGATAAGTTCGCCCGTCACTATTTCCGTCAGCCGGCTGCCGCCGCATAAGAAACATGAGCAGCAACAGGCCGTTACTTGCGTACCGTCGGCAGCAGTTCGGGGGTCATCGCGGCGCGCAGGTAATTGCTGACTTCCCCATCGCGCTCGCGCTGGGAAATCCACCACACATTGCCGCGCCGAATTCGCCAATCCTGCGCGCTGCCTGAAATCAGCAGCGCGGCAACCTGGCCCAGCGTTGGCTGATGTCCGACGATCAGAACGGGTTCTCTCGAATTGGGCCAGTTTGCCGCCTGCAGGATTTTTTCCGGCGTCGAATCGGTTGCCAGCTCCGGATGGATGCGGAATTTGCGTCCGAGCGCCTCGGCCGTCTGCACGCAGCGCGTTGCCGGGCTGACCAGAATGCGGCAACTGTCCGGCAGGTTCGCATCGAGCCAGTCTGCGATTTTTGATGCCTGTTTGCGTCCCTTGCCATTCAGCGCGCGCGTCAGATCCGGTGTTCCCTGAAATGCCTCTGCGTGCCGCCACAGGATGAGTTCCATCGTGCTACCTTTCTGCCGGCGAGCCGAGTGTTTGCATCAGGAATTGCTGGGCGCTGAATGCCTGCTGCTTGCTGCGTGGCTTGCGGCGTTGATAATGGCCGTCGGACTGCAGCAGCCACGCATATGAATTGTCCTTCAGGTAGGGGCGCAGTCCTTCGGTCATGATGCGTCTCTTGATCGCCTTGTCCCGGATCGGGAAAGCGACCTCGATGCGGCGGAACAGGTTGCGTCCCATCCAGTCGGCGCTCGACAGATAGAGATCGTGCTGCAAATCGTTGCGGAAATAGTAGATGCGGCTGTGCTCGAGAAAACGGCCGACGATCGAACGCACGCGGATGTTTTCCGACAAGCCGGGCACGCCCGGCCTGAGCGCGCAGGCGCCGCGCACGATCAGGTCGATTTTCACGCCGGCGCGCGATGCGGCATACAGTTCGCGGATCACCGATTCCTCGACCAGCGAATTCATCTTGGCGACGATGTGCGCCTGTCGGCCGGCCTGCGCGATTTTGGCTTCATTGCGGATGGCCTTGATCAGTTCGTTGTGCAGCGAAAACGGCGCCAGCCAGAGCTGGTTCAGCTTTTTCGGTCTGGTCAGGCTGGTCAGGTGGATGAACACTTCGTTCACTTCGCTGGCGATTTCCTGATTCGATGTTAGCAGACCGAAATCGGTATACAGTCTGGCGGTTGACGGGTGATAGTTGCCTGTGCCGATGTGAGCGTAGTAGCGCAGGCCGCCTTTCTCGCGCCGTATCACCAGCGCCAGCTTGGCGTGGGTTTTCAGTCCCATCACGCCATAAATCACCTGCACACCTTCCTGTTCCAGTCGCTGAGCCCAGTCGATGTTCCGTTCTTCGTCGAAACGCGCCTTCAGCTCGACGATGGCGGTCACTTCCTTGCCTTGTCTGGCTGCTTCGATCAGCGATTCGACCAGCTCGGAATTCGAGCCGACACGGTACAGCGAATGCTTGATCACCACCACATTGGGGTCGAACGCCGCCGCGCGGATGAAATCGACCACGGTCTGGAATGGCTCGAACGGGTGGTGCAGCAGGATGTCATGCTTTTGCAGCGTGGCAAAGATGTTGCCCATTTCCAGCGCCGGTTGCGGTCCGGGCGAGAACGGCGCAAAAAACATCGACGGATTCTTGATCAGGTCGAGCAGTTCCATCAATCGCACCATGTTGACCGGCCCATCGACCCGGTACAGGTTCGATTCATTCAGCGCGAACTGGTTCATCAGGAATTGCGCCAGATCTTCCGGGCAGTTGCGCGCGACTTCCAGCCGCACCGCGGCGCCGAACTGGCGGTTGTGCAATTCGCCGCGCAGGGCTTCGCGCAGGTTTTTCACTTCGTCTTCGTCGATCCACATGTCGCTGTCGCGCGTCAGCCGGAACTGGGAGTAGGCGACCACTTCGCGTTGCGGAAACAGATCCGGCAGATGCGCGTGGATGATGGATGACAGCAGGCAGAACGAAGCGCCGTGGCCGTCGGACGCCTCGTCCGGCAGGCGGATGATGCGCGGTAGTACCCGTGGCGCCTTGACGATGGCAATCGCGCTGCCGCGGCCAAATGCATCCTTGCCTGACAGCGCCACGATGAAATTCAGGCTTTTGTTGGCGACTTGCGGGAATGGATGCGACGGATCGAGCACGATAGGCGTCAGGAGCGGCCGGATGTTTGATTCAAAATACGTCTTGACCCAGTTGCGCTGCGCCTCGGTGCGGTCTGCATGCCGCAGCAGTCGGTAGCCGCGAGCGGCCAGGCGCGGCAGCACCTCGGTGTTCAGGATTTCATACTGCCGGTCGACCAGCTTGTGGCATTCAACGCTGACGCGTTCCAGTGATGCCATCAGTTCCGGCTGGTTGATGGTGGGATCGTCATCGATGCCTTTCGCCATCAGGCTGGCGATGCGCACTTCAAAGAACTCGTCCAGATTGCTGCTGACGATGCACAGGAAGCGCAAGCGTTCCAGCAGCGGATGGGCGCGGTCTTCGGCCATGCCCAGCACGCGGCGGTTAAATGCAAGCAGGGATAATTCGCGGTCGAGAAAAATTTCGGGGTTCAGAAGTTCGGAAGACATCGTGCGGATCGACTCATGGTCATATTGTTGTAATGGAGTCAGGTACGGTTGGCCCTGGGTGGCGGTATCGCTTGCGTATGGCAGCGACAGCTCGGTAAAAAGGCATGCCAGTTCTGATTCTCTCATAGTAATGCCATGGAATTGTGACGGCTTAATGAATCGGCGTGAGGGCAGGGGGAGTCATTTCCTTGTCCGGCCGATGAAAAACGGCAAGAGTGCGCCTGTTTTTTCATCCGCTGGGCGCGCGCGGATTGCGGCGCGGGGAAGCGGGCTAAAATAACTGACTCAAAAGCCATCTTCGGTCAATAAGCCTAAAAAATATACTCCTGCCAGTATTTTAAAACAGCAAGCAAATATGTGGCCAAGCGCGGTATTTTGGCTATATACCCCTGCATTTTTCTCGGTTCGCAGTCTGAGCGGCTAAATTTTGCTGGCGCAGCCAGCTTTTTCATCGCGCGTTGGCACCCGCCCGTGGGGAGGTGGATGCCTGAGCGCAATTGGATGTTAAAGTGGGGACGGAGCGGTGGCGGTGTTTCGTAACTCTGTCCCCGTGGAGCGGGCGGAGTTAGCTGACAGCCAGTTGCTTGCTGGCCGAGCCCGGTTTTTTCGGCAGGTTCAGTTCCAGCACGCCATTGTTGTATTTCGCTTCCGCCTTGGCATCATCCACTTCCTGTGCCAGCGTGAAGCTGCGGTACTGTTGGCCGTAATAGCGTTCGGAACGGATGACGTTGCCTTCTTTCTTTTCTTCCTTTTCCTTTTTGACTTCAACGCTGATGGCGACATGGTTGCCGTCGATGGTTACCTTGATGTCTTCCTTGTTGACGCCGGGGATGTCGGCCTTCACCAGGTAGGCGCCATCGTTTTCGGTCACATCCATCTTGATTCGTGGTTCGGCTTCCATCGCGCCCCAGGATGGCATCAGCCGGAAATCCTTGAACATTTCCTCGAAATTCTTCATCGGTTCGAAACGGCTCAGGTCGCCGAACGGATTAAAACGCATCAGGTTTCTGGACATCGCAATTCTCCTTGAAAGTGGAATGCAGTGAGAGGCTGGCGGTTTCAATGCCACGCCAAAAGTATAGGCAAATGCCGGCCGGCAAATTTGATTGGTGTCAAACGCGCTGCTTGCTGTTAAAATGGGGTCGGAGTCGATTTTGACTGGGTTGGAATCAAGCATCTTTACCGACATTCTCATTCTTATGGCTAGAACAGCGCGTCTTGTTATCCCGAATATGCCGCACCACATCATCCAGAGCGGCAATGATCGGCAATCCATTTTTCGTGACGACGCCGATTATCTGGCGTTTCAGGCGTGGCTGAAGGATGCGGCGCGGCAGTTCAGAGTGGCGTTGCATGCGTATGTGCTGCTGCCCAATCAAGTGCATTTGCTGGCAACGCCCGTGGATGAAACCGGGCTGGCGCGCATGATGCAGTGGGTCGGGCGTTACTATGTGCCTTATTTCAATCAGAAATACAGCCGTTCAGGCACCCTGTGGCAGGGGCGCTTCAAAACCTCGGTTATCGAGTCGGAGCAATATTTCTTGCCATGCAGCCGGTATATCGAAATGAAACCGGTGCGGACTGGCCTGGCTGCGAATCCGGCAGACTATCGCTGGTCGAGTTTCGCGCATCACGTCGGGGATCGTCCTGATTCGATGATTACCGATCATCCGCTTTACTGGGGAATGGGGAATACGCCATTTGAACGCGAGGCGGCGTACAAGGCGTGGATTCTGCAGCCGGTTCCAGATGGCGAGCTGGATGCGTTAAGCAGCGCGGTGGCCAAAGGGTGGGCGCTGGGGTCGGACGAATTCAAGATTGCGCTGGAAAGGCGGACCAGCCGCAGGGTTCGTCCGGGCAAGAAGGGCCGACCGCGAAAGCAGGCGGATGGTCAGTCAGCTGAACCGTCGCTTGGTGGTTGATCGGTCTTGGTGTGGGGATTGCTGGTTTTGACATCACGCGGGTAGTCTGGTTGGTAATTTAATATGTCCCCATTTTGCAAAATCGCATAATTTTCTGGAAATAAGACTACTCCGACCCCATTTATTGTTCTTGAATTATTGTGGGTGCTGTCCTATGCTGAAAGGCTAACACTTTTCAGCACTGGAGTATTTATGCACGCGCAAGGTTTGTACAACCCGGCCAACGAACATGACGCCTGTGGCGTCGGCTTTGTTGCCAACATCAAGGGCAAGAAGAGCCACTCGATTGTCGAGCAGGGCTTGCTGATTCTGAAGAATCTCGACCACCGCGGCGCGGTCGGCGCGGACAAACTGATGGGTGACGGCGCGGGCATTCTGATCCAGATTCCTGACCAGTTCTATCGCGAGGAGATGGCGAAGCAGGGCGTGACCCTGCCGCCGCCGGGCGAATATGGCGTCGGCATGGTTTTCCTGCCGAAAGAAAACGCCTCGCGCATTGCGTGCGAACAGGAAATCGAGCGCGCGGTTCGTGCCGAACGTCAGGTGGTTCTGGGCTGGCGCGACGTGCCGGTTGATGCGGAAATGCCGATGTCGCCGACGGTGCGCGACAAGGAGCCGATCATTCGCCAGATTTTCATCGGCCGCGGCGGTGACGTGATGGTGACCGATGCGCTGGAACGCAAGCTGTATGTCATCCGCAAGGCTTCGGGTCACGCAATCCAGGCGTTGAACCTCAAGCATGGCAATGAATTTTTCGTGCCGTCGATGTCGGCGCGCACGATTGTGTACAAGGGCTTGTTGCTGGCGGATCAGGTCGCGACCTATTACAAGGATTTGCAGGACCCGCGCTGCGTTTCGGCGCTGGCGATGGTGCATCAGCGCTTCTCGACCAACACGTTCCCGGAATGGCCGCTGGCTCATCCGTACCGCCTGATTGCGCATAACGGCGAGATCAACACGGTCAAGGGCAATTTCAACTGGATGCGCGCCCGCGTCGGCGTGATGCAGTCTGCCGTGCTGGGCGAGGATCTGCAAAAACTGTATCCGCTGATTTACGAAGGCCAGTCCGATACCGCCTGCTTCGACAACGCGCTCGAACTGCTGGTGATGGCCGGCTATCCGATCGCGCAGGCGATGATGATGATGATTCCGGAAGCGTGGGAAAACCACAATCTGATGGATGACAGCCGCCGCGCATTCTACGAATACCATGCTGCCATGATGGAGCCGTGGGACGGCCCGGCGGCGATGGCGTTCACCGACGGTCGCCACATCGGCGGCACGCTGGATCGCAATGGCCTGCGCCCGGCGCGCTACATCGTGACCGACGATGATCTGGTCGTGATGGCTTCCGAATCCGGCGTATTGCCGATTCCGGAATCGCGCATCATCCAGAAATGGCGCCTGCAGCCGGGCAAGATGTTCCTGATCGATCTGGAAGCTGGCCGCATCATCGACGACAAGGAAATCAAGGATACCTACGCCAATGCGAAGCCGTACAAGGCGTGGATTGATTCGGTCCGCATCCGTCTGGCGGATATCCGCAAGGAAGCGGCCGACGATGCATCGGATGTACCGCTGCTCGACCGCCAGCAGGCTTTCGGCTACACGCAGGAAGAGCTCAAGATGCTGCTGCCGTCGATGGCAACCAATGGCGAGGAGGCCATCGGCTCGATGGGCAACGATTCGCCGCTGGCCGTCATGTCGAACAAGCTCAAGCCGCTGTACAACTATTTCCAGCAGCTGTTTGCGCAGGTGACCAATCCGCCGATCGACCCGATCCGCGAAGAGATGGTGATGTCGCTGGTTTCTTTCATCGGGCCGAAGTCGCAGCCGATACTGGATTTTACCGACATGGCAACCGTGCGCAGCATCGATGCGCACACCCGCGGCAAGTTCCGTTCGTATGAACTGAACATTTGCTACCCGGTGGCCTGGGGCAAGGATGGCATCGAGGCGCGCCTGGCGTCGCTGTGTGCCGAGGCGGTCGATGCGGTGACTTCCGGTCACAACATCCTGATCGTTTCCGACCGCAAGGTGTGTTCCGAGCAAATTGCCATTCCGGCGTTGCTGGCGACATCGGCCATCCATCAGCATCTGGTATCGAAGGGCTTGCGCGCTTCGACCGGCCTTGTGGTCGAAACCGGTTCGGCGCGCGAAACGCATCATTTCGCGCTGCTGGCCGGCTATGGCGCCGAGGCCGTTCACCCGTATCTGGCGCTCGAAACGGTATCGAACAACGCCAGCGAGTGGTCGTCCGAGCTGACGCCGGAATACGCGCAAGCGAACTTCATCAAGGCGGTCGGCAAAGGGTTGCTCAAGATTATGTCCAAGATGGGCATCTCGGCCTACATGTCTTACTGTGGCGCGCAGATTTTCGAGGCAGTCGGCCTGAATTCCGCGCTGGTGGACAAGTATTTCAAGGGCACGTCGTCCAGCATTGAGGGCATTGGCGTGTTTGATGTGGCGGAGGAAGCGCTTCGCCTGCACCAGCTGGCGTTCGGCGATGACGTGCTGCTCAAGGATGCGCTGGATCCGGGTGGCGAATACGCTTTCCGTACCCGTGGCGAGGAACACATGTTCACGCCGGATGCGATCGCCAAGCTGCAGCACTCGGCTCGCGCCAACAACTACAGCACCTACAAGGAATTTGCCCAGATCATCAACGATCAGTCGAAGCGCCAGATGACGCTGCGCGGCCTGTTCGAATTCAAGATCGATCCGAGCAAGGCAATTGCGCTGGACGAAGTCGAACCCGCCAAGGAAATCGTGAAGCGTTTCGCCACCGGCGCGATGTCGCTCGGCTCGATCAGCACCGAAGCGCACTCGACGCTGGCGGTCGCGATGAACCGTATCGGCGGCAAGTCGAATACCGGCGAAGGCGGCGAGGATCCGGTGCGTTACGTGAATGAGCAGCGCGGCATCAGGATCGGCGCGGGCGAAACCATCGCCTCCGTTCTGGGCGCAGGGCTGGTTTATGCCGATATCCCGCTGCAGGAAGGCGACTCGATGCGCTCCAGGATCAAGCAGGTCGCATCCGGACGTTTCGGTGTGACGGCCGAGTACCTGAATTCCGCCGATCAGATTCAGATCAAGATGGCGCAGGGCGCAAAGCCGGGCGAAGGCGGTCAGCTGCCGGGCGGCAAGGTGTCCGAGTACATCGCGAAACTGCGTTTTTCAGTGCCGGGCGTCGGCCTGATTTCGCCGCCGCCGCACCATGACATCTATTCGATCGAAGATTTGGCGCAGCTGATTCACGATCTGAAAAATGCCAATCCGAAAGCATCGATTTCGGTCAAGCTGGTGTCGGAAGTGGGCGTCGGTACGGTGGCCGCCGGCGTTTCCAAGGCTAAGGCGGATCATGTCGTGATTTCCGGTTATGACGGCGGCACCGGTGCGTCGCCGCTGTCGTCGATCAAGCATGCCGGCACGCCGTGGGAGCTTGGCTTGTCCGAAACGCAGCAGACGCTGGTGCTAAACAACCTGCGCGGTCGCATCCGCGTTCAGGCCGACGGCCAGATGAAGACTGGCCGCGATGTGGCGATTGCGGCGATTCTCGGCGCGGATGAAGTGGGCTTCGCAACGGCGCCGTTGGTGGTTGAAGGCTGCATCATGATGCGCAAGTGCCATCTGAACACCTGTCCGGTTGGTGTGGCGACGCAGGACCCGGTATTGCGCGCGAAATTCAATGGCAAGCCGGAACATGTGGTGAACTACTTCTTCTTCGTGGCCGAGGAGCTGCGGCAGATCATGGCGCAGCTCGGTATTCGCACTTATCAGGATTTGATCGGCCGCGTGGATTTGCTGGACAAGTCCAGGGCTGTGATGCACTGGAAGAGTCACGGACTGGATTTCAGCAAGATTTTCCACGATCCGGAAGTTGGCGAGAATATCCATCGCAAGCATGCCGAAGAGCAGGAGCACGGCTTGGACAAGGCGCTGGATCACAAACTGATCGCGCAAGCCAGAAATGCGCTGGAAAAGGGAGAAAAGGTTTCCTTCATTTCTCCGATTCGCAACGTCAATCGCACTGTCGGAACCATGTTGTCCGGCGAAGTGGCCAAGCGGTACGGCCATGCCGGTTTGCCGGATGACACCATTCATATTCAGCTTGAAGGCACAGCCGGCCAGTCAGTCGGCGCGTTCCTGGCGCGTGGCGTGACGCTGGATCTGGTGGGCGAGGCCAATGACTATGTTGGCAAGGGCGTTTCCGGCGGACGGGTGATTGTGCGCCCGAACACTGAATTCCGCGGCCGGGCGCTTGACAACATCATTGCTGGCAACACGGTGCTTTATGGCGCGATTGCTGGCGAGGCGTTCGTCAATGGCGTGGCGGGCGAGCGTTTTGCGGTTCGCAACTCGGGCGCCGCCGCCGTGGTCGAAGGCGTAGGCGACCACGGATGCGAGTACATGACCGGCGGAACTGTCATCGTGCTGGGAGCTACCGGCCGCAATTTTGCTGCGGGCATGTCTGGCGGCGTCGCTTACGTTTACGATCCGGATGGTGATTTCGAGAAGCGCTGCAATTTGTCCATGGTGGCGCTTGAGCCGGTGATGTCGAGTGCGGAGCAGGAATCCGCGGTCGATCGCGCGCTGTGGCATAGCGTGGAGCGTGGCGGCGAACGGGAAACCGACGAGGCAATCCTGCGGCGGCAGATCGAGCGGCACTTCAAGTTTACCGGCAGCACGCGTGCGCGCAGCCTGCTGGATGATTGGGGCAATGCCCGTTCCCGTTTCGTCAAGGTATTCCCGCTGGAATACCGGCGCGCGCTGCAGGACATGTTTAATCGCCAGGCGGCTGCCGATACTTCGGAAATCGCAGCGTAAGACTAATTTATGCCTGCCATCCCAGCAGGATGGCAGGCGGAATCGACAGAGGTAAGCAATGGGTAAGATCACTGGCTTCATGGAATATCAGCGACAGGCGGAAATGCATCTGTCGCCGCAGGAGCGCGTCAAGAACTACAAGGAATTCGTTTTCCGCCTGGAGGATAAGGAAGCGCAGATCCAGGGCGCGCGCTGCATGAATTGTGGCGTTCCATTCTGCAATAACGGATGTCCGGTCAACAACATTATTCCTGACTGGAACGATTTGGTGTATCACGACAAGGTACGGGCAGCATTGGACGTGCTGCATTCGACCAACAACTTTCCTGAATTCACCGGACGCGTCTGCCCGGCGCCGTGCGAAGCGGCCTGTACGCTGAACATCAATTCAGATCCGGTTGGCATCAAGTCAATCGAGCACTACATCATCGACAAGGCGTGGGAAAACGGCTGGGTTGTGCCACAGCCAGCGCCAGTCAAAACGGGCAAGAAAGTGGCGGTTGTCGGCTCCGGACCGGCCGGGCTGGCAGCTGCGCAGCAACTGGCGCGCGCGGGCCATGATGTGACCGTGTTCGAGAAAAACGATCGGGCCGGCGGTCTTTTGCGTTATGGCATTCCTGACTTCAAACTGGAGAAAGACCTTATTGACCGGCGCATCAAGCAGATGGAAGCTGAAGGCGTGGTATTCCGCACCGGCGTTCTGATCGGCAAGGATTTCCCGGAGAGGATTGCGAATTATTCAAAAGAAACCATTTCTCCCGAAACGCTGCGCGCGGAATTTGACGCAGTCATTCTGGCTGGGGGCGCGGAACAGGCGCGCGACTTGCCGGTACCGGGCCGCGAGCTGGATGGCGTTCACTTCGCGATGGAGTTCCTGCACCAGCAAAACAAGGTGAATGCCGGCGATAAGCTGAAAAAACAGATTACCGCCACCGGCAAGCATGTAGTCGTCATCGGCGGCGGCGATACCGGTTCCGATTGCGTCGGCATTTCGCATCGCCAGGGTGCTGCCAGCATCATTCAGATCGAAGTGAATCCGCATCCGCCTGTGGTTGAAGACAAGCCGCTGGTGTGGCCTTATTGGCCGAAGAAACTGCGTACCTCGACTTCGCTGGAGGAAGGCGGCGAGCGTGAATGGGCTGTTGCCTCCAAACGTTTCGAAGGGAAGAGCGGCAAGGTGACCAAGCTGATTGCCAGCCGCGTCAAATGGGAGAATGGCAAGTTCGATGAAATTCCTGACTCGGAAATGGAACTGAAGGCTGATCTGGTGTTGATTGCAATCGGTTTTGCCAGCCCGGTCGGTTCGGTGCTGGAGGCGTTTGGCGTTGAGCGCGATGCGCGCGGCAATGCCAGGGCAGCGACGGATGGCGACGGCAGCTACCAGACTTCGGTCGAGAAAGTGTTTGCCGCCGGCGACATGCGGCGCGGCCAGTCCCTGATCGTATGGGCCATTCGCGAGGGACGCCAGTGTGCCCGGGCGGTGGATGAATATCTGATGGGCGGTTCCCAGTTGCCGCGCTGATTTCCCGTTGCCAAAAGCAACCAATGTAGCCCCGCCGGGATGAATATTCCGGCGGGGCTACCCCATTCCCGGTTGTATCCGCTACAATCAGGGTTCCATTCATTATTTTCATGTCGAATTACCATGATCAAGGGCAGCATAGTAGCCATCGTCACCCCGATGCACGAGGACGGCAGTCTCGATTTGCCGTGCCTGCGCAAGCTGATTGACTGGCATATTGAGGAAGGAACGGACGCGATTGTCATCGTCGGTACGACGGGAGAATCGCCGACTGTTTCTGTTGAAGAACATTGCGAGCTGATTCGCGTTGCCGTCGAGCACACCAATAAGCGCATTCCGATCATTGCCGGCACTGGCGGCAACTCGACCTCCGAGGCGATCGAGTTGACGCATTATGCGCGCAAGGTCGGTGCCGACGCGTCATTGCTGGTTGTGCCGTATTACAACCGCCCGACGCAGGAGGGGATGTACCAGCACTTCCGCAAAATTGCCGAGGCGGTTGATTTGCCGGCGATTCTGTATAACGTTCCCGGCCGCACGGTGGCCGACATGTCGAACGACACCATTTTGCGTTTGGCGCAGGTTCCTGGCATTGTCGGTGTCAAGGATGCAACTGGCAACATTGCGCGCGGCAGTGATCTGATTCGTCTGGCGCCGAAATCGTTTGCTGTTTATTCTGGCGACGATGCGACCGCGATAGCGCTGATGTTCTGTGGCGGTAGCGGCAATATTTCTGTGGTGGCCAATATTGCGCCGCGGGCAATGCATGAACTGTGTGATGCGGCAATGAAGGGCGATGTTGCGCGCGCGGTTGAGATCAACAACCGCATGTTGCCATTGCACCAGAAGATGTTTGTCGAGCCTAACCCCGTGCCGGTAAAATGGGCGATGCAACAGATGGGCAAGATTCCGTCTGGCATTCGTTTGCCGCTGGTGCCGCTGGCGACCGCGTGTCACGATGAAGTTCGCGCCGCCATGCGAGAATCCGGTCTGATGTAATTTCAAAAGTGCGAGCAGCCGGCGACAGTTCGCCGGACTCAAATGAAACTGTACTTTTCAGAGGTTGGTGATGGTTCAACGTAATATCGTGTTTTCCAGAAGCTTTTGGGTCATGCTGCCGTTGCTCGCCTTGTTGGGGTGCAGTTCCATCAACGAAATGGTTGAATCGGATCGGATCGATTACAAGAGCGCTTCCAAGAGCCAGGTATCGCGCCTTGAGGTTCCGCCGGATTTGACCCAGTTGCAGCGTGATAACCGGTATGCCATTCCGACTAGCGGCACCATCACCGCTTCCGATTACACCCAGCAGCAGGCCACGCGGCCGACGAACCAGGTGACGGTTGCCACCCGCAGCGTGGGCGACATTCGCGTTGAGCGTGTCGGCAACCAGCGTTGGCTGGTGGTGCGGAAGTCGCCGGAAACCTTGTGGCCGCAAATCAAGGAGTTCTGGCAAGATTCCGGTTTCCTGATTAATGTCGATCGTCCTGAGGTTGGCGTGATGGAAACAGATTGGGCCGAGAATCGTGCCAAGATTCCGCAGGATTTCCTGCGCAAGTCGATTGGCAAGGTGATTGACTCGCTGTATTCGACCGGCGAGCGCGACAGATTCCGCACGCGCCTGGAGCGCGCGCCAGATGGTTCGACCGAAATATACATCAGTCACCGAGGGATGCAGGAAGAGCTGACTGGCAACGACAAGGCTACGACAGTCTGGACGCCGCGTCAGTCTGATCCGGAACTGGAAGCCGAATTCCTGTCGCGTCTGATGGTGCGGCTTGGTGTTGAACGCGAGCGCGCAAAGGCTGTTGCGACCGCGCAAGTGGTAGCGCGCGGTTCGCTGGCAACGCTGGTCAAGGGAGAATATGTCGAAGTCAGCGAAGGGTTTGACCGTACCTGGCGTCGAGTTGGCCTGGCGCTCGACCGAGTCGGCTTTACGGTTGAAGATCGTGACCGTTCGCAGGGTTTGTATTATGTGCGCTATGTCGATCAGGATGAAGCGCCAAAGAACAAGGATGACAAGGGTATCTTGTCAAGGTGGTTCTCGTTCGGTGGCGACAGCGGCAAGAAGGCGCAGCGTTATCGTATTTCCGTCAAGCAGGCGGGCGAGGTCAGTCGCGTAACCGTTTTAAGCAACGAAGGCCGTCCGGAAAAATCGCAGGTTGGCGACAGGATCCTGTCGTTGCTGCAAGAACAGCTCAAGTGAGAGTGTTCCTGCCATCGTGAAATTTGCCAGTCTGGGCAGTGGCAGTGAAGGTAACGCGCTGCTAATTTCAGCTTCGTCTGGCATGACGGAAACGACAGTCATGCTGGATTGTGGCTTCGGCATTCGCGAAACCGAGCGCCGCCTGGCACGCTTGGGGGTTGCTGCCTCCGACCTGTCGGCGATCGTGGTTACGCATGAGCATCAGGATCACGTTGGGGGTGTATTCAGGCTGGCACGCCGTTACAAGCTGCCGGTCTGGATGAGTTTCGGCTCCTATCAGGGGCTGAACGGCGCGTGTGACGAGGTGACGGTTCATTTCTGCCGCGACGGGGAAACATTTGATATCGGTGATCTGCGACTGGCGCCTTACACGGTGCCGCATGATGCGCGTGAACCATTGCAATTTCACGCAACCGACGGCTTGTCCAAGCTAGGTGTGCTGACGGACGCAGGCCAGGTGACGTCACATATGCTGCAGGCGTTGCATGGCTGTGATGGGCTGGTGCTGGAATGCAATCACGATTCAGCCATGCTGGCCGATTCGGTTTATCCTGCATCGCTGAAACGTCGCATCCGCAGTGCTTACGGGCATCTATCAAATCGGGAATCGGCCGAAATTCTGGCAGCGCTTGATCAATCTCGGTTGAAAACAGTCATTGGGGCGCACCTGAGTGCAATCAACAATACACCTGGTCTGGCGCGGGCGGCACTGCAGGAAGGCCTAGGCGGTAGCAATGCGGAAGTCTGCATTGCCTGCCAGCACGAAGGATTCGGCTGGGTCGATATCCGGAGTTGAAGCTTGTAGAAGCAAAAATACCTGAGAGATATCGGATATTCCTAAGCTGTCGCGAATCTTCTGGTCAGATAACTGTTCTGAGAAGTATGCGCAGGACGAAAAAAATGCCGACCTAAAGGTCGGCATTTTTTGTGCTGGCAGATGCTTACTTGGAAGCAGCCGGCTTGGCAGCGGAAGCAGCAGCCGGTGCCGGAGCAGCGGCCGGAGCAGCAGCGGAAGCAGCCGGAGCAGCAGCGGAAGCAGCCGGAGCAGCGGCGGAAGCAGCCGGAGCAGCAGCGGAAGCAGCCGGAGCGGAAACAGCGGAAGCCGGCTTAGCAGCGGAAGCTGCGGAAGCGGATGCTTTTGCGGAAGCGGATGCAGGCTTGTCACCAATTTTGCAAGCGGTCAGGGCCAGAGCCATCATGCCTACGATCAACAGTGATTTTTTCATTTGTTTTCCTTCAAAAAAATAACAATTAATAATTACCGGTAATTACTACTAGATAGATCGCTTTCGAAGTCTTTCTGCACCATGAGTGCGTGCGGCACAACAGAAAGTGACCTAATCAGCCGATTATAGCGATTTTTTTTTCCATGTAACAGAGAAGTCAGCGAATTTGTGGTCGATTTGTAATATCGCAACAATTGGCTGCTGGTATTGAAAATGGGTTGACTTTCGAGTGTGAGCTGTGGCTTGGTCAGCGGGGATTGTGGATAAAGGTATAATGCGAAGCTTGTTTGATTGGGGATGTGAATGAAGATTTCGAAGAACACCGTGGTAACCGTGCAGTACGTTTTGCGGGATGCGCAAAACAATGTGATTGAGGAAGATTCAGATCCGATTGTTTATCTGCATGGCGGTTACGAAAATACGCTGCCGGCCATCGAAAAAGCGCTGGAAGGCCAGGAGACGGGGTTCTCGGTGGAAATCCAGGTCGAGCCGGAAGATGCGTTTGGTGAATACGATCCCGAACTGGTGCGGTTGGAAGATAGGGATAAATTGCCGACGCCGTTGGAAGTCGGCATGCAGTTCGAGGGCGTGCCGGAGCAGGCTGCGGCCGATGGTGATTCTGTCATTTTTGTAGTGACCGATATTGCAGAAGACAAGGTGGTGCTCGACGGCAATCACCCGTTGGCCGGGATTGCGTTGCGTTTCGAATTGAACGTCATTGAAGTGCGTGCGGCCAGCGACGATGAAATCGAACATCAGCATCCGCATTTCGACGAGTACGATGAGGATGACGACGATCAATATCGCAGCTTCCCCATTCAGTGATTACTGTTCCGTGAGCAGATAGTTGGATTTGACCGCTTGCGCTGCTCCAAGCTAGAATGCCCGATTGTCGATAATTGGGGGTGGCATGCGTCACAAACTGTTGGTTGGCAACTGGAAAATGAACGGCAGCCTTGCGGCAAACGTGATTTTGCTCAATGGCTTGAAGGCTGCTGCTCTGAAGCCTGAGCGCGATATTGCCGTTTGCGTGCCCGCGCCTTATCTGGCCCAGTGCCAGTCCGAGCTAAGCGGGTCACGGATCGGATGGGGGGCGCAGGACGTGTCGGCGCATGATGCTGGCGCATATACTGGCGAAATATCGGTTTCGATGTTGCGGGATTTCGGTTGCCGTTTTGTGATTGTCGGTCACTCCGAGCGTCGTATCTATCATGGCGAAAACGATGCGATGGTGGCGGAAAAAGTGCAGCGTGCGCTGGCAAATGGTGTGACGCCGATTGTCTGTCTGGGGGAAACGCTGGCTGAGCGCGAGGCGGGAAAAACGGCGATGGTTGTTTGCCGGCAACTGGATGCGGTGCTGGCAGCAAGCGGTGCCGATGACATCCTCGGCATGGTGCTGGCTTATGAACCTGTCTGGGCTATCGGTACTGGCAGGACAGCTACGCCGCAGATGGCGCAGGAAGTGCATGCTTTGTTGCGTGCGCAGCTGGCGGAAAAGAATCCGCATGCAGCTGGTCGCGTGCATATTTTGTATGGTGGCAGCATGCGGCCGGACAATGCGCGGGAATTGCTGCAGATGCCGGATATCGACGGTGGACTGATTGGCGGCGCGTCCTTGAACGCAGCAGATTTTCTGGCGATTGCTGATGCAGCATAGCCATTGATTTTACAAAACACAACGGATTCGGATTGGAAATCTACAAATGAGCGGTATCTCAACCATTATCATCATCATTCAGGTTTTGTCTGCCCTGGCTATTATTGGCTTGGTATTGTTGCAGCATGGCAAGGGGGCAGACATGGGGGCTGCTTTCGGTACCGGTGCGTCCGGTAGCCTGTTCGGCGCATCTGGTTCATCGAATTTTCTGTCGAAATCGACCGCGATTGCGGCGGTGGTTTTCTTCCTCTCCACACTGGCACTGGTCTACATTGGCAATCAGCGGATTGCGGGTGCGGGCACGGGCGGTGTGATGGACAATGTGCCAGCGGTTTCAGCTCCGGCGCCGAAGGAAGCTTCCAAGGCCGATGCGGCTCAGTCGCCTGCTGTTCCGGTGCCTGGCGCGCCGAGCCCTCAGTCTGGCAGCGTGCCGAAATAATTTGGCGCTTGAACAGAGCCTTAGATGCATGGCATAATGCAAGGCTCACCGCCGACGTGGTGAAATTGGTAGACACGCTATCTTGAGGGGGTAGTGGCGAAAGCTGTGCGAGTTCGAGTCTCGCCGGGAGTATGTGAGTTTTATTCCCGCTTTGCCAAGTATTTCCTGGCTTTCAAAAAATACTCCACCGGGTATTTCTATTGTGTGCGCATTGTGAATTTGTGCGCGCTGCACGAATGTGAGGTAACATCCTCCTGTTGCTGTGTGCCGCCCCGGCTACGCCTTGATCGAACCGTTTGGATTGCGCATGACCGTAAATCTCGAAAACTATTTGCCCATCCTGCTGTTTGTGCTGGTGGGGCTCAGCTTCGGGGTCGTATCCCAAGTCATGGGGCGTGTCATCGGGCCGCACAGGCCGGACGCCGCCAAGCAGTCTGCGTACGAATGCGGTTTCGAAGCCTTTGACGATGCGCGTATCAAGTTCGATGTGCGCTACTACCTGATAGCGATCCTGTTCATTCTGTTCGACCTTGAAGCGGCATTCTTTTTTCCGTGGGGTGTCGCCTTGCGCGATATCGGTTGGCAAGGTTTCGTGGTGATGATGGTTTTCGTCATCGAGTTTGTCGTCGGTTTCTGGTATGTCTGGAAAAAAGGCGCGCTTAACTGGGAGTGAGCGATGGCGATTGAAGGTTTGCTCAAGGAAGGGTTCATCACCACCCAGGCTGACAAAGTCGTCAACTGGGCGCGCACCGGTTCGATGTGGCCGATGACATTCGGCCTTGCCTGTTGCGCGGTTGAGATGATGCATGCGGCCGCATCTCGTTACGATCTGGATCGTTTCGGCATCATGTTCCGCCCGACGCCGCGCCAGTCAGATCTGATGATTGTAGCGGGTACGCTGTGCAACAAAATGGCGCCTGCGCTGCGGCGCGTGTATGACCAGATGGCAGAACCGCGCTGGGTGCTGTCGATGGGATCGTGCGCGAATGGCGGCGGCTATTACCACTATTCGTATTCGGTCGTGCGTGGCTGCGATCGGATCGTGCCGGTTGATGTCTATGTGCCCGGATGCCCGCCAGCGGCGGAAGCGCTGCTGTATGGTTTGCTGCAACTGCATAACAAAATTCGGCGCACGAACACGATTGCGCGTTGAACGGCGAACGACATGGCGACCAGACTTGATTCCCTGCAAAATGCGCTCGTGACAGTGCTTGGCGCTTCACTTCGTGAAATGAAGGTGGCGCTGGGCGAGGTTTCAATCGAAGTGGTCGCTAGCGATTACCTAGACGTGATGCGCTTGCTGCGAGATGACCCGACATTACAGTTCGACGAACTGATTGATTTGTGCGGCGTTGATTATTCTGAATATGCGGATGGCGCCTGGAAGGGGGCGCGTTTTGCAGTGGTTACGCATTTGCTGTCGCTGACAAAAAACTGGCGCCTGCGTGTACGCGTATTCGCGCCGGACGATGCATTCCCGTTGGTCGCATCGGTAACCGAGTTGTGGCCAGTTGCCAACTGGTTTGAGCGCGAGGCATTCGATCTGTTTGGCATCCTGTTTGACGGTCACCCCGATTTGCGCCGCATCCTGACTGATTACGGCTTCATTGGGCATCCCTTCCGCAAGGATTTCCCTGTTTCGGGTCATGTAGAAATGCGCTACGACCCGGAACAGAAACGCGTTGTTTATCAGCCGGTGACGATCGAGCCGCGCGAAATCACGCCGCGCGTGCGGCGCGAGGAAGGATACGGGCGTCATGGCTGAAATTCGCAACTACACCGTCAATTTTGGGCCTCAGCATCCGGCAGCGCATGGCGTATTGCGCCTGATTCTGGAACTGGATGGCGAAGTCATTCAGCGTGCTGATCCGCATATCGGTTTGCTGCATCGCGCAACGGAAAAGCTGGCCGAGCACAAGACTTTCCTGCAAACCGTGCCGTACATGGACCGGCTCGACTACATCTCGATGATGTGCAATGAGCACGCCTATGTGCTGGCGGTCGAAAAGCTGCTCGGCATCGACGTACCGCTGCGGGCGCAATACATCCGCGTGATGTTCGATGAAATCACGCGGCTGATGAACCACCTGTTCTGGCTTGGCGCGCAAGCCATCGACGTCGGCGCGATGGCGCTGATGCTGTATTCGTTCCGCGACCGCGAGGATTTGATGGACTGCTATGAAGCGGTCAGCGGCGCGCGCATGCATGCGGCCTACTATCGTCCTGGCGGCGTCTATCGTGATTTGCCCGACGCTATGCCGCAATTTCAGCAGAACAGCACCCGTAGCGCGAAGAAAACCGCTGTGCTGAATGGAAACCGCCAGGGATCGCTGCTCGATTTCATCGACGATTTCACGCAGCGCTTTCCGAAACATGTGGATGAATATGAAACGCTCTTGACCGACAACCGCATCTGGAAACAGCGGCTGGTCGGTGTTGGCGTAGTGTCGCCCGAGCGAGCGAAAGCGCTTGGTTTTGTCGGGCCGATGCTGCGCGGCTCGGGGGTCGAATGGGATTTGCGCAAGAAACAACCGTACGAAGTGTATGACCGGCTTGATTTCGATATTCCGGTCGGTACACAAGGCGACTGCTATGACCGCTATCTGGTGCGAGTCGAGGAAATGCGCCAGTCGAACCGCATCATCCGGCAATGCATAGCCTGGCTGCGCCAGAATCCGGGACCTGTGATGACTGGCAACCACAAGGTTGGGCCGCCGCCACGGGCGGACATGAAGGCCGACATGGAAAGCCTGATCCATCATTTCAAGCTGTTCACCGAAGGTTTCCAGGTGCCAGAAGGCGAGGCTTATGCCGCGATCGAAGGGCCGAAGGGAGAGTTCGGCATTTACCTTATTTCCGATGGCGCGAACAAACCGTATCGGATGAAGATCCGCTCGCCGGCTTTTGCGCACTTGCAGGCGCTGGGCGAAATGGCGCAAGGCATGCTGATTGCGGATGCGGTCACCATCATCGGTTCGCTCGACATTGTTTTCGGGGAGATCGACCGATGAGTGCGGAAGACAAGAAAATCTCGTTGAGCGAGCAGTCCTACCGAAAAATTGATCGCGAACTGGCGAAATTTCCGCCGGAGCAAAAGCAGTCGGCGGTGATTGCCGCGCTGGCGATCGCGCAGGATGAGTGCGGCTGGCTGTCGCCGGAAGCGATGCAGGCAGTGGCCGATTACCTCGGCATGCCGGCGATTGCGGTGCAGGAAGTGGCAACTTTTTACAACATGTTCAATACGAAGCCGGTGGGAAAACACAAAATTACCGTCTGCACGAATTTGCCGTGCCTGCTATCAGGCGGCGACAGCGCCGCACGTTATCTGCAACAGAAACTGGGTATCAAATTTGGCGAGACCACGCCCGATGGAAAGTTTACGCTGATTGCCGGCGAATGCATGGGATCCTGCGGTGACGGGCCAGTGCTGCTGGTCAACAACAAATGGATGCATATTCAGATGTCGAATGCCAAGATTGACGCACTGCTCAAGGAACTGACATGACCTGTCTGCATGATCGTCACTTGAAGCCGCTGCTTCTGGCCGGATTGAACGGCGAGAACTGGCGGCTGGCTGACTATGTCGGCCGTGGCGGTTATGCTGCGCTGAGGCGTGTGCTGGCGGAAAAAATCCCGCCGGAAAAGGTCATCGACGAAGTCAAGGCTTCTGGGCTGCGCGGTCGCGGTGGCGCGGGATTTCCGACCGGGCTGAAGTGGACTTTCATGCCGAAGCATTACGCCGGCCAGAAATATCTGGTTTGCAACAGTGATGAAGGCGAGCCTGGCACGTTCAAGGATCGTGACATCCTGCGCTACAACCCGCATGCAATCATCGAGGGCATGGCAATCGCCGCCTATGCGATGGGCGCGACAGTGGGTTACAACTATATTCACGGCGAAATCTGGGCCGAATACACGCGTTTCGAAGAGGCGATTGACGAGGCGCGCGCGGCCGGTTTCCTGGGCCAAAACATCCTCGGTTCGGATGTCAGCTTTCAGTTGCATGCGTTTCACGGCTACGGCGCCTATATCTGCGGCGAGGAAACGGCGCTGCTGGAATCGATCGAAGGCAAGAAAGGGCAACCGCGCTACAAGCCGCCGTTCCCGGCAAATGTGGGTTTGTACGGTCAGCCGACGACGATCAATAACGTCGAAACGCTGGCGTCGGTGCCATTCATTCTCAACATGGGCGGCGAGCGTTTCGCCGCGCTGGGCAAGGGCAATAGCGGCGGCACGAAGATTTTTTCGATCAGCGGCGATGTCGCATTGCCGGGCAATTACGAAGTGCCGATGGGCACGCCATTCGCGAAGCTGCTGGAACTGGCTGGTGGCGTGCGTGGCGGCAAGAAGCTGAAAGCAGTGATTCCCGGCGGATCGTCGTCGCCGGTGGTGACGGCTGAGGTGATGATGGAGACCGACCTTGACTACGATTCGATCGCGAAGGCGGGCTCGATGCTTGGTTCCGGCGCGGTGATCGTGCTGGATGAAACGCGCTGCATGGTGAAGTCGCTGCTGCGACTGGCGTATTTCTACTACGAAGAATCCTGCGGCCAGTGCACGCCGTGTCGCGAGGGTACAGGTTGGATGTACCGCGTGGTCAAGCGGATTGAAGACGGGCAGGGTAAGCCCGAAGATCTGGATTTGCTGGTATCGATTGCCGATGGCATTCAGGGCAGGACGATTTGCGCGCTGGGTGATGCGGCCGCGATGCCGGTGCGCTCGTTCGTGCAGCGCTTCCGCAGCGAATTCGAATACCACATCGAGCACAAGCGCTGCCTTGTGCCGGCGTATTGAACGGCAGGACAGGGATATGGTCGAAATCGAGATTGACGGCAGGAAAATCGAGGTGCCCGCAGGCACGCCGGTGATCGCGGCGGCCGAAAAGCTCGGCACCTACATCCCGCATTTCTGCTACCACAAGAAACTGTCGATTGCCGCCAGCTGCCGCATGTGTCTGGTCGATATCGAGAAAATGCCACGGCCGATGCCGGCCTGCGCCACCCCGGCGACGGCAGGCATGGTGGTGCATACGCATGGCGAAAGGGTGGCGCAAGCGCAAAAAGCGGTGATGGAATTCCTGCTGATCAACCATCCGCTCGATTGTCCGATTTGCGATCAGGGCGGCGAGTGCATGCTGCAGGATATCGCGGTCGGCTATGGCGCTGGCGAATCGCGCTATCGCGAGGAAAAGCGGGTCGTGTTGCACAAGAATGTCGGGCCGCTGATCGCAATGGAAGAAATGAGCCGCTGCATCCACTGTACCCGCTGCGTGCGCTTCGGGCAGGAAATCGCCGGCGTGATGGAGCTGGGGATGCTCAATCGCGGCGAACATGCGGAAATCACCACCTTCATCGGCAAGACGGTCGATTCGGAACTGTCGGGCAACATGATCGACCTGTGTCCGGTAGGTGCGCTGACATCCAAGCCATTCCGCTATCAGGCGCGGGGCTGGGAACTGTCGCGCCATCGTTCGGTCAGTCCGCACGACGGCTTGGGCGCGAATCTGATCGTGCAGGCCAAGAATGACAAGGTTTTGCGCGTTTTGCCGCTGGAAAACGAAGCGGTGAACGAATGCTGGCTGTCGGACAAGGATCGTTTTTCGTATGAGGCGTTGAACAGTGCCGAACGGCTGACGAAGCCGATGGTGAAGCAGGACAACCAGTGGCATGAAACTGATTGGGCGACGGCGCTCGAATATGTTGCGCATGCGTTGAGCGATATCCGCAATGAGCATGGCGGCGACGCAATTGCCGCGCTGGCGTCGCCGCATTCGACGCTGGAAGAACTCGCACTGCTGCAAAAGCTGCTGCGAGGACTCGGTTCGAGCCATGTCGATTGCCGTTTGCGCCAGAGCGATTTTGCGCTCGACGGCAAGATCAAGCCGTGGCTCGGGATGCCGATTGCCGAATTCGGCCGGTTGCAGGATGTGTTCATCGTTGGTTCGTTCCTGCGCAAGGATCATCCGCTGTTGGCGGCGCGGTTGCGGCAGGCGGCGAAGCAGGGGGCAACAGTGTCCATGCTGCACGCGGTCGACGATGACTGGCTGATGCCGGTGGCGAACAAGCTGATTGCTCCGCCGTCCGGTTGGTGCGCGGCGCTGGGCGAAGTGGCCGTGGCGATAGCACAGCAAAAAGGCGTGAATGCACCTGCCGGTTTCGATGGTGTTACACCGTCTGATAGCGCAGTGCGGATCGCCGCCAGCTTGTTGTTCGGCCGGCGAGCCGGCGTGTTTCTCGGTAATGCAGCGGCGCAGCATCCGCAGGCGTCGCAACTGCATGCGCTGGCCGAATGGATTGCGCGGCAGGCCGGCATTGGTTTCGGCCATCTGACCGAGGCGGCGAACACAGTTGGCGCTTATCTCGCCAACGCCTGCGGCCATGCGCCGCTGGCTTCGCCGCGCCAAGCGGTGCTGCTGTTGAATGCCGAGCCGGAACTTGATTGCGCCGATCCGGTTGTTGCGCGCAAGGTGCTGGGGGAGGCGAAGACGGTGATTGCGCTGTCGGCCTTCAAACACAGCATGGATCTGGCGGATGTACTGTTGCCGATTGCGCCGTTCACAGAAACTTCCGGCACTTTCGTCAACGGCGAAGGGCGGGTGCAGAGTTTCAATGGCGCGGTGCGGCCGCAAGGTGATGCGCGCCCCGGCTGGAAGGTGCTGCGCGTGCTGGCCAATCTGCTGGAACTTGATGGCTTTGATTATGAAACGTCGGAAACAGTGCGCGACGAGATTACTGGTGGCGAAACCGACCTGTCTGGCAAGCTGAACAATCTGGCTGGCGTGCTGCCGCAGGCTGCGGCACTTGTCAGCGACGGTCTGGAACGGCTGGCCGATGTGCCGATTCATTTTGCCGACCCGTTGGCGCGGCGCGCACGGTCGCTGCAAATGACTACGGATGCCAAGTTGGCGCAGGCGAGGATGCCGTTGGCGCTGATGCAAAAACTGGGCATTGCCAGTGGCGACAATGTGCGCGTGCTGCAGGGGAGTGCCGAAGCGATTTTGCCGGCGCAAGCCGACGACAGTTTGCCGGCGGGCGTGGTGCGCGTTGCCGCAGCGCATCCGTCAACAGCATCGCTCGGGCCGATGTTTGGCGTCATTCGGGTGGAGAAAGCATGATGGCCGAACTGCTCGCTTTCGTGCAAGCGACCGGTCAGGGCTGGTTCGGTCCGCTATGGCCGCTGGTGTGGACGATGATCAAGATTACCTGCGTGATGCTGCCGGTACTTGGCATGCTCGCCTATCTGACCTTGTGGGAGCGCAAGCTGCTGGCGTGGTTCCACATCCGTCTGGGTGCGAACCGTGTCGGGCCGACCGGCCTGTTGCAGCCAATTGCCGATGGCATCAAGGCGGTGCTGAAGGAAATCACGGTGCCAGCCAAGGCCGACAAGCTGTTGTTCTTGCTCGCGCCAGTGTTGTCGATTGCCCCGGCACTGGCCGCCTGGGCGGTGATGCCGTTCGGGCCGGAACTGGTGCTGGCCAACATCAACGCCGGGCTGCTGTATGTCATGGCGATCACGTCGTTTGGCGTGTATGGCATCATCATCGCCGGCTGGGCGTCGAATTCGCGCTATGCGTTCCTCGGTGCGATGCGCGCCACGGCGCAGATGGTGTCGTTCGGCATTCCGCTCGGCTTCGTGCTGGTGACGGTGGCGATGGTATCCGGCAGCCTGAACCTGTCCGACATCGTGCTTAGCCAGGGCAATGGCTATTTCGCCTCGATCGGATTGAATTTCCTGTCGTGGAACTGGCTGCCGCTGCTGCCGATGTACGTGATTTACCTGATTTGCGCGCATGCCGAAACGGGGCGGCATCCATTCGACGTGCTCGAAGGCGAATCAGAAATCGTCAACGGTCATATGGTCGAATATTCCGGCATGTCATTCGCGATGTTCTTCATGGCCGAATATGGCAACATGATCCTGTTCTCGGCCATGGCGTCAGTCATGTTCCTCGGCGGCTGGGCGGCGCCGGTTGACTGGGCGATCATCAGCTGGGTGCCGGGCTGGATCTGGCTGGGGGCGAAGACTTTCATGGTGGTGTCGACTTTCATCTGGGTGCGGGCAACCTTTCCGCGCTACCGCTACGACCAGATGATGCGACTGGGGTGGAAAGTGTTCATCCCGCTGACGCTGGCGTATCTGGTATTGGTCGCGGGCTGGATGCAGACGCCATGGAACATCTGGAAATGAGTGCGATTTTCTGGGGTATATGGGGAAACTGTGCTGCTGGGCCACAGTTTTCTTGGCTGTTTTTAAATACACCAGGTAGTATATTTTTGGGCCTAAACGGCTGCCTGATGGTGAAAAGGGCGGATGGCAGATGAAAGCGATCATCGAATTCTTCCGCAGCCTGCTGCTGCTGGACATGATCAAGGGCTTCGCGCTGACGGGTCGGTATCTGTTCGCGCGCAAGATCACGATCGAGTATCCGGAAGAGAAGGCGCCGCAGTCGCCACGCTTTCGCGGCATGCATGCGTTGCGTCGCTACCCGGACGGCGAGGAGCGTTGCATCGCGTGCAAATTGTGCGAAGCCGTTTGTCCGGCGATGGCAATCACGATCGAATCCGAACAGCGCGCTGACGGCACGCGCCGCACGCTGCGCTACGACATCGACCAGAACAAATGCATCTTTTGCGGTTTTTGCGAGGAAGCCTGCCCGGTCGAGGCGATCGTCGAGACCCGGATTCATGAGTACCATGGCGAAAATCCGGGCGACCTGTATTTCACCAAAGAGATGTTGTTGGCGGTCGGTGACCGCTATGAAAAAGAGATTGCAGCCGCGCGCGAAGTCGATGCGCGCTACCGATGAACCCTTGCTGAACGGCTGACATGGAATTCAAGACCATCCTGTTCTACGCATTTTCGGCCATCCTGGTGCTGGCCGCGCTGTGCGTCGTGACCGCCAGGAATCCGGTGCATTCGGCGCTGTTTCTGGTGCTGTCGTTCTTCACTTCCGCCGCGCTGTGGATTTTGCTGAAAGCCGAGTTCCTGGCGATCGTGCTGGTGTTGGTGTATGTCGGCGCGGTGATGGTGCTGTTCCTGTTCGTGGTGATGATGCTCGATCTCGACCTGGGCAAGATAAGACGCGGAATGCGGCAAAGTCTGTGGGTGGCGGTGCCGGTTGGGCTGCTAATCGTGTTTGAAATGTCGGCCGTGCTGCTGCGCGGTTTCTGGGCGCCGGATGCGCAGGTGCCGACGAATGCATCGAGCATTGGCACGACCAGGGAACTGGGCAAGGTGATTTTCACGCAATACGTGTTTGCGTTTGAAGTCGCAGCGGCAGTGCTGCTGGTGGCGATGATTGCCGCCGTGGCGCTGACGTGGCGCCGGCGCCGCGATGCGCGCTACAACGATATTTCAGCCGCGCTGCGAGTGCGACGCGAGGATCGCATCCGGCTGGTCAGCATGAAGGCGGAAACCGAAACGGCGGAACCTGCAATGGATGAAACGGAAGGAGGTCGCAAATGACGTTGTCGCACTTCCTGATTCTCGGCGCGATCCTGTTTGCGATCGCCATCGTCGGGATTTTCCTGAACCGCAAGAACCTGATCATCCTGCTGATGTCGATCGAGCTGATGCTGCTGGCGGTGAACATGAATTTCATTGCGTTTTCGCATTATCTCGGCGATGCCGCCGGGCAGGTATTCGTGTTCTTCATCCTGACTGTGGCGGCAGCGGAAGCGGCCATCGGGCTGGCGATACTGGTAGTGCTGTTCCGCAACCTGAGTTCGATTAACGTCGAAGATCTGGATACGCTGAAGGGCTAGCATATGACGCCGCAACTGAACTCCTGCCTGTTGCTCGCCGTGCCCCTGGCGCCATTGTTTGGCGCCGCGATTGCCGGTTTGTTCGGCACCAGATTCTTTGGCAACCTGGCGGGCCGGAAAGTGTCGCACACTGCGGCGATTGCAGGCGTGCTGGTGGCATTTGTGTTATCGGTTCATACGCTGCTGGCGGTGCTCGATGGCGCGCGCTTCGATAGCGCGATCTACACCTGGATGATGGTCGACGGCATCAGCCTCGAAGTTGGTTTCCTGATCGACAGCCTGACCGCGACCATGATGTGTGTCGTGACCTTCGTGTCGCTGATGGTGCATGTGTACACCGTTGGCTACATGGCGGAAGATGAAGGCTACAACCGCTTCTTTGCCTACATTTCGCTGTTCACGTTTTCGATGCTGATGCTGGTGATGAGCAACAATTTCGTTCAGCTGTTCTTTGGCTGGGAAGCTGTTGGCCTGATGTCCTACCTGCTGATCGGTTTCTGGTATGACCGGCCAAGCGCAATCGCCGCCAACCTGAAAGCGTTTCTGGTGAACCGCGTCGGCGACTTCGGTTTTATTCTCGGCATCGGCCTGCTGTTCGCCTATGCCGGTTCGATGCATTACGGTGAAGTGTTCGAGCAGCGCGAAACGTTGTCGCTGATGCTGCTGCCGGGTACGACGTGGAATTTGCTGACGGTCACCTGCATCTGTCTGTTCATCGGTGCGATGGCGAAATCGGCGCAGTTTCCGCTGCATGTCTGGCTGCCGGATTCGATGGAAGGTCCGACCCCGATTTCCGCGCTGATTCATGCCGCGACGATGGTCACTGCCGGCATCTTCATGGTCAGCCGGATGTCGCCGCTGTTCGAACTATCGAATACCGCGCTGTCGCTGATGCTGGTGATCGGCGCGATCACGGCGCTATTGATGGGCTTCGTCGCGATGTCGCAGTACGACATCAAACGGATCATCGCGTATTCAACCTTGTCGCAGCTCGGCTACATGACGGTGGCGCTTGGCGCTTCCGCCTACCCGGCCTCGATTTTCCACCTGACGACGCATGCCTTCTTCAAGGCGCTGCTGTTCCTCGCCGCCGGTTCTGTGATCCTCGGCATGCATCACGATCAGGATATCCGCAACATGGGCGGGCTGCGCAAGCACATGCCGTTGACATGGATTACCGCGCTGCTTGGCACCCTGGCGCTGATTGGCGCGCCGCTGTTTTCCGGTTTCTATTCAAAAGACAGCATCATCATCGCCGTCGGCCATTCGCAACTGGCCGGCTCGGGCTTCGCCTATTTCGCCGTGATGGCGAGCGTATTCGTGACCGCGTTTTATTCGTTCAGGCTGCTGTTGGTGGTGTTTCACGGCGACGAACGTTTTGGTCAGTCGGACAGCGTGCACCACGGCGATCCTGAAGTCGGGCTGCATGCAGGCGACAAGCCGCACGAATCGCCGCTGGTGATGACCGTGCCGCTGGTGCTGCTGGCGATTCCTTCAGTGATCATCGGCTTCATCACTATTGGCCCGATGCTGTTTGGCGGTTTCTTCGGCGATGCGATTGTGATCGACGCCAGCCATCAGGCGATGCAGAGGCTGTCGTATCATTTCCGCGGCGCGTTCCTGATGGCGCTGCAGGGACTGGTGCATCTGCCATTTCTGCTGACGCTTGCCGGTGCGGTAACGGCCTGGTATTTCTATACGGTTAATCGCCATATATCGATCTGGATGCGCGAGCATTTCAAACCGCTGTACGCGCTGCTGGACAACAATTATTATCTCGACCGCTTCAACGAAATCGTATTTGCTGGTGGAGCGCGGTTGGCTGGCTGGTTTCTGTGGCGGGTGGGCGACCGGTTGTTGATCGACGATCTGATTGTCAACGGCAGCGCCAAGTACGCGCGACATGCGGGGCGTTTCCTGTGGGGCAGCGACCGGATTGTGATCGACGAATTGATCGTCAATGGCAGTTCGCGCCTGATTGGCTGGCTGTCTGGCGTGATCCGTCAATGGCAGTCGGGCCATCTGTATCACTATGCGTTCGTGATGATTTTGAGTTTGCTGGCGTTCCTGATTTATTTCATGCCCTTCCCGTTTGGCAAATAAAACGGTGAGTAACAACAGGCAACTGTGATGATATTGTCCAAACTACCGATTCTGAGTATCGCTATCTGGTGTCCAGTCGCCTTCGGGCTGGTGGTGTTTCTTTTTGGCCGCGATGACAAGCCGCGCCGCGTGCGCGCGATGTCGCTGCTTGGCGCCATCGTCAGTTTTCTGGTCACGCTGCCGCTGATCGCGAATTTCGACAGCACTGCACACGGGATGCAGTTCGTCGAGAAATTCGCGTGGATCGAGCGCTTCAACATCTTCTACCATTTTGGCATCGACGGCATTTCGCTCTGGTTTGTGGTGCTGACCGCTTTCATCACCGTGATAGTCGTGATTGCCGGCTGGCGGGTGATCGAGCAACGTTTTGCGCAATACATGGGCGCATTCCTGATCTTGTCGGGCATGATGATCGGCACCTTCTGCGCGCTCGATGGCTTGCTGTTCTATGTGTTCTTTGAATCGACACTGATTCCGATGTTCATCATCATCGGCGTCTGGGGGGGCGAGAACCGCGTCTATGCGGCGTTCAAGTTTTTCCTCTACACCTTTCTCGGCTCGCTGCTGATGCTGGTTGCGGTGCTGTACCTGTATCTTGAATCGGGCGGCAGCTTTGATGTTCAGACCTGGCATGCGCTGCCCTTGCCGATGAATGCGCAACTGCTGGTCTTCCTCGCTTTCCTGGCCGCTTTTGCGGTCAAGGTGCCGATGTGGCCGGTGCATACTTGGTTGCCGGATGCGCACGTCGAAGCGCCGACCGGCGGTTCGGTGGTGCTGGCTGCGATCATGCTGAAACTTGGCGCCTACGGCTTTCTGCGCTTCTCGTTGCCGATCACGCCGGATGCGAGCCACTACATGTCTGGCTTCATGATCACGCTGTCAATGATTGCGGTGATTTACATCGGTCTGGTTGCGCTGGTGCAGCGGGACATGAAGAAGTTGATCGCCTATTCGTCGATTGCGCACATGGGCTTCGTCACGCTCGGCTTCTTTCTGTTCAACCCGATTGGCCTCCAGGGCGGCATTATGCAGATGATTTCGCACGGCTTCGTTTCGGCCGCGATGTTCCTGTGCATCGGCGTGCTGTACGACCGGATGCACACGCGGATGATTGCCGAATATAGCGGCGTGATGAACACGATGCCGAAATTTTCCGCCTTTTTCGTGCTGTTTTCGATGGCCAACTGCGGCTTGCCGGGAACTTCCGGTTTCGTCGGTGAATCGATGGTCATCTGGGGCGGCGTGAAGATCAATTTCTGGGTTGGCATGCTGGCAGGCCTGGCGCTGATACTCGGTGCGGCGTATTCGCTTTGGCTGGTCAAGCGGGTGATTTTCGGTGCGCCCGGCAACGAGCGAGTGAAGGCGCTGCAGGATATCAACCCGCGAGAATTCATCATGCTGGCCTTGCTTTTGGCGGCGGTGATCGCTTTTGGCCTTTACCCGGCGCCGGTGGCGGAAACGATGCAAACCTCGGTCGCCGATCTGCTGCGGCATGTCGCCATTTCCAAGACATATTGAACGAGACGGCGAACATGGACATCACGAACCTGATCCCGGTGCTGCCTGAAACCATCCTGCTGGTGGCGGCATCGGCGATCCTGCTGATCGATATGTTCGTGCCGGATGGCAAGCGTAACGTGACATTCGCGCTGTCGCTGCTGACACTGGTTGCATGTGCAGCGGTCACTACCGTTTTGCCAGGCAGCGACGGGAAATCGGTGTATGCGTTCAACGGCATGTTCGTATCCGATTCGATGGCGGCGCTGCTCAAGTTGTTTTCCTATCTGATGGTTGGCTGTACGTTGATCTATTCCCGCCGCTACATCGTTTCACGCGGAATGGCCGGAGGGGGCAGCCTCGGCGGCGAATTCTACGTGCTGGCGTTGTTCGCGTTGCTCGGACAGATGGTGATGATTTCGGGGCAGAATTTCCTCGTCCTCTATCTCGGTATCGAACTGATGTCGCTGGCGCTGTACGCGCTGGTGGCGCTGCGCCGTGATCATGCGCCAGCGACCGAAGCAGCGATGAAATATTTCATTCTCGGCGCACTCGCTTCCGGCTTCCTGCTGTACGGCATGTCGATGCTGTATGGCGCAACCGGATCGCTTGATCTGGCCGAGGTGGCGAAAGCTGCCGCGTCGGCTGACGCCAACCGGATGGTGCTGGTGTTCGGCATCGTGTTCCTAGTGTCCGGTCTTGCCTTCAAGCTGGGCGTGGTGCCGTTCCACATGTGGGTGCCGGATGTCTATCACGGCGCGCCGACGCCGGTCGCGCTGCTAGTGGGGGGGGCGCCGAAGCTGGCGGCCTTCGCGGTATTTATTCGCCTGCTGGTCGAAGGGTTGTCGCCGCTGGCGATGGACTGGCAGCAGATGCTGGCGGTGCTGGCGGTGCTGTCGATGGCGCTGGGAAATATTACTGCGCTGACGCAAACCAATATCAAGCGGATGATCGCCTATTCAACCATCGCGCAAATGGGCTTCATGCTGCTCGGCCTGATGTCTGGTGTTGCCAATGGCGATATTTCGCTCGCCGCCGACGCTTACGGTTCGGCGATGTTCTATGCGATCACCTATGTGCTGACGGTGGTGGGCGCGTTCGGCGTCATCCTGTTGCTGACGCGCAATGGTTTCGAAGCGGAGAATCTGGACGACTTCAAGGGCCTCAACCAGCGCAGCCCGTGGGCTGCTTTCATCATGATGCTGCTGATGCTGTCATTGGCCGGGATTCCGCCGCTGGTCGGCTTCTATGCGAAGCTGTCGGTATTGCAGGCGGTGCTGGCGGTCAGGCATATCTGGCTGGCGATTGCCGCGGTGCTGTTTTCTCTGATCGGCGCATTTTTCTATCTGCGCGTCATCAAGCTGATGTATTTCGATCAGCCACCGGAGCAGGCAGAGGCGATCGAGGCGCCGGTGGATTTACGCATCGTGCTCGGTATCAACGGTCTGGCTGTGCTGGGGTTGGGTTTCCTGCCGGGAGCGTTGATGTCTGCCTGTGCGAAAGCGATTGCGCTGACGCTCGCGTCGTAGGCGAGCAGGGTATCGCCGGATAAGGCTTAGGCGAAAAAATGAAAGAAAAAGCAGCAAAAACCAATGCGGCGCGAATGCTGGACAAGGCAAAAGTTGCCTACGAGCTTGTTTCGTATGAAGTGGATGAAGAAGATTTGAGTGCGGCCAGCGTTGCGCACAAACTGGGTCAGGATGTGGCGCAAGTATTCAAGACGCTGGTGCTGCATGGCGACAAGAGTGGTCACATCGTCTGCGTCGTGCCTGGCGACGAAGAAGTCGATCTGAAAAAAGTCGCGCGCGTTTCCGGCAACAAGAAATGCGACATGATTGCAGTGAAGGAATTGCTGCCGCTGACCGGTTACGTACGAGGCGGCTGTTCTCCGCTCGGGATGAAAAAAACTTTCCCGACTTACATCCACCAGTCGGCCGCTGGACTTGAGCGCATTTATGTCAGTGCAGGCCTGCGCGGCGTGCAGTTGCGGCTCGCGCCGCAAGACCTGATCCGGGCTGCGCGCGCGGAAATCGCCGACATCGTGCTGGCCTGACACTGCCGCTTTGCAGGTGCCGGTTCGCGTTTTGGCGCGCGGCGCTGTTACAATCCGCAGGTTGTTCAAAATTTTCTGAATTCGACCATGTCTGGCAATACTCTCGGCAAACTGTTTGCCATCACCACTTTCGGCGAATCGCACGGTCCGGCGATTGGCTGCATCATCGACGGTTGCCCGCCGGGCATGGCTTTGTCCGAAGCCGATATCCAGCCGGAACTGGATCGGCGCCGCCCCGGCACGTCGCGTCATGTCACCCAACGGCAGGAAGCCGATACGGTCAGGATTCTATCAGGCGTGCATGAAGGCAAGACCACCGGCACGCCGATTGCGCTGCTGATCGAAAACCAGGATCAGCGCAGCAAGGATTACGGCAACATCGCCGAAGTCTTCCGCCCCGGCCACGCGGACTATGCCTACTGGCAGAAATATGGCGTGCGCGATCCGCGCGGCGGCGGTCGTTCATCGGCGCGGCTGACGGCGCCGATCGTCGGTGCAGGCGCGATTGCAAAGAAATGGTTGTTCGAGCAATACGGCACGACTTTTTGCGGCCGCATGAGCCAGCTCGGCAGTATCGCCATCCCGTTCGAGTCGTGGCAGCACGTTGGCAGCAATCCGTTCTTCGCCGCCACCGCGGATGCCGCCATGCTGGCACAGCTGGAATCGGCGATGGATGCGTTGCGCAAGGATGGCGACTCGATCGGCGCGCGCATTGAGGTGGTGGCGCAGCATGTGCCGGTCGGCCTGGGTGAGCCGGTGTTCGACCGGCTGGACGCCGACATCGCGCATGCGATGATGGGGTTGAACGCGGTCAAGGGGGTCGAAATCGGTGCCGGGTTTGCCTCGGTCGCGCAGAAAGGCTCCGAACATGGTGACGAGCTGACGCCGGACGGCTTCGTCGGCAACAATGCCGGCGGCATCCTTGGCGGCATTTCGACCGGACAGGACATCACTGTGTCGCTGGCGATCAAGCCGACCTCGTCAATTCGCATTGCGCGCCGCTCGATTGACAAAGCTGGCAATCCGGCAATGGTGGAAACGCTCGGCCGGCACGACCCCTGCGTCGGCATCCGCGCGACGCCGATTGCCGAAGCGCTCTTGGCGCTGGTCTTGATTGACCATGCATTGCGCCAGCGTGCGCAGTGTGGCGATGTGGTCACCGGCACGCCGCACATTGCTGGTACCTGATGCGTTCTGGTGGGGGGATATGCACAAATATGCCGGTTCGGCCGGATATTGCGCGGCACTTTGAAAATACTGCCGTGAGTATATTTTTTCCTCTCAACCTATCCCTCAAGCTGTTCCACCGGCCGTCTGATGGCGTTGGCGCGATCTTGTGTGTGCGCCATTGGGCACGCCATCCGAACGACTGACAACCGGAAGCCATCCCGTGCAACAGCGATCCTGGCCCGAACAAGCGTTCAATTTCGGCTTCTTCTTTTTTGGCTATTACGGCTTCGTCGGCGTATTTTCGCCTTATGTGAGCCTGTATTTTGCTGATGCCGGCATGACTGCGGTGCAGATTGGCATACTGATGTCGCTGATTCAGATGATGCGCATCTTCGGGCCGAACGTCTGGGGCTGGGCGGCCGATCATCTGCAAAAGCGCGTGCAGGTGCTGCGTTTTACCGCCGCCGGTGCCTTGGCATCGTTCATCGGCATGTATTTCGGTGTCACCTTCATGCAGTTCTTCGTTGTGATGGTGTTGCTCAATATTTTCACCAGTGCGCAAGGGCCGCTGTCAGAAGCTTTGATGCTCAATGAAATGAAGGGCGACCTGACGCACTACGGCATGCTGAGGCTGTGGGGCTCGGTTGGTTACATCGTGGCGGTGATGGCCGCTGGCCTGCTGCTTGACTTGCGCGGCATTGGCATGTTCCCGTGGGTCGGGCTGGCGCTGTTGGTGCTGGTACTGAGCGCGAGCTTCCGCCTGAAGGAAACGCCGCAGCCATCGGCGCAGCAGAAGGCGCCGTCGATCATCGCGTTGCTGAAGCGGCGTGAGTTGGTTGCGTTTCTGGTGTCGGCCTGCCTGATGATTGCGGCGCACAATTCGCTGTATGTGTTTTTCTCGCTGTATCTGGCGAAACTGGGCTACAGCAACAAGCTGATTGGCCTGATGTGGGCGCTGAGCGTGGTGGCCGAAATCGTGTTCTTCTTTTATCAGGCGCCGCTGTTTAGGCGGTTTGGCGTGCAGCGGCTGATGATGTTCGGCCTTGGCATTGCAGTCGTCCGCTTCCTGATGGTCGGACTGGGGGCGGAATCGATGCTGCTGCTGCTGATCGCGCAAGTGCTGCACGCTGCCACGTTCGCCGCGCATCATTCGTCGTCGATCATGACGTTGCAGCGCTGGTTTTCCGGCCCGTTGCAGGCGCGCGGCCAGGCGCTGTTCATCAGCGTTTCGTACGGGCTGGGCGGCACGCTTGGCGGCCTCGGTTTCAGCTACGTATGGGAACATGTTAGTCCAGAAGCGATGTATGTCGCGGCGGCGGCGGTGGCGTTCGGCGGGCTGATTGCGGCTAAGCTCTCCTTCCGCTGGCAGGCGCGCAGCGAACAGCAGTCACGATAAACCTTGGTTGCCGTTGCGCATGTTGCGCCGGCGGCCTCATTCAGGCGAGGGGCATGAACATGTACCACTTTTTTTACTTCCCCGACCGCGAGGGTTACGATACGCCGCATCGCGTCGGCCTTGCCTTTGAGCGGGTGTATTTCGACAGCGCCGACGGCACGCGGCTGTCTGGCTGGTTTATTCCGGCGCAAGGCGTCGCCAGCCCGAAGGAAGCGAAGGGCACCGTGATCCATCTGCACGGCAATGCGCAAAACATGACCGCGCACTGGAACTTCGCCGGTTTTGTGCCGAGCCGCGGCTATAACCTGTTCACCTTCGATTATCGCGGCTACGGCGAATCTGAAGGCGCGCCGGGGCCGCAAGGCGTGTTCGAAGATTCGATCGCCGCGCTCGATTACCTGCGCTCGCGCACCGATATCGATACAAGCAGGATTTTCGTTTTTGGCCAGAGTCTGGGCGGCATGCTGGCGATTGCTGCTGCCGGTGCCAGCCCGCAGGGCATTCGCGCGGTGCTGGCCGAAGCGCCTGCGCATTCCTACTCTGCTTGGGCAAATGACCGGTTGCCCGGCTCCGGGCGGGCGATGGACGATAGCTGGACTGCGACTGCTTTTGTGGCAAAACTCGCACCGATTCCGCTCATGTTGATTCACGGCACGCGCGATGCGGTGGTGCCGTACACGCATTCGGAGAAATTGTTGGCCGAAGCGGGGGAGCCGAAGCGGTTGGTGCAGATTAAGGGCGGCGATCACGTTGATGCGATGCTGGAAGAAGTTCATGGGCGCAAGTATCAGGACGAGATGATCGCGTTTTTCGATGCCACGCTGGAAAAATTCTGAAGCGGGTGTATAACGATCGTGCTGACAAGCCAGTTGCCGGTTTAAGGCGCAAACCGGCAAACATCGCACTACCGGCCCTAAAAATGGCATAATGACAGGCTATTCATCGTATTTCCAACCGGCTTGAAAAATGGCTAAAACGCTCTACGACAAACTCTGGGAATCGCATGTCGTCACCACCGAGGAAGACGGCACCGCCATTCTGTACATTGACCGTCATCTGTTGCACGAGGTGACCAGCCCGCAGGCATTCGAAGGGCTGAAGCTGGCCGGGCGCAAGCCGTGGCGCGTGGCGGCGAATCTGGTGGTGGCCGACCACAATGTGCCGACGACGAATCGCGCCGAGGGAATCGAGGATCCGATTTCCCGTCTGCAGGTCGAAACGCTGGATAAGAATGCGAAGGAATTCAGCCTGACGTACTTCGGCATGAACGACAAGCGCCAGGGCATCGTGCACGTGATCGGGCCGGAGCAGGGCGCGACGCTGCCGGGCATGACGGTTGTCTGCGGTGATTCGCACACGTCCACGCACGGCGCGTTCGGCTGCCTCGCGCACGGCATCGGCACCTCCGAGGTCGAGCACGTGCTGGCGACGCAGACGCTGCTGGCGAAGAAATCGAAAGCGATGCTGGTGCAGGTCGAAGGCGCGCTGCCGGCAGGCGTGACGGCGAAGGATATCGTGCTGGCGGTGATCGGCAAGATCGGCACTGCGGGCGGCACGGGTTTTGCAATTGAATTCGCTGGTTCGGCCATCCGCAGTTTGTCGATGGAAGGCCGGATGACGGTGTGCAACATGGCGATCGAAGCCGGTGCACGCGCCGGCATGGTGGCGGTCGATGATGTCACGATCAATTACGTCAAGGGGCGTCCGTTTTCGCCCAAGGGTGAGCAGTGGGACAAGGCGGTCGCGTACTGGCGCACGCTGCATACCGATCCGGGCGCGAAATTCGATGTGGTGGTGACGCTGAACGCGGCCGAGATTCAGCCGCAGGTGACCTGGGGCACGTCGCCGGAAATGGTGGTGGCAATCACCGACCGCGTGCCTGACCCGGACAAGGAAAAAGATCCGGTCAAGCGCGATGCGATTGAAAAGGCGCTGGTGTACATGGGTTTGACGCCGAACACGGCGATGACCGATATCCGCATCGACAAGGTGTTCATCGGCTCCTGCACCAATTCGCGCATCGAGGATTTGCGCGCCGCCGCGGCTGTCGTGCGCGGCAAGCAAAAGGCGTCGAACGTGAAGCTGGCGATGGTGGTGCCTGGCTCCGGCCTGGTGAAGGAACAGGCCGAGCGCGAAGGGCTGGACAAGATTTTCATTGCGGCAGGTTTCGAATGGCGCGAAGCCGGTTGTTCGATGTGCCTGGCGATGAACGCCGACCGACTGGATCCGGGCGAGCGTTGCGCATCGACCTCGAACCGCAATTTTGAAGGCCGTCAGGGCGCGGGCAGTCGCACGCACCTGGTGTCGCCTGCGATGGCCGCTGCCGCGGGTATCGCAGGGCATTTCGTTGATGTGCGCAGGTTTGCTTGATATTTTTCCACGGGAGGCTGAGATGAAAAAACTGTTTGCGATGCTGATTGCGGTAGCCGTGCTGGCAGGGTGCAACACTGTGGCGGGCATCGGCAAGGATGTGCAGAAGGCCGGTTCGGCCGTTGAAGGCGCTGCCAAAAAATAATTTGGACAACACAACCGTTTCCGGGAGGGGCGCAAGCACACCTCCCGAGAACACAAAGTGGCAACATCATGGATAAATTCACCGTACACGAGGGATTGGCCGTTCCGCTGGAGCGCGTCAATGTCGATACCGACGCCATCATCCCGAAGCAATTCCTGAAATCGATCAAGCGTACCGGCTTTGGCCCGAACCTGTTCGATGAATGGCGCTATCTGGATCACGGCGAACCAGGGATGGACAATTCGAAGCGTCCGCTGAATCCGGATTTTGTACTGAACCAGCAGCGTTATCAGGGCGCGTCGATTCTGATTGCCGGCAACAATTTCGGTTGTGGTTCGTCGCGCGAACATGCGCCGTGGGCGTTGCAGCAGTACGGTTTCAAGGCGGTGATCGCGCCGAGTTTTGCCGACATTTTCTTTAACAATTGCTTCAAGATCGGCTTGTTGCCGATCGTGCTGTCCGAAGGGCAGGTGGCGCATCTGTTCAATGAAGTGAAAGCGTTTCCCGGCTACAAACTGACCATCGATTTGGACAAACAGGCCGTGATTGCGAAAAATGGCGATGCCTATCCGTTCGCCATCGATCCGTTTCGCCGTTATTGCCTGATGAACGGGCTGGATGATATCGGCCTGACGCTGCGCCATGCGGACAAGATCCGCGAATACGAGGCGCGCCATATCGCAGAGCAGCCGTGGCTCGCAAATACCATCTAAAGAAAGCAAGTGAGGTAACGAAGTGAAAATCGCAATCCTGCCGGGTGACGGCATTGGTCCGGAAATCGTCGAACAGGCCGTGCGCGTGCTGAACGCACTGGACGAGAAGTTCGAAATGGAAACCGCGCCGGTCGGTGGTGCCGGCTATGCAGGCAGCGGCCATCCGCTGCCGGAAGCGACGCTGAAACTGGCGCAGGAAGCGGATGCGATCCTGTTCGGTGCAGTCGGCGACTGGAAATACGATACGCTGGAGCGCGCGCTGCGCCCGGAACAGGCGATTCTCGGTCTGCGCAAGAATCTCGGACTGTTTGCGAATTTCCGTCCGGCGGTGCTGTATCCGGAACTGGCCGGCGCTTCGTCGCTGAAACCGGAAGTGGTATCCGGGCTGGACATCATGATCGTGCGTGAACTGACGGGTGACATCTATTTTGGCCAGCCGCGCGGCGTGCGCACGGCGGTTGATGGCCCGTTCAAGGGCGAACAGGAAGGTTTCGATACCATGCGTTATGCGGATACCGAAATCCGCCGCATCGCGCATGTCGCTTTCCAGGCGGCGCAAAAGCGCAGCAAGCGGCTGACCAGCGTCGACAAGGCGAACGTGCTGGAAACCTCGCAGTTCTGGCGCAACATCATGCTCGAGGTGCACAAGGAATATCCGGACGTGGCGCTGGATCACATGTACGTCGACAATGCAGCGATGCAGCTGGTGCGCGCGCCGAAGGCGTTCGATGTGATCGTCACCGGCAACATGTTCGGCGACATCCTGTCGGATGAGGCGGCGATGCTGACCGGCTCGATCGGCATGCTGCCGTCGGCGTCGCTGGACAAAAACAGCAAGGGCCTGTACGAACCGTCGCACGGTTCCGCGCCGGACATCGCCGGCCAGGGTATTGCGAATCCGCTGGCGACCATTCTGTCTGCGGCGATGATGCTGCGCTACTCGCTGAACCGCGTCGAACAGGCGGACCGGATCGAAGCGGCGGTGAAGAAAGTGCTGGCGCAGGGTTTGCGCACTGGCGACATTTACGAAGCCGGCACGAAGAAGGTCGGCACGAAGGAAATGGGCGACGCGGTGGTTGCGGCGCTGTAAGGAAAAATCAATTTAATCGGGTGATGTGATGAAAGTAGTCGGACTCGTTGGCTGGCGCGGAATGGTAGGTTCGGTCCTGATGCAGCGCATGCAGGAAGAGGGGGATTTCGCCCTGATCGAACCGGTGTTCTTTACCACGTCGAACGTCGGCGGCAAAGCGCCGGCGATGTCGAAGAACGAGACCACGCTGAAAGATGCAAACGACATCGAGTCGCTGAAGAAATGCGACGTCATCATCACCTGCCAGGGTGGCGATTACACCACCGAGATTTTTCCGAAACTGCGTTCGGCCGGCTGGAACGGCTACTGGATCGATGCTGCTTCAAGCTTGCGTATGGAGCAAGATGCGACCATCATCCTCGACCCGGTGAATCTTGACGTGATCAAGGCGGCCCTGTCGCAGGGCAAAAAGGACTTTATCGGCGGCAACTGCACCGTATCGTGCATGCTGATGGGCCTGGGCGGACTGTTCAAGCACGACCTGATCGACTGGATGACGTCGATGACCTATCAGGCGGCTTCAGGCGGTGGCGCGCAGCACATGCGCGAGTTGCTAACGCAGTTCGGTTCGCTCAGCGCCGAAGTGAAGGCATTGCTCGATGATCCTGCTTCGGCGATTCTCGAAATCGACCGCAGGGTGCTGGCGCGCCAGCACGCGATGACAGCTGAGGAAACGAAGCAGTTTGGCGTGCCGTTGGGTGGCAATCTGATCCCGTGGATCGACCGTGATCTGGGTAACGGCATGTCGCGCGAGGAATGGAAGGGCGGTGCTGAAACCAACAAGATTCTCGGCCATACCGTAAAACCTGGCGCGCGCCAGATTCCGATCGATGGTCTGTGCATCCGCATCGGCGCTATGCGCTGCCACTCACAGGCGCTGACGATCAAGCTCAAGAAAGATGTGCCGCTGGATGAAATCAGCGACATCATTGCCAGCCACAACCAATGGGCCAAGGTGGTGCCGAACACGCGTGAGGATTCGGTGAGCGAACTGACACCGGCGATGGTGACAGGCAAGCTCGATATTCCGGTCGGCCGTTTGCGCAAGATGCAGATGGGCAACGAGTACCTGTCTGCCTTCACCATCGGCGACCAATTGCTGTGGGGCGCGGCCGAGCCGTTGCGCCGCATGTTGCGCATCTTGCTCGAAGCGTGAGCATGCGCCCCGAATGTTGTTAATCAGCAACGGAAATTCGGGGCGATTTCCCTTTGCAGCCGGCAATCGCACAGTTGGGCGTTGCCATACATGCATGGCGCTTGCATGTGCTTGGGCGTGATGATATGTTGAAGCTCCATGAACAACGATGGGCGGGATATTGTCGTTTATAAACATGGTTTTTGCTGACCTTGTTCAACCCATGTCATAAGAATGCAATCAAACATGCGCAAAACATTTTTCCCGACTGCCGTCAGGGCGGTCAGCTCGGTTCTGGTTCTGTCTGCATTGGCATTCTCGGGCGCGCATGCCGCCGGACTGGGAAAACTGACGGTACTTTCCTCACTCGGGCAGCCATTGCGGGCCGAGATTGAACTGACGTCGGTATCGAAGGATGATGTCGGGTCGATTGGTGCGAAGCTCGCGCCAATGGATGCGTTCCGCAAGGCCAACATCAGTTACAACTCCGCGCTGTCATCGTTGCGTTTTTCGGTTGAAACGCGTGGCGAGCGCCAGGTTATCCGTATTACTTCTTCGCAGCCGATGAACGAGCCGTTCGTCGATATGCTGCTTGAATTGAAATCCAGCAGCGGCCATCTGGTACGCGAATACACGTTCCTGCTTGACCCGGCCGAGTTGCGCACAGCCTCGGCTCAGGTGGTAACGCCGGCGGGAGTTCCCGCGCTGGGTGCTGATGCTGCGCCGTCGCGAGCGAAGGCGGAAGTCCCCGCAGTTAAAAAAGCGGCGCCAGCGGTTGAGGAAAAACCGGCGCCGGTAGCGAAAGCCAAGCCAGCCAAGCCGGCAAAACCGGCAGAAGAAACAAAGGAAGCCAAGGAAGAAAAAGGCGCCGCGCAGCATCGCGTGAAAAAGGGCGAAACGCTGGCCGGGATTGCGAAACAAAACATTCACGAAGACGTTTCGCTGGAGCAGATGCTGGTTGCGATTTACCGCGCCAATCCGGAAGCATTTGCCGGCAACAACATGAACCGGCTGAAGGTCGGCAAGGTGTTGTCAATTCCGGATGCCGAAGATGCAGGCAGCGTCGGCAAGTCCGAAGCAAGAAAAGTCATTGTTGCGCAATCTTCCGATTTCACCAGCTACCGCAACAGGCTGGCTGGCGCGGCAGCGCAAGCTGCGCCGCAAAAAGCAGCGGAAGCCGGACAGGTTGGCGGTGGCCAGATCGGCGCCAAGGTTGAAGAACGTCCGACCGCCACCACCGATGCCAAGGACAAGCTGAAGGTGGCGCGAGCAGATGCCGCCAAGGGCGACAAGGCGGCAGGTGTTGCCAGCGCAGAAGACAAGCTGGCGAAAGACAAGGCCGCGGCTGAAGCGCAAGCGCGCATCAAGGAACTCGAAAAGAACATCAGCGATCTGCAGGGCGTGCTGCAGATGAAGAACAAGGATATGGCAGCGCAGCAGAAACAGGCTGAAAAACCGGCCGCTTCTGCGCCAGCCGCCAGTGCTGCGCAGGCATCAGTGCCGGCAGCATCAGCACCGGCTGCTTCCGCTGCTGCAGCTTCGGTACCGGCCGCATCGGCCAGCGCCGCTGCTTCTGTCGCCGCGAAACCTTCCGCACCGAAAAAGAAAGCAGCGCCGCCACCGCCGCCGGAAGAACCCGGATTCTTCGACGAACTGCTCGACAATCCGATGATGCTCGGCGGGCTGGGCGTGGTGATACTGCTGCTCGCCTATGTGTTCATCCGCCGCCGCAAGAAGCCAAAGGCAGAACCGCTGCCGCCGCAGACTGCGGCCGAACTGCCGGAGGAAAGCAAGGAACCGTCGAATTCACTGTTTGGCGCGCCCGGCGGACAGAGCGTTGATACTAACAACAGCATCTTCAATTCGAGCTTCACGCCGTCTGCCAGCCTGCTTGACACGAACGAGGTCGATCCGATTGCCGAGGCCGATGTTTATATCGCCTATGGTCGCGAAGCGCAGGCAATCGAGATTCTCAAGGAAGCGTTGCGCAATCATCCGGAACGGAATGCGTTGCGTATCAAGCTGTTGGAGGTCTATGCGGCGAAAAAGGATTTGCACGCTTTCGATCTGCTGGCGAGCGAACTGTACAGCCTGACGAAGGGCGAGGGCGAGGAATGGGTCTATGCCGCCGGTCTTGGCGTATCGATCGACCCGGGCAACCCGCTGTATGCCGGTGGCGATCTGTCCGAAGAATTGCTGGCACGGCCGACATCGTTGCAGGGCAGCGTCACCCGTCCGTCGGAAGAACTGGATCCGGATATTCTGCTGGCCACGTCGCGCAAGCAGGACTTGCAGGAACAGCATGCAGAACCAGCAGGGTTGCAGATTCCGCCGGAACAATTGCAGCACCCCGATCTGCCGCTCGATCTTGAACCGGCTGATACGGCCGGTATTGAGGTGCCGCCAGTTGCGCCGGTTGCAGCATACGAACCACCTGCAGCGCCAGCGGAACAGTCGCCAGAGCCGGCTGCGTTGAATTTCGACCTCGGGTTGAGCGACGATTTCGGCAAGGTTGAAGCGCTGAAGCCGGTGGAAGCAGCTGCGACAGAAACGGCGAAGGAAGAAGCGGATGCCGGACTGGATTTCGTATTGTCCGAACCCGTGGCAAAACCGGCAGCATTGGCACCGGAAGCGCAGTCGGAACCGGAGAAAAAACCGGCATCAGATGCGCTTGATTTCGACCTCGGTGCGCTGGACTTTGCACAGCCCAAGCCAGCCAACGAAGAGGTAGCATCCGCCGCCGGTCTGGAAGTGAAGGAATTCGCGGCGGAAGATGACCTCGACCAGTTGATTGAATTCAAGTTGCAGCAACCGGTTGCGCTGGCAGAAGACTCGCTGGACATCGAAATGGCTCAAGAAGACGTGCACATGCCGGTAGAGGAAAGTCAGAAAATGAGTGAAACGCTCGGAGCACAGTCTGCCTCGCAAACGCACGAGCCTGCTGTGCCTGCGTTCGATTTCGGCGCGATCAATCTTGATCTTGAGCCGGTACAAACGGCATCAGCGTCGACAGATGAGCCGGCTGCGGCTGCCGGCAATGTTGAGATGGAAACCAAGCTCGATCTGGCCGATGCCTATCTTGGTATTGGTGACAAGGAAGGAGCGCGCGAATTGCTGGAAGAAGTCATCCAGGAAGGTTCGGGCGAGCAGGTGGAGCGCGCCAAGGCAACGCTGGCCAAGATTTCCTGAGGGGTGTAATTTTCCGCGGGTGCTGTGCTGGCAAAGCGCGCACCCGCTTTTTTTATTCCCGTGTCAGAACCTCCCCTGACTTTGTTGCCTTCGCTTCGCCGCACTGACGTGCTGTCTTCAGCTTGGCGCCGTGTCATGGGCGATTCTGACGCGGAAATGTGTGCAATGGCTTCTGACGTTGTTGTCTTTGCCTAGCTGCACTGTCGTACAATCCCGGTTTTGTTCCCTTCATCAGCGGCTTCGGAGTTGAATTGAAACGCATTGCGCTTGGCATCGAATACGACGGCACTCAATGGCGCGGCTGGCAGACGCAGCCTGACGGTCATACCGTGCAGGATCGGCTCGAAGCGGCGATCCGCGATTTCACGCAGACCGGCATCCGCACGATGTGCGCCGGACGCACCGACGCCGGCGTGCATGCGCTGGAACAGGTGGTGCATCTGGATACGGCACTGGACCGCACGCCGCAATCGTGGGTGCGTGGCGTGAATTCCTATCTGCCGCCATCGGTCGCCGTGCGATGGGCATGCGAGGTGCCGCCGGATTTCCATGCGCGCAACAGCGCGATCGCGCGCCGTTATCGCTACGTGCTGTACAACAATCCGGTGCGCTCGCCGCTGCTGCGTAGCCGTGCCGGCTGGGTGTTCCGGCCGCTGGCGCTGGAACCGATGCGGCAAGCAGCGCAATTCCTGCTGGGTGAGCATGATTTCACTGCCTTTCGCGCGGCTGAATGCCAAGCCATCACGCCGGTGAAAACGATGCAGTCGGTCGAGATTGAACAACGCGGCGATCTGTTCGTATTCACGTTGCAGGCGAATGCTTTCCTGCATCACATGGTGCGCAATATTGTCGGTTCGCTGGTTTACGTCGGCAAGGGCGACCGGCCGCCGGAATGGCTGCGGCAAGTGCTCGACGGGCGCGACCGCAACCAGGCGGCGCCGACTTTCATGCCGGACGGCCTGTATCTGGCGAAGGTGATTTACGCGCCCCAATGGGGTTTGCCGCAGACGGATGCGGGCGTGCTGTGGCCGGCCTGAAGCCGGAAAATGTCGGTTTTGGCTGGGGTATGCAGGTAAAATGGCTTGCTGGGCCACAACTTCCGCGGTAGTTTGAAAATACAGCCGGGAGTATTATTTGGGGTCTGTAACGGCCTTTTTGCCATTGCCAAGTGCGTATGCGATACATCCGGCAGTCTAGCCGGCAGGCGATATAATCGCGCTTTTGCCTAATTTCCAGTCTGTTCCAGCATGATTCCAGACAAACCCCGTTCCTCGCTGTCGCGCATCGTTATCAGAGTTGCGTTGCTGGCGGTATTTTGTGTTGCGGTCTACTACCTCGTCGCTTACTGGCTGGTATCCGGGCGTCAGACGCCGCCAGCATCAACGCCGCCGGATACGGCAATATCGACCGAATTCAGGCCCGAATGGTGCGAGCAACTGGTGAAGCGTCTGCCGACGGTGAGCCGGGAAATGTGTCTCAATCTTGGGTTGCAGCCGACGGGGGCGGTGTCGGTCAAGGGCTTTCCGATTCTGGCGCGCGATTACGCCGCCGACGGCAAGCGGGCCGAACCGCTGCGCGTGCTGCTTCTGGGTGGCATTCATGGCGACGAACCGACGGCCGCGGCGGTAGTGTTTCGCTGGATGGAAGCGATACATCTGCCGATTGCGCATTCGATGCAATGGCGCGTGGTGCCGGTGGTGAATCCTGATGGCCTGTTCGCGACCCCGGCGACGCGCGTGAACGCCAATGGCGTTGATCTCAACCGCAACTTCGAATCGCCGAACTGGGAAGCGGAAGCGCAGAAATACTGGCAGCAGCGCACGAAGAACGATCCGCGCCGCTATCCGGGCAAGGCGCCGCTATCCGAACCCGAGAGCCGCTGGGTGCACGATGAAATCGAACGCTTCCAGCCGCATGTGGTGGTTTCGGTCCATGCGCCGCTGGGCGAGCTTGATTTCGACGGGCCGGCGGAACCGCCGCGCCGCTTCGGCCGTCTGATGTACAACCGGATTGGCGTTTATCCCGGCTCGCTTGGCAATTACGGCGGCGGGCACAAGCAGATTCCGGTGATCACGATTGAACTGGAAAATGCGCGCCAGATGCCGACCGAGGCCGAAATCAAACGCATCTGGCGCGACATGGTGATCTGGATGTCGCGCAATCTGCAGCCGGGTGCTGCTCCGCGCGCGGCAAATTGACGTTTTTTCGGGAGTATATGGCCAAATATATGGCTTCGGCCCCAGATTCCCTGGCGAATTAAAAATACAGGGGTGAGTATATTTAGGGCTGCCAGAAGGCGGAAACCCCCTGTCAGAACACTATAATCAGGTTTTTCGAGCGGGCATGAACGGATGAACCAGCGAACCAGAATCAAAATTTGCGGCCTGACGCGGACCGAGGATGTGCAGGCGGCAGTGGACGCAGGCGCGGATGCGCTCGGTTTCGTGTTTTATGGCGCCAGTCCGCGCCATGTGGCGCCGGAAGCGGCAGCTAGGCTGATTGCGCGCGTGCCGCCGTTCATCGCCACTGTCGGGCTGTTCGTGAATGCGTCGGTCAGCGAGGTGGTTGACACCGTGGCGCAGGCGCCGGTATCGCTGCTGCAATTCCATGGCGACGAAACGCCGCAGCAATGCGCGGCGCTGGCCGAGGCGGTCAACCGGCCGTTTATTCGCGCCTTTCGTGTCAAACCGGAAACGACCGCCGCCGATTTGTTACAATACGAATCTGAATGTCGCGCCGCCAGCGGCTTGTTTGCCGGTTTGTTGCTGGATACCTATGTCGATGCATATGGCGGCGCAGGAAAGGTTTTCGATTGGTCCGTCATTCCAAAAGAGTTCGCGCCTCGGGTCGTTTTGAGTGGTGGCTTGAGCGTGCAGGCGCCAGACCGTCTGGCCCAATCGAAGAGAAAACCCGATGAAAGAATTCACCACCCGATATCTGCGTGAGCCGTTCGACAGCACGCCGCTGTTCCACGCAGAACACTACCAACTGCCCGACGTCCGCGGACATTTTGGCCCATATGGCGGCGTGTTCGTGTCCGAAACGCTGATTCATGCGCTCGATGAACTGAACGAAGCCTACGCGCGGCTGAAAGAAGATGCCGTTTTCCTGGCCGAATTCCGGCGCGAACTGAAGCATTTTGTTGGCCGTCCGTCGCCGATCTACCATGCGGAACGCTGGTCCAACATGCTCGGTGGTGGGCAAATCTATTTCAAGCGCGAAGATCTGAACCACACCGGCGCGCACAAGATCAACAACGTCATCGGCCAGGCGCTGCTGGCCAAACGCATGGGCAAGCCGCGGTTTCGGTCTCGAATGCGTGGTCTACATGGGCAGCGAGGACGTGAAGCGCCAAGCGCAGAACGTTTACCGGATGAAATTGCTGGGCGCGACCGTGGTGCCGGTCGAATCCGGTTCGAAGACGTTGAAGGATGCGTTGAATGAAGCGATGCGCGACTGGGTCACCAATGTTTCGAACACGTTCTACATCATCGGCACCGTCGCCGGCCCGCATCCGTATCCGATGATGGTGCGCGATTTCCAGTCGGTGATCGGCGAAGAATGCCGCGTGCAGATGCCGGAGATGACTGGCCGCCAGCCGGACATCGTGGTCGCCTGTGTTGGCGGCGGCTCGAACGCGATGGGCATTTTTTATCCGTATATCGACCTGAGCGAAGTGCGGCTGGTGGGTGTTGAGGCGGCGGGCGAAGGCATCGCCAGCGGCCACCATTCGGCATCGCTCACGGCCGGCGCGCCCGGCGTATTGCACGGCAATCGTACCTATCTGTTGCAGGACGAGAACGGCCAGATCATCGAAACGCATTCGGTTTCGGCCGGACTCGATTACCCTGGCGTCGGGCCGGAACATGCGTGGCTGAAGGATTCCGGCCGCGCGCAGTATGCAACCATCACCGACGACGAGGCGCTGAAGGCGTTCCACGACTGTTGTCGCATCGAAGGCATCATTCCGGCGCTGGAATCGAGCCATGCGATTGCGCATGCGGCCAAGATTGCGCCCGCGCTGCCGAAGCACACCAATATTCTGGTCAACCTGTCGGGCCGTGGCGACAAGGACATGCATACCGTCGCGCAGCGCGCCGGTATCGAGTGGTAACGAAAGGAGCAGCCATGTCCCGCATACAGAATACGCTGGCCGCACTGGCCAAACAGGGCAAAAAGGGTTTGATTCCGTTCATCACCGCCGGCGATCCTTCGCCGGAACTGACGGTACCACTGATGCATGCGCTGGTCGCTGGCGGCGCTGACATCATCGAACTCGGCGTGCCGTTTTCCGATCCGATGGCCGACGGGCCGGTGATCCAGCGCGCATCCGAACGCGCATTGCAAAAGGGCGTCAGCCTGCGCCATGTGCTGCAATGGGTGAGCGAATTCCGCGCGACCAACCAGGCAACGCCGGTCGTGCTGATGGGTTATGCGAACCCGATCGAACACATCGGGGTCGACGCTTTCATCGCGCAGGCGAAGGCGGCTGGTGTCGATGGCGTGCTGGTGGTCGATTACCCTCCGGATGAGAGTGAAGACTTTGCTGGCGCAATGAAGGCGAACGGTCTGGACACCATTTTCCTGCTGGCGCCAACGTCAACTGATGAACGGATCGAAAAAGTCGGTAAAATTGCGTCCGGTTACGTGTATTACGTGTCGCTGACGGGCGTGACCGGCGCCGGCAACCTCGATCTCGAAGGCGTGGCTTCGATGTTGCCGAGGATTCGCCGGCATGTGACGGTGCCGGTCGGCGTCGGCTTCGGTATCCGCGATGGCGCAACCGCGAAAGCGATTGCGTCAGTGTCGGATGCGGTCGTGATAGGCAGCCGCATCATCCAGGAACTGGAAAAGGCGCCGCCGGAAAAGGCGGCGGCGGCCGTGCAGGATTTCCTGTCCGGCATCCGCCAGGCGCTGGACGAATAGAATTGAACAGATTGCCCCCGAGGGGGCAATCGCAAGACAGGAGATGTCATGAGCTGGTTAGATAAATTGCTTCCGCCGCGCATCCAGCGTTCGGTTTCCACCAACCGCAAGTCGATGCCGGAAGGGCTGTGGGTCAAGTGCCCGTCATGCGAAACTGTACTGTACCGCTCCGATCTGGAAGCGAATGTGCATGTCTGCCCGAAATGCAGCCATCACATGCGCATCCGTGCGCGCGAGCGGCTCGATGCGCTGCTCGATGCGGAAGGCCGTTACGAAGTTGGTCACGAAGCCTTGCCGGTCGATACGCTGAAATTCAAGGACAGCAAGAAGTATCCGGAACGCCTGAAGGCCGCGCTCGAAGCCACCGGCGAAACTGACGCGATGGTGGTGATGGGCGGCGCGATCATGACGCTGCCGGTCGTCGTATCCTGTTTTGAATTCGAATTCATGGGCGGTTCGATGGGTTCCGTGGTCGGCGAGCGCTTCGTGCGCGGCGCGAAAGCGGCGATCGAGCAGAAGGTGCCGTACATCTGCATCACTGCCAGCGGCGGCGCGCGGATGCAGGAAGGTTTGCTGTCGTTGCTGCAGATGGCGAAAACCAGCGCGATCCTGACGCAACTGGCTGAGCGCAAGCTGCCGTTCATCACCGTGCTGACCGACCCGACGATGGGCGGCGTATCCGCCTCGTTTGCATTCCTCGGCGATGTGGTGATGGCAGAGCCGAAGGCGCTGATCGGTTTTGCCGGTCCGCGCGTGATCGAAAACACCGTGCGCGAAAAATTGCCGGAAGGTTTCCAGCGGGCGGAATTCCTGCTGGAAAAGGGCGCCATCGACATGATCGTCGATCGGCGCCAGATGCGCGAGGAAATCGGCCGCGTGCTGGCGCTGTTGCAGAGCCAGCCGGCGGAAGCGCTGGTTTGATTCTGTTGCTTCGTTGCAAAGCCGATGGCTGTGCGGCATAACCGGAAGGTGATGTCTGTGGTCGCGCCCCTTGCCCTCGAGCTTGAAACGAAGCGGCTGCATTTGATTGATTTTCTGGCCTGGCGGCGATCGTCAGGCCATTTTGATTCATGACACAACAGGCACCCCGTACCTTCGCCGACTGGCTGGCTCATATCGAACAACTGCATCCGCAGAATATCGAGATGGGGCTGGCGCGGATTGCGCATGTGCAGCAGCGGCTGGGAATACGTTTCGACTGTCCGCTCATCACCGTTGGCGGCACCAACGGCAAGGGGTCGACCTGCGCGATGCTGGAAGCGATCTTGCGCGCGGCCGGCTACCGCACCGGCCTGTACACCTCGCCGCATTTCCACCATTTCAATGAACGCTGCCGCATTGACGGTGTGCCGGTGTCAGAGGATGCGCTGGTGCGCCAGTTCGAGGCGGTCGAGGCGGCACGCGGCGAAACGCAGCTGACCTTCTTCGAATTTACCACGCTGGCGATTCTCGGCCTGCTGGCCGAAGCGCGTCTGGATGCGGTAATTCTGGAAGTCGGTCTTGGCGGCCGGCTTGATGCGGTCAATATTTTCGATGCCGACGTGGCAGTCGTGACCAATGTCGATATCGATCACGTCGATTTTCTTGGCGGCACGCGTGAAGCAATCGGCTACGAGAAAGCCTGCATTTATCGCGGTGGCCGGCCGGCAATTTGCGGCGACGTGAGTCCGCCACAGACGCTTTTGCAGCATGCGCAGACGATAGGCGCCGACCTGTGGCTGACCGGCCGCGATTTCCACGCCGAACTGCATGGCACGGACTGGAATTACGCCGGCCGCAGGTTGCGCTTCGATGCGCTCCAACCGCCGGGAATGCCCGGTGTCTGCCAGACGCACAATGCGTCGGTCGCGCTGGCGGCGCTGGAAGCGGTGCGCGAACGGCTGCCGCTGACGGAACAGGCGGTGCGCACCGGGCTGGCGCAGGCGTTCATGCCGGGACGTTTCCAGATCCTGCCGGGCAAGCCGGTGGCCGTGCTCGATGTGGCGCACAATCCTCACGCGGCTGCGGTGCTGGCGGCCAACCTGAAAGCGATGCCGTGCACGGGCAAAACCTGGGCCGTGTTTGGCGCGATGCAGGACAAGGATATCGATGGCGTGATTGCCACGATGAAAGCACGCGTGCAGCAATGGTGCGTGACCGATTTGCCCTTGCCGCGCGCCGCGACGGCGCAGCAGATTGCCGCACGGTTGCGAGCAGCAGGCGTTGCTGATATCCGCTGCTTCGCGTCACCGGCGGAAGCATACGCATACGCATTCGGTTCGGCGGACGAAAATGATAGAATAGCGGCATTCGGATCGTTCTGGGTCGTCGCTGGTGTGACGACTGCAAAGTGATCCCGTAATCACGAAATCAATATTTTTGCATGGCTTGGTTCTCCTTTTCTTCGCTGTTTCGCAAGAACAAATCCGAGCCGGCTCCCGGCGACAGCGAATTCTATTCCCATGCAGAGGATATTCCTCGCACCAAGCGAGGCAGCCGGCGCGACAAGGATGATGCCGTTGATCCGGAATTGCCGGAAAAGAAACGGGCGCGCCGCCGGCTGATTGGCGCCGTGGCGCTGACGCTTGGGCTGGTGATAGTGCTGCCGATGGTGCTCGATTCCGAGCCGAAGCCGGCATCGGACGATGTCGTGATCCGTATTCCTTCCCGCGATAAAAAAGCTGCCGTGGCGACGCCGTCCGCAGCCTCGGTGGCCTCGGCCGCTACGGCGAATGCCGTGGCGGAAAAACCGGTCGACAAGCCGGCAGACAAAACTGACAAACCCGCCGAATCTCCCGCCAAGCCCGCGTCTGTGACTGCAGCCCCGGCTGTTGCGGCGGTTGCGCCAGCGGCAGCAAAGCCGGCGCCAGCAACGGCCAAGCCTGCGCCAGCCGCAGCGCCTGCGGCGGCACTGAAACCGCAGCCAACAGCCAATGCGGCGAAGCCCGCTACTGAAGCCACCAAGCTGAAACAGAAGGAGCTTGACGCGAAGCCGGCCGTGAAGCCGTCGGTGGAGGCCGCGAAAAATCCGCCGAAAGCGGAAGGCAAGATCCAGATTCAGGTAGCCGCGCTGGCGACGAAGCAAAAAGTTGATGAATTGCAATCGCGGCTGAAGGAGGCAGGCATAAAGTCCCATACGCAGAAAGTTGCGACTGCCGGCGGCGAGCGGATTCGCGTGCGCATCGGGCCGTATGCGACCAAGGCTGAGGCAGATCAGGCATGTGCGAAGTTGAGTAAAATGCGCTTGAATTGCACCATACTGCCGAACTGACGAGCCGGAAGTTGCGTCTTGACGATCTTCGATTATCTCGTGCTGTTCGTGCTGGCCTGTTCGATCGTGATCAGCACGATGCGCGGTCTGGTGAAGGAAATCCTGTCGCTGGTCGGCTGGGTGGTGGCGTTCATTGTGGCGAACGCATATGGCGCGGCGCTGGCGCCGCTGCTGCCGGCATCCTGGTCCGGCGCCTTGCGGTTGGTGGTGGCTTATGTGGCGCTGTTCATCGGCGTGCGGCTGCTGATGCTGCTGTTTGGCGCGGCGGTGGCAGCGATGGTGAAGGCGGGCGGATTGACGGTCGCCGATCGCGGTCTGGGTGGATTGTTCGGTCTGGCGCGCGGCATGGTGATCGTGCTGGCGGTGGTGCTGGTGTGCGGCATGACGGCGATTCCGCAGCAGCCGTTCTGGAAGAATGCGCTGCTCAGTCCGCTGGCGGAAACGGCGGCGCGCACGGTGATACCGTTTTTGCCGGGCAGTTTCGTGCGGCAGGTAAAGTTTTGATTGGTTAACGTTTTTTAGGAGTCCACCATGTGTGGTGTAGTTGGCGTCGTTTCGTATGCTCCGGTCAACCAGCTGATTTATGACACGCTGCTGCTGTTGCAGCACCGTGGTCAGGATGCGGCCGGGATTGCGACCAACCAGGGTAACACCTTCATGATGCACAAGGCCAATGGTCTGGTGCGCGACGTGTTCCGCACGCGGAACATGCGTTCGCTTATGGGCAATTCCGGCATCGGCCAGGTGCGCTATCCGACCGCCGGCAGTTCTAGCGAGGAAGAAGCGCAGCCGTTCTATGTGAATGCGCCGTTCGGCATCACGATGGCGCACAATGGCAACCTGACGAATTCCGATCAGTTGCGCAGCGAAATGTTTCGCAAGGATCGCCGTCATGTAAACACTCGCTCCGATTCGGAAGTGCTGCTGAACGTGCTGGCGCATGAAATCGAGCAGGCGACTTCGGGCTATTCGCTCGATCCGGATGCGCTGTTCAAGGCGGTGACGCAACTGCACCAGCGCGTGCGCGGTTCGTATGGCGTGGTGGCGCAGATTGCCGGTTTCGGCATGCTGGCGTTCCGCGACCCGTTCGGCATCCGTCCGCTGTGCCTCGGTTTTGCCGAAAGCGACAAGGGCATCGAATACATGATTGCCAGCGAATCGTCGGCGCTTGAAGGGATGGGCTTCCAGCTGCTGCGCGACGTGATGCCGGGCGAAGCGGTGTTCGTCGATCTCGATGGCAAGCTGTACAACCGCCAGTGCGCGGAAAATCCGACGCTCAATCCATGCGCGTTCGAATTCGTGTATTTTGCGCGCCCCGATTCGATCATTGATGGCGCCTCGGTCTATGCAACCCGGCTGAAAATGGGTGAATTCCTGGCGGAGAAGATCAAGCGCGAATTCCGCAGCGGTGATATCGACGTGGTGATGCCGATTCCGGAATCGTCGCGTCCGTCGACGGTCGAACTGGCCAGCAAGCTGGGGCTGGAATATCGCGAAGGTTTCGTCCGCAACCGTTACATTGGCCGCACCTTCATCATGCCGGGACAGGAAATCCGTTCGCGTTCGGTGCGACAGAAGCTGAACGTGAATCCGTCCGAATTCAAGGGCAAATCGGTGCTGGTGGTCGATGACTCGATCGTGCGCGGTACGACCAGCCGTGAAATCGTGCAGATGGCGCGCGATGCAGGCGCGCGGCGCGTGATTTTTGCCTCGGCCGCGCCGCCGGTGCTGTTCCCGAACGTGTATGGCATCGACATGCCGACCCGCAGCGAGCTGATCGCCTATGGCCGCACCGAGGAAGAAGTTTGCCGCGAAATCACCGCCGATGCGCTGGTGTATCAGGATCTGGCCGACCTGCGCCGTTCGATTTTCGACATCAATCCGGCGCTCAAGAGCCTGGATGCCTCGTGCTTCGACGGTCATTACGTCACCGGCGACATCACGCCGGAATACCTCGACCGTATCGAGCGCACGCGACACAACGCATCGCCGAAAAGCGAGGACATGGCCTCTTCGCAACTGAACCTGAATCTGGCGCATACCGAATAACCGTATTCCCGATCATGAACACTTCAAGCAAGTACGGCTTTACCACCACCAACGTTCACGCCGATCACCAGAAACCGATCGAGCACGCTTCGATCCTGCGTCCGATCCACAATTCGGTCACCTTCGGCTACGCCGATGCGCGCATGCTGGCCGAGGTGTTTCAGGGCAAACAGCCGGGCTACCGCTACGCGCGCCAGGGCAATCCGAGCATTTCCGCGCTGGAAGACAAAATCACGCAGATGGAAGACGGCATTGCCACCATCTGCTTTGCCAGCGGCATGGCAGCCATCGGCGCGGTGCCGCTCACGCTGCTGCGTGCCGGCGATCATGTGGTTTCATCGGCCTTTTTGTTCGGCAATACCAGCAGCATCTGGCAAACGATCTCGCATCACGGCATTACGGTCGATCAGGTCGATGCGACCGAGGTGAAGAACGTCGAAGCGGCGCTCAAGCCGAACACGCGCATGGTGTACGTCGAAACCATCGGCAATCCGCGCACGCAGGTGGCCGATCTGAAGCGTATCGGTGAACTGTGCGCCGCGCGCGGCCTGCTGTTCGTGGTCGACAACACGATGACCACGCCATACCTGTTCCGGCCGAAAGCGGTCGGCGCCAGCCTGTCCATCAATTCCCTCACCAAATCGATCAACGGCCACGGCAACGCGATGGGCGGCGCTGTGACCGACACCGGCGTGTTCGACTGGAGCCAATACCCGAATATTTTCGACGGCATCAAGAAACAGCCGCAATCGCAGTGGGGCGCGGCGCAGATTCGCGTGCGCGGCCTGCGCGACTTCGGCGCCAGCCTCGCGCCTGAAACCGCGCACCGCATTTCGACTGGCGCCGAAACACTGGCGCTGCGGATGGATCGCACCTGCGCCAACGCGCTGGCGGTGGCGCAGATGCTCGAAGCCGACAGCCGCGTGAAAACGGTTTATTACCCCGGCCTGGCGTCGCACCCGCAGCACAAGCTTGCGACCGAACTGTTCCGCGCCTATGGCTCGATGTTTAGCTTCGAACTGCAAGACGGCATCGACTGCTTCGACTATATCAACCGGCTCAAGCTGGCGATTCCGGCCAGCAATCTGGGCGACACGCGTACGCTGGCGATTCCGGTGGCGCACACGATCTACGCCGAAGCAGGGTCAGAGGCGCGGGCCAAGATGGGCATTGCTGATTCGCTGATCCGCGTTTCGATGGGCATCGAGGACACAGCCGATCTGGTGGACGATTTCCGTCAGGCACTTTCCGCCTGAATTTCGCTTGAACGCCGCGGGCCTGGCCGGCTTTGCCTGACGCATCAGACTACTCGCCATCCATGCCGGGTGGCGAGAGGCTGTGTGTCCGGCAGCCCAAATAACTGACCGAAAGTGAATTCTAGGTCAGTAAGGCCAAAAAATATACTCCCGTCAGTATCTAAAAATAGCCAGCAAAAATGTGGCCCGGCAGCGTATTTTTGCAATATACCCCCCCAATATTATTGGGGCTGTGCCATGTTGCTGCTGACGCCTTTCAAGCAAGCGGACAGCGCCTCCTTGCGCTTGTGATGCCAGCACTGTCATTCCTCGCAGGCTTGAATCCAGTGCCGCTTACGATGCGGTTTGCGCTCCGCCAGCAGGCGCGTGCCACTTTCCGGACGCAGGCGTATAATCGCCGCATTCCACATTCGCGCATCCGTGCGCCGTCACGTCTTATCTGCCAGAGTTCCCCATGCTGATTCATCCCATGCCCGACCCGGTGGCGGTCGCTGTTGGCCCGATCTCGATTCATTGGTACGGCGTGATGTATGTCGCCGCGTTCACCCAATTCATCCTGCTGGGCCGCTGGCGGCTAAAGCATCAGGACATCCTCGCGCAAAAATGGACCATGCAGGATCTGGATGACCTGCTGTTTTACGGTGTGCTCGGCGTGCTGATAGGCGGGCGGCTGGGCGAAGTGATTTTCTACAACCCGAAATTCTTTCTGGCGCACCCGCTGGAAATTCCCGCCATCTGGCATGGCGGCATGTCGTTTCACGGTGGCTTCCTTGGCGTCGTGGTCGCGATGTGGCTGTGGGGGCGCAAGCATCACCGCCATCCGATCGATACGCTCGAATTCATCGCGCCGATGGTGCCGCTGGGCTACGCGTTCGGCCGCATCGGCAATTTCATCAATGCCGAACTGTATGGCCGTATCGCCGATCCGTCGCTGCCGTGGGCGATGATCTGGCCCAATGTCGATAACCTGCCGCGCCATCCGTCGCCGATTTACCAGGCGCTGGTCGATGGCGTGCTGTTTTTCATCCTGCTGTGGCTGTATTCGCGCAAGCACCATCCGCGCTGGGCTGTCAGCGGCATGTTTTTGCTGCTGTACGGCTGCGCCCGGTTCTTCACCGAATACTTCCGCATCCCGGATTACGAAGTGACCTTTGCCGGTCTGACCATTTCGGCTGGGCAGATGCTGTCGCTGCCGATGATCGTTGCCAGCCTGGCGTTCTTCTGGCTCGCCTATCACCAGAAGGAACAGGCGCCGCCAGCTACGGCCTGAAGTTTCCGGACGCAATCTGCCTGTTCGCGCATGGAATTCCGCCGCGACAGGCAGTGCGTCAGCGCCAGGCCAACGAATTGTTGGCACACAAGCATTTCTCCGTGTTTAGTCACGTATCCCGACTGATTGTTTACCAAAAAGTCACAGGCTTTGCACGAAATTGCAAAGATGTGTACAGTTCAGCCTTTCGAAAGTTTCACGGCTGTTTCCCCCCTTGTTACAGGTTCGGATTTGCTTGCAAGTCCGCGCTTTGTATTTCGCACATTACATCAAGCTAGAGGAGTTTTATGCCTAATTGGTTACGCAAAGGCTGGATTGTCGTTTTTGCAGGTTTCTGCATCAATCTCACCTTTGGATGCCTGTATACGTGGAGTATTTTTTCCGCCAACCTGAGCAACGCTCAAGGCTGGACGGCATCGCAGGCGGCCATGCCCTACACGACGGCCATTGGCGTTTTTGCCCTCGTCATTTTGCTCGGCGGCAATTTGCAGGATCGGTTCGGGCCGAAGATTGTGACCATCTTCAGCGGTATCTTCATCGGTCTGGGGTTGATTGTCTGCGGCCTTTTCCCGACGCTGTATGGCATCGTGCTGGGTTTTGGCGTCATCACCGGTTCTGGCATCGGCCTGGGCTATGCCAGCGTGGCGCCGGCGGCCCTGAAGTGGTTCGAGCCAAACAAGAAGGGCATGATCGTCGGCATCGTGCTGACCGGCTTCGGCCTGGCGCCGCTGTATGTGGCGCCGCTGACCCGTCATCTGATTTCCGTCTACGGCATTTTCACCACGTTCAAGCTGCTGGGCATCCTGTTTGGCGTGACCGTGGTGCTGATGGCGCAATGCATGAACAATCCGCCGGAAACGGAATCTGCGAACGAAAAATACCAGAAGCTGCTGTCGCGGTATGTTGATACCCCCGGCGAGTACACCTGGAAAGCCATGGTGCGCACGAATGAATTCTACCTGCTGTGGGTGATGTATCTGTTTGGCGCCATGACCGGCCTGATGCTGATGGGACACATGGCCAAGATCCTGCAGGTTCAAACCGGTTCGTCCGAAAACGTGGTGCTGATGGTGGCAGCATTTTCGATCAGCAATGCGCTGGGTCGCCCGACGGCTGGCTTCATTTCCGACAAGCTCGGCCGTGGACGCACCATGGCGGTGCTGTACATTGTTCAAGGCCTGACCTTGCTGATGCTCTCGCGGGCCAATACCTTCTTTGGCGTGTTTCTGGCCTCGATCATCATCACCTATTCCTATGGTGCGATGCTGACCGTATTTCCTTCCGCGATTGGTGACTTTTACGGCACGAAAAATCTCGGTTTCAATTATGCGCTTCTGTTCACCGCGTGGGGCGTGGCAGGCATCTTCGGTCCGCAGCTTGCAGGCTACCTGCTGGATGTGACCGGCGGCTACACCACCATCTTCTACATTTGCGCGGCCGCCAACATTGGCGCGGCGTTTATCGGCATTATCGTGAAATCGCCCAACCAGCGAAAGATGCGGGTGATTCAGCGAATGGCTTCTGCTTAATAAGGGGAAGAAGTGCTGAAAACGGAACACCGTTAAGGCACAAGTTGTCTGCTGCATTTTGAGCCGGATTTGCGCCATTGGGGTTTAGCGCAAATCCGGCATTTTTATTTTTGCCGCCATCCTGCCGGATTAAGCCGTTGCCGCGCACGTTCGATCACCGCGGCGGACGCCAGCGCTTCATTCGAGCACGCCGCAGAATGCCCGGATGAGCGGCGATGTCGTACGCTGGTGCAACTGCATCAAAAATAGCGGGCGCTGCAGGGTCATTGCTGGCGGATAGGGCAGGGTCGCCAGTTCGCCTACTTGCAGCAGTTCGCGGATGACAGCCACCGGTAGCATGGCAACCCCAGCTCCGGCAGCGACCGCGCGGGCGATACCTTCGTTGCTGCCGAATTCCAGTATCCGTCTGGGGCGAATATGGTGCTGCTGCATCAAGCGATCGTTGACCTCGCGCGTGCCTGAACCCGGTTCGCGCAGCAACCAGATTTCCGCCATCAAATCAGCGGAATCAATTGCCGGCTTGCGGGCCAGTGCGGAATCGGCTGCCGCCACAATCGCCAGTTCGTCGTTTCGCCACGGTGTTCGCATGATGCGGGGATCGTTGACCTCTCCTTCCACCAGCGCCAGATCAACCGCGCAATCGATCAGCGCCTGAGCGATGCTGTGCGTATTGCCGACCTGAATGCGCAAATCGATCGACGGAAATTGGCGGCTGAAACAGGCAACGTAAGCAGGGAGCCAATGGCCGGCAACGGTAAGGCTCGCGCCTACCGTCAGTCGCCCTTGCCGCAGGTCGATTCTCGCCTGCATGTCATCGAGGGCTGTGCGTTCCAGCGCGAAAATACCGCGCGCATGTTCAAACAATGCCATGCCGTTTTCAGTCAGGCGGATTCCCTTGCCGCTACCACCGCGCTCAACCAGAGTCAGCCCGAGCTGGTGTTCCAGTTCGCGCACCGCCTTTGAGGTGGCGGGCTGGCTGATGTACAACATCTGAGCGGCGCGAGAAAACCCCTGCTGTTCGACCACGGTGAAAAAGATGCGCAGCAGGTGCAGGTTGAGTCGCATGAGCAAAGATTATGGATGCATGAGTAATATGAATTTGAATTATATAAGACCGCGGGTTAATCTGGTAACTGATTGATTCTGAATGGAAACGACGCGATGAAACGAATGCTGACCAGATGGCTGGCCGCCGTTGACGCATGCCTCCGTGACCGGGCGTGGTGGTTTGGTCTGGTCTTGTCAGCCACGGTCGGTGCTGTGGGCATAGTCGCCGCCGGGTTTTCCTGCGCGCAGCGATTCGGGGTCAGCGCGCTGACGCTGGCGATAGTGCTGGGCATGGTGGCGGGCAACACCTTTTTCCCCGCGCTGGCGGCTCGTGCGGGCGCAGGCGTTGATTTCTCCAGGAACCGGCTGCTTCGGGCGGGCATCATCCTGTACGGCTTTCGCATCAGTTTTCAGCAAATCGCAGCCATTGGCTGGGGCGGCATCGTGATTGATGCGCTGGTCGTCGGCATGACCTTCACGCTGGCGATGTGGATTGGCACACGCGTTCTAGATATGGATCGCCAACTGTGCATGCTGATCGGCTCCGGCGCGTCGATATGCGGCGCTGCTGCCATCATGGCGACCGAGCCTGTGGTCAAGGCTCCGCCGCACAAGGTTTCGGTCGCGGTGGCCACGGTGGTTGTCTTTGGCACGCTCGGCATGGTGCTTTATCCACTGCTCTATCCGTATCTCGGCCTGTCGGAAACCAGATTCGGGCTGTATGCCGGCTCGACCATCCATGAAGTGGCGCAGGTCGTGGTGGCCGGCAGGAGTGTCAGCGAAACGGCGGCGGACATGGCCGTGATCGAGAAAATGGTGCGGGTGATGATGCTGGCGCCGTTTCTGATGATAATTTCCGCTCTGTTGCCTGTTTTGGGGCGTGGTGCAGACGAAGGCCGCCCAAGCGAAGCCGTCGGCAGGAAGCCTTCAATCGTCATCCCGTGGTTTGCGTTGCTGTTCATTGCAGCAAGCGCGGTCAATTCGATGTCGTTCTTGCCCGACAGCGCCGTCAGTGTGCTGGTTGAGGCTGATAACCTGCTGCTGGCAACCGCAATGGCCGCGCTCGGCCTGCGTACGCATGTCAGCGCGATCCGTCAGGCGGGCAGCAAGCCGCTGTTGCTGGCGCTGATCCTGTTTGTCTTTCTGCTGGCGGGGGGCTATGCGATTAACCGGATAGTCATGCATGGGCTGGCGGGGTGAGGCCGAGGCTTTCCGGATTGCACCAGCGATTTTGGTGGGTGTCTGAACTGCGGTGGCAGCACAGCAGAAAGCACAAACCAACCTGACGCAGGCCCCCCCATTCCCGATGCCAGCATACATCCGATGCCAACGGACTCGTACCGTGCAGAACTGGTCAAGAAGTTGAGTCCTGAAATGGTGAACAAATTGAAGGCGCTGTATTGATGCGATAGTTGGACAGTCATAACAAAAGCCCGCGTCAAGCGGGCTTTCCGTTGCGCCATGTCAAACCGCTGATTCGCTGGCGCGCTAACATAATTACGTAATCCTGCGATCTTTGCCCGCTGCTGAAAGGTAGCGGGCTTTTTACTTCTGAATTTCGATTCTGAGTTTGCCTCCAGATATCAAGTGCGTTCAAGATTTCTCGCCGCAGAAAAACAATTCAATGGATATAACCGCGGATGTTCTTGGAGCTTGTGGCGAAAGCGTGGTATTTCAGGTGCTAAAATAAACAGATGGCAAGGTGGTCGAGGCAAAACTATTCAAGCCAGTCCCTTTTATAAATTCAAGCCGATTCCACTGAAACAGACGACATGTCATCAAACATGCCCCACGCTGTCCCAAAGTCAGCCCGCCGCAATAAATCAACAGCCGCTCCAGATTACTTTCAGGCCAGCATGACGTTCATCGGTCTTGCGGTTTGCTTGGCAATATTTCTCGCCGTCGAACGCCTGATTACCCCGATCTACGACTTTGGTACATCGCTTGATGCCAGCATTCCCCTGATTCCATGGTCTTATGTGATCTATGTATCCTTTTTCCCGTTTGTCGTTGTACTTTCAGCCTATACGCCACGGGATCGCTTCAAGACATTCATGCTTGCTGCCGGCCTGAGTTTCATCGGCGCGATGGTATGTTTTTTCCTCTTTCCCGAAACTTTGCCGCGGCCCGACCTGTCTGTGATTGAAAATGAATTTCTGCGTCAGCGATTCACCCACATGTGGACTGTCGATCTGGCATGCAATGGTTTTCCAAGCTTGCATGTAGTGGTAACCTGTCTGGCCTGCCACATCATGGCAAATGCAGGGTGCCGTCGAATCGCCTGGACCTTTGGCGTGCTGGTCATAATCTCAACTTTAACCGTCAAGCAACACACGCTGGCAGATGTCGCCGGTGGCGTGCTGTTGGCGAGCATGGCCTGCATCCTGGCGGAAAAATTACTGAGTTCGCCCAGAGTGTCCGCTCAACCGAATGTCTTAATCGAATAATTTCCCTGGTTTGCGGTGATGATTTGCCGCCAGCAAGGATAGCGCTTTGCTTTCGGCAAGTTGTCATGCGTTCTTGATGCGATGATGAGCTAGACGGCTGTAACAAAAATCCGTTTCGACGGGCTTTCCGTTGCGCCATGTCAAACCTCTGATCCACTGGTTCGCTAACATAGACACGTAAACCTGCGATCTTTGCCCGCTGCCGAAAGGTGGCGGGCTTTTTACTTTTCAATCAAGCCTTCTTCATTCCTTGTAAATTATCGCGCGGTTCTGATGGGAAACCCAAAGGTAAACCCCAAACGCAAGCAGCATGTCTCGGCAACCATTGGTAGTGGCATAAAGGTGGTTTGCCCCCAATGCTGCTGTCGCAGAGGCTGGATTCGCTGGATATTCCGGGCATCGCCGCAGCAATTGAAGCGAAATATGGCGTCAGCCTGTCGGCTGTGCAGTCACCGCAACTGAAATCGATCGACGATCTGGCGGCATTCCTCTGCAAGAAATAAGCACCCCGCAGTGCATCTGCCACTCACTTGCCGCAGACTTGCCGATAATCCGCCTTGGCGGTTTCCAGTAGCGAAATCGCCTCGTCGGAGTAAATCTGAATCGCCTCAAAATCCGGTGCCTCGTGCAGCTTTTGCATCAGCAAGCCATCGTCGCCGAACCAGTGCGGCAGATAGCCGCCGAGAAAATAGCCCCTGTTTCGTAGCTGCGCGACAGCATCACCAATGGCCGGATCGGTCAGTTTCAGGAACCATTGCCTCACCGCTGGTTGCCACCCATCGGCTTCAGTTTCGGCAGCCGCCAGCCGTTCGCCAAAATCTGCGCCTATTGCCGCCACATTCACGCGCAGCACGCCGGTATCGGGAATGATGATGCTGTCCAACTGGCTTTCCCCCGCAGCATTGGATATTGTCGCGGCAGGCTGCAAGCTGCGCACCAGCCCGGTGCGGGCAATGATCGGCGGCAGGATATCGGCATAAACTGGCGGCAGGTAGAGCGTCTGCGGCTGATCGTGGTCGATGCGGAACGACATCACGCAAGTCACCCTGCGGCTGGCGCTCAGCTCCTTGGTATACATCGACTCAGGCGTCAGCGACAGTTCGATGGCCGTTTCTTTCGCCCCCATCAACCAGCTGACTTTTTGCGACGCCGTGTGGTTGGTCACGGCCTCGCCAAAGAGTCCGTCGAGTCCACTGGTCGTTATCAGCTCACCGGACATGTATTTCGTCATGCGAAATGCCGCTTTGGTCGTGCGGTAGTTCGCCGCCACCATGTACAGCCCAAACTCAAACAGATTCCAGTTCGGCGGCGCGCTGCGGTAAATTGCGCCGCAGGCGATGATGTCGCCAACCGCCGTGCGGCACACAACCAGATACAAATCCCTTTTCTGACAGGCTTCAACGATCTTTTCCGGGTAATAGTAGAGATCGAATGGGTAACTCGGCCCATATACCGCCAAAAACAGGTTTGCTACGCCCGGCGCATCTTCCGGCCTGAAAGCATCGACCACGAAATTCTGCCCGGCCGTTAACGCTCTTTCCTGCGTGATTTTCATGCAAAATCCTTTTGATTACGCCCTAGCATTATCCACAACAGCATCGCATCTGCCAGCGCCATGCCGTCGAGGAATAATAGGGAATAGTAGAGGATAGACCACAATCTTCCCACTATAAAGAAAAAAGAACTGGCTTGCGCCCAGTTCCCTTTCCGCAGCAAGCCTTCATCACAAACTCCGACTTCAGCTTCATCGGCCCGATGCCGTCGATGTCGTGATTTTCATCGACCACGCGAATGCGTGACGTGTGGCCTGTTCCCTATTACTCCTATGGGGCATTACATGACCATTTGCGCTGGCGGCAAGCTAGAATGCGCGGATGGATTACCCAGACAGCAGAGGGAAAATGCTGATTCTCAAATGTACCAAAAAGGTTCAGGCATATCTTGGCTTGACAGCGAGCGATTTGCTGCCTGATAGTGCCATTTCTCGCGAGGCGGTGCTGGGGGCGTGGTACGTCAACCAGTTCAGGATTGGCCGTCGCAGCGCTTTTATCTTCATGAGCGAGCGCACATTGCTGTCATTCATCCTGTTTGACGTAAAAAAGTCGAACTCGAAGAAGGCGCTGTTTCCAGAAATATGCCTGGCGGGAATTGTGCAGCTTTTGAAGTTTTTGCAAACGCCCTTGCCGTTGATCGGCAAAGTGATTGAAGACAGTTTCAATACCGGTTACGCGAACACCGATAGTCGCAGCGCCCTTGGCAATCTGAACGATCTTGCGTTTTTGTACCAGCATTTCGTCATGGCCGAAGGTGGTTTGGAACACTGCAATTTGACCGAGATTATTTTGCGGGTTAACCGCACGCCGCGGAGAAATCTTGGTGGGAGTAATTCAACCGACATCACCCGGGAAATGCTTGGGGGTTGATGTGGAAAACGTGGTCTGTCGCCTATTGCACCCTATTGCATTGTTGTCGCCGAGAATTTTCATGATTTGTGACAATACTTCCGGAAAATTTAGTATTTCATCTAGATGAGTTCAGCAGGGTTATTTGTACTCATAAACAATTTCACCATTCTTGTTATTGAATATTACTGCACAAGTCGTTTCCATAACAGCCACATGCTTTCCGTTGTTAGTTGTTACCCTGTATGGAGGAATTAATCTTCCGATCATTGCAGAAGACAAATTTCCCTTTAACTTTTTTGCATCATCCACTGACATTTTTATACCTACAATATTATTACCAACAAGTTCAGGAAAATGAAGAGATCGGTGTTTAATATTTGTGATATACAAAGCAGAGATATCCTTATCTCCTGTAATTTTGATCATTAAGTCGAATTTTCGTGAATCTTTGGAATCCAAATAAACTGGGAGATTGTTACTAGGAAAAGCTTCTTTGAGTGTGAGCATTCCATTATCGGCATCATATTCTTGACGCAACGAATAACTCCTTGTTATTTTTATAAATCCATTGTACCCAGTGGAAATTCTTTCTTTCTCTTCGCGTTCTTCTGCATTTTTTGTCTCAATTAACGCCCTTTCCCTGAATTTCTCGGTTGTCTCATACTCACTTTTTTCTGGGGGCTGCGATTGCACGGGAATATTTTGAATGTCCTTGACCTCATCTATTTGCTTCGCGCCTTGCAACGCAACACTGCACGGAGTGTTTCTATCAAACGGCAAATATTGTGGCGTTTCCTTGATCTTCACCGAAGCTGATTCATTCTTGCTTGTACATCCAGCCAATGACAATAAAATTACAAATAATAGGCTTTGGGGTATTTTATTAAACATGACTTCCGTTTATTAAAAATTAAAATCTGGAACATAAAATCGGAACAAACGGGGACAGACCATGATTCCCCCTTGGTTCTGCCGATTCTGTTGCTCGCTTGACACCCGACACTAATGGGTGTCTCATTTGTATTCATAAATAACTGTACCTGTTCCCTTATTGATTATGGCGGCACAAGTAACTTTCATAGTTGCTGAATGTTGCTCAATTCTTAATGGGTTACCATCTAACGTTGTCCCAGAGAAGTCGTCTCTGTGACGATAGGGTGGTATTAGTTTTCCAACCATCACAAAAGATAAATTTAATTTTAAGTCTTTCGCTTGTTCAGCTGGCATTTGTAATTTTATGGGATAAGCCTGACCAGATGGTATTTCTGAAACATACAGAATTGTGGGAGTTTTACGAGTTACATACTTGATAGTTGTGGAGCCTGCAGTTTGATACTCTGAAATTTCTTTTGGAACAGATATAAGCATATTTTGAAATGTGCTTGAATCATTTTGGGAGACTTTAAGCTTTGTGCTTTGCGAGTTAAGGCTTGTTTTAACTGAAAATATGCCTTTGTCAGCATCATATACTCCATCAGCCCCAAGTTCAGTCTTTATAAAACCACCATATCCAGCAGACACTATTACACCATTCACTCTGTCTTTTTCTTTTTGAATTTCAATTGCTTCTCGTTTTTTGAAATCTTCCGTTGTTTCAAATTCACCTTTCCCTAGAATAGGTTTATCCTCTGGAATATTCAGAATGTCGTCTAAGTTCGATATGGGCTTTGCACCTTGTATAGCAGCGCTACATGGCACACTTTTATCAAATGCTAAGTATTGTGGCGCTTTCTCCACCTTTGCCGTCGTAGATTCTTTCTTGCCAGTACATCCCATTGATAATGACAAAATCATTGATGAAAATACGATTGCTGCTGCTTTGCTAGACATGACGTCCCCTTAATCAGCGGTTTCCTATATATTTGTCCAAGTTGTCGGGCGAGGTGTATAAGACATTTTTAACTTGCTCTTCTAACTTTGCCTCTAAATGCGCAACAGATAAATCTGCTGAGTGAAAATATGGAATTTTTATTTTTCCTTCCTTAAGCAGCTTGTTTTGTTGCTCGCTCAAGTTGAGCTTGATTTTTAAATGTGCAAGATATTCGGCACCTTCATCTCTAACCCACTGTTGCGAACCGGGTCGTTTTGTGCAAATCATATTTCCTTGCAGATAGGCGCCAAAAGAATTTTTTGCTTTATACCTTACCCAATATTGATTTTCAACAGGCGTTAAACCCCGTGACCCCAAATTTGCAACGAAAACAACCTCAGGGTCTTTAAATTTCAAACGTTCACTGTTGAGACACTCTTGCTCATCACTCACGCCTTTGCAACCAATAAGTGAAAAACAAACAAGAGCCATTAGTATATATTTAAGCACTATTCACCCTATAAAAAATGAAAAAGGGAACCGGCTTTCGCCCAGTTCCCTTTTTCATCTCAAGCCTTCTTCACAAACTCCGACTTCAGCTTCATCGGCCCGATGCCGTCGATCTTGCAGTCGATGTCGTGGTCGCCTTCGACCAGACGGATGTTTCTGACTTTGGTGCCGACCTTGACCACTTGCGACGAACCCTTGATTTTCAAATCCTTGATCACTGTGATGGTGTCGCCATCCTGCAGCAGGTTGCCGTTCGCATCCTTCACCACCAGCGCATCGGATTCGGCTGGTGCGGCTTCGCTGGCCGACCATTCATGCGCGCATTCGGGGCAAACCAGCATGCTGCCGTCTTCGTAGGTAAAGGTGGAGTTGCATTTGGGGCAGTTCGGTAATTGGCTCATTTTCTATTCTTGATGTGCAAATATGTTGAAAGATGCCGACATTTTCCCACGGTTTGTGCGCGCTGCAAGCGGGAAAAGGCGGATGCGTACCGGCTTTCGCCTTTTCGCGATGAAGTGTGTGGGAGTATGTTGCGAAATTGCAGTATTGGGCCACGTATTCTGGGGCATTCAAAATATACTGTGCCGAGTATATTTATGGCTCAAAAAGATGGGCGTAACGGCTGCCGCTGCCGAAGTTCTGATTTTGCGCATGCGTTACAATCCGCGCCATGACTCACCCTAAAAACATTTTTTCCTGGACGCAGAAACGTCCTCGCCCGCAGGATGCTGCGCCTTTCCTGCCGATGTCGCGCGAGGAGATGGAGCAGCTTGGCTGGGAGCAGTGCGACGTGATTCTGGTGACCGGCGATGCGTATGTCGATCATCCGAGCTTTGCGATGGCGATCGTCGGCCGTTTTCTGGAAGCGCAGGGCTTTCGCGTCGGTATCATCAGCCAGCCGGACTGGCATTCGGCGCAGGATTTCAGGAAGCTGGGCAAGCCGCGGCTGTATTTTGGCATCAGCGCCGGCAACATGGATTCGATGGTCAACCGCTACACCGCCGACCGCAAGATACGCTCCGATGATGCTTACACCGCCGGCGGCGAAGGCAACCGTCGGCCGGATAGGGCGGTGGTGGTGTATGCCCAGCGGGCGCGCGAGGCGTACCCGGATGCAAACGTGGTGATCGGCGGCATCGAGGCCAGCCTGCGGCGGATTGCGCATTACGATTACTGGTCGGACAACGTGCGTCGTTCGGTGCTGCCGGATTCGAAGGCGGACATGCTGTTGTTCGGTAATGGCGAGCGTTCGCTGGCTGAGCTGACGCACCGGCTGGCGGCGGGCGAGCCGATAGCGAGCATCCGCGATGTGCGTGGTTCCGCCTTCATGGTGCCGCCGGGCTGGAAGCCGGGGCATGACTGGGTGGAAACTGGTTCGGCGCGGCTGGATGTGCCGGGCAAGGTCGAGCCGCATCCCAATCCGTATACCGATGTTCCCGGTTATGCCAATGCCTGCGCCAGCGAGGTAGCGGATGACCCAGCCGAGGTGCCGGTGCGCGTGCTGACGCGCGAGGAGCGGCAGGCGGCGCTGAGGGACAAGAATGCGAAGACGGTAGTGCGGCTGCCATCGTTCGAGCAGGTGAAGGATGATCCGGTGCAGTATGCGCACGCATCGCGCGTGTTCCATCTCGAATCGAACCCTTACAATGCGCGTGCGCTGGTGCAGGCTCACGGTACCGGTGCGGGCAAACGTGATGTGTGGCTGAACCCGCCGCCGCTGCCGCTGTCGATGGAAGAGATGGATCGGGTTTATGGCCTGCCGTTCGCGCGAGCGTCGCATCCGTCTTACGGCAAGGCGAAGATTCCGGCGTGGGAAATGATCCGTTTTTCGATCACCATCATGCGCGGCTGCTTCGGCGGCTGCACCTTTTGTTCGATCACCGAGCACGAAGGGCGAATCATCCAGAGCCGTTCCGAGCCGTCGATCCTGCGCGAAGTTGAAGCGGTGCGCGACCGGACCGAAGGCTTTACCGGCGTGATTTCCGATCTGGGCGGGCCGACGGCGAACATGTACCGGCTGAACTGCAAGGAGCCAGAGGTGCAGGCAACCTGCCGCCGGCTGTCGTGCGTCTATCCCGGCATTTGCGTCAATCTGGATACTGACCACAGCAAGCTGGTTTCGCTGTACCGCAAGGCGCGCGAACTGCCGGGGATCAAGAAGATTCTGATCGGTTCCGGCGTTCGTTATGACCTGGCGGTGCGCTCGCCCGAATACGTGAAGGAACTGGTGTCGCACCACGTTGGCGGCCTGCTGAAAATCGCGCCCGAGCATACCGAGGAAAACGTGCTGTCGAAGATGCAGAAGCCGGGTATCGGCACGTACGACACGTTCCGCAAGATGTTCGAGAAGTTTTCGCGCGAAGCGGGCAAGGAACAGTATCTGGTGCCGTATTTCATCGCCGCCCATCCGGGCACGACCGACGAGGATATGGTGAACCTGGCGCTATGGCTGAAGAAAAACAATTTCCGCCTCGATCAGGTGCAGACTTTCATGCCGACGCCGATGGCGATCGCGACCACGATGTACCACACGCGCAAGAACCCGCTGCATCGCGTCAGCGCCGATTCAGAGGAGGTCGAAACGCCGCGCAAGGGGCAAACGCGCAAGCTGCACAAGGCCTTGCTGCGCTATCACGATCCGGAAAACTGGACCATCCTGCGTGAAGCGCTGCGCCGCATGGGACGTTCGGATTTGATCGGCAACGGCCCCAACTGCCTGGTGCCGGCATGGAAATCCGCGCCGGTGGGCGGCTTCGGCGCGCGGCGGCCGGTTGCCGGCGCGTTTGCGCCGTCAGCATCGAAGGGCGGGAAACAGCCAGCCAAAACCCCGGCGGGCAAATTCGCTGCCGGCAGCAAGCACAGAAAGGGTGGCGTGCCGATAAAATCGGGCAAGCGATAGTCCAGACGGCGGCAACGAAATGCCAGATTATGGTGTACGATGGCCGTCTATTTCATTACATCCTAAGGACGCCAGGTACGTACGATGATTACCAGAAACTACGAGCCGCGCGGCATGTATATTCTGGACATGATTTTTATTTCCGAAGAACCACACGTCGTGTTCGAGTGGAAGCAGCGTGAAGATGGTCAGCACATTCCGGTGGTTTATGCGCCGGTCGAGCAGCAGTTCCTTGAAACGATGCCTGCGGGCAGCGGGTTCGATTTCATGTACCGGCTTGCGGTTGAAGATCCGCGCCCTGATCCCGAAGAGTAAAAGTCTGCCATTGATGCTGCCGCGCTGCCATTTTTCGTGGTTGCGTGGCAGTTTTTCTATGGGAGAAAAGATCAGGTTTCGCGTAAGCGGTTGATGCAGCAGGAATTCCCCACAGATGTTGGCCGGGCATGTTTTTTGATTCATTCATGATCTTGTCCTGAAAGAATAGGTATCCTGTTTTCGCAATCACAAGGAGAAGAAAGTGTCGCAAGAGTTGGTCAAGATTACGCTGCTGGTCGATAATGAAGCGGCCGAAGGGCTGGAAAAGGAACACGGTTTTGCCGCGTGGATCGAGTTCGGTTCGCGCCATATCCTGTTCGATACCGGCCACATGGGAGCGCTGCAAAAAAATGCCGGGCGGCTGGGCATCGATTTGAAGCGGGCGGATACGCTGGTCATCAGCCACGGCCATCGGGATCACACCGGCACGCTGGATCGCTTTCTGGCGGAAAACGATCATGCCGAGCTGTATTTTGCGAATGAAATCGACCAAGAGCGCTGGTGGTACAAGCCGGAGGCGGACAGTTACGGCATGCCGGAAGCGGCGCGCAAGGCGTTTGCCGCCTTGCCGGCGAACCGCGTGCATGCGCTCAAGACGCATCATTACCTCGCTCCGGGCGTTGGCATCACCGGTCCGGTGCCGCGCCTGAACGCATTTGAAGATACCGGTGGCACGTTCCACCTCGATGCTCAGCGCGGCCCGGTGGACAAGATCGAGGACGACCAGACGATGTGGTTCGAAACCGATGAAGGTTTGGTGGTGCTGGTTGGCTGCTGCCATTCCGGGCTGGCGAACACCATTGATTACATCCGCAAGATTTCTGGCATCGACAAGGTGAAGGGCGTGCTGGGCGGCATGCACCTGCTGCAGGCGAACGAGCAGCGTCTGGGCAAGACGTTCGACGTGATGAGCGGCTGGCATGCGGATTTCCTGATACCGTGCCACTGCACCGGTATCGAATCGGCGAAAAAGATGGAAGCGGCCATCGGCAGCCAGACGGTGAAACATGGCCATGCCGGCATGGTGATCGAGGCCGGCCGCTTGCGCTAGGATTTTTTCAGCGATTCCCTGGCTTCCTTGATTGCGACGAATTGGTCGCGCAGCCTGCCGGCACCCTTCGACCGGCGGGCTTTTTTCATTTGCCAAACCGCAATTTGGCCGCAGATTCAAGTACTTGATGACTGAATTCGGCTTGAAATCCGGTAAAATGGCGCACAAATCCACCTTGCGGCGTCCGTTTCACGGATGCCGCTTTGTTTCCGAGGCCCTTTTCCCCGCATGCCACTAATGAAGAACATCCGCAATTTTTCGATTATCGCCCATATCGACCACGGCAAATC
>JAGTRJ010000006.1 GCA_018261755.1 Burkholderiaceae bacterium
TTTCTGCGCGCTGATCATCGGCCCGGAACCGGTGCCGATGAGCGAATTCCTGCCCTACATCTTCGGCAGCGGCACGCCGAACTTCGAATCCGAAGCGCAGGCGCAAGAAGTCGTGGCCATCCTGTCCGAACATTGGAAATACATCGCTGACAAATTCCACGAAGGTTCGTCCTACTATCCATTCCTGTATGCCGACCAGGATGACAAGCTGTCCGGCAACGACTGGGCCGATGCGTTCATGCTGGGGGTACAATTGCGGCGCGAAGCATGGCAGGAACTGCTCGATGACCAGAGCGATCTGGCGCTGCTGAAACCGGTGGTGATGCTGCGCGAAGAGCTTGCCGACGTAATCGCCGGCAAGGGCCAGACCATCCCTGGCGATGTGCGCGAAGAACTGTTCTCGCAACTGATTGGCAACCTGCAGCACATCTACAACCGCCATTACGGCGCGGCGGAGGAAGAGGCGGAACAACCCGCGCAGTAAACACCTTGCATGCAACGAACAGAGGGGCCGCGACCCCTCTGTTTCATTTCCGGCATTACCATTTTTCATTCCCATCTGCATCTGCCTCTGTGACCGAAACCATGTTCCCTCGGGCATCGGTCATTATTTTTTGTCACAATGTTGTCATTCGATCAATTGAAAATATATAATTAGTTGTTTGTAGGCAATTTGCGCCTCGCAAACAACCTGCTTGCCGGAATCTCAACGGCAAATCTAGAAGTTCTAACCACAACAATCCAGGAGAACAACATGGTAGGAGCTTGGGAAATCATCACCAATCCGCCCTGCGCGCTGCCGGAAAAAGTCGCTACCGCTTTTTCCGAAGCCACCGCAGGCATGGTTGGCGCGTCATACACGCCGGTTGCCTTTGTCGCGCAGCAACTGGTCAGCGGCATGAACTATGCGTTGATCTGCGATCAAACGCTGGTTACACGCCAGCCTGAAAAGCACGTCGTAATGATGACCATCTACGCCCCGCTGTCAGGCAAGGCGGCCATCAGCAGCATCGAGAAACTGATCTAATGTCAACAGGGCCGCGAATCCAGCGGCCGAATGCAGTCCATCCCCGCTTCGGCGGGGATGTTTTTTCGGCTAACGCATCAGCCGGAAATCTCGAACGAAGCAGCGATTTACGGTACATTGCTGCTTTCGGCGCAATAGCCGCCTCATACGATACCTGCAACCCTGACACCAGCCACCATGCCCGCCCGCCAACTGATTGAATCACTGCAACTGTCGCCGCACCCGGAAGGCGGCTGGTACCGCGAACTGTACCGTTCCGCGTCGCAAGTCGAAACGCCACGCGGCACGCGCTCGGCCCTGACCAAGATTTACTACCTGCTGGAACCCGGCCAGTTCAGCCGCTGGCACGTGATCGAGTCGGATGAAATCTGGCATTTCTACGCCGGCGGCACACTGGAGCTGTTCGCCTACGATCCGGCCACGCAGCAGCACGCGCGCCACCTGCTGGGCAACGCGCTCGACGGCAAAGACAGCGTGGCGGTGATCAAGGCGGGCGACTGGCAGGCGGCGCGAGTGATCGAGGGCTTCGCGCTGGTCGGCTGCAGCGTGGCGCCCGGATTCGAGTTCAGCGAGTTCCGCTTCGTCTCGGCGCTGCCGGATCACACTGCGCATTTCGATGATTCGCTGGCGCCGATGGCAGCGCTGGCGACGCTGCTGTAAGCCGCACTGTCACATTTTGCAGGGGTATATAGCCAAAACACTGCACTAGGCCACAGTTTTGCTGGCTGTTTTTAAATACTGGACGGAGTATATTTTTCAGCCCTACTGACCAAAATAGCATATTGGGTCAGTTATTTTAACCAGCATGGCAGGATGGCAACCGCGTGCGCCCAGCACAGCCGCACGCACACGGCCGAATCAAGCGGCAGAATCCGGCCGCTGAATTCCTCCACCCGATTTGCCATCGAATTTTGCCATCGAATGAAAAGAAAAATCCCCGCGTCAGGTTATTACACCCTAGCGGGGATTTTTCATTCGGCTGAGGCCGTTTCAGCCACGCGGCGCGCTCACGCTTTTTCGTACATCGCCTGAATCAGGCTGCTGGTCTGCGCCCGCGCGCACGCCGGGCAGACCGAAGGCGCAGACGGATCGTGCCCGAGCCGTTGGTTCGCCATTGCCTGCTGCATCGCGCTGACGGTCGGTTCGCCGCAGACCGCGCATGCCAGCAGCGGCTGGCGGCGTACTTCGGTGCCGGTGATGGTGGTGACACGGTCGTTGCCGATGGTTTCGACCGTAATCGCGCCAGTCGGGCACACTGCCGCGCATGCGCCGCAGCCGATGCAGGTCGTCGCCGGCCGCAGGAAGCTTTCGAACGCCAGCCGGCCCTTGCCGGCATCGACCATCTTGAGCGCGTTCGCGCCCACTTCGGCGCACACCAGTTCGCACAGGCCGCAGCCGATGCACTGGTCGCAGCGCAGGCAGCGCTCCGCTTCGAGCTTGGCCGTGTTCGTATCGAAATCGATCCAGACCGAATCAAACGACGTGCGGCGCGCGATTGGATCGGTTTCCGGGATGTGCGGCCGGTGCGTGTCGGTACGGTGCGCCGCATTGCTGACAATCGGCGGCACGAAATCGCGCCGCTGCGGTTTCAGCGATTCGAGATCCATCGCGCTGCCGGTCAGGTACGAATGGATGGATTCCGCCGCGCGCTTGCCCGAACCGATGGCCGCCACCACCGTGCTGCCGCCGTGCTGCACGTCGCCGCCGGAAAACACGCCCGGGATCGCGGTCATCAGCGTGACCGGATCGGCCATGATGTTGCCCCACTTGAGTTCAAGCTCGACCCCGTCCAGATAATCCAGATCCGAATCCTGGCCGATGGCCGCAATCACCTGGTCGGGCTGAATCACGACCGGCTGGGTGGTGGCCGCATCCGGCGCGCTGGAATTGCGCACGAATTCAATCTTGTTGTCCGCCATGATCTTGCTCGGCGCCCAGAATTCCTTCAGTTCGACCCCTTCGGCCAGCGCCATCTCGACTTCATGCGGATTGGCCGGCATGACCTTGCGCGTGCGGCGATACCAGATCTCCACCTTGGTCGCACCCTGGCGGAAAGCAGTCATCGACGCATCAATCGCGGTATTGCCGCCGCCGATCACAATCACATGCGGGCCAACGCGCGGATTTTTGCCTTCGCGCACCTGACTCAGGAAATCAATGCCGCCGAGCACGAACGGCTGGTCGTCACCGGCGACCCCCATGCCCTTCGATTTCTGCAGACCGGTCGCGAGGAAAATCGCGTCGAAACCTTGCTGGCGCAAGTCCTGCAATTTGGCGATGCGGGTGTTCATGTGAAATTGCACGCCGAGCGCCTTGACCATGTCGATTTCGGCATTCAGCACCGGATTCGGCAGCCGGTATTCAGGAATGCCGTAGCGCATGATGCCGCCCGGATGCTCGCGCTCGTCGAAAATCTCGACCCGATGACCCTTCTGCGCCAGATAGTAGGCTGCGGTCAGGCCGCCGGGGCCGGCGCCGACGATTGCCACCCGTTTGCCCGAGGCCGCATCGCACTCCGGCAACGGATAGCTGCCGGCGCAACGTGCGGCGACCGATTTCATCGGCTTGATCAATACCGGCGCGCTGACCGCCTTTTGCACGCAAGCATCTTCGCACGGCGCGGGGCAGACCAGCCCGCAGGAATTCGGCAGCGGCGTATCCTTTAGCAGCACATCCAGCGATTCCTTGTATTGCCCGCGACCAACATGCGCGATCATGCTCGGAATGTCGATGTGCGCCGGGCAGGCATCCTGACACGGCACGGTGTGCGGCTGCATGCAAGTGTTCGTGCTGCATTCGTGCTGTTCGACGTGCTGGCGCCATTCATCCTGAGCTTCTTCCAGCGTCGCCGACAGGCCAAATCCGGCGGCAGGCGCCTTGGGCTTCAATTCCTCCGCCAGCGTGGCGAGTTGCTCCAGGTGCGAGGGATTACCGCGTCCGAGCTTGATTTCGGTCACAATCCGCGTCGCGGCCGCCAGTGCCGCCCGCGTGGGGTGCGGCGCATTCTCCGCTTGCCGCAACTGGCTGCGCAATGCGATCAATGTGGTATCGACGGGACAATTTTTCTGTTCGCTTGAAGTGTTTTCCGTGGCCATGCAAGTCCTGGTTTTTTCGATAATAAGTTACGGCAACAGGCTGTTCCGAGTATGCGCCACCGCCCAAGCCTATCCATGCAGCCGCTTGCAAGTATATTGGCAGGCGCATACATATTTTTGAGAAGCGCGATATCTGGATATAATATCGCCTTTACCCTGAAAAAACGGGAGCATAACATGATGATGCTTCTGTAAAAATAAGTAGGGCAACACATATTTAAGTACGATCGAGGAGGTGCACGATGAATCGTTTTGTGATTGCAGAACCCAGTAAATGCATAGGCTGCCGCACCTGTGAGGTGGCTTGCACGCTGGCGCACCCTTCCGTTAACGGCTCGGCAGAAGCACTGACACCCGCGAATTTCAGGCCGCGCCTGAAACTGGTGAGAAACATGAAAATCACGGCCCCGGTGCAGTGCCGCCAGTGTGAAAACGCGCCGTGCGTGAATTCCTGCCCGACGCAGGCGCTGGTTTACCGCGCCGGCACGGTGCAACTGCTGGAAGAGCGCTGCATTGGCTGCCAGACCTGCGTGGTTGCCTGCCCGTTCGGCGCCATGGACATGGTATCGGTGCCGGTCAAGCAGGTTAGCGGACCGAGTGCGGTGCGTTCAACCGTGTCGCGCGCGCACAAATGCGATCTGTGCCTGGACCGCAGCGGTGGCCCGGCCTGCATTCAGGTTTGCCCGACCAATGCGCTGTACCTGGTCGATCCCGACAATCTGGAGGCGAAGAGCGCCCAGCGTCGCGAACAGGCCCTGCTCAGCATGATCGAAGCCTCGAGCTAATCCCCCTCTCCCGCTCGCGGGAGAACTGCCGGAGCCTCACGCTCCCTTCTTTGCCTTGCCCCCGTCATGGGGGCATTGTCTTTTTTGCGCCCCATTTTTTCCTCGCCCTGCCATCCGGATTCTGCAGGAATTGCCGCGCGATTCCCGCAAGAAATGCATTTACATCAAAACAATCAACTGATTGCATATAAACAGGTGCAGGAATGCATATTTTGTAATGCGAAAATCTGGGTAATAATGAATCGTTTCACTATAAGTCTGCCGGAGTTTCGCGTGGTATTGCCGTCCTGTTATCAACAGGCAATGCCTTGCATATTATCGTGTTTACAAGTCCAACCAAGGAGAACCATGATGAACCGGTTTGTGATTGCTGAACCCAGCAAATGCATAGGCTGTCGCACTTGCGAAGTGGCCTGCGCACTTGCACATCCAATCGGCACCGGCACGGCAGAAGCACTATCACCCGCAAATTTCAGGCCGCGCCTGAAAGTCATGCGGGTGCAGAAAGTAACTGTTCCGGTGCAATGTCGCCAGTGCGAAAACGCCCCGTGCGTGAACGCATGCCCAACCGCCGCGCTGGTCTACCAGGCAGGCACGGTGCAACTGCAGGAAGAACGCTGCATCGGCTGCCAGACCTGCGTGGTTGCCTGCCCGTTCGGTGCGATGGAAATGGTCGAAAAACCCGTGCAATCAACCCCGCTCGGCGTGCTGCCGACGCGCAAGGTAGTTTCGCAGGCGCATAAGTGCGACCTGTGCATCGACCGTGATGGCGGACCCGCGTGCATTCCGGTTTGCCCGACCAAGGCCATCCATCTGATGGGGCCGGCCGCGATGGAAGACATGTCACGCACCCGGCGTGAACGCTCGGTCGTGGAATTCTGACCTTCGCCTCAAGGCACAGGAACAAAGTTACTCAAGAAAGGGATTAAAAATGGAAAAGGTAATCACCGTTTGCCCGTACTGCGGTACGGGCTGCAAGATCAATTTCCTGGTAGACAACGGCAAGATCGTCGGCGCCGAAGGCGCGAATGGTGTCACCAACGAGGGCGAACTCTGTCTGAAAGGCTACTACGGCTGGGACTTTTTGAATGACACCAAGCTCTTGACGCCACGTCTGCGCTTTCCGATGATCCGCCGCCAGCGCGGTGGCCAGTTCGAGCGCGTGACCTGGGACGAAGCCATCAGCTATTCGGCCAAGCGCCTGACCGAAATCAAGAACAAATACGGCGCGGAAGCGATCATGACCACCGGTTCGTCGCGCGGCACCGGCAATGAATCGAATTTCGTGGCGCAGAAATTCACGCGCGCGGTGCTCGGCACCAACAACATCGACTGCTGCGCCCGCGTCTGCCACGGCCCGTCGGTTGCCGGTCTGGACGTCACGCTCGGCAACGGCGCGATGAGCAACTCGATTCCGGAAATCGAGGATACCAAGTGCATCCTGATCTTTGGTTACAACCCGGCCGATTCGCATCCGGTGGTGGCGCGCCGCATCGTCAAGGCCAAGCAGAAGGGGGCTAAGATCATCGTCTGCGACCCGCGCTTCATCGAATCAGCGCGTCTGGCCGACTTGTATCTGCCGTTGAAGAACGGTTCAAACATGGCGCTAGTTAATGCGTTCGCCAACGTGCTCCTGAATGAAAACCTGTACGACAAGAACTACGTCGCCAATTATTCGGAAGGATTCGACGAATACAAGAAAACCGTGGCCAAGTACACGCCGGAATACGTGGCTGAAATAACGGGGCTGGAGCCGAAGCAGATCCGCGAAGCGATGCGCATGTACGCCGGCGCGGAAACCGCGACCATCCTGTGGGGCATGGGCGTCACGCAATGGGGGCAGGCGGTCGACGTGGTCAAGGGCCTGTCGAGCCTGGCCACCATCACCGGCAACCTGGGCAAGCCGAACGTCGGCGTCGGCCCTGTGCGCGGCCAGAACAACGTGCAGGGTGCGTGCGACATGGGTGCGTTGCCGGGCACGCTGCCTGGCTACCAGAAGATCAACGATCAGCCGACGCTGGACAAATTCGCCAAGGCCTGGGGTATCCAGAAGATGCCGAGCAAGAAGGGCTACAGCCTGACCGAACTGCCGCACTTGGTGCATGAAGGCAAGATCAAGGCGCACTATGTGTTCGGCGAAGATCCGCTGCAGACCGAACCGGATCTGGGCACGATGCGCCAGGCGTTCAAGGAACTGGAATTCATCATCGTGCAGGATATCTTCATGACCAAGACCGCGATGGAAGCCGACGTGATTCTACCGGCAACGTCGTGGGGCGAGCATGACAACGTATTCTCGGCCGCTGATCGCACCTTCCAGCGCTGCTACAAGGCGATCGATCCGCCGGCCGATTACGACGTCAAGCACGACTGGGAAATCCACAGCCTGATGGCGACCGCGATGGGCTACCCGATGAAGTACAACAACACCAAGGAAATCTGGGACGAGCTGCGCGAGCTGTGTCCGCTGTACTACGGCGCAACCTTCGAGAAAATGGAAGGTTTGGGTTATGTCGCCTGGCCATCCCTGACGCTCGACGATCCGGGCAAGCCCTGGCTGTATGAAGGTAACAAGTTCGATACGCCATCCGGCAAAGCGCTGCTGTTCGCGACCGAATGGCGCGAACCGCTGGAGAAGGTCGACAACGAATATCCGATCGTGTTGTCGACCGTGCGCGAAGTCGGCCACTACTCGTGCCGTTCGATGACCGGCAACTGCGCGGCGCTGCAAACCCTGGCCGACGAGCCTGGGTTCGTGCAAATCCATCCCGGCGACGCCAAAAAGCTCGGTATCAAGGATCAGCAACTAGTCTATGTATCGTCGCGCCGCGGCAAGGTCATCACACGCGCCAACGTGAACGACCGCGTCAACGAAGGCGCAGTCTATATGACCTACCAGTGGTGGATCGGCGCCTGCAACGAGCTGACCGCCGAACATTTCGACCCGATTTCACTGACGCCGGAATACAAGTACTCCGCCGTCAAGGTCGAAAAGATCGACGATCAGAAATGGGCCGAACAGCATGTGCATCAGATGTATAACGACATGAAGTCGAGCATGCGCGCCGCCGCCATGGCGTAAAAAAATCTGGCGGGCATGCGCACGCATGTCCGCCAGACATTCAGCAGCACTCAGTAAACACTTCGCCAGTATTATTTCGACTTTGAATAGCCGCGCAAACCTCGTTGCGTGGCAGTTTCATCATCGACCATATCCATCCAACCATTGCGCTCGGCCGTGATGTGATCGAAACGCGCTGAATACGGCTTGATGTCGAGCAGCGGCGTGCCATCAAGAATATCGACCCCACGCACCAGCAGACGATTGCCTTCGCGCCGCAACAGCTCCACCACGCTCAAGCCAAGATGGTTCGGCCGCGCCGGAAAACGGGTGGCGAACACCCCGTGCTCACCATCGCCCAGAAACGGTTGCACCGTCAGTCTGGGCGCTGGCGCCAGATGCAGGTGATAAATCAGATACAGATGGGAAAAGCCTTCGATGCCGGTCAAACCGGCCGCATATTCAGGATGAAGCTCGACCCGTCCTAAGCATTGCCGCGCGAACACCGGCTGCACCGGCGTGCTTTCCGGCCGCTGGTGTTCGCTGTGGATCACGCCTATCGGCTGCAGCAGAACTTCAGCTGCGGTTGCCCGCGATGCCGGAACAGCCGACACCGCGGGCCCCGCAGGCAGACTCATCGCCTTATCTGGCATTGCCCAAACGCTCGTTCAGCGACAACCAGATGGTTTTCGGTTCAGTGAAGTTTTCAATCGCCGCCTCGCCATGCTCGCGGCCGAAACCCGATTCACCCGTGCCGCCCCACGGCAGGCGCACGTCGGTGAAGCCATAGGTGTTGACCCAGACCGTGCCGGCTTTCAGCTCGTTCGCCACGCGGTGCACGCGGCCGATATCCGCGCTCCACACGCCCGCCGCCAGACTGAAGGCGGTGCCATTGGCGATGCGGATCGCGTCCGCCTCATCCTCGAACGGAATCACGCTCGCCACCGGGCCGAAGATTTCTTCCTGCGAAATGCGCATTTCATGATCGACGTTGGTGAAAATGGTCGGGCCGACATAAAACCCCTTGTCGCCGACGCGGCCGCCGCCATAGACACAGGAGGCGCCCTCTTTCTTGCCAACCTCGATGTAATCCAGCACGGTGTTCATCTGGTTTTGCGATACCAGCGGCCCCATGATGGTTTCCGGCGACGCGGTATCGCCAATGCGGATTTCCTTCGCCCGCTGCACCAGCCGTTCGACCACCTGATCGTACACGCCGCGCTGCACCAGAATGCGCGAACCGGCCGAGCACACCTGGCCGGCATTGAAGAACACGCCGGAAGCGGCCGCGCGCACTGCCGCATCGAGATCGGCATCGTTGAAAATGATGTTGGCCGACTTACCGCCCAGTTCGAGCGTAATGCGCTTGAAGTTGGAAGCCGCGCCCTGCATGATGCCGCGACCGATGTTGGGCGAACCAGTGAAGGTCACCTTGTCCACGCCCGGGTGCGCCACCATCGCATCGCCCACCACGCTGCCCTTGCCGGTAACGATGTTCAGCACGCCCGGCGGCAGGCCAGCTTCGAGCGCCAGTTCGCCAATCCGGATCGCGGTCAGCGGCGTCAGCTCAGCCGGCTTGACCACCAGCGTGCAGCCGCAGGCCAGCGCTGGCGCAATCTTCCACATTCCAATCATCAGCGGGAAATTCCACGGCACGATTGCGCCCACCACGCCCACCGGCTCGCGCACGGTGTAGGTCAGCGCATCGGTGCGCGCCGGCACCACCTGCCCCATGATCTTGTCGGCCCAGCCGGCGTAATAGCGGGTGGTATCGATCGCGGCCGGCATGTCCTGCCGCCGCACGCTGGCCAGCGGCTTGCCGGCATTCTCAATGCGGCGCGAGCAGCCTGCACCGCCAGATCGACATCGTTCGCGCTGCCCTGCGCCACCTGCGCCATCACCGCCTCGGTTGCAGGATTCAGGATGGTCGAATACTTGCCCCCCTCGGGCGCAACGCGCTTGCCGTTGATTAACAATTCATGCTTCGGTACTTCGAGTGCGGTATTCATGGTCGTTTTTCCTTTTTCTTGAATACAACTCAATCTATCAGCGAAAGGTTTTTCCGGCGGCGGAAAATGCGCACGCCCGCGAAAACCGGGGCGCGCGATTTTTCCCGACCGTTTTTGTAGGATATACCTGTTCGCAAAAGCCTGCAGCGTGCGCCCAGCCCTGCTTTGCGCAAAACCATCCCGATCAGACGATTAAAAATCGTAGCCGTAAGACTTGATCAATTTGCGCGCGTCAGCCGTTTTCAGATAATCCACCAGCGCCTTCGCCGCAGGATTGCCCTGACCATGAGCCAGGATCACCGCGTCCTGCCGAATCGGGCTGTACAGCCGTGATGGCACGATCCAGGCGGAGCCGCTGATAATCCGGCCATCCTTGTACACCTGCGACAGCGCGACAAATCCGAGTTCGGCATTGCCGCTGTTAATGAACTGGTGCGTCTGGCCTATGTTTTCACCCTGCACTATCTTCGGCTGCAAGGCCGGCAGCAGCTTCAGCCTGGTCAGCGCTTCAAACCCTGCCGCGCCATAGGGAGCGAGCTTGGGCGCGGCGACAGCCAGATGCTTGAACTGGTTGCGGCGCAGCACTTCACCCTTGCCATCAACGTAACCCGGCTTGGCCGACCACAGCACCAGCTTGCCGATGGCGTAAGTGAAGCGGCTTCCAGGCACGATGCCGTTTTCCTTTTCCAACCGGATCGGCGTTTCATCGTCCGCCGCCAGGAATACGTCGAACGGCGCGCCATTCTTGATTTGCGCATAGAACTTGCCAGTCGAACCGTAAGACAGCACCAGCTTGTGGCCGGTCGCCTGTTCAAACCCCGGCGCGAGCGCCTTGATCGGCGCGGTGAAATTTGCCGCCACCGCAACCTTGACCTCGGCCGCGTGCGCGGAAGAACACAGACCCGCCAACATCAGGCCTGCGCACAGCAATACCTTTCGAACGATTCTTGACACGGCCCCCCGCTATTCATTTTTGGAATAACGCAGTCTAGCAGAATTTTTCCCGAACGGAAAACCCCGTCCAAACGGATTCGGGCAAAATAACGCACATGAAAAAATCCGCCTTCCTGGCCGACGCACTCGGCCACAGCATTGCCGATAAACGGATCGAAATCCTGCGCCTGATCGATCAGACCGGTTCGATTTCGCAAGCAGCGCGCGAAGCAGGCGTCAGCTACAAGGCAGCCTGGCAGGCAATCGACACGCTGACCAACCTCGCCGGCATCAACCTGCTGGAAAAAGCGGTCGGCGGCACTGGCGGCGGCGGCGCGCGGCTGACCGCAGCCGGCAAGCAATTGCTGACCACGGCCGACTTGCTGGCAACGCTGCGGCATGAAGTACTGCACCAGTTGCAGGCCGGCAGCGGCGGCATTTACAGCGCCACACTGGCGCAACTGGCAATTCGCACCAGCATGCGCAACCACCTGCCATGCGAAGTCATCGGTCTGGATGGCCATGGGCAGGTGATGCGGGTGCAACTCAAACTGCCGGGCGGTGAAACACTGACCGCACGCATCACCCGCACCAGCGCCGAACTGCTGTCGCTTGCCGTCGGTCTGCCGGTGATTGCGCTATGCAAAGCCACTGCCGTGGGTATCGTCGCCCTAACCGGCGCGCCTGAACAGGCGGGCATGAACCGCATTCCCGGCAGAATCAGCCGCATTGCGCCCGGCGACGGCGGCAATGAAATTTCAGTCAGCCTGATCGCCGGACAGCAACTGGTCGGCTTTCCACTGCCCGGGAGCACGCTGGCATTGCAGGATGAGGTGCATGCACTGGTGGATGAATCCGCCATCGTGATCGCACTGTCGGCGTGACCGGCACCGACTCTACGCCGGACGGACATAGCACCGCGCAAATATGCAATAAACCACAACTTAAAACCACAAAATCACCCACCATCTCCCGTCATTTCGCAATAAATCTGCACTACTTTTGACATTTGACGATACAGCGCGACGCTTGCGTGCGCACACATTTGAAACATGCTATCTTGGCGCAAGCAACAGTTTCCCAGACGAAAAATCGCAACCTTCCCTGGCACAAGAAAGGGTTCGGAAATGACTTCTGCAAGTGCTGTTTCCTGGAACGAAAAAACCGTTCTGGACATCATCGCAACGCATCAGGATCAACCCGGCGCGCTGCTGCCGGTACTGCACCAGATCCAGCAGGCCATCGGCCACATTCCGCCCGATGCGGTGCCGCTGATCGCCAGCGGATTGAACCTGTCCCGCGCCGAAGTGCACGGCGTGATCACCTACTACCCGCATTTCCGCCAGCACCAGCCCGGCCAGCATGTGGTGCAGGTCTGCCGCGCGGAAGCCTGCCAGTCGGTCGGCTCGGGCGAACTGGAAGCGCATGTAAAAGCAAAACTGTGCTGCGGCTTTCATGAAAACTCGGCTGATGGCGCGGTCACGCTGGAACCGGTGTACTGCCTCGGCCACTGCGCCGTGGGTCCGAATATCGTGCTTGACGACACGGTGCACACGCATGTCACGCCGGAGCGTTTCGATGCGCTGCTGGACGGCGCAAGGAGCAGGAAATGAAACAGACCCTGATTTACGTTCCGCGCGACTCGACCGCCAGGGCGCTGGGCGCGGATGCGGTCGCACAGGCGATTGCCAAAGAAGCCGCGCGGCGCGGCATCGACATCAAGCTGATCCGCAACGGTTCGCGCGGCCTGCTCTGGCTGGAACCGCTAGTCGAAATCGCCACGCCGCAGGGTCGGGTGGCGTACGGCCCGGTCAAGGTGGATGACGTGCCCGGCCTGTTCGACGCGAATATCACCCACGGCGGCAAGCATCCGCTGGCGCTCGGCCTGACGGCGGACATCCCGTTCCTGAAAAACCAGGAACGATTGACCTTCGCCCGTGTCGGCATCACCGACCCGTTGTCGCTCGACGATTATCTCGACCACGAAGGCTATGCCGGCCTGCGCCGCGCGATCACGATGGAACCGGCGCGCATCGTGCAGCAAGTGATCGATTCCGGCCTGCGCGGCCGCGGCGGCGCAGCCTTCCCCACCGGCGTGAAATGGATGACGGTGCTAAACACGCCCGCGACGCAAAAATACGTGGTGTGCAATGCCGATGAAGGCGATTCAGGCACTTTCTCCGACCGCATGATCATGGAAAACGATCCATTCGTGCTGATCGAAGGCATGACCATTGCCGCGCTCGCGGTCGGCGCGACGCAGGGCTACATCTATGTTCGCAGCGAATACCCGGATTCGGTCGAGGTGCTGAACCAGGCGATTGCGATTGCCAGCGAAGCCGGCTATCTGGGCGACAGCATCCTAGACTCCGACAAGGCATTCCGGCTGGAAGTACGCAAGGCCGCCGGCTCGTATGTCTGCGGCGAGGAAACCGCGATGCTGGAGAGCATTGAAGGCAAGCGCGGCACCGTGCGCGCCAAGCCGCCGCTGCCGGCGATCGCCGGCCTGTTCGGCATGCCGACCGCGATCAACAACAACATGTCGCTCGCCAGCATCCCGATCATCCTCGCGCGCGGCGCGGTGTTTTACCAGCAGTACGGCAGCGGCCGTTCGCGCGGCACTTTGCCGCTGCAACTGGCCGGCAACATCCAGCGCGGCGGGCTGATCGAGAAGGCGTTCGGCGTCACGCTGCGCGAAGTGATCGAGGAATTCGGCGGCGGCACGCGCAGCGGCCGGCCAGTGCGCGCGGTGCAGGTCGGCGGCCCGCTCGGGGCCTATATTCCGGAATCGCAGCTCGACACCCAAGTCGATTATGAAGCGCTGGCTGCGATTGGCGGCACGCTCGGCCACGGCGGCATCGTGGTGTTTGACGACTCGGTCGACATGGCGAAACAGGCGCGCTATGCGATGGAATTCTGCGCCTACGAATCCTGCGGCAAATGCACCCCGTGCCGCATCGGTTCGGTGCGCGGCAAGGAAACCATCGACCGCATCACCAGCGGGCAGGACACCGAACAGCAGGTGCGGCTGTTGCGCAGCCTGTGCGACACGATGGTCAGCGCCTCGATGTGCGCGATGGGCAGCATGACGCCGTATCCGGTACTGTCGGCGCTGAACCATTTCCCGGAAGATTTCGGCATCACCGGCAAGCAGCGCGCCGCCTGAGCGACGCGAACGTACGGAGGACAGATGAACTACCTGAACGAACCGGATTTCGGCACCCCACAGCGCGCGGCCGAGCAAAAGGTCAGCCTTGAAATCGACGGCATCCAGGTCGAAGTGCCCGCAGGCACCTCGGTCATGCGCGCCGCGGCCGATGTCGGCATCAACATCCCGAAGCTGTGCGCGACCGACCTGATCGAACCTTACGGCTCCTGCCGGCTGTGCATCGTCGAAATCGAGGGCCGACGCGGCTATCCGTCATCATGCACCACACCGGTCGAACCGGGGATGAAGGTGCGCACGCAAACGCCGAAGCTGGCCGAACTCAGGCGCAACGTGATGGAACTATACATTTCCGACCACCCGCTCGACTGTCTCACCTGTGCCTCGAACGGCAATTGCGAGTTGCAGGACATGGCGGGGCAAGTCGGCCTGCGCGACGTGCGCTATGGCTTGGCCGGCGAAAACCATCTCGACTCGCCAAAAGATGAATCGAACCCGTATTTCGCCTACGACCCGTCGAAATGCATCGTCTGCAGCCGCTGTGTGCGCGCCTGCGGCGAAGTGCAGGGCACGTTCGCGCTCACGATTGCCGGCCGCGGCTTTGAAGCGCGCGTTTCGCCCGGCCAGAGCGAACCGTTTATGGATTCGGAATGCGTGTCGTGCGGCGCGTGCGTGCAGGTGTGCCCGACCGCCACGCTGGCGGAAAAATCGATCATCCAGTTTGGCCAGCCGGATCACAGCGTGGTCACCACCTGCGCCTACTGCGGTGTCGGCTGCGCGTTCAAAGCGGAGATGAAAGGCAGCCAGGTGGTGCGCATGACGCCATTCAAGGATGGCAAGGCCAACGAGGGTCACTCGTGCGTCAAGGGCCGCTTCGCCTGGGGCTATGCGACGCACAAGGATCGCATCACCCAACCGATGATCCGCCAAAGCATTGCCGATCCGTGGCAGGAAGTGTCGTGGGAACAGGCGCTCCAGCATGCTGCCTCCGAATTCAAGCGCATCCAGCAGCAATACGGAAGAAATTCCATTGGCGGCATCGTGTCGTCGCGCTGCACCAACGAAGAAGATTATCTGGTGCAGAAACTGGTTCGGGCCGCATTCGGCAACAACAACGTCGACACCTGCGCCCGCGTATGCCACTCGCCCACAGGGTACGGCCTGAAGCAGACGCTGGGCGAATCGGCCGGCACGCAAACCTTCAAGTCGGTCGAAAAAGCGGATGTGATCCTGGTCATCGGCGCCAACCCGACCGACGGCCACCCGGTGTTCGCCTCGCGCATGAAAAAGCGCTTGCGCGCCGGCGCCCGGCTGATCGTGGCCGACCCGCGCCGCATCGATCTGGTCCAGTCGCCGCACATCAAGGCGGATTACCACCTGCAGCTGCTGCCGGGAACCAACGTCGCGCTCATCAATGCGCTGGCGCATGTGGTTGTGAGCGAAAAACTGCTCAACCGCGAATTTATTGCCGAACGTTGCGATGAAGCGTCATTCAACGACTGGCTGGCATTCGTCAACCAACCGGAAAATTCACCCGAAGCCACGGCAAGCATCACCGGCGTGCCGGCCGAAACGCTGCGCGCCGCCGCGCGACTGTATGCGACCGGCGGCAATGCAGCGATCTATTACGGCCTGGGCGTGACCGAGCACGCGCAAGGCTCGACCTCGGTGATGGGCATTGCCAACCTGGCGATGGCGACCGGCAATATCGGGCGCGAAGGCGTCGGCATCAACCCGCTGCGCGGCCAGAACAACGTGCAAGGCTCGTGCGACATGGGTTCGTTCCCGCACGAACTGCCCGGCTACCGCCATGTGTCGGACACCACCACGCGCGCGCTGTTCGAAGACAAATGGAGCGTCACACTCGACCCGGAGCCGGGCCTGCGGATTCCGAACATGTTCGATGCCGCGGTGCATGGCAGCTTCAAGGGGCTGTACTGCCAGGGCGAGGACATCATGCAGTCCGACCCGAACACGCAGCACGTGACCGCCGCGCTCAAGAACATGGAATGCGTGGTGGTGCAGGACCTGTTCCTGAATGAAACCGCGATGTATGCCCATGTGTTCCTGCCCGGTTCGTCGTTCCTGGAAAAGGATGGCACCTTCACCAATGCCGAGCGCCGCATTTCGCGCGTGCGCAAGGTGATGCCGCCACTGGCCGGCAAAGCCGACTGGGAAACGACGGTGGCGCTGTCGAACGCGCTCGGCTATCCGATGGATTATTCGCACCCGTCGGAAATCATGGCCGAAATCGCCTCGCTCACGCCGACCTTCGCTGGCGTCAGCTACGACACGCTTGAGCGCCTGGGCAGCGTGCAGTGGCCATGCAATGATGACACGCCGGAAGGCACGCCGATCATGCACACGCAGCAATTCACCCGCGGCAAGGGCCGGTTCTTCATCACGCAATACGTGGCCACCGATGAAAAAGTCACGCAGCGCTATCCGCTGCTGCTGACCACCGGCCGCATCCTGTCGCAATACAACGTCGGCGCACAGACCCGCCGCACTGAAAACAGCCACTGGCACAGCGAAGACCGGCTGGAAATCCACCCGCACGACGCCGAGGAACGCGGCATCCGCGAGGACGACTGGGTCGGGGTCGAATCGCGCGCCGGCCAGACCGTGCTGCGCGCCACGATTTCGGCACGGATGCAGCCAGGCGTGGTGTACACCACGTTCCACTTCCCGGAGTCCGGCTCGAACGTGATCACCACCGAAAATTCCGACTGGGCCACCAATTGCCCGGAATACAAGGTCACGGCGGTGCAAGTGATGCCGGTCGCGCAGCCGTCGTCATGGCAGCAGCAGCGCGAACGCTTCGTGCACGAGCAAACCCAGTTGCTGGGCGCAGTCACCCATTGCGGGCATGGTGCCTGTTCATGCGGCCATGCCGGCGTAAAGTGACCGTAACCGCCAATGACAACCGCTCCGCATTCACGCGCGACAGCCACGAAAGGGAGAATCGATGGACAATGATCGTCTGGTGAAAATGTGCAACCAGATCGGCGCCTTTTTCGAGTCGATGCCTGACCGGCAAAAAGGCGCCGAAAGCATGGCCGCGCACCTGAAAAACTTCTGGGCGCCAGCGATGCGGCAGCAATTGCTGGCGCACTGGGAACAGGGCGAAGCGGAGGAGCTCAGCCCGTTCGCGGCCCAAACGCTGCGGGAATACCGGCAGATATTGCAATAGGCCAGCCAAGTCGCCACGGAGGGTTGAATGGGGCAGCAACGGTGCCAGCCGCTATCGTCGCCCCTGCGCAAGCATGCGCCACCAGCTTGTGCGCAAGGCATCAATAGCCCAATACGATAGCTCCATGCTAGGGGTATATAACCAAAACACGGTGCCGGGCCACATATTTGCTGGCTGCTTTTAAATACTGGTGGGAGTATATTTTTCAAGCTTACTGACTCAAAACACAATTCCAGTCAGTTATTTTAACCAAACCCGCCCGCACTCAAATCCGCCGGCAACGCATCCAGCCATGAAACACCAAACGCCAGCACTCGCGGCTGGCGTCAATCAATCCGCCTTGCCCAGCGCCAGCGAGGGAAACGCTTCGGCCAATGCGAGCACGCCGCCAGTCGAAGCTGAATCGTAACCGGCCAGCCGGCTGACTTCGGTGCGGAATTCGCTCGTTTTCAGATAATCGTGAATCGGCTTGAAACGCGCATCGGCCAGCTTGCGCCGATCGCACAGCAGGAAATAGCGCTCCGCGATCACCGGCACGAAATCCAGATCGAACTGGCGCGCTGCCGTTTCCACGCCAAGACCGACATCCGCCTTGCCGCTGGCGACATAGGCGCCGATGGCCGCATGCGTCAGCTCGACCCGCTCGAAACCGTTGATACTCTGCCCGGTCAACCCTTCCTGCGCCAGCATCAGGTCGAGAATGATGCGCGTGCCCGAACCTGGCTGCCGGTTGACGAACAGCACATCCGGCTTGGCCAGGTCGGCAATCGACCAGATGCCCTTCGGATTGCCGCGCTTGACGATCAGGCCCTGCCGGCGCGTCGCCAGATTCACCACCACATGCGATGGCTGCAACAGCTTTTCGAACTGTTTCAGCGCCGGCGGTTCAAGCGCGCCGGTCGGGATATGGAACCCGGCCAGATCGCACATGCCGCGCCCCATCGCGCCCACCGCTTCCAGGCTGCCGCGATAGCTCAAGTCCAGCGGGATTCCCTGCGCCTGCAATTGCGCTCCCAGCAGCGCCATCGCAAAATCGTGGCTGGCGAAAATCTTCAGATGATCGGTCGCGCGCGCCAGCACGCTCTGGATTTCCGCATCGACTTCAATCGCCATGCTTTCCAGCAACGGATCCAGCCGCGCGTGAATCAGCTTTTCCGCCCACACCAGCCGCTGTCCCAGTTCTGTCAGTTCGGTGCCACGGCCCCGGCTCATTTCGACCACTGCACCGCCGAGCATCTGCTCCATTTCCGCCAGCGCCGCCCAGCCGGTGCGATATGAAATATCGAGCTTGCCGCAGGCAGCGCGTAAATTGCCCTTTTCCTGCACCGCCTGCAGCAGCGCAACACCTCGCGCCAGCGAGTATGGGTGCGCGGCAACGCCGCACAGGAACAGATCGGGGCGGATTTCAATTTTTTTCATCAGGAGCCAACCGGCAGTAAAAGCTCATCACGACAGTAAATTAGCAAAAAACTGCACTTTACTCCGCAACGATATTGATTAAAGGCATCATTTTAAGCGACATTTCAGCCAAAAAGCGAAAAAACGTCGCTAATCAGCCGATCGGAAAATATCAGCAACACGCATATTTAAACCATGCTATCGTGATGACCGATGTCATTTCCACGCACAACCATGTCGGATTTCAAAACCTCGGCCACCGTGCCGGTAACAAAATGGCGCGAAGGCCAAACCGTCTCGGCGCAAGATCATGTGGCCGAAGAAGCGCCGGTCGCACTCGAATACAACGGCATTTCGCACGCGGTGATGCTGGCAACCCCAAATGATCTGGAAGATTTCGCGCTTGGCTTTTCGCTGACCGAAGGCATTCTGGCCGCGCCTTCGGAACTCTATGCGTGCGAAATTTCCGGCGATCTGAACGGCATCCGCATCGAACTGGAAATCGCCAGTGAACGCTTTTTTTCGCTGAAGGAAAAACGGCGCACGCTGGCCGGCCGCACCGGTTGCGGCCTGTGCGGCACGGAAACGCTGCCGCAGGCGATCCGCATCCCGCCACCGGTTGTCAGCCAGGCCGCCTTCAGCGCGGACACCCTGCACGCCGCGTTCCGGCAGATGGAACAGCAGCAGCATTTGCAGCAGCGCACCGGCGCCACCCATGCCGCCGCCTGGCTGGCGGCCGACGGACAGGTCACGCTGGTAAGGGAAGATGTGGGCCGGCACAATGCGCTGGACAAGCTGATTGGCGCGCTGCGCCGCGCTGGCGTTAACACCGCCGCCGGCGCCGCCATCGTCACCAGCCGCGCCAGTTATGAAATGGTGCAAAAGGCGGCCTCGGCCGGCATCGGCATACTGGCGGCTGTTTCCGCACCCACCGCGCTGGCGGTGCGCATCGCCGATGTCACCGGCTTGACGCTGGCCGGGTTTGTGCGGCAGCACGGCCACTCGGTCTACACGCATCCGCAGCGGCTGACGGCGTAACGAAAAACGTCAATCGAATACCGCCAGCAGTTCGCTCGCGTTGCCACGCTTGGCGCCATTGGCCGAAATCGAGCGCCGCACGTCGAACGCAAACAGCTTGGCGGCATGATAATGCTGACGGGTCCAGTCGGTATCGTGGTTTGAAATCACCACCGGGATGCCTTTCTCCCGCAGCGATTGCGCCAGTTGCGCCAAATCGCGCTGATCGTCCAGACCGAACCCGCCGGCGGCGTAATCAGTGAAATTCGACGTGGCCGACAATGGCACGTAAGGCGGATCGCAATACACTACGTCGCCTTCGCGTGCCGACTGCATGATCGTACGAAAATCTGCCACCGCAAAATCAGCCTGTTGCGCTTTCTGACTGAACGCGCGCATCTGTTCTGCCGGCAACCCGGGCTGGCTGTATTTGCCGAACGGCACGTTGAATTCGCCGCGCCGGTTGTAGCGACACAGGCCGTTGAAGCAGTGGCGGTTGAGATAAACGAACAGGGCAGCCTTCAGGCGATGATCCGGCGTGCTGTTGAACAGCGCGCGTAACCGCCCATAGCCTTCCGGCGTATTGTTGCGCGCGGTGAAAAAGCCATTGCAATAACCGACAAATCCATCGCCCTCATGCTTGAGGCAGCGAAACAGGTTGATTAGGTCGGCGTTGGAATCCGCCAGCAGGTAATGCGGGTAATCGGCGGTCAGGAAAACAGCGGCCGAACCGGCAAAAGGCTCAATCAGGCGGCGGCCCTTCGGCAGCACGTCCATGATGCGCGTCCGAATCCGGAATTTCCCGCCGGCCCACTTCAGAAAAGGTTTCATCCGGCCCTAATCGCAAACGAGGTAAAAATTCGTTTTGCCTCGCATGTCTGGCCAGACGCGACCAGCGACGGAATTTCCTGACGTGGCGAAAACGGTTGCTGCCTGTCAATACGATGCTGACGCAAGTTCAGATGAAGTCTGGCCCGATTTTCAAAAAAGAAAGGAACAGCACTTGGCGCGCTCGGCTGGGATCGAACCAGCAACCCCTGCCTTCGGAGGGCAGTACTCTATCCATTGAGCTACGAGCGCTTGCGTGAAATTTGCGGCAGGGCTGCATTTTACCTGAATTGCTGCCGGAACTGGCAGCCTTCTTGGCAATCAGGTGAGCCGGCCTTTTGCCAACGGTGGATTCTTGGCGAAATAGCGCTTGGCGCCGATCAGAATCGCGTCCGCCATCTGATCCTGATAACGGCCGTCGGTCAGCTTGCGTTCTTCTTCCGGGTTCGAGATGAATGCGGTTTCGACCAGGATGCTTGGGATGTCCGGCGCCTTCAGCACGGCGAAGCCGGCCTGTTCAACCGCTCCCTTGTGCAGCCGGTTGATGCCGCCGATTTCGGTCAGCACCGCGCGCCCGAGCTTCATGCTGTCCTTGATTTGCGCGGTGGTGGACAAGTCGAGCAGCACGCTGGCGACCTGATGGCCGTGCTGCTTGAGGTTCACGCCGCCGATCAAGTCGGCTTCGTTTTCCTTTTTAGCCAGCCAGCGCGCCGCCGTGGATGACGCACCCTTTTCCGACAGCACGAACACCGACGCTCCGCGCGCGCTCGGTTCGACGAACGCATCGGCGTGGATCGAGATGAACAGGTCGGCCTGCGCCGCGCGCGCCTTTTGCACCCGCACATGCAGCGGCACGAAGAAATCGCCGTTGCGGGTCAGCACCACGCGCATGTTTGGTTCGCGCTCGATGCGCGCCTTCAACCGCCGCGCTATCGACAGCACCACATCCTTTTCGCGGCTGCCGCCGCGGCCAATCGCGCCCGGATCTTCACCGCCGTGCCCCGGATCGAGCACGATGGTCACCATCCGCTTGAGTTGCAATTTCGGCCCGCGTGGCGCGGCCGGCACATGCGGCTCCGGTTCTGCCGGTGTGGCCTGCGGCGCGGGCGCGGCAGGCATCGGCACGGGTTCGGCTTGCGGCACCGGCAATGCTGGCGATGCCGCCGCATTGCCCGGTGGCGCCCCCTTTTCCAGCAATGCCGTGATCGGATCGCGCGCATGCACCGGATACAGATCGAGCACCAGCCGGTGCCGGTAATCGCCCACCGGTTTGAGCGCAAACACCTGCGGATTGATGGCTTCCTTCAGGTCGAACACGAGGCGCACCACCTTCGGCCGGTTCTGGCCGACGCGCACCTGCTGCACGTAAGGATCGTCCGGCTTGATCTTGGCCACCAGATCCTTCAGCGCGGAATCGAGGTCGACCCCTTCGATATCGACCACCAGCCGCTCGGGATTCTTGACCGTGAAATAGGTCGCCTTCAGGCTGGTGTTGTTTTCCAGCGTGACGCGGGTGTAATCCTCCGCCGGCCACACGCGCACCCGCAGCTTTTGCGCCGCCTGCGCCAGGCCGGGAATGCCGGCCGCGACCAGCGACACCACCAGTGTACCGCCAGCCTTGAGCGCGGCGCGGCGGCTAATGGCGCTTCTGTCGGTCATCACAGGTTGGGAACGAAATCGAGGCGGTCGAGGCATGCAGCACCCTTGTCGGACAATCCCTGCAATTCTACCTTGCGCCCCTCGCCGGCGACAGCGAAGTGAAGCGCGATGTCCGGCGCCGGCAACATCGGTTCGCCATTCTCCGGCCACTCGACAATGCAGATGCGCTGGCCGCCAAAATGCTCGCGGAAGCCGGCATCGAGAAATTCTTCCGCGCTTTTCAGACGGTATAGATCGAAATGGAACAGCTCGACCGTGTTTCCATCGAGTTCGAGCGCATACGGCTCCACCAGCGTGTAGGTCGGGCTTTTCACATGACCGTGATGGCCGGCGGCGTGCAGCAGGGCGCGCGTCAGCGTGGTCTTGCCCGCGCCGAGGTCGCCGTGCAGGTAAATCGTCAGCCCGGGCGACAGCGCGCGCGCCAGCGAAGCGCCAAGCGCCAATGTGCCGGCTTCGTCATGCAGCAAATAGGTGCGTTTGTGCATCGGATAGAATGAATATCATTAAGCAGACGAATTATGCGACAAATAGCGAGCAATGACATCACCCATTGATTATGCCGGACTCGCCGCCGCCATCAAGCGCTGGGGGCGGGAACTCGGATTCACCGACATCCGCATCGCCGATGCGCGCCTGCCGCAGGCCGAAGACGGGTTGCAGGCCTGGCTGGCCGACGGCCGCCACGGCGAGATGGCGTACATGGCGGCGCACGGAATGAAGCGCGCCCGCCCGGCGGAACTGGTACCCGGCACACAGCGGGTGATCGTCGCGCGGATGGATTACCTGCCGCGCGGCAACGAAGCAAGCTGGCGCGAGCGCGAACTGGCACGGCTGAACGACCCGGTGGCCGCGACGGTTTCGATCTACGCCCGTGGCCGCGACTACCACCGCGTGTTGCGGAACCGGCTGCAGCAACTGGCTGATCGCATCATGGCGGAAATCGGCAACTTCGGCTACCGCGCCTTCACCGATTCAGCGCCGGTGATGGAAGTCGCGCTGGCGGCGCAAGGCGGGCTGGGCTGGCGCGGCAAGCACACGCTGCTGCTGAACCGCGACGGCGGCTCGCTGTTTTTCCTTGGCGAACTGCTGCTCGATCTGCCGCTACCAATCGATCCGCCGCAAGCGGCGCACTGCGGCCGCTGCCGCGCCTGTCTCGATGCCTGCCCGACACAAGCCATCACCGCGCCATTCCAGCTTGATGCCCGCCGCTGCATTTCTTACCTCACCATCGAGCATCCGGGCAGCATCCCGCCGGAATTGCGCCCGCTGCTAGGCAACCGCATCTACGGCTGCGACGATTGCCAGCTCGCGTGCCCGTGGAACCGCTTTGCGCGTCCGTCGCCGCTGCCGGATTTTGATATCCGCCACGAACTGGATGGCGCAACGCTGGTCGAGCTGTTCGGCTGGAGTGAGGAAGAATTCAACCGCCGGCTCGAAGGCAGCCCAATTCGGCGCATCGGGCATCAGCGCTGGCTGCGCAATATCGCGGTCGCGATTGGTAATATGGGGAATATGGGCAATACGGGTAACATCGGCAATTTGAGCGGCGCAGGCAATGCCGCCAGCGAGGCGCAATTGCAGGCCGGCGTGGCGGCGTTACAATCGCAGGCAGCGCACCCGTCCGAAATGGTGCGCGAGCATGTTGGCTGGGCGCTGGCGCGGCTGCGGCAGGTCTGAGAATACTAGGCGGAGTATTTAAAAACAGCCAGCAAATATCTGGCCCGGCGCATGATTTCACCTGATACTCCCGAAAAACCAGCAAAATCACGACAGGGAACGGCGATGAAAGTCCATCCTCCATATTCGGCCATCGTGCCGGCACCGTTCGGCGCCGTCGGCATCCAGACCGATGCCGACGCAAGCCAGGTCGTCCGGTTCGCTTTCCTGCCGCCAGGCAGCAAGGAACGGCTGCCGGCGAATGCGCTCGCGGCCGAAGCGGCGCAGCAGGTACGGCGCTATCTGGTGCAGCCGGATTTCCGTTTCGACCTGCCGCTGGCGGATGCCGGCACCGCATTCCAGCGCGCCGTCTGGCGCGAAATCGCCGCGGTCGCGCCGGGCGACACCACCACTTACGGCACGATTGCCAAACGGCTAGGTTCCGGCCCGCGCGCAGTCGGTCAGGCGTGCGGCGCCAATCCGTTGCCGCTGGTCACGCCCTGCCACCGGGTCGTGGCCGCCAGCGGCGGGCTAGGCGGGTTTGCCAGCCAGCGCGACCACGCGCATTTCCTGCTGGCGACCAAGTCCTGGCTGCTGCAACACGAGGCAAATCGACGATGATCAGGCCGGCAACGAAGCCGTTGACTGAACCGGCCAACGCGGCGGCACCGCTGGCCGATCAGCCGCTGATCGATGAATTCTGCGACACGCTGTGGCTGGAAAACGGGCTGTCGCAAAACACGCTCGACGCCTACCGGCGCGATCTGCGGCTGTTCGCCGGCTGGCTGCAATCGGTGCGCGGCAAGGGGCTGCTGGCGGTCGAGGCGGCCGATCTGAATGCATATTTCGCCGCCAGGCACGCCTCGACCAAGGCCAGCTCGGCCAACCGGCGGCTATCCACGCTGAAACGTTTTTACCAGCTCGCATTGCGGCAGCACCGCATCGCCGCCGACCCGTGCCTGAAAATGAAATCGGCCAAACAGCCGCCGCGCTTTCCCAAATCGCTGTCGGAAGCGCAGGTCGAGGCGCTGTTGGCCGCACCCGAGGTCAACACGCCGCTCGGCCTACGCGACCGCACGATGCTGGAACTGATGTATGCCAGCGGCTTGCGGGTGTCGGAACTGGTGCTGCTGAAAACGATTGAACTCGGCATGAACGAAGGCGTGCTGCGCGTGACCGGCAAGGGCAGCAAGACGCGGCTGGTGCCGTTTGGCGAAGAAGCGCGCGAGTGGATCGAACGTTATCTGGCCGATGGGCGGCCGGCGATCCTCGGTGGCCAGTTGAGCGATGCGCTGTTCGTCACAGCGCGCGGCGGGCCGATGACGCGGCAGATGTTCTGGACGCTGGTCAGAAAATACGCGCTTGCCGCCGGCATTCATGCGCCGCTGTCGCCGCACACGCTGCGGCACGCATTCGCCACCCACCTGTTGAATCACGGCGCCGATCTGCGCGTGGTGCAACTGCTGCTCGGCCACGCCGATATTTCAACCACGCAGATTTACACCCATGTCGCGCGTGAGCGGCTGAAAAAACTGCACGGGCAGCATCACCCGCGCGGATGAGCTGCCCGTTGTAACAAGTTGCCGGTCTTGCCTGCTGGACGCGATACCGGCAATCCCGGCTATCAGAAGCGTCGAATGCCGTTGTTCGCCATGCGACGAATCATGTGATCGTTGCGATTGAGCATATCGTCCAGCCGCGCCATTTCTGCCCGGTCAACCCGGCCGTCGCGCGTTGCATGACGGTAGCCGCGACGGACCTGATTCAGGTTGTCGCGCAGGATCTGCACTTCACGCCGGTTCAGTTCGCCATTGCGCATACCATGGCGAATCTGCCGCTCCTGCATGTCGATGCGCGACTGGATGTTGTAGTTGCGCGCCGCCTGCCGTTCCTGATATTGGTGCGGCCCCGGCCCCATCGGCTGCGCCAGCGCAACGCCAGCCGACAACGCCAGCAGACCACCAATGATTCCCGTCAGCAAGTGTTTTTTCATGTTATTTCTCCGGTTTTAAGGGTCGTTAATAAGGGTAAAGCGTGTCGCCACTGTGCGGCATGGCGCTCGCGCCGTCAATCGTCGGTTGCAATTGGTAACGCCTGTTACCTTTTACCACACGGACAACAATTCCCGATGACAGGCTCAGCGGCTTTCGCCGCGCAGCTTCAACCGCGCCAGCACCTGGCCGTGATCGGTCGCATACGGCAAATCCTGCGCCACGTGGTCGTTGAAATACAGCACTTCATCCACCTCGCCAATCGCAAAACGCGATTCCGGATTGAACTCTTCCGACACCAGGATGTGGTCGATGGTCTGGTAGCGGCCGTCGTGAATGTCGGTGAACGCCACTTCCCGCCCGCGCGGCGCGCGGCGCTGGATGCGGTAGGCATCGAACAGTCGTTCGTCGTAGCTTTCGCGCTTGCGCTGGCCGCCGCCCATCAGCAGTTCGGTCGTGGTGGCGGTAATCACGTCGTTGAAATCGCCCATCACCACCGCCGGCACGCGGTTGCCGTGCAGCATGTCGGCCAGCAGCAGCCGCACGCCGAGCGCTTCGGTGCCGCGCCGCACCAGCGAACGTAGCGTGGCGATGCCGTGATCGCGGTAATCGTCTTCATGCTCGCCGTGCAGGTAGTCCGGCCGTTTCGATTTCAGATGCAGCACGAACACGTGCGTCATCAGCCGATCCGCCAGCCTCACCCGCGCATGCAGCACCGGCCGGGTAAAGCGTACCACCGGCCGGCCGCCGCCCGGCAACGTGGTTTGCAGCGCCGGCGGCAAATCGGATATCGCCTGCGACGGCCCGACCAGCGGCAGGCGCGACACCAGCGCCACGCTCGGCGTCAGCCGATCCGCCGTTGGATCGGGGTCGAAACCGGCATGGTGCGCATCGCGGTACAGCCGTGTTTTCGCCAGCACGTCCTTGAGCGCATCCTGCGAGAAAATTTCCTGAAAACCGATCACGTCGGCATCCATCCGGTCGAGCTGCTGCGCCAGCCAGGTGGTTTTCGCATCGTATTCGGCGCGCGTATACGGCTCCATCCGTTCGTAGTATTTCATTCCCGGCGGCGCCAGATTGCACACATTGAAGGTGGCAAAGCGGATTTCCTGTTGCATAATCTCCCCCTGATTATTTTGCGAGATTAACACGCACGCTTTGCGCGCGACAAAAACAACATGATGAATGCCGCTTTTCCCGCTCTTTCCATCCTCGCCGCCTACCTGCTTGGCTCGATCTCCTTTGCCGTCGTGGTCAGCAAACTGTACCGGCTAGACGATCCGCGCACCTACGGCTCGAAAAACCCGGGCGCGACCAACGTGCTGCGCACCGGCAACAAAGCCGCTGCCGCGCTGACGCTGTTTGGCGATGCATTCAAGGGCTGGCTGGCCGTGTTTCTGGCGCAACATTTCGGCGCGCGCTATGGTCTGGGCGACGGCAGCGTGGCGCTGGTGGCGATTGGCGTGTTCGCCGGCCACATCTGGCCGCTGTACACCAAATTCGCCGGCGGCAAGGGCGTGGCGACCGCGCTCGGCGTGCTGATTGGCATCAGCCCGTGGCTTGGGCTGGCGACGCTGGCGACCTGGCTCACGGTCGCGTTCCTGTTCCGCTACTCGTCCTTATCCGCCTTGACCGCAGCGGTGCTGGCGCCGATGTATTACGGCCTGTTTTTTGGCGTCGATGCGAAGATGATGGCGGTGGCGCTGATGAGCGCACTCCTGATCTGGCGCCACAAATCGAACATCAGCAATCTGCTTGCAGGCAAGGAAAGCCGGATCGGCAGCAAGAAAAAATAATCATGTGTACGAAAAGGCAGGGGTATATAGCCAAAACCCTGCGCCGGGCCACAGTTTTACTGGCGATTATAAAATACTGGCCGGAGTATACTTTTCCCTTACTGACCCAAAACATGGTTCCGGTCAGTTATTTTGGGCACTGATGGCCGTCCGGCCACCAGCAATGCACGTTCCGGCTAACCGCGCGCCAGCGATGACAGCGCGGCAAACTGCTCCTGACGCAGCACCGCATCCGCTTCGGCCAGCCGCGCCGCATCCGGCAGCGACGGCATGTGATCGGTGGCGACGCTGATATCGCGCCACGCTTCGTCCTGCGCCTGACGGAAGATATCGGCCTGCTCCGCCATCAAAACCGCATCGCTACCTAGCAGCAGGTGCACCGGCGGATTGTCGTGATGCGCCAGCTTGACTATCACCTGCGCCATCCGGCACGGATCACCGGCTTCGTTGCCGGCAAAACCGCTCAGCATGCCGTGAAAGGCGCCAACCGTTTCGGCATAATCGGGCAGAATCGCGGCGCCATCCTTGACCGCCTGCAGCGCCCAGTCGGTGCGGATGCCGCCCGGTTCGACCGTCACCACCTTGATGCCGAGCGGTCGCACTTCCTTGTCCAACGCTTCCGTCAAGCCGTTGACCGCCCATTTGGCAGCCTGATAAGCCGTCAGGCCGGCAGTGCCAATCCGTCCGCCAATCGACGAAATCTGGATGATGTGGCCGCTACGCTGCTGCCGCATCACCGGCAGCGCGGCCCGCGTCAGATTGACCACGCCGTAGAAATTGGTGTCGATCTGGGCGCGGAAATCCGCTGCAGTCATCTGCTCGAACGGCAGCAACTGGCCATAGCCGGCATTGTTGACCAGCACGTCCAGCCGACCGAACACCTCAACCGCCAGCCGCACCGCTTCCTGCGCCGCCGCCGCATCGGTCACGTCCAGCGCCGCCGTATGCAGCCGCTCCGGATAGCGCGCAATCAGATCATCGAGCGTTTGCGGCTGACGCGCTGTCGCCAGCACGCTGTCACCCGCCCGCAAGGCCGCTTCCACCATACTGCGGCCAAGACCGCGTGAACTGCCTGTTACCAACCAGATTTTTGCCATGATGTGTTTCCCGTTTGTCTTGTTTGTCCTGCCGGATCCGTCGACGAATGCGATCGGATCGCTGCTTACGGCTTATCCGGTGATTGCTCGGCCTGTTTCGGCGCCTCCGCCGCACCCTCGCTCTTCGGCGCGCAGCAGCCCCAGCGGCTGGCCAGGCGCTGCTTCAATTGCTCGCGCTGTTCGTCAGTCATGCTGTCGTCGTGCGACCGGCGCTCCCGACCACGGCAGCCGCAGCAGCGGAAGCAGCCGAACAGGATCTTGCACAGCAGCAGCAGGCCGAGCGCCTGACAGTAATTGACTTGCTGCACGCCGGCAAACAGTGACGGCATCAGCCAGTTCCATAGCAGCATCACCACCCCGCCGAGGGCGGCAACGCCAACCACAATCAGCGCCGCCTTGCCGATGCAGCGCGAAATGCGGCAAGGCTTCTTGTCAGAGGTTTCGCAAATGCTCATGTTGATGTTCCTTTCGTTCAGATGAATTCTTGATAAATCGTTTGCAGCCTTGCGCGCAGATGCCGCACCGCCAGTCGCTTCTGCCCCAGGAGCGTGTTCAACTTGACGCCGGTTTCCTCGGCCATTTCACGGAAGCTCTTGCCATCGAGTTCGTGCGCGATGAACACTTCACGCTGCGCCGGCGGCAATTCCTCCAGCGCGGCGGACACCGCATCCAGCATCTGCGCCCGCAGATAGGCTGCTTCCGGTCCATCGTCCAGCGCCGGCAGCGCCTGCTCCAGCCAGTAGCCTTCGTCGCCACCGTCACCCCCGTCGCTGGCATCGTCTGCCAGCAGCAGCGGCTGCTCGCGCTTCTTGCGGAAGCGGTCAACGATGCGGTTTTTCGCCACCCGGAACAGCCAGGCGCCAATCTGCTCGATCGGCCCCGGCAGGCGGTACGCTTCGACAAACGAGGAAAAAACGTCCTGCAGGATGTCTTCCGCCTCGCCCGGATCTGGCACCCGCTGGCGGATGAAGTTGCCCAGCCGCTCGCTTTCGCGGGCGATGGTTTCGGTGATGCGTCGGTCCTGGTCGGCCATCGGCGTCGGCAGATAAACGGCTGGTGGTGGAGTGTCCATACCCGTGAAGACGAATTAAGGGCAGAAATATTGTATGCGCGTTGAAAAAATCTTTCCGGCCACGAAACCCATGCCCCGTTGCGTCAGGGCAGACCGGCATGTGCCTACAATGGTAAAGATCTGGTTAAGATAGGAACCAATTCAAGAAAGAACCCATTGCGATGCCGCACGCGCCGCAGCCACCCTCTCTTGCCGGAATTGCCACCGATGAAATTCGAAATCGACAGCGAAATCACCTTGCGCAAGCTGGAAATATTCCTGGCTTTCATCCAGAGCGGGAATATTTCGAAGGCGGCCGAACTGCTGGACACCAGCCCGGTGAGCGTCCATCGCGCGCTACATTCGCTCGAACAAGGGATGAAGTGCCAGCTGTTCCGGCGCGAAGGGCGCGCGCTCATGCCGACTGCGGCGGCGGCACTGCTGGCGGAAACGGCGCGCGAAGTGATTGATGCGATGGCGCGCGGGATTTCGCTCACCCGCGCGGCGGCCGGCATTTCGTCCGACCGCCTGCGCATCGGCTCGCTCTATTCGCTAACGGCCGATATCGCGCCGCAAGTCATCACGCAACTGAAGGCGAGGCGGCCCGAACTCAGGATCGAACTGGTGCTGGGCTCGAATGACGATTTGCTGGACAAGCTGAACCGTTCGCAGATCGATGCCGTACTGATGGGCATTCCGTCCGGCGAACCTCATGCGTTCGAGGTGGTGCCACTGTTCGAGGATGAGATTTATTTCGCTTGCCCGGCTGACAGCAGCCAGCCGCTGCCGGACGAAATCGACCTGCGCGATTACCGCGAGGCCGATTTCGTTGCGCTGACCGATGGCTTCGTCACCTATCACGGCTTTCTCGAGGCCTTCCGCATCGCCGGCTTCACGCCCAAAATCGTCAGCCAGGCGAGCGACATTTTTTCCCTGATCAGCCTTGTTTCCGCCGGCATGGGTTTTACCCTGCTGCCGGGCCGAGTGAAGGATGCACTGGGGAACCGGGTCCGGCTTGTGCCGCTAGCGCCCCGCTTTCGCATGCGCCAGACCATCGGCCTCCTCTTCCTGCATGCGCGCGAACACGACCCGACGCTGCTGTCACTCGCCGCTGTCTGCCGGCAGATCTGGCGCCAGCGCTAAGCTGTGGCTCGGCACCGCCACAAATCATTCCGCTTTCCGTAACAATTCTGCGGCCAGCTTGATTGATTGCCTGCTCCTCTCGGCTTAACTTGATGCTGCCACAACAGCATTCGTCGCGCCTGACGCTCCACCAGCGAACGGGCGCAAGTGGAATCATTCACCATCGAAGCGGAAACAATCGTCATGACTTATCTCATCATCAAGGCGCTGGCGCCGATCATCGTCATCATGCTGCTGGGGTTCTGGGCCGGGAAATCGAAGCTGGTGGACAACAGCAACGTCTCGCTGCTGAACATTTTCCTGATGGATTTCGCGCTGCCGTGCGCGCTGTTTCTGGCCACCATCCAGACGCCGTGGGATGGCATCGTCAGCCAGCTGCCGCTGATCGCGGTGCTGACATTGTCGATGTGGCTCGCCTACGGGGCGATTTATCTGGCGGCAGTCAGATTCTGTGGCAAATCGTCGCAGGATGCCGCCGTGCTGGCGCTGACCGTGGCGCTGCCGAACTATGCCGCCCTCGGCCTGCCGATTCTGAACGGCGTGTTCGGCGAAAGCACCGGCATTTCGCTCAACGTGGCCATTTCCATTTCGTGCGGCGCGGTGCTGATGACGCCGTTGTGCCTGATGATGCTTGAAGCCGGACAGGCGGCGCAACGCGGGCAACAGGCATCGTTCAGTTCGCTGTTGCCGAGGCTGGTCTATCTGTCGTTCAAGAAACCGATCGTGTTCGGCCCGCTGGCCGGAGTGGCCGGCGCGGCCATTCTTGGCGCGGCCCATATCACCATTCCCGAATTGCTGATCGTGACCATGAAACCGCTGGCGGCAGCCGCCCTCGCGGCCGCGTTATTCCTGACCGGCGTCATCCTGTCGGCCCGCAAGCTGAAAATCAATGCGCAGGTGCTGGCCGGCACGGTGGTCAAAAACATCGTGCAGCCGCTGATCGCGTGGGGCATCGTACTGCTGTTCGGCATTGATCCGGTCACCGGGCGCATCGGCATTCTGCTGATCGCTCTGTCCGCCGGCTTCTTCGGCGTCGTGTTCGGCAACCGCTTCGGCGTGGAATCGCCAGATGCCGAAGGCGCGCTGCTGGTCAGCACCGGCGCGTTCGTCGTCACCATCCCGCTGTTCATCGTGCTGACCTCGGCGATGGTGGCATAGTCGCGAAAACGCTTGTACAGTTCAGGCTTACCGATGGTTGGGAGTGGGATTCATGATGCAAAAAGCGATAAGAAGGAAAGACCGGGCCAGCAGCGATGAAGAAGCCAGGAACCTGATGACAAACTGCGCCTACGGCGTGCTGGCAACCGCCGATCTGGCGGCGCAACCGTACGCCGTGCCGCTGAGCTACGTCTTCCGCGAGCACGCCATCTACTTTCACTGCGCGAACGAAGGCCACAAGCTCGACAACCTGAACGCCAACCCGGCGGTTTCGTTTTGCGTCGTTGGCCAGACCCGGGTGCTGCCGGACATGTTCTCGACCGAATATGAAAGCGCGATCGCGTTCGGCTCCGCGCACAAGGTTGAAGGCAGCGAAAAAGAGGAGGCGCTGCTATTGATTCTGGAAAAATATGCGCCCGGATTCATCACGCAAGGCAAACAGTATCTGGCCGCAAGGCTCGAACAGGTGACTGTGTTCAGGATCGACGTGCAACGCCTGAGCGGCAAGGCCAGAAGATAATTGGCCGAACCGCTGCCAGCACACGCCGCCTTAATCGACCAGTCTGGACAATCTCGAATGCTGCGCTTTAAGATTGATGATGAGGCGATCGTAATGATGGAACTGGACGATGGCCCGTACCACCAGATAACCGCCCAGAATGACCAACACGAGGCATAGCAACAACAGCGGCAGCAGGATGTTCAATACGCTCAACACATCATAATAACTGGATGTCGCCACCAGCACGCTCAATACCGAAAGCGGCAAAGCAAATACCGCGATACCGGTGCGCAGCAGCGACAAGGCAGTCCGTTTTTCCGACAGCAGCAGCTCTATCTGATTGAATACGATTCGCGGCATCCGGCCGTTATCCGGCTCCGGTGTGGCATCTGTTACAGATGCATCGGATGCCTGAGAGTTGTCGTCAAGCATCATGTCCTCCATATTTTTGCGCTACCCCAAGGGATTCCTGCGTTTGTCGGCAATTCGTGCCGATTCTACATGGGGCAACCGATGCCACCACTTGAGCAAACGCATGCTCCAAGCTCACGCGATAGATTGTTACAGCTTCCGGCAATTTGGAATAAATAATGCTGCTGGCGTCTGTTCATCGACCAAAGCGGAAGTTCAAGTTTATGATGGGAAATGACTGATTATGGATGCAGAGCAGTACTTTAATGAGCTATCGACTGTTTGGGAAACTGGATCCTTGCCAGTGGGCTGTCGCCTATAACATCCCCAAAACCGCACTTTCATGAGCAATTGTTAATTGATATCGCGCAAACATGAAATTGAAATCATCCTTTATGTTCTTTCGATGTTTATGCTGACGTCAAATTGACCTAGGCGCTGATTTTGACTGCCCCATTGCTGGCGTCTGAAGCCACTGAGCGGGCAACAGCTTGCGCAGCATGCGAGTGGTGCAACGAATTTCGGCGTCCTGATTCAATTGTGCATCGGCATCAACAAGCCAATATCTTGTTTCGTTCCATGACAGAAGCTTACCTTGGAGAGTTATATGACTTATGCGCATAGAGTAACTTCATTGGGAATAATGATATTGATGTCGATTTCGGCAACGACTTGTGCTGCATCTGCGACCGCGACAACTACGCTTGAGCAAACGATTATTCCAGTAGCTGTGCCTGCCAATTCGCCGAAAATTCTTCCCAACGAGGTTTCAAAATTCTCAAAGTATGGCTATGGCGTATGGAAAGCCGGAGATGGAATCCCTTACGAAAAAAGATTTGACCTTTTGCCCAAGGCTTATGAGGCCGAAGCCAGCAAGACAAAAAAAGTGGCAAATTTGCTGAGGTTTTTTTCCATGAGCGATATTCACATCACTGATGTTCAATCACCGGCTCAAACCATTAATTTCGGCATGCAAGCGCAACCTGGCATGTCTTCAGCGTATTCGCCCACCATTCCTTATACAACACACGTGCTGGATGCGGCTGTGCAGACCGTCAACCTTTTGCACAAGAAGCAGCCATTTGACTTCGGCATTTTTCTTGGTGATGCCATCAATAATTCGCAACACAATGAACTGAGATGGTATATCGACATTATCGATGGCGGTAATATCAACCCGAATTCAGACCCGAAATCAAAGCCCTCGACGGATTACATGCGTCCTTATGAGGCTCGAGGGTTGGATAAGACCATTCCCTGGTATCAGGTCATGGGTAACCACGATCACTTCTGGAGTGGGGTTGAAATACCGAATGACTACATCAAGCAAACCGTGGTTGGCGAAAATATACTCAACATGGGCGATATCATCAAAGCCAACAAGGATGACCTGAACAGCCGCGGGTTCTATATGGGAGTCGTCGATGTCAATACGTCGGAAGGCAAAGTAATCAATTTTGGGGCGGTGGCCGGATATTCGACACCTCCCAAAGTGAACGCCAATGCACAACGATTCATTGTTTCCAGAAACCAGTGGATCGCCGAGTTTTTCAACACCGTTTCCAACCCAATTGGCCATGGGTTCTCTCAGGATAACGTCAAGACGGGATTTGCCAGCTACACCTTTGAACCCAAGGCAGGTCTGCCGCTTAAGGTGATTGCCCTTGATGACACGGACTGCGACACGTGCAAGCTGGGAAATGGCGCTCTCGGCTACCTCGACAAGGATCGTTATGACTGGCTGGTGCACGAACTCGACAAGGGGCAAGCCGAAGGCAAATTAATGATTGTCGCCGCGCATGTGCCCGTCGGCGTGAGCGTGCCCGGATTTTCCATGTTTGATTCGGCCTCATCCCCCAAGGAAGATGCGCTGATTGCCAAGCTTCACAACTATCCAAACCTAATCATGTGGATATCGGGTCATCGCCACTTCAATTCAGTGACGGCCATGCCTTCTCCAGATGCCAATCGCCCTGAATTGGGCTTTTGGGTTGTTGAAACAGCATCCTTGAGAGATTTTCCGCAGCAGTTCCGCTATTTTGATATCGTGCGAAATAGTGACAACACCGTTTCGATCTTCACGACCAATGTAGATCCGGTCGTCAAGCCAGGATCTCCTGCTGCGAAATCGCGTTCGTATGGGATTGCCACTGGTGCGATATTCAATTCCTGGCCGCCATACTCTCCGTCTGGCGCCTACAACGCCGAGCTTTTCAAGAAACTGAGCCCAGAAATGCAGGAAAAGATTCAGAAATATTGAACGTATCTGATTGAAAGACGGCAACTGTTAGCGCCGATAGGTTTTTGACCTAGGCTGCCGGGATTCATTGACCCATACGCATGCTTCGTAAACGACTGTTTACTCAAGCGATTATGGGGTTGAAGTTAGGGCAGTCAGAATTGGCAGCCTGGGTCCAAATCGCGTTGGCGCAAACATGTAAGCACTGAGTTTCTGGTGTTGGCCGGTTGCCGTCCTTCGTTTTTGAAGAAACCGGACATTCGGTCCGTATTCGACTTCACCGTTTGCAATTAGTGTGACACCAGCCATTCGGTTGAATCACCTACTACGACAGCAAGGGCCGAATAGTCGCCGAAGAAATAATGAAGGCCGAGCAAATGCCCGGCCTTTTGTGTCATTATGTTTCCGACAGACTTTATTCTCGGCCGACAGACTTTATTGTTTTAGATCATCACTGATCGATAGGAATAAAGTCTGTCAGATCAACCATGCTAAGTCATTGATTTCACTAAGCCACAGAAATTAGTACGAAAGCGCAATGTCTGTCGGAACATTGCTACGCCCAGTCAAACTACTCCGTTCTTGCGCTAAAGTCTGTCGGCGCTGCTAACTCGTCATTGATATATAGCGCAAACACTGGCGTCTGCTTGTCGGCCAAACCTGCTTTTCGATTGTTTTCTTGCGTGGGTCAGCTATGCGACAGCTAACAGTCTCTCAGCGTGGCTGGAAGTCTGGTTTAACGTCTGCTTTTTGTTTTCATGAGAGGGACTCTCTACCCTTTGCTGACGATCAGATGCTTAGAGAGCGGACGTTCAACGTGGAGTTGAGGCGCCTGCGCGGCTTTTCGCGCAGGTCGCCTCGAGCGTAGGGTTAAGCATTGTTCGCGTTGCTGCCGCAAACTCTTCGGAGGAAACCAAAGTCACGCTTTCCCCTTCAATAAATATCATGTCAGGATGACGATCCTTAACCGATAAAATGTCATGGATACCGCGGATTATTCCTTTCGGCGCAGCGAAGGTTATGTCTTCATCAATCACATAGCCGTATCGCGTTAAGCCTGCATCTGATAGTCCATCAGCGCTCGCTGGGTAATCTTTGTATTTGACTTCGTTATACTTGCAGTCCAAAACTTTTATGAATGCCTTTTCGGCGTCCGCAACAAGCCGCTTCTTGCCAAGCGGATCAGGAAGTTCCAGATCGTCAATAGAGAGCGTCTTTATTCCTAGATCTTCAATGTCGAACAGGAATATGTAGATCTCATCCGTTAGTCTGGCGGTCGGTGAGTATTGTGTTTCATTTGACAATATCTTCAGCCTGTTCTTGTGGCCTGTGTCGAAGAGTCTAGAAAAGCTGTCGTTCTCTTTGGAGATACCCACATAGTACAAATCGTAGTTTGTGAATGGAAGAACGCTAGGCAAGCCCGTAATGCCGATTCGCTTCCGCCAGACGTCATAGAGAAGCTTGTCCGTCGTTGCCCAATAAATCGGCTCCCCCCTCTTCGAGTTAGCATTCCAAATACGAATATGCCTAGCCCCAAGCTCAATCTCCACTTCACCTTCAAAGTCCCCGATTAACTCATCGGTGTTGATTTTCAGATTTCTGGCCGCTGCCGAACCGCAAACCAAATCGAAATTGAATGTTCTCTCTTGGGTGCTAACCCCATAGTTCTCGAATAGAACTTCATGTCTCTGCGCGAGCATGTACAGCTTGCTGCGTTCTACGTACTGCCTAACTACAGGATCATCAGAAAGCCATTCTGCAAATTGATTTGAAATCGGCGGATATACCAACTTCACAAAATTTAGCGATGCGTACATTGAACGATGCCTAACGCCTGAATTAATCCGTGCCGGGTAAGCTCCCCATTTTCAGAACAATGTTTACAATCGTTCCGGAGCATTTATGGAAGAAATTTCACGCTTATTAATTTTCAATATTAGAGAACGAATCAAGGCTGAATACTTTTCGGCTTCTCGCTGATTCTTTAGGGAATAGAAATCCTTGGGTAAAGTTGTCTGCATGGATTGCTTGACGAGCACTTCTGCTTCCTTTAGGCCCCCAAGGGAGCGCCTACCATACGGCTCCTGTCTGGCGTGGTGATACCGGGCGATCGCTTTTCGAAGTAAGCACAAAGACTTTGCTTTCCCATACGTCATAGCTTTGTCCATCGCGGAATCACCATTGACTAAGTCATTTAGCTGGTACTTGATAAGACCCAGAGTCAGCCAAGAATCTGCGCTGTGAGGGTCGAGTTCTGTTGAACGTTGTGCGTATGTAAGTGCTACGTCTGCTTTGCCTAGAGATCGAAGCAGAAATGAGGCATACCGTTCTTGTAATGCCGCATTAAGTGGCTCTTCGAGAATAGCCAACTCAAAGGAAACCTTTGCGGTTTCAAAATCCTTCTTGATTGTGGCAATCTTGGCTGCTTTGGCATATTCGCTTCTATATGCATCAGCCACTCGATCCATGCGATAGTTCTTGTCAATTTCATAGCGTTCTGTTGCCTGTTTGTCGACTTTGAAGGCAATATTCTCAAAACGTTCAGCATTGCCATTTGGCGCACGTTGCTTTTTTTGGAGAAAGAATTTCTTAGCAAGCTCCACAATTTCTAGATCATAAGATTCACCATGATCCACAATGGTTGCGAAATAAGTTTCTCCTAGGCTTGCCTGAAATTCTGCATGCTGAACCCCTATTTCTTTGCAGACATCTCCTACGCACTTTCCGTCAAGAGGGCTTGCCAGCGATACCAGCACCATGAATACCTCTTGAACAAGTGCATTCATTCTAGCCCAAGCGTCTTCATATAGGAATTCTAAGAGCTCGTCATTGGTTTTTCGTAGGATTTGATCAAGCCCGTCCTGAATGCTAGAAGAAGACCGAGCCACATAGCGAACTAGGGTGTCGATCAGCAGCGGCTTATACATCAGACTCGTACATGCTTTTCTAAGAACTCTATCCCCAGCCATACTGATAGCGTGTGCGCCATATTCGTTACCAAGCTCTTTAATAAGTTCAACGGCTTCCGTTTCTGATAGCTGGCTTACTTGGATAGGTTCGGCTGCCAATAGTTCTCGTCTTCGAGATGTGATAATTACTCGGCCAATTCTTCTGGCAACTTGCGCAATGAAGTCCGCTAGCGCTTCTGCATCTGCGGTTGATGTTGCTAGCGTTTCAGTATTGTCGATGATAAGTAAAATGTCATCGCGAGAGAAACCCTCTTCTGAGAATCTTGTAGCCACTTTATCGATAAGGGATCTTCCTTCGATTTTGTACCATTCTTTCCCCAACACAGGATCGAAGCAGTATATAAGTTCCCTGATGCTGTCCTCCATAGCATCAGAAATCCCTTTGAAGTGAGCCAAACCTTCTTCTGTCCACTTTGTCTTTTTAGCTGTGTAATAACTAACGACAGTCGGTACTGGACAACCTGCGTCCACACCGTCTTCAAGGAATTTATTGAAGAATTCCAACACCAACGTGGTCTTACCAAAGCCACCATCACCGAATACCAGGCATGCTCTTGAATCAGCAATGTTTTTCAGCCATTCAGATAATTTATCTTGCTCTTTCTTTCTACCCACAAACGTAGCAGTCTGTCGTACGGGAATATTGTTGAGGACCAGTGTTGAACCGTTTGTAAGGGGAACATCGGACCATCTGAACTTTTCACTTGTATGAGCTTCAGCCGCAAAGATGTTTTGCGGACCAAGGTCTATCGTTATGTCTCGTGCTGCAGTCCACGAGAGAATTTGCCCCTTTATCTTCCAGACGCCATTCCGAGGAACAATCTTACCAATTACAATAGCGTTGCCATCAATGATCAATGGTGTGGTAATCGGGATAATGATATCCCCGACCTGTGCAGTTAGCCGAGCTTCAGACCCTTGTGGCAATGCGTCAGCTTGGGTCTTAAGTATTCTTTGGATAAGATCGCCTGTTTGTTGAGCCCAAAGTTCAGTTGTGGGCGCATCAAGTACTCCATGAGCGGGTCTTTTATTTCTAAACTCTAACCAGGCGATTAGGGCAGAAATAATCGGTTTTTCGAAGCATTCAGAGTTTTCAAACCATCCCTTCATATAACCTCGAAATACAAGACTTCGAATCCGTGGTATGAGGGCATCGAGCACTTCCATCGGCAAACCGTCTGAAGGTTGGCTGAATCTGTCAAGAAATTGACTAAAGTTCAGGTCGTCATCGACAACAGGTGTGGCCTGAATTGCAATTTCAAGTGCTGTAAGCGCTAGACCTTGCAGAAGTGAGCGCAGGATGGACGTCAAATAGCTTAATTTTTCAGAGGCAGATTGGTGGTCGCGTGCTATTTGGAGTTGTTTAATGTAGATGTTATGCAAGATATGGCTCACTTATAGACCCAGATTGGCACTTCATCCAATCCCACGCAGTTGCAGAAATTATACTATATAGCCTATATAGTGACCTGCCCCCTGTAGCCTTACCAAGGATAAGTTAGGAAGTCCGTTTGTAACGGTTAATCGATTCCCTTGTTTTTGTGTTGATTTTGCATTGCATCGGCATCGATGGATCGCTTCCTCACCCAGAAACGCTGCAATAGCAGAGCAGAACACATGGCTTCGCCAAGCGCCCCGTTTTCCATAATTTTGATAGTTTTTGTATTCAATCGGTCGTCAAAATAATGAGTAGTAGCTCAGCATAGCCTCGGATCCAGCGAATCGATGATTATAGCCATGCATCTAGCGACAATGAAAACCATTTGCGAACCTTGTGCCCGTGCTACAGCCAGCTATATTTGGTCACGAAACATATTTGCATTACGCTTCAGCTCATCAGCCGTAACCTTCGCCTTTTTGTGCAGAGGCACAACATGGCCTGAATTTGCATGTTTCAGGCTCTCTTGTTTCAGTTCAAGAGTGGCTCGTCTTTCTGCCTGCGTCAAAGCAGCGGTAATTTCCGCCTCAGCAACTCTTGCATCTCTGGCTGCAATCGATGCATTCAGGAACTCGACTGACGCATCTGCTTCTAGAGGAAACGGGCACCATAAATCTTTTCTTCCTGGGTCCGGGCGTTTTTGTATAGCCTGAGCCACCAGCCGTTCTGTTTCTTCGCGATATCCCCCATGCTCAGTTGAATGATAAGCGCGCCGAAGTGCTTGGCAATCTACCTTGCCGCCCTTTGGATATTCAGAACGAAAGGCAAGCAGAAGCAAATGCGCCATCGCACGCTTTCTTCCAGCTGTATAAGCATGCAATGTCACAGCATCTTGAACTGGGTCAAAGATAAAATAATCTGGCAAAATGTCGCGCTGCGTTTTGAGGGTGTTCTGCCAATCAGCACTATTGGGTGAATCAGGACACAGAATTATTGGCGTAGATAACAGACGCTGCTGTTCCTCGCCAGGACGCCGCTGCAAACGGCGAATCAGGCTGTAGTTGGCTGCAAAAACAAATGGAACACCGATGTAACACAGTGAGAGCAGCATCTGCGAGACCCGAGCATTGGCACTCTCGCTACCTGTCGCGAACTGGAACTCATCTGCCATCAGAAGCGACACACTATCCCGGTAAGCCAGCTTCCTGCATTTCTCAACAAGTGCTGATGGACTGCCTTCGGATTGGCACAGGGTACGAAGCACATCTTTAGGTGTTGACCGTGCCAGTACCGTGACCTGCCATGTGCGACAAATCGGAAATGGATGCTGTCCATCAAGCATAAGCTTGCTATCAGTATCCAATACTCGCCGGAATGCCCTTAACAATTCCGTTTTTCCCACACCAGCCAATCCCGTCAGACAAATTGGTAAAGCGAATTCTGGCAAAGGTGGTTTCAGCGAATACACACCAGCGAGAAATGCCTTGGAATCCGGATAGACACTCATGCAATGGGCATGTGCAACACCTATCAATCGCTTCAGAATGGACAAGCATTGTGCTGTGGGATAAAAAACCGTACGCAGTGCTTTGTCGAGCTGCATGCAGGCTTGTTCAAGGGGAAGTGCAGCAAGTCCACCAAGCGATGGCACAGTCTGCTTCGCACGCTCCTTTAGGATTTCTTCATTCTGGAGCACGTCAAATGCGTGTAACCAAGGCAAGCTATCCATTCTCACGCGATCTTTTTCGGATGGGTGGAAACTACACCGCCTTGCGCTTTACCAACATTTCGTTTTGGATTACCGGTTTTCCGCTGCCCGGCATCCCACGATTTTCCGGTTGTTTCCTTGAAGCGCTGTTTGAAATCAGATGCATTGGCGTTTTGATGCACCCGAAAAGCTGACATCACTTTCCGGCGAGCCACGTCCCACTGTTCCAACTCCGCAAGCGACATCCACAACGTATCTTCGTCTCCGCGAATTCTCATTCTTGCATTAAGCTGAATGAGCCGCCCGTTGAGTTCTATCCAGATATAACGAACACACATATCAAGCACATAGCCATGAATTCTTGTCGGGGCTGCTGGCGATGCGGCGTATGTAGCAAATTCCTCCGACTCTTCCAGCTCTTGCGCGAAATACCATCTCCCTTGGATGTACACACCGTCATCGCGCAACTGGAATTCTGTCGGTGTAAGAAAAGTGCGAATCGCGTCATCAATGCGCATTGGTTGCGCATCATTACGAAATATTCGGTCGTAGTACGCCCACAAGCCGGTCGGTGTCGGTGGTATGGATGCGAGATCACTATCCGGATCAATACGGTCACTCATATCGGCGCCGTTGTTGTATTGCATTAAAGCGATGATTTCCCGTCGAGCCAATTCAACTGGCGTCAGCGCACTCTGTATATACGTTGGTTGTCCTTCGATCTTTATGTCACGCGGATGTGAAGATTCCACCGTAGCTTTCGACTGCCCAGACCAGGATGGTGCCATGTCGCGAATAGGGAAACGTTGTTCAATAGCTTGAATCAAGTCCCGCCTAGCGCCTGGACCGCGATCAATGCCAAAGTGCCCAGGTAAACCTTGGTTCTCCCATTCGCCAGAAACGTAAGGGATGCCAAAGAGCTCACAAAAGAAATCCTTTGGGACAGCCATGCAGAACAACATCATGCGATAAGCGGTTGCCCGCTCTGCGCCAAATGAAAACCCGATACCTAACTTCAATCCAGACAGCACATCTCGACTGGTCACGACACACATTGGTGGCAAACTGCTGCCGTCAACGTAGCCCCTTGGGCGTTCTTTGGTGTTGTAACCATCGGCCTCAATCCGCTCCATCAAATTTGAAACCTCCTCGGAGAAACGACCTTTAGTTGGCGCAATCCTATTCCGATACCTGACCGCTCCGTATAGAGTTTTCTGCACCACTTCCTTGCCGAATCTTTGCATAACCCGATAACGGAATTGCCAGTATGTTGGAAACGGTTTTCCTTCTGGATGCGTAAAAACTTTCATGCCAGATGGTGTGGAGGCAACCTTGCAATGAAAATCTTCGTTCATTGCCTCTTCGTATATGGTCGTGAGATGTTTCCCCAATCTGGCGCGCTTGCTGTAGCTGCTACAGCAAGCATCAATCATTTCCTGGCTACAGCCATAGCCGTAATGCTTTCCGAATGCCAGCGAGGGAGCGCCAAATTTGCGCTCTGGATATTGGGTACGATCCCATCTGCCACTCCGATGGAACGGAGGCAGTAATGTCCAAATGTTCCGCCCGAAGCAAAGGTATGTAAAAAACCACAACCGGAACCGTGTTTCGTTCTGCGGTGGCATGCATTTGGTAGCCCATTGATTGATTTCTGCATCAGGATTCTTTGCCACCAAAATGCTTTCAAGTGCATGTATCGCAGGCGCAATATGTTGGAACCGCTTCTCGACACGCTCCCATTTGGAAATCTTGACATGAGGATGCAGCCGATCCTGCATAGACAAATCACTTCCTTCGAGGGGCGATAGCCAAGGCGGCAAAGCCGATTGCTGTTCAGCTGGAAGAATCGCACCAGCGTTCACTCCATCTTCAAATTTCTTTCTGGGCAGCACAACAAGATTGGCCTTCTGGGTTCCCTTTGGCATGACTTCAAATTGCACAAGCAGCACTCGCCCAGACCAGGCATCGTTTTGCAGAAAGTGATAGACAGTTCCCTTCACAAGCGCACCCCAGCCATCTGGCGCAAGAATTTGCGTACCGATAGTCATGCTTCCTCCCTGAACCAGTCGGCGTACTTCTGGATGACATCCTGCACCTCTGGACGCAAAGGGCAATTGATTAAAATTGGCCTGAACAAATCCACCCGAAGATCCCGGTTCCATATTGCTTGATAGAGGGCAGACCGACAGTCATCGACTGAATATCCTCGCCGTTCCACAAGTAACATAATCACTTCAGTGGGCGAGATACCTAACCGCATTGCATTGTGAAACTTGGCGAGGATTTCCTCTCGCTGGCCGGCATCCAGTGAAAGCAGACGCCGATGATGCAGAAACAGCTGCCGCAGATTATCGGCAACGTGACGATCAATATTTTCCGAAGGAATTCTGATGGTTCGGATGCCAACATCCTTGTAGTACTCAGCTTCGATTTCGTGGCGTGCTAATAGCGTACGCGGTGTCTCCCATTTTTGGTGTTTAGCAGCCAATCTACCGGCCTTTTGACTGAAATCTCGCTCCGTACCTTTGACGCTCCAGTTGACGCAGTACACATGGCTCTTTGTCTTTGAGATCGCCCAAAGCAAATCGCCGCACCATGGAAATACGAGCGGCATTTTCTCTCCCGGCCTATCTGGATCAGGCGCCCAAACACGCGGCAACAAATCCAGATAGCCAAAGCGATCAGCCACATCGATAACCCCACGTAATGCAGGTAACGTACTGCGGTCGATGCCAGGATAGCTCCAGAGAGGATGCACTGATGGTTCTGGCGAAAGCATTCGCTGCTCTTGCAGACCGACAACATCCGGGTGATAGAAGCCTAACAAAGCAGCATCACGCTCTGGAGTTGAGAGCAAATGCACCTCACGCCCAGCGAGTTTTGCTGGGGTCAGGATATAAGCGCGTGAAATTGCGGGTGCTTCCTGTGGGGTTGCCCAAATACCCGGCTTGTAGCTTGCGTCCCACGCCGCATTTTGCTGGCGCTGATAGATGGTTTTTAGACGCGTTAGCGATACACCTTTGCCTGAGGCCATATTAGACGACCACAGAATCAGGAACGCCAGACAATAAAAAAACGGGGAATCGAGCACATGACAATCTCCCACACCCTAGGCGTCAAAGTTATTTTCTTCATACATTCATTTTCTTAATGAATGGAATGGACGACAAAACACTTGACTTGCCTACATGGACAGGAGATACTTCAGGCGCCAACCACGAAGTTCCCTGCGCAAGCAGGCAAGCCGGATCTTTTCAGCAATGAGGATTCGGCTTTTTATTTATCTCACTATTTTCCCCTCGTTATTCTTAACATCAGGAACTCCCCGCGCAGCAAGTTCCTGTGATAACTCCTCTATATTCATAGTCATACCTTGCTTTAACCCCAGCGCAATAGCGATGCGATGGCTCTGGCCGCGCATGCATTTTCGCTGTCCCTCCAGTACCTGATACACCAGGCCAGCTGAAAACCCGCGCACTCGAGCCCACTCTGCGACTGAGGTACCAGTCGCCTCAAAGAGCTGTTTAGCCGCAGATGTGTCAAGAATCGGGGGTGACATAACTCTACCACATGTCTGTTTTAATAGACCAAATATATCACAATGTTGCGCAACAGTAGATTTGTTAATACAATGATTAACATGTCTACACAAACATCAACATTCGACGCACAAGGGATTCCCTCTGGCTTCGGGCAACGACTGAAAGAAGAGCGCAAGCGTCTTAAATTCAGTCAGGAGTCATTTGCGACTATTGGCGGCGTAAAACGCCTTGCACAATTGCAATATGAGTCTGAGGCATCAACACCAACTGTGCGCTACCTGTCAGCCATTGGCGCGGCAGGTGTTGATCTTTCCTATCTGCTCTTCGGCATGAAAACGCAATCGGGAACCATAAGCCCCGAGAAACAGGAGCAGATTGAATCCAGAGCTTTTGAATGGGTGGAAGAATGTGCGAACGCCCGCCAGGATGGGAAACTGAGCGCAGAAATGCGGCGCTTCTTATATCAAATGATTAAAGGGGTGCTGATACAAATTGAACTTGGCAAGTATCCCGCCAACTTTGATATCGACTTACTGAAAACGCAGCAAATTGCCTCTTTGGGTAAAGGGTAGCTGTGATGGACGACTTGAAGACAATCGCTCCCTTTTTGCTTGCGATAAACCAAGTCGTGCAGGATGCCCCCGCTTTTCGGGAAGATGAAACAGGCTTGGATCGCCATTTCCAAGTTCTTCTGCAGAGAGAAATTACAAAACAGGTTGTACATTTGCCGAGCGATTCGCAAGAATCGCCAATCATTCAATTCCCCGCGAACTCAACCAATCAACGACCCAAAACCGTTCCCAATAATAATGCCATCGGCAGTTTTGCAACCCCCATCAGAAGCTTGCATACTTGCCCACTGCTGCCCAATGAGCTCATGCATGGCTGGTATGGAAGAATGCGTGCCATCAATGCACTCCCCGAAAAGGCAAGTATGTCGAAGATAATTGCAGATGCGGCTTGTAAACATGACCCCTCGCTGATATCCGATGCCAACGCTGTTCATCACGCAGCTAGCATTCTGAAGATAGCGTACGACGTAATACTCGAACGGCATACATTAACCCCCTTTTTTTACGCCATAAAAGGACTCAAACACCGCACTCCAAACGGCAAATCTAAACCACACCGGAGAGCATATGACCAGCATGCTCCACTGCGACTGGATGGCGCCCATCCGCGCTTTTGTACACAGTGCGCAAAGGAAGACGTCGAGAAAATGGGTTTTTCCTATTGGCGGTCCGAGCATCAGTTGACAGGTGTGCTTTGGTGTACTCGCCACGGAACACAGCTTTCTTCTGCTCGTCAATCTTCAGCGTTTTCTATTTGCCCTCACCAGGTAATTGACTTAATAACTGACGATAAATTATCAACGCTCTCGCCCTCACAGGCAGAAATTCTCCGTAAATATACTTACCTCGCCACAGAAATCCTGAGGCAGGCGCCAACGATTGAAGGTGTGGCGGCTAGTGCCTTGTTAGGCGATTGGGCAAAGGCACAAAATCTAAGAACGACAAAAGTGGGTAAACGTTCAACAGTCAGCTCAGTTATTTTTAGCTCAATGCCAAACTGGTGGCTCACCGAAAATTTTCCGAGAACTCGCTGGGCAAAAAACAATTGGATTCGTACAGTGGATGGTGCATGCAGCCCGCGAACAGGCCGCTTTAGTTCGTCAACTCTATGCCTTCTGGCAGCAGTTCTGTGTGATAACGTTGAGGAAGCAGAGAAAATTCTTTGGCCACGCCCAACTTCAAAAGCAAAACAATTAGGAACAGATTTTTGGGCAAGCAAGGCTGTTTTAAACCTATACATTGCAAATAAAGGGGTTGTGAACGGTATTGGTGAAGCGCTTAACTTGCCTAATGGATCGGCCGCATTTGGACTCACCAGACAGGGGCTACCAGGACTCGGCAATACATCATCTGCGACGCTCGACGCAATTCAGGCATTTCTCAACGGCGAAAGTTCTCTAGAAAACATTAGCTGTCAATATAACGCCCCTATTCGTGAGTTGGAATATTTACTACGCCAAGGGTGCGCGCGGCTTAAATTCGCACTGAACACGATGGCAAAGCAAGCCGATGCCTCAGTTTTTTCTCAACGGCACACTGCCAAAAAGCAGCGTTTCCGCAGTATTGCCTAAATGATGGGAAAGAAAACCGGTGAATATGATGCAAAAACCGGCTCTCTCTTCCCGTCTTTGCGCCTACCAGAAGCAAATGACGGAGAATTGCTCTATAGCTGGTGTGCGCGCTTTCATCGGCTGAGTGGCAATCAGTCAGCCAGAGAGACTAGTAGACAGCTCTTCGGTAACTCAACGGCGGGATTACGACATGATTTTTATGGCTGTCTTGATGAGTTCCAGAGAAAAACCGATAGCCTGCTTGGATCTGCTGAAGAGATCATTCATCAACGTTCTTTGGCATCTTTCTACTTCCCCTTCATATCCCATGAAGCGGAGAGAAAATTCAGGCGGATAGTCCTGCAAGGCACAGGTGCTTCGGCACGCCATTTGCTCAAGTTATCTCGCTCTGGACTTTCAGCGCCCCCCTTGAAATCATGCCCAGATTGTATTCATGAGGACCTGAAAGAACATCCCATCTCATGGTGGCGAACTCGCCAGCAATGGCCAACAAGCTTCGTGTGCCACATACACCATTGTCCCTTGATGGTATGTGAAACAGAAACAAGACGATCCGCTCTGGCTGATTGGTATTTGCCCGACCTCGATTCAAAACTATCCAGGAAGAATTACCGCATCGGTCAGAATAAAGCTATCGAATTGCTGCTTCGTCTTGAGCAATGGGTCGTAACGCTCGCAACTACCAGTTCGACTCGGTACGAAAGCAATCTGCTTCGCCATACATACCTGCTGCAGGCAAGAAAACTGGGCTGGTTGTCACCAGACGGATCTGTGCGACTTATGAAGCTGAGAGATGCATTTTTTGAGCAGCATGCACCTCTTTTGAGCGAACCAACATTCAGTTTCATTCACGACACACTGGAAAACCATTTCGGCTTTTTGGGTTTGCTGCTGCGCCAGTATCCTGGGCAACGCCACCCTCTCCGACATTTTTTGCTGATGGCCTTTTTATTTTCCGAACCATCAGATTTTCTGCGCAGCTATCGCGAAGTAATCCACCAGATGGATGCTGGCGGACAAGATGCGCTAAACAACCAACTTGGCGAAACATATTCACACTTGCGAACGCTGGTTAAAAACGCAGGGTATTCAGTAACGTCCGCCGCAAAAATTTTAGATATCAGTGTCAAGCAAGCAACCAGACATTTGGAATCCCAAAAAATCGAATTCAAGCGTCGACCTCGAATCGTTGGCACTTATACGGAAAAACAGCTGATTGAAATGCTCAAGCGCGGGGAGAGTCGGCGCCAAATCATACAGACGCTGGGCATCAGAGCATCCTTCATCAAAGACTATCTGGCAAAAGAACCTGAGCTCAAAAAATCTTGGGAAGATATTCATTTTTTGCGAAAACGAGATGAGTTTCGCGACCAGTTTCTAAAAACGCTTGCAGCTTTTCCGACTATGCCAATTCGACAACTCAAGCGCATTCCTGGAAATGGTTTTCAGTGGCTATACAACAATGATCGTAATTGGTTGAAGCTACATCTTCCGGCAATTTGGAATAAATAATGCTGCTGGCGTCTGTTCATCGGCCAAACCTGCCTCTCGATTGTTTTCTTGCGTGGGTCAGCTATGCGACAGCTAACGGTCTCTCAGCGTGGCCGGATGTCGAGCGTCTGCTTTTTGATTTCATGAGAGGGAACTCTCGACCCCAAGCAGACGTTTAGGATGATCTATGAAAATTGGTGCGACTCATTATATTGAATACAATTGCAGAAGCAATCAGGCCAGCAAGCGTCCATGGAATAAGTGCCGCCAACTCCCATACTGCATATTCATAAGGCTCAGCTCCCAACCAAACAGGGGACCAATAAAGCACGTATGAACAAGCAGTAGAAATAAAAATGGCTAGGCACCATTTAAGAAATACATTCGAAATTCTAATTAACCCTACCGCAACGACAGCTGACGTAACCGCAATCAATACAGCCCCAGTTCCTAATGATATTGATCTGAGCAGTTCAAGCATACTGGCATTCCATTATCTATTTACACATTTGTGATAGACCGTTATCGACCCAAAGCAGTCAGTCAGTAAGACGAAAAGCGGACGTTCGCGGTTGCTTAACGTGGAACAGCCCGCAAACTCGACGCCGGAAAGCCTGGGAAACTGCTACAAAAAGCAAATGACATCCAAGCCCAAATGGAGCAAAATGTAGATACGAAAAGCTTGGGACATGTAATAACAAGCAGCAGTGATGTCGTTCGCGTCTGAATTGACGGGCATATCAAAGAGGAAGTCAAGAAGTGTTTGCGGGAATGGGTTTATCCGTGTCGGACGCCATTCGAATGCTGCTCACGAGCATTGCGGCCGATAAGGCGCTTCCCTTCGATATCAATCGTGTGCAGGCCATCCCGACACCAAGAGGCCATGAGCTTCTGCCTAAAAAACTTCAATAATTTAAGGCTAGAGCCTGAACGCATGGATCGCATACAGCAGCTCAACTACGAAAAGGACTTCCGTATTGCCTTCTTAGAATCCAAAGGGGATGGATTTCAACGCCTCTTCGAGAGGCTGATGTCGAAGGCACACCCCAATGATTTCATGGCTTGCCGGCCTTGGGGCAAAGCTGGGGATCGGAAAAACGACGGATATCTACCTTCCGCGCGAATCCTATTCCAGAGCTACGCCCCCAATGAATTGAGCGCTGCCGAGGCCATAAAGAAGATCAACGAGGACTTCGCGGGTGCCAAAGAACATTGGGAGAAATATTTCGATGAGTGGTCCTTCGTTCACAACGCGCCCGATGGGCGTTTAGGTCCCCACATCATCAAAGTCCTGGCCGAGCTTGGGCAAAATAATCCGCAGATCAAAATCGGCCACTTCGGGTACGAGGAAATGCTGGCGAAATTCCGTCAGTTGAGCCTTCAGGATCTTGAATCCTGGTTCGGCCCTTCGCTCACGATGGAAGCGAACATCAATCTGGGCTTCAACGACTTAACCGCTGTGCTCACCCATATCAGCATCGCGCCCGTACCCATGACGAGTGACGTAAAGGACGTGTCACGCGGAAAAATCGAGGCAAACCTTCTGTCTCAGGCTGTCGCCGACTTCCTGAAAATCGGCATGCAGAAGTCGCCGCTCGTCGCACAGTTCTTCAATAACTGGAGGAACCCCACCTACGGCGAACAAATCGCGCAGGCGTTCAAGAGTGAATATCTGGAGCTGCGGGACGGTGTTCCGCAGCTCCATCCTGATGAAATTTTCGGCCGCCTAGAGGCATGGGCCGGTGGCACGACGAATACCACGCCTGCACATAAGGCGGCAGTGTTGGCCGTGATGGCATACCTGTTCGACAAGTGTGAGATTTTTGAAGACGCTCAAGCGATGGGAGCTGCATGATCCTGCCCTCCAAACATCTGCCACAGGATCGTGCGCTGCTGACCGTCGGCGCGCATGTATTGACCTTCCTCGCACGCCCAAAGACCGTCTCCGCGCTCTGGGAGGAATTGAACAGGCATGACGCTGGCGTGGCCGCAATGCCTCGGCGAATTACCTATGACTGGTTTTTGCTCGCCCTCGACCTTCTATACGCCCTTGGAACCATCGAACTCGAAAGCGGCCTTGTAGCACGGAGGACAGCGTGATCTATCACATTTTTAGCACGCTGCCTAGCTTCAAGAATCTTGGAGATCTAAATCCTGGCCTGAATGTGCTGCTCGCTCAAAAAACCGAAGGGGCGACCACGAAGCAAACACGCAATCGGGCCGGAAAGACCAGTTTTGTTGAGTTAGTGCATTTCCTGCTTGGTGCCGATGCCGGGCCGGACTCGATTTTTCGTACTCCAGAGCTAGCCGAGCACACCTTCGGCATGGATTTTGATCTGAAGTCGGAACGAACAGTCGTCGAGCGCAGCGGTGGTACCAAAGCCAAAATCTTCGTGACGGTCCCGCCTGCCGCGAAGGTCAAGTTTTCGGCCACTGAGTGGTGTACGTTCCTCGGTGAACAAATGTTTGGCCTGAGCAGCCTAGAAGCCGCAGGCAGCAAGCCGCCGTCATTCCGGTCGTTGTTTGCCTACTTTGTACGCCGGCAGGCGAGCGGCGCCTTCATGACGCCGGAAAAGCAGGCCACGATGCAGGGAACTGGCGACATGCAGATGGCGCTGATGTTCCTGCTCGGACTGGACTGGCAGATCGCCCGAGATTGGCAAGCCGTGCGCAATCGGGAAAAGACCCTCGAAGAATTAAAGAAGGCGGCCACGAACGGTGCGTTCGGTTCAATCATCGGCAAGGCCTCCGACTTGCGCACGGAGCTAACCATTCAGGAAGCGCGCCTCAAGAGGCTTCACATGGAAGTTGAAACTTTCCAGGTTTTGCCCGAATACCGGGAACTGGAAGTCGAAAGCGCCAGCTTGACCCGCCAGCTCAACGACTTGGCCAACGCAAATACCATCGACTTCTCCGCTATTCGTGATCTGGAAGGCGCACTGGCCTCCGAGGTTCCTCCAGACCATGAAAACCTCCAGGCGGTATATCAAGAAGCCGGCATTGTGCTACCTGGCTTGGTCAAGCGCCGCTACGAGGACGTGAAAAGCTTTCATGAATCGGTGGTTCGCAATCGCAAAGACTATCTGTCCAGCGAACTCGAAGCGGCGAAGCTGCGTATCGAGCTGCGCGATAGTAAGAAGGCTCAACTCGACCAGAGGCGCGGCGAAATCCTCGGCATTCTCAAGAGCCATGGCGCGCTCGAACAGTTCCTCAAATTGCAAGGGGAACTGGGGCGACTGGAGTCCGAAGTGGAATCTTTGCGGCAACGCTTCGAGGCCGCAGAGCAGCTCGAAGGCACAAAGAACGAATTGGAGATTGAACGCAACCGCCTCACGATCCGCCTGCGGCGCGACTTTGCCGAGCAGAAGGACCGACTAGCGGAGGCCATCGTCGCCTTCGAGGAAACGTCCCAACGCTTATATGAGTCGGCTGGCAGCATGACGGTCGATGAAACCTCGAATGGGCCAATCTTCAAGTTTCCGATGCAGGGCGAGCGCAGCAAGGGCATCAGGAATATGCAGATATTCTGCTTCGACATGATGCTTATGCGCTTGTGCACCAAGCGGCAGATGGGGCCGGGATTCCTAATCCATGACAGCCATCTATTCGACGGGGTCGATGGGCGCCAGGTGATTAGTGCATTGCGTCTTGGCTCAGAGATCGCTCAGGAGTTTGGTTTTCAATACATCGTGACGATGAATGAAGACGATGCTTTCAAAGAGACCATCGAAGGCTTCGATCTTAATGACCATGTGCTACCCACGCGGTTGACAGATGCTACAGAGGATGGCGGGCTGTTTGGCATCAGATTCGGATGATTAAAGGATTGATTGAAATCTAAAGCGCCCGCCTGAACCCAGAAGCTTCCAGGCTATGGGTAAAACAAGCTTGTGGGCCCTTCTGCAATTTTCAAGAGGAAGCATGATCGGACAAAGAACCCGCTATTCGTTTGCTCAATTCCTGGAGTTGCAGGAGCCGATGATTTCAATCGTGCTTCTGGGCAAGTACGGCGTTCAGCACGTGTCACTGTCGCACGGGCAACTGTTGCACGGATTATTGAATACGCTGCGCGATCTGGATGATCGCACGCTCATGCTGGCGCTGGCGGAGGTCGTTGCCACTGCAGGCGATCTACGGGCCAGGATCAATCCGAAATATCGATTCGACGAGCGTCAGCATGATCTGGCACAATGCCTCCTACTGGACGGCTACATCATCCGGGACAAAAAGCTGGTCCAGGCAGATCCATCGATTTCCGATGCTGCTCCCTTGGAGGACGATCTGATCGCGGCGCTACAGAACTCTGTGGCTCCTCGTGCGCAGGAAATCATTGCCAAGATCAACGATTCGGCTGGCGCGTTCCGGGCAATTCCGCCCGACTACAACGCATCGCTTGTGAACGCCCGCGTGGCGCTGGAAACTTTGGCCGGCGACATAGCCGCCCATGTTGCATCGCAGCGGCAGTCACCCGCTGCTTTCAACCCATCAAAGTGGGGTGAGGTGCTTGCGTTCCTGCGCGGCAGCGGCGAGATCACCATAGAGGAGGAAAAAGGCTTAGCCGGTGTTTTCGGTTTTCTCAGTCCTGGAGCTCACCGCCCGGTGGGAATCCCAGAAGACCAGATGACTCGGCTCGGACGTTCTTTTGCGCTCAATATGTGCTGGTTCCTGCTTAAGAACCATCTTGTGCGAATTCCACAACATTGAACTTGCCGACTTGAATGCACAAGGACTAACAACATGCCGTTTGAGATCAGGCCTTGGGAAGCGATTGCGGAAAACTACGGGTGCACAATTCTACTCGGCAACGGTGCCAGCATTTCCGTCAGCCCGAGTTTCTCCTACGGCTCGCTGCTGCAACATGCTGCCGAGCGGAACCTGCTCCCCGAAGATGCTCAACGGTTGTTTGAGTTCTTTCAGACCAACGACTTCGAGTTAGTTCTGCGAATCGTCTGGCAGGCGTCAACCGTCAACCGTTCGCTACGCATACCGGACGAGCGGACCCATGCTGCCTACGTCGGCCTTAGGGACTGCCTTATCCAAACAGTCCGCGATATTCACCCGGAGCACAGCGCGGTAAGCGTCCATTTGCCGAGCATCTATCAATTCCTGAAGCGGTTCAGAACCGTCATCTCACTCAACTACGACCTGGTGGTGTACTGGGCTATGACTTACGGGTTGGATATCGACGACCGGCATGCGTTCAAAGACTGCTTTGTGGGTGGTGGCGCCTTCGACGATGACTGGCAGCGATTCAGGCAACCGATCCGAGGAGATCGTTCTTCCACACTAGTGTTCTATGCGCACGGCAGTCTGGTGTTGTGCCGAAACTTGGTTGAGCAGGAGCGCAAGATCCACAACCCCCAGGACGGGTTGCTGGAGGCGGTGTTACAACGCTGGCAAAACGGAGATGTCGTGCCTTTGTTCGTCAGCGAGGGAACGTGGTCGCAGAAAGTTGCTTCCATCCAGAACAGCTATTACCTCTCCACAGTATACAGGGAGGTTCTGAAATCGCAGCGGGACACGCTGGTGGTATACGGCTGGGGCTTCGCCGAGCAAGACATCCACCTCCTGCAGCGCATGAACGATACAGGCATCAATCGTGTTGCGGTGTCAGTATTCCGAGGCGACCAGGCTTACTGCAACCGGGTCTTCCAGACGGTCCATGACGTCTTAGGAGCGCATGTTGCAGTGGAATTCTTCGACAGCGAGAGCCCCGGTTGCTGGATTAACCCGGCCCACTAAAGGGTAGAAAACCTAGGAGCCCGCTCCCATAAACATCAGCCGCTCCCACTGTCCATTAACATTGGAGTGCGCTACGGACGGCGGCTTCTGGCCGATTGTTCGCATTCAACATAATCCCCGAGAGCGGCCACACGGTATGAAACCATGCGGCCGCCTGGTGACCTACTATATTTCGGTTTGCTCGGAAATCTCCAGTGCATCATCTACTTCGATGCCGAGGTATCTGACTGTACTTTCCAACTTGGTGTGGCCGAGCAACAGCTGGACGGCTCTGAGGTTCTTGGTTCGCTTATAGATTAACGTTGCCTTGGTACGGCGCATCGAATGCGTTCCGTACGATGATGGGTCCAGTCCGGCAGCTTCAACCCAATGATGAACGATCCGCGCATATTGTCGTGTCGAGACATGTGGCGAACTTGCAATTCTGCTAGGGAATAGGAACTGATCGCCTCGCAGATGATCCTTTTCAAGCAATGCCGACACCGCAGATCTTGTTGGCTCCGTTAATTCGAACTGTACGGGCCGCTGCGTCTTTCTCTGGATAACCATGGCTCGGGTAAGAACCTGGTTCCCATGAGTGACATCACGCACGCGAAGGCTGACGAGATCGCAGCCCCGCAGCTTGCTGTCGATTGCCAGGTTGAACATGGCTAAGTCGCGGACGGCACGCGCATTCTGTAGGTGGATTCGGATGGCCCAAATGTCCTTCGGCTTCAGGGGCGGCTTCTGGCCAACCAGCTTGCCCTTGTTCCATGCAACGCGTTTGTTTGTTGTTTCCATGACAGACTCCTTGGTTGTTGATCGGAGTCATATTGTTTAACCTATTCAGGAATGGCTGCTGTGGGGTAGTAAGCCGAATTCGTGCTATCGGCCACAACCAGCCAGTCAGAGCCCCTCCGGCATGGTCGTTCATGCGGCTGCTTCACTCTAACCAGCCTGATGAGCGACCGGTATCAGGGGTTGCTGTTGATTGTGTCGCCGTAGCATCTTGAAGGTCTACTGCTCCCGATTGCAAACATATGTTCTTGCCTTGTTGCCGATAGTCGGCGGTCCTACAAGAGGGCTCCTTGGTTATTGGCTAGCAAGGGCGAGAGTTCTGGAACTGTGTATTGACTGGTAAATTTTGAGAGAATAGAAGAAATAGAAATCAACAGGAGGTAACCGTGCTGGTGAGAGATCCCGTCGAAGAACTAAAAAGTACGAGAGTCTTTTCACATCTCGCCTTGCAAAGCCCGGAGTATGCGGATCGTGCCGTTCGATTTGCAAAGACGATCGCGCCTATTCTGGCGACGACCATCCAGCACTTTCCTTTGTATACACGCCATGATGCGCACCATGGATTCCAGGTGGTCCGCCGCCTGGAAAACGTCCTGCTGGGTGACTGCCTGGAGATGGGATCAAGCAAGTCACTCGGGGAGCCTGAGCTGTTTCTCCTGATCGCTGCAGCCTACGCTCATGACCTTGGCATGACAGTATTTCCAGGCGAGGAAACAGCACTCAGAGCGACGTTGGACCTTCCAGAGCATAGGTGGGAAACCAGTGTTCCGCTGACGGACCACCTGCGTCGCGAACATTCCAAGCGGGGGGGCGCATATATTCACAAAAATGCCCTGGCAATGGGAGTTCCTGAAAATTTAGTCGCCCCCTTGGATTGGATCATGAAGTCGCACAACCTGAGCATTTCGGAGTTGGAAGCGAATCTGCGGAAACCGTTTGCTGCGGATGGTCGTGTCCTGGACGTTCGGCAGCTTGCTGCCATTCTGTGCTGCGCCGACGCCATCGAATTTAGCGATACGCGTGTTCTGGATGGTGTTGTCGATCTGGCTCGACAGACCGCCGGCGATGCGGCAGCGATCTCTTTCCGGGAAAACAGAAAGCACGATTGCATCCGTGACAGCTTGGCGGTGACTGATGACGGTCAGGTGGTCGTGAGCGGTACGTTCGACGACGGCGACGTGCTTGCGCTCGCGCATCGCACGTTTGATGATATGGAGGGGTGGATTCGTGGCTACTGCGACATCGATCGACAGTCGAAAATCCCCCGGCTGAGGATTCGGCCTGAGCCGTTCGTGCGGAGGTTAGATTTGCCGGGCGCAACGTTCGAGCGCTTGGGCATAAGAATGAGCAAGCGGGCGGTGATCGACTTGATTGCGTCGAACGCGGTCTGGAAGAGATCGATGGGCGCGCCGATTCGCGAGTTGGTTCAAAACGCGGTGGAGGCATGCCGATTCCGAAAGCATCATTCTAGTCCCGCCGATGATTACCAGCCGCAGGTCAGGATTGAATTTGATCGTGCAAGGCACACGGTTACAGTGATGGACAACGGTTGTGGGATGTCGCTCCGAACCATCCTGAACCACTTTCTGAGCGTAGCAAGCAGTAGGGCCAAGGAGCCTGCCTACGCATCAAAATCGTATGCTCCGATTGCTCGCTTCGGAACAGGTTTCTGGTCGGTTTTTACTATCGCGACCAAGGCAGACATCCGTTCTCTGGCTTTCGAAGCAGGGAACGCCAAGGGCATCGGACTTCAGTTCGAAGTCTCCCTCGACGAACTCAAGGACTACACGGTGTTCCGAGACTGCCCCATGATCCCGGGCACGTCAGTGACCCTGTCCCTGATTGAAGATATCGTCGTCGACGATGTATTTGAGCAGTGTCGTAACCTTCTGGTGTGTGCGGCCGTGCCCATCGATTTGGGCCTAGACGGGGTTGTGGACAAGATTCCGGAGACTGTTCCGGACGTGACCCCTACGCAGCTTCTGGGAGCCAAGATGTCCGCAATGGAGGCAGATGGCCTACACATGTTCCAATGGCGCGGAGAGCGGCCGGGCGTCGACGTCGCCATAGGACTGGTTTACCGACTGGAAGAACAGAAAGTCACGTTTCGCCTGAATGAACACACCTCGGTCATATCAAGAATTCGTGCGTCGGGCATGTATACCACGGCGGTCTGCGGATTTTCTGCACCGCTAAGACTATCCACCATATGTCTCGATCTATGGCGAGTCGGCACTGCTGTTGCGAATATTCAGTCACCTCAGGGAATCGAGTACTCGCTCGATCGGGGTCAGGTGCTTGAGTCGGAGCAGAGCATTAAGATGGGCCGGGTGATAACCCAATGCATACATGATGGCTATCGGGCGTTTCTGAATGAACGCGGCGCCTACGATCCAGAGTCTATCTACCGCCTCACAATGGAGTCCGAGCTTAGTGGAGGCGGAGCCTTCGATCAGTACACCGGAAATGAGCTTTCTGTGGCGGCCGAGGACTATCCGGATTTGCTGTGTTTTCGGCTCTATGAGGTTGACCTCTCACGCAAATTTCAGGAAGCGAGGGTTCTCCATCTGGATTGGCCGGACCTGCGTAAGCTGTCAGGGAACTGCGTCGTAGCTCAGACGGCGTTGAGCTTACCAGCACCAGATGGACAATTCCGGGGCCTCTATCCGGAGCAGCTAATGGAGTTGGCGTACTCTGCGGCAATGATAATTAAATGTCAGCAGGGATCGTCCGGGCCCCTGTATCTACTTGAGGCAAATCGACGTGCCTCAATGCTTTTCGATGCAGACCCGGCAAGCACGATCCAGATGGTGGCGTTGCCTCTCAGGCCGGATAGCAGCAATGTTCATATACTCATGCAGAGGTGGAGTCTGCAGAACTTGACTCTTGCTTCAAGCCAGCACCAGATCATTGCACAGGTGCAAGGTCGATGGACAGGTGCTATGTATTCGCGCGATTTCGAGAATCCTCTCGGCGCTCCGTATATCTTCCTTGGTCGGCATCGAGTGGTCATAAAAAGGGGTTCAAAGCTGCATGAACACTGCAGCGCGTTGGCTGAGCAGAAGCGCTTGAGCAAGTTGGCCGATTTGATAGATGACCTTCAGCTGCATTCGCAAGGATTCGCCCCTGAAGCGGTACGCGAGTTGGTTTAGAGTACCTCTCCAGCGAATCAGGAGGCGAAGCAATCGCCGAGGGAAAATCAATTCGTTCAGTGGTGCCGATGTTGTGGAATTTATGTCGGCGCTCTGCTGAGCGCTCCTGTGCCCAACCTCGACCGAACATTTATGCAGGCCTATCTGTCCAAATTCGCGGTGCCGGCTCTCTTTCTCCGGGTGCATAATCAATGGATTGCACGTAAGAACGTTTAGGTAGACTCATGGATAGAGACACCCACACCCTGATGGAGCCTCTGTTCAAATACGCGAACAGAACTCCCTTTAACATCGCTCCAGAGCGCGGACAGGCTCTGGCCGATGAGATATTCAAAACCGCGCGTTGGAAACTCACTGCGATGGATGGGAAGGCGAATTTCCACGCTTATCCACAAGAGGCTAAGGTGAGCGCGACGCATGCGGGCCTCGCCAGTCTCTGGTGCCTGTCTTTCGTCGCCTACCACCTGACCGACATTGCATCCCGGCGGCAGAGGAGCGCGGACAGGTCGGAGCAGCATATCGATATTGGAGAGTCCTGCGCGTTGTTGCGGCTCGGGGAGTACCTAGCTTATGCGCGCTCGCTTTTCCGAGGTGACCGCGAGTGGCCTGAGCCACTACAACTCCCCGACGTCAATGCACCGTTCGACTCGGAGGCAGGGCGAGTGAACAACGTCTTCTTTGGCGCACTTGCATGGGTGCTCTTGCATGAAATTGGGCATGTGCACCTGAAGCATGAGCAGTTCATTCCAGCTGACCAGCGGGTTCGGCAGGAGTTTGTGGCGGATGACTTCGCCACTCGCTGGATTCTAGACCGTTCAGGCCAGGGATTGCAGAGGGAGTTTCGCATCCTGATTGTGTGCGTCGCGCTCGCATGGCTCTTTCTCAACGAGGAGGCGATCGGAAAGGGGGCGGATCACCCTCCAGCCTTCCTTCGATTTCAGGAAGCTGTAGCCCACTTCGATATGGGGGAGCGGAGCCCTGCCCTCGAGAACGCCTCCTATCTGTTCATGGCTATCTTTGACTCGGAGACGGAGCCTCCTGCCTTTGATACCCCGCTGCAGGTGTTCGAGTGGGTGAAAGACCGGCTGGACAAGCTCTTCCCACGGTAATGCAAAGGTCCAGCCAATGAGATGGAGCGCCATGCGACAGCTATTTTCAGCATTGCGGCCGCTCAATAGATGCAGGTTGGCCGGCAGCAAATGGCCCGGAGTGTGAGTTCGACGGATCAGGGCGCCACGTGTAGCGCCGATCAAAGTCGAACGGCCGGTAACGATCACACTGCGGACTGCTGGGGCTGTCTAGCTGACTGACCGTTGTGGCCGAATAGTCGCCGAAAAATAATGAAGGCCGGGCAAATGCCCGGCCTTCTATGTCATTATGTTCCCGACAGACTTTATTCTCGTCCGACAGACTTTATTGTTTTAGATCATCACCAGCTGGTATCGCGATCGGACGTGGCGCTGATCTTGTGGATGGCCAAATCCGCACCCTGGAATTCTTCTTCCGGGTCAAGGCGGATGCCGACGGTCTTCTTCAGCGTGCCATATACGACCACGCCCGCAATCAATGCAATCGCCACGCCCATGGCCGTGCCGATCAGTTGCGACATGAACGATACGCCGCCGATGCCGCCAAGCGATTTCAAGCCGAAAATGCCGGCCGCGATCCCGCCCCAGGCGCCGCACAAGCCGTGCAGCGGCCACACGCCGAGCACGTCGTCGATCTTCCACTTGTTTTGCACCAGCGTGAACATCCAGACGAAAATCGCGCCGGCAATGCCGCCGGTCACCAGCGCGCCGAGTGGGTGCATCAGGTCGGAACCGGCGCAAACGGCGACCAGGCCAGCCAGCGGACCGTTGTAAACGAAGCCGGGGTCATTCTTGCCCAGAACCCACGCCATCAACGTGCCTCCAACCATCGCCATCAGAGAATTCATCGCTACCAGGCCATTCATCTTGTCCATCGTCTGCGCGCTCATGACGTTGAAACCGAACCAGCCGACCGTCAGAATCCATGCGCCCAGCGCCAGGAACGGGATGCTGGATGGCGGATGCGATGCCACCGCGCCGCTCTTGTGATAACGGCCACGGCGCGCGCCCAGCAGGATCACCGCCGGTAGCGCCACCCAGCCGCCGAACGCATGCACCACCACCGAACCGGCGAAATCATGGAACTCTGCCGAAAAAGCCGCCTTCAGCCATTCCTGGATGCCAAACGCCTGGTTCCACGCAATGCCCTCGAAAAATGGATAGAAAAAACCGACCAGCACCGCGGTCGCGATCATCTGCGGATTGAATTTCGCCCGCTCGGCAATGCCGCCGGATATGATGGCCGGAATCGCGGCGGCAAAGGTCAGCAGGAAAAAGAACTTCACCAGCTCGAAGCCATTTTTATCGGCTAGTACCTCGGCGCCCGAGAAAAAATTCACGCCATAGGCGATACTGTAGCCAATGAAAAAATACGCGATGGTCGAGACCGAAAAATCGAGCAGGATCTTGACCAGCGCATTCACCTGGTTTTTGCGGCGCACGGTTCCCAGTTCCAGAAAGGCGAAGCCGGCGTGCATCGCCAGGATCATGATCGCGCCAAGCAGGATGAACAACGCATCGGCACTGTTTTTGAGCACATCCATTTAAAAAATCTCCCAGTTAAAGTGCATCATCAAAACGATTTCGCGTTATCAAGCAATAAGCGTTCCAATTTGGCGCACAACACAGGCAATTGATTTTATTGAATAATCTTTAAAAGATGTTTACGTTTGGACAAACCGCACCACAATCGCGCCACGTTCTGGTGCATGCAAGGGCACAAAAATGATCCCGTGGCTGGAAACAGGCGCACCATTTCCGGACGTATCGACCGCGCTGACCGAAGATAGCGGCGCGCCCGGCCTGCTGGCTGCCAGCGCCAGCCTTTCGCCGATGCAATTGCTCGACGCCTACCGCCACGGCATCTTCCCCTGGTATTCGATTGGCCAGCCGGTGCTGTGGTGGAGCACCGATCCGCGGATGGTGCTGAAAACCGACCAGTTCAAGATTTCGCGCAGCCTGGAAAAACGGCTGAAACAGGTAAGAAACAGCATGCAGTCCGACCGGCGCTGGCAAGTCACCTTCGACGCAGCCTTTACCGACGTGATGCGCGCCTGCGCGGCGCCACGCAAGCACGATGATGGCACCTGGATCACCGATGAAATCATTGCCGGCTATACCTCGCTCCATCGGCAGGGACTGGCGCATTCAGTCGAGCTTTGGCACAACGGCAGACTGGCCGGCGGGCTGTACGGCGTGGCGATTGGCCGGATGTTTTACGGCGAATCGATGTTCGCCCGCGAAACCGACGCTTCCAAGGTCGCGCTCGCCTGGCTGGTGCATTTTCTGAAAAACCACGGCGTTTCGATGATAGACTGCCAGCAGGAAACCGCGCACCTCGCATCGCTGGGCGCGGCACCGATTCCCCGCAGCGACTTCATCGCGCACTTGCGGCAGGCAGTTGAAGCACCGCCGATTGGCCCGTGGGAACCGGTATCACCGATATGACAACCAAACTGAATTTCCAACATGCTTGAAAAACTGCTTTACTCGCTGGCGCGCCCGGTCCTGTTCTCGCTCGATCCGGAGAATGCGCACACCCTGACCATGGCTTCGCTGAAAGTCGCCTCTTCGCTTGGCCTGACCAGCATCCTGCCGAAACCGCCGGCCGATCCGCGCACCGTGATGGGGCTGACGTTCCCGAACCCGGTCGGTCTGGCCGCCGGACTGGACAAGAATGGCGATTGCGTCGATGGCGTTGCCAGCATGGGCTTCGGTTTCATCGAGGTCGGCACGGTCACGCCGCGTCCGCAGCCGGGCAACCCGAAGCCGCGCATGTTCCGCCTGACTTCGGCTCAAGCGCTGATCAACCGCATGGGGTTCAACAACCACGGCGTGGACGAACTGGTCGCCAACGTGCAAAAGTCACGTTTCTACCAGAAAAAGCAGGGCATCCTCGGCCTGAACATCGGCAAGAACGCCGATACGCCGATCGAGCGCGCGGCCGACGATTACCTGATCTGCCTGAACAAGGTTTACCCTTTCGCCGATTACGTCGCGGTCAACATTTCATCGCCCAACACCAAGAACCTGCGCCAGTTACAGGGGGCATCCGAAATCGATTCGCTGCTGGGGCAACTGAAGGAAGCACAACTGCGGCTGGCGGATGACCACAAGCGCTACGTGCCGATTGCGGTCAAAATCGCGCCGGACATCGACAGCGAGCAAATCAAGGCAATTTCCGAAGCGCTGCTAAAGAACAAAATGGATGGCGTGATCGCCACCAACACGACGATTAGCCGCGACGCTGTGGCCGGCCTGCCGAATGCGGAACAGGCTGGCGGCCTGTCCGGCGCGCCGGTGACCGACATGTCGACCCGGGTGATCCGCGCGCTGAAAACGGAGCTTGGCGACGCACTGCCGATCATCGGCGTCGGCGGTATCATGAGCGGCGACGATGCGAAAGCGAAGATCGCTGCCGGCGCCGATCTGGTCCAGCTTTATACCGGCCTGATCTACCGTGGCCCGGCGCTGGTGAAGGAATGCGCGGCGGCTTTGCGGCAGCGATAACAGCAACGCTTCGGGAAACCTCATGCAAAAGATCCCTCTTGGCAGCAGCAATCTGTGTGTGACCAAGCTGTGCCTGGGCACGATGACTTTCGGCGAACAGAATGACAGCACCGAAGCGCACAGCCAGCTCGATTACGCGCTGGAGCGCGGCATCAATTTCATCGACACCGCTGAAATCTATCCGGTGATGCCGCGCCCGGAAACGCAGGGTAAAAGCGAGCGCATCATCGGCGAATGGCTGCAAAAAAGCGGCAACCGCGACAAGGTCATCCTGGCGACCAAGATTACCGGCCCATCGCGCAATATCGACTGGATACGCGGCAGCAAGAATGACTTGAACGAAGCGAACATCCGCGCCGCGGTCGAAAGCAGCCTGAAGCGTCTGCAGACCGACTACATCGACCTGTACCAGTTGCACTGGCCGAGCCGCAACGTGCCGATCTACGGCCAGATCTGGTTCAACCCGGAAGCCGAGCGCCCCTGTACGCCGATCGAGGAAACGCTGGCGGCGCTGGACCTGCTGGTCAAGGAAGGCAAGATTCGCCACATCGGCGTATCGAACGAATCCGCCTGGGGTGTATGCGAATACATCAAGCTGGCCGAAATGAAGGGCTTGCCGCGCATCGCCTCGATCCAGAATGCCTACCATCTGGGCAACAGGATATTCGAATCCGGGCTGGATGAAGTCTGCTTCCGCGAAAACGTCGGGCTAATCGCCTATAGCCCGCTTGGCTTTGGCCAGTTGACCGGCAAATATGTGGACAACCCGCAAACGCCGGGCCGATTGACGATTTTCCCCGCGTCATGGAGTCCGCGCTTTCTGCGCCCGACGATGGTCGAAGCGACCAAGCGCTATGTGGCGCTGGCGCGCGACAACGGGCTGACGCCGGCGCAGATGGCACTGGCCTGGTGCTATTCGCGCTGGTTCATCGACGCCACCATCATCGGCGCCACGCACCTGTCGCAACTGCAGGAAAACATCGATGCATTGTCGATTGAACTGTCCGACGAAATCGTCAAGGAAATCAATGCGATTCACGCCGACATCATGAATCCCGGGCAGTGAGCTTCTCGTTCAGGTAATCCAGCACATTGTCCAGCGTCACCAGCTTCGCATAATCGGCTTCCGGGATTTCAACCTTCAGCCGGTTGTGCAAGCCAATCAGAAAATTGAGCCAATCCATCGAATCCAGATCGACCTGATTGCGCAACGGCTGGTCCGCCACCAGTTCGCCCTCCTCGACTTCGGGCGCAATCGAACGTAAAGTGGCAATCACGATTGGGCGCAGTTGCTGTCGTTCCATGCTGACCTCACAGTTTTTCCGGCTGCTGCAAGAAATTACCGATCGCGGACAGAAACAGGCCGCCACGGTGCCCGTCGGAAACACGATGATCGGCCGCCAGGCTGGCCGTCACCAGCGGCAATGCGCGCACTTCGCCATTCTCGACCCACGGCCGCTCGCTCATCCGACCGAACCCCACCAGCGCCACCTGCGGCGGATAGATCACGCCATGCACCACTTCGACACCCTGCTCACCCAGATTGGTGACGGTTATGGTCGGGTCGCTCATTTCCGAACCGCGCAGCGAACCGGCGCGCGCGCGCTGCACCAGATCCATCAGGTCGCGCATGATCTGTGGCAGCGATTTACCAGCCGCGTCGTGAATCGCCGGCGCGATCAGACCGCCCTGTCGCAGCGAGATCGCCACGCCGACGTGAATCGCGGCCGAAGGCCGAAAACCGCCATCGGCAAAAAAGCCGTTCATGTCAGGAAAATCCTTCAGCGCCAGCGCAACCGCCTTCAACTGCAGCGCCGCCATCAGCAAGCGTTCCGTTACCGGCCGTGATTCATTCGCTGCCAGTAGCCATGCCTGCGCCTTTTGCATCGGCACGGTTTCGCTCAGGTAGTAATGCGGAATCTCACGCTTCGAGCGGCCCATCGCGGCCGCAATCGCCTTGCGCATCTCGGCCTGCCTGTCGACAGGCTTGGCCGGCTGTGCCGCATGCTCCACATCGTCCAGTGTGACCGCGCCATCCGGCCCGGAGCCGGTCAGCGATTCGAGCACAATCCCAAGTTCTTCCGCCCGCCGGCGTGCCGCCGGTGAAATCCGCGCCCGCCCTGCCGCCGGTGCAGCGAATGCAGCAGCGGGGACAACCGCAGCAGGAGCTGCAACCTCTGCTACCGCCTGCGCTGGCGCGACAGGCGCTTGCACGTCTGGCGCTGCGGATGCGTCCGGTTCGCCCGGCTTGATACCGGCGGCGTCCTCGCCCGGTTCCAGCAGCGTTGCCAGCACCGTGCCAACCGGCACCGTTTCTCCCGGCGGCACCAGCAGTTCGTGCACGGTGCCGTCGTGCCAGATTTCAACCTCGACCGCCGCCTTCGATGTTTCGATCACGGCCACGATCTGGCCGCGCTTGACCGGATCGCCCGGCTCGACCTTCCACTGGACCAGCTTGCCCTGATCCATGTCCGCCCCCAGCGATGGCAGCGTGAACTCGATCATGATTTCCCCAGCAGTCGTTTGGCGGCGGCGACGATGCCAAACGCCTGCGGCAGCGCAGCGTCTTCCAGATGCTTCGCATATGGCATCGGCACTTCGGCGCTGCACAGGCGCGCCACCGGCGCATCGAGATCGTAGAACGCGTTTTCCATGATGCGTGCGCTAATTTCCGCCGACAGACTGCCGCTTTTCCAGCCTTCATCGACAATCAGCGCCCGATGCGTCTTGCGCACCGAGGCAAGGATGGTGTCATCATCCAGCGGCCGCAGCACGCGCAGATCGATCACTTCGACTTCGATGCCATCGGCCGCAAGCATCTCCGCCGCCTGCATCGCTTTTGGCAGGCTGCCGCCATAGGTGATCAGGCTAAGCTGGCTGCCTTCGCGCCGCACCGCCGCCGACGCGATGTCGCAGCGCCATGACGCATCATCATCGCTCAGTTCGCCTTCCATGTTGTACAGCTGCGCATGTTCGAACAGAATCACCGGATCGGGATCGGCCAACGCCGGCGCCAGCATGGCGCGCGCATCAGCCACCGTTGCCGGCGCCAGCACCTTGATGCCGGGAATGTGCGCATACCAGCATTCGAGGCTGTGCGAATGCTGCGCCGCCAGTTGCCGGCCAGCGCCGGTCGCCATCCGGATCACCAGCGGCACGCTGCACTGGCCGCCGCTCATGTGGCGCAAGGTGGCGGCGGTGTTGACGATCTGATCCAGCGCCAGCAGGCTGAAATTCACCGTCATGATTTCAACGATCGGCCGCATGCCGTTCAATGCAGCACCAATGCCAGCGCCGACGAAGCAGAGTTCGGACAAGGGTGTGTCACGGATTCTCTCATTGCCGAATTCGGCCAGGAAATCCTTAGACACCGCATACGAGCCGCCGTAGCGGCCCACATCCTCGCCCATCAGGAAAACTCTCCGGTCAGCGGCCATTGCTTCGTGCAATGCCAGATGCAGTGCTTCGCGATACGTTACGTTCATCGCAGCTCTCCTTCTGCGACAACGTGGCGGCACAGTTCTTCTACCGGTTCCCAGCTTCCTGTTTCGGCAAACGCTATCGCCTGCCGTACTTCTTCGTCGGCGCTGGCAGCGATGACTTCGAAATCGTCATCGGTCAGCATCCCTTCCGCTTTCATGCGCGCGACCAGCAGCTCCACCGGATCGCGTTTCTTCCACTCCTCCACCTCATTCTTGCTGCGGTACAGTTCCGGGTCGAACATCGAATGCGCGCGGAAACGGTAGGTGCGGCATTCGATGAACTGCGGCCCGCCGCCATTGCGCACCGCCTTCGCCGCGTTCACCACCGCCTGATGCACCGCGAGTGCATCCATGCCGTCAACGCTGGCAGCAGGCATGTTGTAGCTGGCGGCTTTCGCGCACAGATCGGTTTGCGATTCGGAACGCGACAAGGCCGTGCCCATCGCATACAGATTGTTTTCGCACAGGAACAATACCGGCAGTTGCCACAGCGCGGCCAGGTTCATCGACTCGTGAAACGCGCCTTCGGCCACCGCGCCATCGCCAAAGAAGCACACGCTGATGCGCGGCAGGTTCTGCATTTTGTCGGCCAGCGCCACACCGACCGTCAGCGGAATGCCGCCGGCGACGATCGCATTGCCGCCATAGAAACGCCGCTTGACATCGAACAGGTGCATCGAGCCGCCGCGCCCGCCGGAGCAGCCTTCATGCTTGCCATACATCTCGGCCATGATTGCTTTCATCGGCACGCCGCGCACCAGCGCATGGCCGTGCTCGCGGTAGGTCGCGACCACATTGTCTTCCGGCGACAGCGCACGCAGCGCGCCGGACGCGACCGCTTCCTCGCCGATGTACAGATGCAGGAAGCCGCGAATCTTGCCTTCGCCATACAGTTCGGCGCAGCGTTCTTCCATCTTGCGGATGCGCACCATGTCGGCCAGCAGCGTCCGTGCCAGCCCGGCATCCAGCGCAACACCCAGCGGCTTGTTGGCGGCTTTTCTCATCCTGCGCCACCTTCGAGCATCGACAGATCGCCTTCCGGCAAGCCCAGTTCGCGCGCCTTCAGCAGCCGGCGCATGATCTTGCCGCTGCGGGTGCGCGGCAGCGTCGGCACGATGTCGATTTCCTTCGGCGCTACCGCCGCGCCGAGGCGCTTTCTCGCATGGCCGAGCAATTCCAGCCGCAGTTCTTCCGATGGCTCGAACCCGGCCTTCAGCGACACGAACGCCTTCACTACCTCGCCCACGGTCGGGTCCGGCTTGCCGATCACGCCGGCTTCCGCCACCGCCGGATGCTCCATCAGCGCGCTCTCGACTTCGAACGGCCCGATCAGGTGGCCGGCCGACTTGATCACATCATCGCTGCGGCCGACGAACCAGTAATATCCGTCGGCATCGCGCTTGGCCAAATCGCCGGTCAGGTACAGTTCGCCGGCGAAGCATTTGCGGTATTTCTCGTCGTTATGCAGATAGCCGCGCATCATCGACGGCCAGCCGGCGCGCAATGCCAGTTCGCCCTCAACTTCAGGCTGGTCGATCACGCTCACGTTGCCCTGCTCATCCTTCTTGACGATGAACGCATCGACACCTGGCAGCGGCCGCCCCATCGAGCCGGGCTTGATGTCGAACGCCGGCGTATTGGCGATCATGATGCCGCCGGTTTCGGTTTGCCACCAGTTGTCGTGAATCGGCAGGCCGAGCGTTTCCTTGCCCCACCAGACCGCTTCCGGATTCAGCGGCTCGCCGACGCTGGCAACAAAACGCAATTTCGGAAACGAATATTTGTGCGCGATTTCGCCACCAGCCTTCATCAGCATCCGGATCGCGGTCGGCGCGGTGTACCAGACGCTGACCTGCTGTTGCTGCAAAATGCGATACCACCGATCGGCATCGAAATCGAGTTCGTCGATGATCGAGGTCACGCCATGCAGCAGCGGCGCGATAATGCCATACGAAGTGCCGGTGACCCAGCCCGGATCGGCAGTGCACCAGTAAACGTCGTCCGGATGCAGGTCGAGCGCGTATTTACCGGTGGCCCAGTGCGTGACCACCGCGCCATGCACGTGCACCGCGCCCTTTGGCGTGCCGGTGGTGCCGCTGGTGAAATGCAGCAGCGCCATGTCTTCCGGCTGCGTTGGCACCAGTTCGAATTCATCCGAAGCCTGCGCCATCAGCGCATGGTAATCGAGCGTGCCGGGAATGTTTGGCGCCGGTTTGCCTTCTTCGGCCACGATCAGCACATGCTCAAGCTGCGGCAACTGGTCGCGCACCTTTTCCAGCTTGCGCCGGTATTGCAATTCGGTCGTCACCAGCACCTTCGCCTCGCCCAGCTTCAGCCTGGTGAGCAGCGGTTCCGGGCCGAAGGCGGAAAACAGCGGGCTGACCACGGTGCCGTTCTTGAACCCGCCGAGCGCCGACACGTACAGCGCCGGCACGCGTCCGAGCAGGATGAACAGCCGTTCGCCCTTGCCGACGCCGAGATCCTTGAGCACATTGGCGAAACGGTTGCTGTGTGCGGACAGTTCGCGGTAGCTCATCTCGCGCGTCTGCTGCGCGCCGATGAAGCGGAAGGCCGTCTTGTCGCGCTGTGCTCCCTGTGCATGGCGCTCGACCGCCTCGTAGGCGATGTTACGTCCGCCACCCGGCAGACCGGCCAGTTCCCGTTCCGCTTCGGCCCAAGAAAACGACGCATGCACCGCGTCGTAATCGGACAGATTCGGCGACACGGTCAAATCTTGCGCGGCCTTGCGGATGATATCGGGTCGATTCACTACGGAGCTCCTAGTCTTCATCACAATGCCAAGTTTGTCCGGCAGTCGCCGCATCCGCCTTGCGCCAGCGCAAACATGGTGCATTGCCGCCGGCAAAAGCCGCAACCGCAGCAAGCTTGACACCCCTCAACACCGCGAAGCAAGGCTGCGCCTATCGTTGATAGCGTTACCGATGAGGAGCCGCCATGAGCACGATTGCCGCCCTGCCGCCAGAAGAACTCTATCGCCGCTGCGATCCGGCCAGCCTGCCATTCGACCATACCGCCGCCACCAAACCGCAGCCGGATGCGCTCGGCCAGCAGCGCGCGCTCGATGCGGTCAAATTCGGCGTGGCAATGCGCCGTTCCGGTTTCAACCTGTTCGTGATGGGACAACCGGGCGCCGGGAGGCGCGCGCTGGTGTCGCGCTTTCTGTCCGAGCGGGCGAAAGAAGAAGCCGCGCCCGACGATTGCTGCTACGTGAACAATTTCGATGATCCGGCCAAGCCGATCGCGTTGCGGCTGCCGCACGGCAAAGGCTCGCAGTTGAGCGACGACATGCAGCATCTGGTGAAGGAGCTGCAGACCGCGATTCCGGCCATGTTCGAAGGCGAGGAATACATTTCACGGGTCGATCAGCTCGACGCCGAATTCAACGAGCGGCAAAAGAGCGCCTTTCTCGATCTGGCCAAGGAAGCAGGCGAGAAAAGCATCGCGCTGATGCGCACGCCGGAAGGCTTTTCGTTCGCGCCGGAAAAGGATGGCGAAATGATGTCGGATGAAGAGTACGACAAGCTGTCCGACGAAGAAAAGGAAGGCTTCAGCAAAAACATCGCCGCGCTGCAGGAAAAGCTGGAAAAGCTGCTGCTGCAGGTGCTCGAATGGCGCAAGGAACACCGCAACCGGCTGAAAGACCTGAACCGCGAAGTCACGATTTTCGCGGTCGGCAATCTGGTCGAGGACATCGCCGATCGCTACGCCGATCTGCCAGATGTGCTGGCCTACCTCGAAGCGGTGAAAAAGGACGTGGTCGAAAACGCGCACATCTTCCGCAAGCAGAACATGAACACGGCGCAACAGAGCGAGGAATTGCCGCCGCTACGGCGCTATCAGGTCAATCTGCTGGTCGGCGGCGCGACGGAAGACGGCGCGCCGGTGATCACCGAAGACAATCCCAGCTTCCAGAACCTGCTCGGCCGGGTCGAACACATCGCCCGCTTCGGCACGCTGATCACAGATTTCGTACTGATCCGCCCCGGCGCACTGCACCGCGCCAACGGCGGCTATCTGCTGCTCGACATCCACAAGCTGCTGGCGATGCCATACGCGTGGGAAGGGCTGAAGCGCGCGCTGACGCAGCGCGAAATCCGGATCGAATCGATCATGCAGATGGTCGGCATGGTCAGCACCGTTTCGCTCGAACCGCAGCCGGTGCCGCTGGAGGTGAAGGTGGTGCTGTTCGGCGAGCGGATTTACTACTACCTGCTGCAAATGTACGACCCGGATTTCGACAAGCTGTTCAAGGTTGCGGCCGATTTCGAGGATGACATCGCAAGAAGCGACGACAGCCAGCTCGGCTACGCGAACCTGGTCGCTTCGCTGGCGCAGGAGCATGAACTGCTGCCGTTTGGCCGCGATGCGGTGGCGCGCATCGTCGAAGCCGGCGCGCGCGATGCCGGCGATGCCGGGCGGCTGTCGCTGCACATGCAGCGCCTGACCGATCTGCTGCACGAAGCCGAGCACCACGCGCTGGCGCGTCAGGCGTCCACCGTTTCCGCGGCCGACATCCAGCAAGCGATCGATGCCAAGATCCGCCGCTCGAACCGCATCCAGCAACGGCTGGAAGACGAAATCCTCGACGGCACGATCATGATCGACACTACCGGCGAAAAAGTCGGCCAGATCAACGCGCTTTCGGTGCTGGAATCCGGCGACTACCTGTTCGGCCAGCCGACGCGCATCACCGCCACCACGCGGCTGGGCGATGGCGAATTGATCGACATCCAGCGCGAAGTGGCGCTCGGCGGCGCGACGCACTCGAAAGGCGTGCTGATCCTGTCGTCGTTCCTTGCCGCGCGTTTCAGCGCGCGCCAGCCGCTGTCGCTGAACGCCAGCCTGGTGTTCGAGCAGACCTATGGCCATGTCGATGGCGACAGCGCGTCGATGGCCGAACTATGCGCGCTGCTGTCCTCGCTGGCCGACGTGCCGATCCGGCAGACGCTGGCGATCACCGGCTCAGTCAACCAGATGGGCGAAGCGCAGGCAATTGGCGGCGTGAATGAGAAAATCGAAGGCTTTTTCGACCTGTGCCGCACACGTGGACTGACTGGCGCGCAAGGGGTGCTGATTCCGCGGGCGAACGTCAAGCACCTGATGCTGCGCGCCGACGTGGTCGAAGCGGCGAAGGAAGGCAAATTCCACATTTACCCGATTGAAAACGTCGATCAGGCGATTGAACTGCTGACCGGCCTCACAGCCGGCCAGCCGGACGCGGTCGGCAACTTCGCGCCAAACACCGTCAACCAGCGCGTGCGCAACCGGCTGGCCGAACTGCTGCACATCCGGCTGCAGATGACTGCCGCCGGCGGCAAGAAACGGCACCGGCATGGCGCCGCGCATGCGGCCAGCGAAGAATAAAACGCCGGCACCAACTTGAGCGCTACCTCAGCGGTACTGAACACGCCACTGAGCCACGGCACTGGATTCCAGCCGGAACCTGTCCCGGCATGCTTGAGGCCGGTGTTGGGATGAAGGCGCAGGCATTCCGGGCGCGAACATGCGCCGCCCGCTTGCTTGAACGGCTCCAAACGAATATGAGCCGGCCGAAATGCTGGGGGTATATAGCCAAAACAACACGCCGTGCCACATTTTTACTGGCTGTTTTTAGATACTACCCAGAGTATATTTTTCGGCCTTATTGACCGCAAAGTCATTTCAGTCAGTTATTCGGCATCATGCCAGCCACAGCCCTTCCGTGCCGAACTGGCTGGCGATGAATTCCGGCGCATATACCCAGTTCGCTA
>JAGTRJ010000038.1 GCA_018261755.1 Burkholderiaceae bacterium
AGGCCCTTTTCCCCGCATGCCACTAATGAAGAACATCCGCAATTTTTCGATTATCGCCCATATCGACCACGGCAAATCGACGCTGGCCGACCGCATCATTCAGATGTGCGGCGGGTTGTCGGACCGCGAGATGGAATCGCAAGTGCTCGATTCGATGGATCTGGAGCGCGAGCGCGGCATCACGATCAAGGCGCAGACCGCCGTGCTGACCTACAAGGCGAAAAACGGCGAGGTGTACAACCTGAACCTGATCGATACTCCGGGCCACGTTGACTTCAGCTACGAAGTCAGCCGCTCGTTGTCGGCGTGCGAAGGCGCATTGCTGGTGGTCGATGCATCGCAGGGGGTCGAGGCGCAGACGGTGGCGAACTGCTATACCGCGCTCGATCTCGGGGTCGAAGTGATGCCGGTGTTAAACAAGATCGACCTGCCGTCGGCCGACCCGGATGCAGCCAAGGCGGAGATAGAGGATGTGATCGGCATTGACGCTGGTGATGCAGTGCTGTGCTCGGCCAAGACCGGCGTTGGCGTGCAGGACATCCTGGAAGAATTGATTGCGAAAGTGCCGCCGCCGCAGGGTGATCCGGATGCGCCGCTGCAGGCGCTGATCATCGATTCGTGGTTCGACAATTACGTCGGCGTGGTGATGCTGGTGCGGGTGAAGAACGGCACCTTGCGCGCGAAGGACAAGATTCTGCTGATGTCCACCGGTTCGCAGCATCTGGTCGAGAACCTTGGCGTGTTCACGCCGCGTTCGCATGCGCGCGAATCGCTGTCCGCCGGCCAGGTCGGCTTCATCATCGCCGGCATCAAGGAATTGCAGGCGGCGAAAGTGGGCGATACGGTCACGCTGGCGGCAAAGCCGGCCGCGGCGCCGCTGCCCGGTTTCAAGGAAGTGCAGCCGCAGGTGTTTGCCGGCCTGTTCCCGGTCGAGGCGAACCAGTACGACGCGCTGCGCGATTCGCTCGAAAAACTGAAACTGAACGATGCCTCGCTGCAGTTCGAGCCGGAAGTCTCGACCGCGCTCGGCTTCGGCTTCCGCTGCGGCTTCCTCGGCCTGCTGCACATGGAAATCGTGCAGGAGCGGCTGGAGCGCGAGTTCGACATGGATCTGATCACCACCGCGCCGACGGTGATCTATGAAGTGGAAATGAACGACGGCACGGTGGTGATGGTGGATAATCCGGCCAAGATGCCCGAGCCGCCAAAGATCCGCGAAATCCGCGAGCCGATTGTTACCGTGAACCTGTACATGCCGCAGGAATATGTTGGCGCGGTGATGACGCTGTGCACGCAAAAGCGTGGCGTGCAGATGGACATGCATTATCACGGCAAGCAGGTGCGGCTGACGTATGAAATGCCGATGGCCGAGATTGTGCTCGATTTCTTCGACCGGATGAAATCGCTGTCGCGCGGCTATGCGTCGATGGAATATGAATTCAAGGAATACCGTGCGGCCGATGTGGTTAAGGTCGACATGCTGATCAACAGCGACAAGGTCGATGCGCTGGCGATCATCGTGCATCGCGCCAACAGCCAGTTCCGCGGCCGGCAGGTGGCGGCCAAGATGCGCGAGTTGATTCCGCGGCAGATGTTCGACGTGGCAATTCAGGCAGCGATTGGCTCGAACATCATTTCGCGCGAGAATGTGAAGGCGCTGCGCAAGAACGTGCTGGCGAAATGCTATGGCGGTGATATCACCCGCAAGCGCAAGCTGCTGGAAAAGCAGAAGGCGGGCAAGAAACGGATGAAACAGGTCGGCACGGTCGAGATTCCGCAGGAAGCATTCCTCGCAATTTTGCAGGTAGATGAAAAATGAGTTTAGATGCGGTTCTCAGCAATTTCCCGTTAATCCTCTTCATTCTGACCATCGTCACAGGCATCGTCTGGTGCCTGGATGTGTTTTATCTGGCGAAGCAGCGTCGCGCGCAGGCCGAGGCTGCGCTGGCGGAATTCGATGCGCGCGCGGCCAGGCAGCAGGCGGAAGGATTCAAGCCCGACCAGAGCGGGCGCGCCGAACTGCAGGAAAAGCTGACCCGGCGGCCGCTGTGGGTCGAGTATTCCGGCAGTTTCTTCCCGGTGATCGCGGCGGTGTTCTTCCTGCGTTCGTTTCTGTATGAACCGTTCAAGATCCCGTCGAGTTCGATGTCGCCCACGCTGTTGGTTGGCGACATGATTCTGGTCAACAAGTTCACTTACGGCATCCGGCTGCCGATCATCAACAAGAAGATTGTCGATATCAACCAGCCGCAGCGCGGCGACGTGATGGTGTTCAAATACCCGAAGGATACGTCACTCGACTACATCAAGCGGATCATCGGCGTGCCGGGCGACCGCATTGTCTATCGCAACAAGCGATTGACGGTAAATGGCCAGCAGGCACAATATCAGCCGTTGCCGGATTACCTCGATGGCGAGCGCCTGAGCTATTCTAAACAGTTCGATGAACAGTTGTTCAACGTGAAACATCGGATACTGAACGATACTGGCGCGCCGGATTATGTGCCGAATCCCGATCAGTTCAAGGGGCGCGAGTTGTGCAGCTACAACGCCGAAGGCTTCGCTTGCACGGTTCCGGACGGGCATTACTTCATGATGGGCGATAATCGTGACAATAGCCTCGATAGCCGTTTCTGGGGATTCGTGCCGGACAACTATATTGTCGGCAAGGCATCTTTCATCTGGTTCAACCTGAGCAACCTGAAGCGCATCGGCAGCTTCCAATAACCGTACATGGAGGAAATCAATGAATCGTCAGCCATCAATTCAAAGGCAGCGCGGCATTTCATTGACGGCGCTGATTTTCATTCTGATCATCGTCGCATTGATTGCGATGCTGGGCATGAAAGTCGTGCCAACCGTGATCGAATACAAGGCAATTACGAAGGCGGTGGTCGCGGCGCGCGATGCCGGCACGTCGGTGCGTGACATCCAGCTGGCGTTCGACAAGCGGGCCGAAGCCGGTTATATCGAAACGCTGAAGGGCACTGACCTCGAAATCACGAAGGTGGACAACGAATTCGTGGTCAGCTTCGCCTATGAGAAAAAAATCCCGCTGTTCGGGCCGGCCAGCCTGGTGATCGATTATGCCGGCACGACGGCCAAGGCAGCTCCGCGCCGGGCCAAAGACTGATATGGACTTGTCGCCGCTGCAAAACCGGCTCGGGCATCAATTCATCGATGCGGCGCTGCTGCGCACTGCGCTGACGCACCGCAGCCATAGCAGCGCGCACAACGAACGGCTGGAATTCCTCGGCGATTCGATACTGAATTGCGTCGTGGCGTCGCTGTTGTTTGAACGCTATGGCGAACTCGATGAAGGCGATTTGTCGCGCTTGCGCTCGAATCTGGTCAAGCAGCAGACGCTGTTCGAGATTGCGCAAAAGCTGGAAATTTCACGCTTTCTGCGTCTGGGCGAAGGCGAGCTGAAATCCGGCGGCTTCCGGCGGCCTTCGATTCTGGCCGATACGGTCGAAGCCTTGCTGGGCGCGATCTTCCTTGATGCCGGCTTCAACGCGGCCAGTGGTGTCATTCGCGCGCTGTACATCCCGATTCTAGATACGGTCGATCCGCAAACGCTGGGCAAGGATGCAAAAACGCTGCTGCAGGAATATTTGCAGGGACGCAAAATCGCGCTGCCGCAATACAACGTGGTCGCCACGCATGGTGCCGCCCATGACCAGCAGTTTGAAGTCGAATGCCTGATCCCGAAGCTGGAAATCCAGGTGCAGGGGACGGGCGGCAGCCGCCGCGCAGCCGAGCAGGCAGCGGCGAAGAAGGCACTGGACGAAGCGATGGCGCTGCAGGCCAAGCCACCGGCAACCATCAAGCGGCGCAAGCAGCAAGGGGCGCAACTGAAGCTGATTGGCATTGCGACCGATCAATCTGATTTTTCCACGGACAAGGCATGACCACGCCAGATTCTCCCGCAGATTTTCGCTGCGGCTATGTTGCTATCGTCGGCCGGCCGAATGTCGGCAAATCGACGCTGATGAACGCGCTGATTGGCGCCAAGGTGAGCATCACGTCTCGTAAGGCGCAGACCACGCGCCACCGCATCACCGGCATCATGACCACCGACGACGCGCAATTCATTTACGTCGATACGCCGGGTTTCCAGACGCGCCATTCGAATGCGCTCAACCGCACGCTGAACAAGACCGTCACCACTACGCTGACCGCGGCGGATGCGATCCTGTTCGTGATCGAGGCCGGCAATTTTACCCAGGCCGATCAGCAGGTGCTGGATCTGATGCCGAAGACGGTGCCGTGCATACTGGTGATCAACAAATCCGATCAGGTCAAGCAGCGCGAAGTGCTGATGCCGTTCGCGCGTGACGTGGCGGCCAAGCACGAATTCGCAGCCATCGTGCCGGTGTCGGCGCGGCTGCGCCGAAAGCTCGATGCGCTGCAGGATGAATTGCGCAAGCTGCTGCCGGAAAATCCGCCGGTATTCGATGCCGACGACTTGACCGACCGCAGCGAACGTTTCATGGCGGCCGAAATCGTGCGCGAGAAAGTGTTCCGGCTGGTGGGGGACGAATTACCGTACACCAGCACGGTGCTGATCGAGAAATTTGAGCAGGAAGGGAATCTGCGGCGCATCTTTGCCGCGATTCTGGTCGGGCGCGATGCGCACAAGGCGATGGTGATCGGCAACAAGGGCGCGCGGTTGAAGGAAATCTCGACCCAGTCGCGGCTCGACATGGAAAAACTGTTCGGCGGCCCGGTGTATCTCGAAATCTGGGTCAAGGTGAAATCCGGCTGGGCCGACAATGAAGCCGGGTTGCGCGCCTACGGCTACGAATGAACGAACCCGTCCGGCGTGAACCCGATCGCGGCGGCCGCGTGGCCGGCCAGCTGGGGTTCGTGCTGCACAGCACGCCGTACAAGGAAACCAGCCTGATCGTCGATCTGTTCACGCGCGACCATGGCCGGGTGGCGCTGGTGGCGAAGGGCGCGAAACGGCCGCACTCAAAACTGCGCGGGGTATTGCAAGGGTTCCAGCCGCTGTCGGTCGGCTGGAGCGGCAAGTCAGAATTGCGCACCTTGATCGCGGCTGAATGGGTTGGGGGCATGGTGCCGCTGGAAAAATCCGCGCTGCTATCCGGTTTTTACCTGAACGAACTGCTGCAAAAACTGCTGGCGCGCGAAGACCCGCATCCGGCGCTGTTCGATCATTACGTCGCCGCGTTGCATGAACTGGCGCAGGGCGAGCCGGTGCCGATTGCATTGCGCAAATTCGAGCTGGCGCTGCTGAGGGAAACCGGCGTCGGCGGCGACTGGGCTACCTGCACCGAAACCGGCGGCGGGGTGCGGCCAGAAGCCGAATACGTGGTCGATCCGGAATTCGGCCCGCGCCCGTCGCGGCAGTCGGATGTCTGGCCGCGCGTGTCCGGCAAGACGCTCTTGGACATGACGGATGAGGATTACGCCGACGCGGCTACGCAGACGCAGAGCAAATTCCTGATGCGTTTCCTGCTGGCGCACCATCTCGGCGGCGCACAGGTGCAGACGCGGCAGCTGCTGATCGATCTCGCGCAGTTGTAAAATGTTCCCTTATTCCGGAATACTTCGGAACCTAACGTACCCTACATCATGAGTTTTCTATATCCCCAAGGCCCGGTGATTGAACTGGGCGTCAATATCGATCACGTCGCTACGCTGCGAAATGCGCGCGGCACGAGCTACCCCGATCCGGTGCAGGCGGCGCTGCTGGCCGAGCAGGCTGGCGCGGACGGCATCACGCTGCATCTGCGCGAAGACCGGCGCCACATCAAGGATGCGGACGTGATCGCGATCCGGCCGCAACTGCTGACCAAGATGAACCTGGAATCGGCCATCACCAGCGAGATGCTGGATTTCGCCTGCAAGGTCAAGCCGCAGGACGTGTGTCTGGTGCCGGAGCGGCGCGAGGAAGTGACGACCGAAGGCGGGCTGGACGTGGTGCGCTATTTCGCGCAGGTGCAGGCGGCGGTGAAGCAATTGTCGGCCGAAGGCATTCAGGTCAGCCTGTTCATTGACGCGGAAGCGGAGCAGATTGCGGCAGCGAAAGAAGCGGGCGCGCCGGTGATCGAACTGCATACCGGCCGCTATGCCGATGCGCCGGACGAAGGGGCGCAGCAGCACGAGCTGGAGCGCATCCGCGCAGGCGTGCATGCCGGCGCCGCGCTCGGGCTGAAGGTGAATGCCGGTCACGGGCTGCACTACACCAATGTGCAGGCGATTGCCGCGATACCGGAGATCGTCGAACTGAACATCGGCCACGCGATTGTGGCGCACGCGGTGTTTGCCGGCTGGCAGAACGCGGTGCGCGAAATGAAGGCGATCATCACCACCGCGCGGCTGGCGAGCCTGAAAGCGGGCGGATGATTTACGGTATCGGCACTGACATCATCCAGATCTCGCGCGTCGAGGCGGCGCTGGCGCGTTACGGCGACCGCTTTGCCGAACGCATTCTCGGGCCGGATGAAATGTTGCGTTACCAGCGGCGCAAAGCGAAGGTCGAGGTGCGCGGCGTGCGCTATCTGGCCACGCGCTTTGCGGCCAAGGAAGCGTTTTCAAAGGCGATTGGGCTGGGGATGCACATGCCGATGACCTGGCGCGCGATGCAGACGCTGAACGCGCCCAGCGGCAAGCCGATTGTGGTTTGCAGCGGCGAATTGCAGGCCTTGATGGAACAGAAAAAACTGAGCGCGCAAGTATCGATTACCGATGAAGCGGAATACGCGGTGGCGTTCGTGATTGTTGAACAAGCGGTGCAAAAGGCGGTCGAACAACAGGAGAAATGATGACGGAACAAACAAAATTCGGCCCGGTGATGCTGGACGTGGTCGGCACGCAACTGAGCGACGACGACCTGCGACGCATCCGGCACCCGCTGACTGGCGGCGTGATCCTGTTCGCGCGCAACTACACCGATCGGGCGCAACTGGTGGCGCTGACCTCGGCCATTCATGCGGCGCGCCCCGGCATCCTGATTGCGGTCGATCACGAAGGCGGGCGCGTGCAGCGTTTCCGCGCGGACGGCTTCACCCGCCTGCCGGCAATGAAAAAGCTGGGCCAGCTGTGGGACAGCGACGTGCTCTTGGCCACGCGCGCGGCGACCGCGGTCGGCTACGTGCTGGCGACCGAGCTGCGCGCCTGCGGGGTCGATCTGTCGTTCACGCCGGTACTCGATCTCGATTACGGCGAATCGGCGGTGATCGGCGATCGCGCCTTCCACGCCGATGCACGCGTGGTGACGCTGCTGGCGAAAAGCCTGAACCACGGGCTGCTGATGGCCGGCATGGCGAACTGCGGCAAGCATTTCCCCGGCCACGGCTTCGTGCAGGCCGATTCGCATGTTGCCATTCCGGTCGACCGGCGCAGCCTGAGCGAGATTCTGGCCGATGACGCCGCGCCCTATGGCTGGCTCGGTCTCTCCCTGACGGCGGTGATGCCGGCGCACGTGATTTATCCGCAAGTGGACAAGCACCCGGCCGGTTTCTCGAAAAAATGGCTGGCGATTTTGCGGCAGGACATGGGCTTCGATGGCATGATTTTCAGCGACGACCTGAGCATGGAAGGCGCGAGCGTGGCCGGCAGCGTGGTCGAAGGAGCCAAGGCAGCGCTGGCGGCCGGGTGCGACATGGTGCTGATCTGCAATTCGCCCGACAAGGCCGACCAGTTGCTGGCCGGGTTGAAGGCACAGAGCGGCAAGGCAGCAGCCGCATTGGCGGCACGGTTGGCGGCGCTGGTGCCGCAAAAGCCGGCATTGTCGTGGCAGGCGCTGCAGCAGGATGCGCGTTATCAGGCGGCCAAGCAGGTGGTGGACGAGTTGATGGCGGCTTGAGGCGGTGCCTGGGCGCAGGTGCCTGAACGTTGAGGTAAAAATAACTGACCCAAACCGTGTTTTGGGTCAGTAAGGTCAAAAAATATACTCCACTCAGTATTTTTAAACGGCCGCCAAATATGCGGCCAAGAACGGTATTTTGGCCATATACCCCCATGATCAATGCCGGGTTTGAGAGCAAACAGGACGGCAGGCGATGACCAACGGCAAAATCGACCCCAAACAGGACGGCGAATCCGGCAGCCATATCGGCAATGACGCCAGCAACGACGCCGGTAAAGGCGCGGTCGGCGAAGCCGTGCGCGCGGCGCTGCTGCAAACGGTGGCGCAATTGCCGAACCTGCCCGGGGTGTACCGCTATTTCGATGCCGATGACAAGGTGCTGTATGTCGGCAAGGCGCGCGACCTGAAGCGGCGCGTGTCCAGCTATTTCCAGAAAACCCACACCAGCCCGCGGATTGCGCTGATGGTCGGGCGCATCGCGCGGCTGGAAACCACGGTCACGCGCACCGAAGCCGAGGCGCTGCTGCTGGAAAACAACCTGATCAAGGCGCTGCAGCCGCGTTTTAACATCCTGTTCCGTGACGACAAGTCATACCCGTACCTGAAAATCACCGGCGACGAGTATCCGCGCATGGTGTATTACCGCGGCGCGACCGACCGCAGGCACCAGTATTTCGGCCCGTATCCGAACGTGTGGGCGGTGCGCGAATCGATGCTGATTCTGCAAAAGGTGTTCAAGCTGCGCACCTGCGAGGACAGCGTGTTCGCCAACCGCACGCGGCCGTGCCTGCTGTACCAGATTCAGCGTTGCAGCGCGCCGTGCGTGCAATTCATCAGCCGCGATGCGTATCGGGCCGACGTCGATAGCGCCACCGCTTTTCTGCGCGGCCGGCAGGGCGAAGTGCTGGCCGCGCTGGAAGCGAAGATGAAGGCGTTCGCGGCCGAACTGGAATTCGAGCAGGCGGCGGCGGTGCGCGATCAGATCGCGGCGCTGTCGCAGGTGTTGCAGCAGCAGAGCATGGACACTGGCGGCGATGCCGACCTCGACATGCTGGCGGTGGTGGTGCAGGGCGGGCGCGCGTGCGTGAATCTGGCGATGGTGCGCGGCGGCCGGCATCTGGGCGATCGCGCCTGGTTTCCGTCGCGTTTCAGCGAAGCAGGCGGCGAGTTGTCATCCGAAGACGGCTCGGTCGAGGCCGAGGTGCTGAAAGCGTTCATCGCGCAGCATTACATCGGCCAGTTCATCCCCGGCACGCTGGTGGTGAATGTCGAGTTCGACGAACCGGCGCTGATGCTGGCGCTGGCCGAGCAGTGCGGGCACCGCATCCATCTGACTTTCCAGCCGCAGGGGCAGCGCCGCATCTGGCTGGAGATGGCGCACAAAGGGGCGGAGCTGGCACTGGCGCGGCTGCTGTCGGAACAAGGTTCGCAGCAGGCGCGTACGCAGGCGCTGGTGGATGCGCTGGCGCTGGAAGCCGAGGATCTGGATGCGCTGCGGATCGAATGTTTCGACATCAGCCACACGCAGGGCGAAGCGACGCAGGCGTCGTGCGTGGTGTATCAGCACCATGCGATGCAGAACCGCGAATACCGGCGTTTCAATATCGACGGCATCGAACCCGGCGACGACTATGCCGCCATGCGGCAGGTGCTGACGCGGCGCTATGAAAAAGTGGCCAACGGCGACGGCGTGCTGCCGGACGTGGTGCTGGTCGATGGCGGCAAGGGGCAGGTATCGATGGCCAGACAGGTGTTCGAGGAACTGGGGCTCGATACCGGCCTGATTGTCGGCGTGGCCAAGGGGGAAGGGCGCAAGGTCGGGCTGGAAACGTTGGTGCGGCCGGACGGCAGCGAACAGGAACTGGGCAAGGATTCGGCCGCGCTGATGCTGGTGGCGCAAATCCGCGACGAAGCGCACCGGTTTGCGATTACCGGCATGCGCGCCAAGCGCGCGAAGGCGCGGCAAACTTCGCGGCTGGAAGAGATCGAGGGCATTGGCGCCAAGCGGCGGCAAAAGCTGCTGGCGCGTTTCGGCAGCCTGCACGGCGTGGCTAATGCCAGCGTCGATGATCTGGCGTCGGTCGACGGCATTTCTCGCCAGCTGGCGGAGCAGATCTACCGTCAGTTGCACTAAGCTGCATCAATTTGCGAGGCTGGCGAGGCGGTCGTCCGACAGCTTGAAACCGGAAACGATTGCCATATCAGGTTGCGGCTGCAACGGGGAGTACGACATCGTCGGATGACCACAAAACAAATAAGGTAACAATGCTCGTATGCGGTTCAAATTTGCGCCGATTTCGTTTACGATTTCGGGATAACTGAAACCGAAGCTTCCGGAAATGCCGTTTAATACACCGATTTTTCTCACATGGCTGCGAGTGGCGCTGATTCCACTGATGGTTGGCCTGTTTTACCTGCCTGAACATTGGCTGACGCCGATGCAGCAGGGCATTGCATCGACTGCGATTTTCATTGTCGCCGCACTGACCGACTGGATTGACGGCTACCTGGCGCGGCGCTGGAACCAGACCTCGGCTTTCGGCGCTTTTCTCGATCCGGTGGCCGACAAGCTGATGGTCGCCGGTGCGTTGCTGGTGCTGGTGCAGCTCGACCGCGTGAATGCGCTGCTGGCGTTCATCATCATCGGTCGCGAAATCACGATTTCCGCGCTGCGTGAATGGATGGCGCTGATCGGGGCAAGGAATTCAGTGGCCGTCAGTTCAATCGGCAAAATCAAGACGGCGGCGCAGATGGTGGCGATTCCGATGCTGCTGTATTTCGATAAACTGTGTGGCATCATCGATACGCGCATCTGGGGTGAATGGCTGCTGATTCTTGCCGCGGTGCTGACGGTCTGGTCGATGTTTTACTATCTGCAACGGGCGTGGCCATTAATCAAGGAACATGGTGGACACATCCCTTGACACGGCGGGTAAAACTTTCTTATAATGGCGGTCTGCATTGATGATGCGGGAGTAGCTCAGTTGGTAGAGCGATACCTTGCCAAGGTATAGGTCGAGAGTTCGAGACTCTTCTCCCGCTCCAGAATTATCGAATATGCGGGAGTAGCTCAGTTGGTAGAGCGATACCTTGCCAAGGTATAGGTCGAGAGTTCGAGACTCTTCTCCCGCTCCAAATTCTCGCCGCGCCCTTCGGGGCGGGCGCATCCCCAAGCGGCGGGGTAGCAAAGTGGTTATGCAGCGGCCTGCAAAGCCGTGTACGCCGGTTCGATTCCGGCCTCCGCCTCCATCCCCAGCGTTTTTCCTTGCACCATCAGTCGACGGTTGCCTGTGCGTGAAAACCGCGTTCTGGCTGCGCCAGCCTAAATAACTGACTGCAAATGAATTTTGGGTCAGTAAGGTCAAAAAATATACTCCGGACAGTATCTAAAAACAGCCAGCAAAAATGTGGCTCAGCGGAGTATTTCGGCTATATACCCCCATTATTTTGTGCATTTTGACTGAGTGGCAGGCGTGAACCTCCCGGTCCGGCCAGGATTTCACGCCGCGTGTGCTGCCGGGCGCGCCAGCAGCGCCTCGACTTCGTCATCCTCGACTTGCGTGAAACGCTGGTAGAACTGGCCGACGGCGCGGAAATTGTCTGGCGCGCACAGGCAGATGGTGGCATCGGCCAGCGGACGTACTTTTTCCAGGCTGTCCGGCGCTGCCACCGGCACCGCGCATACCAGCTTGGCCGGATTCCGTGCGCGGATCGCGTGCAATGCCGCGATCATCGTTGCGCCGGTCGCCAGCCCGTCATCGACGATGATGACGATGCGTCCGGCCGGATTGGCCGGCGGCTTCAGCGGCGTATATCGTTCGCGCCGCTGGTTGATGTGCGCCAGTTGCAGTTCCTTTTCCTGCTCAATGAAGGTTTCGCTCAGGTTGAGCATCTCCGCTTCCGGCGACAGGTAACTCCAGCCGCCCTCGACTATCGCGCCAATCGCGTATTCCGGGTTGTACGGCGCGCCGAGCTTGTGCGCCAGCACGACATCGAGTTCGCCCTCGAGCCGGTCGGCGATCAGCCTTGCCATCGGCACCGCGCCGCGCGGAATCGCCAGCACCAGCGGGTTGCGGCCGCGATAGTGCTGCAGTTTGCCTGCCAGCAATTCAGCCGCGTGCAGGCGATCATCGAAATGACAGGGTATGGGCATGTTGGTTCAGATGTCCGTCGGAGTGCAGCAAATAATATCGGTGGCGTGAGCGCGCGGCTTGACGGGGGTCAATATCCCTGCGTGATTTCGGTTGCACATTTTCGATAGCACACAGCGGACACAGCTTGGCAGGGAAGGCATCGCCGGCTGCCCGCTTTTTCGAGGAATGCCGATTTCATTGCGATCAGCCGAATGACAATGCCGGAAACCAGCCTCCAGAACAAGATTGCCTTTCTGTCGGCGCCATCGAATTACCCCGAGCGGCCGATGGATGTCGAGGCGATCGAAACGCATATGTCGTGGGTGTTCCTGACAGACCGCTTTGCGTACAAGCTGAAAAAGCCAGTGATTCACGATTACCTCGATTTCAGCACGTTGGCTGCGCGTCATCACTACTGCGAGGAAGAATTGCGCCTGAACCGCCGGTTGGCGGAAAGCGTTTACCTCGGCGTGCTGCCGCTGACGCAGGATGTGGCTGGCAGACTTGAATTTGGCGGCGAAGGTGAGGTGGCCGAATGGCTGATTCTGATGCGCCGGCTGAATGGCGAACTGGCGCTCGATCATTGCATCCGCAGCGGGCGCGTGGCCGCGAATGCGCTGGAGAAGCTGGGAGAAAAGCTGGCCCGGTTCTACGCCAATGCCAGAGCGGAACCGATGACGGCGGAACAGTATCGTTACCGTTTCGCCACCGGGCTGGATGACATCTTTGCCGAACTGACGAAGCCCGAGCATGAATTGCCGCCGGCAACGCTCGATGCGATCGCAGCAGCCATGCGTTCATTCCTGCAACGGCGCCCGGCGCTGTTCGACGGCAGGGTTGGCGCGAAGCGGATAATCGAAGGACATGGCGATTTGCGGGCCGAGCATGTGTATCTGGAGAACGAACCGGTGATCGTCGATTGCCTGGAATTTTCGAAGGATTTGCGCACGGTCGATGCGGCTGGCGATCTGTCGTTTCTCGCGCTGGAGTGCGAACGGCTGGGAGCGCCGGAAATTGGCGATCTGCTGTTCGAGATTTACCGCGTGGTGGCAGACGATCATCCGCCGGAGGAACTGGTGCACTTCTATCAGGCCTATCATGCCTGTTCGCGCGCGCGCATCGCGCTCTGGCACCTGAAGGAGCCGCAGTACAGCGGTTCGCTCAAATGGCCGCTGCAGGCGAAGGAGTGGCTGCAGTTAGCGGAGCTGCATGTGGTGCCGCTGGTTTAGCAGGCTGCTGAAATACTACTGCGGTGGGGCATCTGCGGCGTTGCGCAGTGCTCGGAATCCTCATGTGAGAAATGTGATCCTAGCATAGCTGTCTATGAAATCATGCACTTAGCCTCGTCTGCGGACGGGGCTTTTTGCTTGTTCTGACGATTTTCTGTCAGTTTTCATTGCAGCCACAGTGGTCGAATACGGATGAATAAGCTTTATTCTTCATTTCTTGCGGTTTAAAGCTCATCATTCCCATTCATTTTGCCTATACGCAACTCCAACTTAAAAAAGGAGTTGCTCATGTTGTATCAAAATTCAGGCCGCGCCTTCGCACACGCGGAGGTGTCCCATGGCTAAACCCTATCGTGAAGGCTCGCACTGGTCATTCCGGCTGCGTATCAAGGGCGAAGACATTTACCGCACCGGCTATGCCACGCAAGCGCTGGCAAACGAAGCGCAAACCGAAATTCGCTTTGCGCTACGTCAGAAAGGCCAACCCGCAGCAGCTGGCCCGTTTCGTACTACCCTCGGGCAAGCATTCATGAACTACGCCCGAGAACGTCTCCCAAAGCTCAAAGGAGCCAATGTTGACGCGGTTCGTATCAATCGATACCTTCGCGCCGTAGGATTGCCCATCATTCGCCTAAAGCGACTGGAAAGACCAATGAATGGAGCATCCATCTATTGGGAAGTGCGCTTTGAAGCGGAAACCACCAGCCGCACCCCCAATAGCTTAAAAGCCCATCAAGCCAAGCTGTCCAAGAACTCCAGCCAAAGCCTGCTCGTACGCCAGCGCCTTGCAGGCATGACCATGTCCGATGTCATGACCTACCATATACAGGAATTCATCGATGCCATGGTGACAGAAGGCAAAGGCGCAGCCACCATCGACCATGAACGAGCCGAACTGCGGCGACTGTTCA